>JAGORG010000002.1 GCA_018062965.1 Minisyncoccota bacterium
TTCATTGAACTATTGGAAAAAGTCAGTATTTTACTACCTAAAATGCGTCATATACCTGATATTGACTACATCATGCGTAAAATCTTCTTGAACTTTTATACAAAAGAGAAAAAGGCTTATAAGCTAATGCTCAATAAGCCTTTTGACTCTCTTTTGGATCATAAAATCCTAAACGGTGCCGAGAGAGAGAATCGAACTCTCATGGGTTACCCCGCACGATTTTGAGTCGTGTGCGTCTACCAATTCCGCCACCTCGGCATATTTATGTATACCTACCTAACGTACAGGCAATTATACCACGTACTTTACAGAGATAATATATGAGTGATAGGCTGTAAAAATCGTCACTTTTTTGGAGCAACATCATGGATGAACCATGGAAAGAAGCCACTCTTGCTGACATTGCTCATTTTTTGGATGTCGCACACAAACGAAACCTCATACGAGAAGCTGAGTGTGGCGACCTAACCCTTCAAACGGTATCAAAACGCCATCTTCGTATCCTGATAGTTTTAGCCAAAGCCCTAGAAAGCACAGAAGCAACATGGGTGCATGCGAGTATTACTTTTGTAAGAACCCTTGTTGCAGAACTAACAAACAAGACGTATTCAACTGGAGATATTCGAGCCTGTCTATTTGACCTCAGCAATCGCGGATATGTAAACCACGTATACCATGAAGAGCATGGAGATGTTTTTGCTATTTTGCCGAAAGGAATTGAACTCCTCGAAAGCTATGAGACTGTCCATGGTACGGCTTATCGCGAAAGCACAACCCCGAATTCACATCCACCGTGTACGCACTAGTGACACCCCTGCCTCATCGCAGGGGTTGTGTGTAGGCAAACATTGACAAAAATAAAAAAAGATATAGAATGAAATCTCCGTTCTTTTTTCAACAGCCGTTATACGAGGAGTACACATGGCGAAAGCAAAGATGGGAATCAACAAAGGCGACCACGTGATCGCGTGCCCGAAAAAAATCAAACAGAACGGCGTTGCCGGCAAACTGTTTGGCCGCACAAAACTGACCGAGGGAGAGCTCACTGGAGTCCCCATGGAAGTCATCGATGTGACTGAAGACCAGGTGCGGGCAAAGCACCCTCACCTCAGCCAAGCTGTGACAGTGCACGCCAAGTTCCTGGTTCGCGCAGATCACCCGGCCGCCATGTAATTCAGCGGGCACCAACCAACCACCTTCGGGTGGTTTTTATATTCTAAAAACTATACTCACGAGCGTAGTCGATAATCTCATCAGATTCACGAATAGCAGTATTTGCAGATGTATCAAATAAAAACGGCATCGTGCGTGCACCGTGCGCTTGAACCTCTTTCAAAAATTCTGGATTAGAAATATTTCTTTCTTCATACACAACGCGACTGTCAGCAAATGCAGACTTTACTTTTTCACAATATTCACAGTTATCTTTAGTGTAGAGTATCAACATATATGGTAGTGTATCACGTATGGAAAAGAACATTATCGTCGTAGCAGGACCAACATCTAGCGGCAAAAGTGACTTTGCTGTTGATCTAGCAATCAAGCTTGATGGAGAGATTATTTCTGCTGATTCTCGCCAAGTCTACAAAGGATTAGACATTGGCACTGGGAAAATCACTCACGAAGAAATGAAGGGTGTACCACATCACATGCTTGATGTGTTTGACGTGGGAGATGATGTCAGTGTCACCACATACAAAGACAAAGCGCTTCCTATATTAGAAGACATCATCGCTCGCGGGAAAACCCCTATCATCTGTGGAGGCACAGGTCAGTACATCGATGCACTCATCTATGACCAACCTCTTCCAGAGGTTCCACCAAACCAAACACTTCGCATAGAGCTTGAACTAGCGACAACGGAAGAGCTCGTGGAGCGACTTCGCACACTTGATGCGCACAGACTCGACGCTATCGGACCTCACAATCGAGTACGTCTCATTCGCGCAATTGAAATTGCGGAAGCACTCGGTGCAGTGCCGACACTCCCTGAAGCGCCACTCAGATACATAACAACGATGTACATCTTACAGCCATCTCGTGAACTCTTGCATACAAGGATAACTGCACGACTTTTGAAACGACTAGATCAAGGCATGGTAGATGAAGTGAAAGACCTCATAGCGCAAGGAGTACCTCATGATACGCTTGAACGCCTTGGACTTGAATATCGATATGTATCACGATACCTGCGCGGACTTGTACCATACGAAGAAATGGTGAAGCAGTTAACTTTTAAAACAAATCAATATGGCAAGCGCCAAGTAACATGGCTTAAAAAATATCCGAAAGACAACCGAATCAATCTCCACACCATAGAAGTAAAATAAAAACCACCCGAAGGTGGTTTGTGTTGCTCGTCACGTTTGAGCTTTGCGAGCCTGGTCAAAATTGTTTGCTTGTAAGGCAACCTTTTCAGCATCTTGGTATAAACCAATTGACCGGAAAAGTCTTGCGGCAACTTGTGCATCGTCACGAGACATGTTCTTTTTGCCTGAGTAGTGCTTAGCGGTTAACCAAACTTTCGATCTGATGTTTTGCGCATCGTCAGATGACAACGTATACAGAGCGTCGGCGTGAAGCTCAAACAGTGTCGCTTGTGCCATCAGAAGACTGAGTTCCGCAGGAAGCGGGTCGACAACAGTCTCAAATCCAGTCAGGTCCTGATGTAGCTCCTTTGCCTCTTGAGCTCTTTTTTGGAGGGTTTCAAGAATTCTCTTGATGTCGTCGTTCAAGTGCTCTCGCGTCTCCTCAAATAGCCAGAGCAAATGCATTTTTTGCAAAACCTGAAGCGTTCTTGCAAACACAGCAAGCAATGTTTGCAACTGCTGAACAGGGAGACCGAAGGTGCTGCCTTCCTCAAACAGAAGTACTTCCTGTGCCCACCAGTTGAGCCTGATGGCAAGGATTGGGATGCGACGCAATTTTTCAAACGTCGACCCCTTTGCGGCAAACGACATGGCAGAGTACATCACATTGATGTACTGCATAGCCAAACCGACTTCGCCGTAGGCGAGATCGTCTTTAGCCGCTTGAAAGTAGTTCTCCCGGAAGACGGCGAGCGAGCCACCTTTGCCGAAATGCTTTCCTTGGTCAATCAGACTCTCGATTTGAGCGTCAATGCCACCGTTAAACTTTTCAGAACTCATGCTTTCTCCTTGGTTACGAGTTATGGAACAGATTGAAAATATTATACAACATAAAAAAGTATTAGTCAATTCTTGGCACTCGTTAATCCCCTTTCAATATAAGGTTTTTGTATGATATGATGGTCAGATGTCTGACTACATCACTACTATTGGACTTGAAGTCCACGCCGAACTACACACCAACTCAAAAATGTGGTGTGGTTGTAAAAACGACCCTCAAGCAGCACTGCCAAACACAAATGTCTGTGAAGTGTGTATGGCTCACCCTGGCACCCTTCCTGTTGCAAACAAAGAAGCTATAAAGAAAGTTATCAAGGTTGGACTTTCAGTTGGAGCAAACATCGCCGACTTTACAGAGTTTGATCGCAAGAACTATTTTTATCCTGATATCCCAAAAGGATACCAACTTTCACAATACAAACTCCCTATCGTTTCTGGTGGTTCAATCAATGGTGTAGAACTCACTCGTATTCACCTCGAAGAAGACACCGCCAAATCATCACACGAAAACGGCGCAACACTCGTAGACTATAACCGCGCAGGTGTACCTCTTATGGAACTCGTTACTGAACCTGTCATCCACTCTGCAGAGCAAGCAGGTGCTTTTGCGCGCGAGTTACAACGCATTCTTCGCTATGTCGGCGCATCAGAAGCAAACATGGATATGGGGCAGATGCGCGTAGAGGCAAACATCTCTGTTTCAAAAGACCCGAATGTTTTTGGTACAAAGTGTGAAGTAAAAAACTTGAACTCATTCCGCTCTGTAGAAGAAGCCATCAACTACGAAGTCGCTCGCCACATAGACCTGATCGAATCTGGTGAAAAAGTGATCCAAGAAACTCGTGGATGGGACGAAGTAAAGATGGAAACATTTTCACAGCGCAAAAAAGAAAATGCTCATGACTACCGCTATTTCCCTGACCCAGACCTTCCAAAGCTTTATCTTTCAGAACTCTTTGATAACGAAGAGCTCAGAAAAGAAATCCCAGAAATGCCTGCGTCACGCCGCGCGCGCCTCATACAAGCAGGACTTAAAGAAGACGCAACTGAAATCATCATTAGTGACCCACATGTTGCTATCTATTTTGATGAAGTAGTTACAGGAAAAGACGCAACATATACAACACTTGCTGCAAACTACCTCGTAGCAGATGTCTTTGGATTACTTAAAAAAGAAGGGCGTGATATTGTATCTGAAAACTTTCCACGCACAGCTTCATTTAGAACACTGCTTGATATGATTCAAGCAAATGAACTCTCTTCTCGTGGAGCAAAGGATCTTCTTCCGCTTATGCTTGCTGATAGCACACTTGATGTAAAGAAAACAGCAGAAGAAAAAGGACTGATTCAAAAAAATGACCCTGAGGCGCTCAAAGCAATTATTCAAGAAGTGCTCGCAGAAAACCCAACTCAAGTTGCAAACTATAAAGGAGGACAAGAAAGCATGTTCATGTTCTTCGTGGGACAAGCTATGAAAAAATCAAAAGGCTCTGGCAACCCACAACTTTTCCAAGAACTTTTGAAAGAAGCTCTCGCATAGCATACACTAGAGAGAATGCTTCGCGACTATCTACCTGCACATATACAAAAAGACTTTATCATTAGTGTTTTCTTTTTGATATTCCTCTACGGCGTCACCCACAACTCATACATGTACCCCGAACCAAAACCAGTTCCGGGAAATTGGAGTATACAAAAACTACAGCACCCTCTTTTCTTTGGCCTCGCCGGACATAACTACATCGTACTCAAAGATGGAACAGGGGCGATTGTCTCTGAACTACACGGACTTGCAACAGACCCTGTGACTGGGCTTTGGAAATATATCGGTACCAAATCAACAGACATACTGCGTGTATGGGAATTCGATGAGACACGATACTATTTGGCAGAAAAAAGTTTCCCAGGAGTCATTA
Source organism: Minisyncoccota bacterium (assembly GCA_018062965.1). Classification (GTDB taxonomy): domain Bacteria; phylum Patescibacteriota; class Minisyncoccia; order Phycocordibacterales; family UBA5272; genus UBA11704. The sequence continues at coordinate 5,066 of JAGORG010000002.1, forward strand.
TTGCCGAGGGCGACAAAGATACCATCACAGCAAAGTGGAGTGCAGGACTTACATGTAAAGAAAAAATAAACCGAGAATACATTCCCTATCCTCCATATGGTTTTCGTATAACTGACGAAACAGAAAACTCAAACTCTGTAGCATACACACTCGCACTCTGCATGGGGGCAGATGTTAGACATATTGGGTTCATCACACCTGGAGCACGAAGTAATCTTCTCGAAGGAAATTAGCCTTTTATTTTCTTAATATCGTTGATGAGTGTATCACCGAACGCTTTTACTGTTTCATCTTTAAAGAGAGATAGTGTTACTACGTCTTTGCCGCTTATCTTTTTGAGTGCTTGTAGTTTCTCTTCTACGTCAGCATCTGTTGCCATATCTGTTTTTGAAAGCACGACGATTTCAGTGCGGTCGAGTAGCTCAGCATCATACTTACCAAGTTCATTGCGAATGGTTGTATATGCGTCTGCAATGTCTTCATTTTCCACAGAAACAAGATGTACAAGCATCGATGTACGTTTGATGTGACGAAGGAATTTATGTCCAAGTCCTTTTCCTTCACTTGCTCCTTCGATAAGTCCTGGGATATCCGCAAGAACGTATCCGAAATATGCGCCCAAGTTTGGCTCAAGCGTTGTAAAAGCGTAGTCTCCGACTTTTGCCCCAGCTCGAGTAAGAGCGTTCAATAGAGACGATTTTCCGGCGTTTGGGAGGCCGATAAGGCCCACATCTGCGATGAGTTGTAGTTCAATATCAAATGTCGCAAATTCTCCGATATCTCCTTTTGTAAATTCTTCTGGTGTACGATTGGTTGCAGACTTGAACTTTTCATTTCCTAGTCCACCTTTTCCACCACGAAGTACGAGAATCTCTTCTCCTTCTGTATTACATTCATATCGAATATCATATTCACGATTGTAGATAATACTTCCGATTGGAACCGTCAAATAGAGGTCTTCAGCACTTTTTCCATGCATAGAACGCTTCTGTCCTGATTCACCACCTTGTGCTTCGCGTTCTTCTTTTTGCTTGTACTGAGCAAGAGCGCTCACATCACGAATAACACGAAAATATACATCTCCGCCTTTACCTCCGTCTCCACCAGCAGGACCTCCAAAAGGAATACCTTTCTCGCGACGCCAACGAACAACGCCGTCTCCGCCCTTGCCAGCTTTTATATGAAGTGTGATGTGATCAATCAACATTCCAAAATAATACCATATTTAAAGGGATTTTGCAAGGTTCCATTGACATAGTTGCAACTTAATTATAAATAATGAGAGCGATGCCGTAGGCATCGCTCTCATTATTTTATTATTGGTTCTTTAAAGAGAACCTCTTGAAATGACAGCTAGTGAAAGTCAAGAAAATTATTCTAGGTACGCGAAACTTAGGATTTTTTCGAAAGAGACGTAGGTAATACTACGTTGATTGAGAAAAATTCCGTAGTGACAAAGTAGATGGAATGATTTTGTTTACTTTTTAGTAGTTCCTCAATCGTTCAGCTTTATCATGAGAACGAATCTTCTCATGAACCTTTGCTTCAATCTGACGAATACGTTCACGAGTAACTCCGAACTCTGCTCCCACCTCTTCAAGTGTGTGCATAACACCATCAAATTCACCGAGCCCATTTCGCATTTCTACAATACGTCGCTCCTTTGGAGAAAGATCGTCGAGAATTTCGTTGATCTGATCTGCAAGAATACGGTGAGATGATTCTTGATCCGGTGACATGATTTTGTCATCGGCAATAAATTCACCAAGCGTAGACTTGTCGTCATCGTCTCCAATCGGCTTTTCGAGAGACACAGTATCTTGGTTGATATTTTCAATGATGTGAATCTTTTCTACATCCACCCCCATTTCTACCGCAATTTCTTCTGCAAGTGGATCACGCCCGAGATCCTGGGAAAGACGACGCACTACTTGCTTGTACTTGGCGATTGTTTCTACCATGTGCACAGGAATACGAATCGTACGAGACTGATCCGCGAGCGCTCGCGTGATAGCCTGACGAATCCACCATGTTGCGTATGTTGAAAACTTGAATCCTTTTGTATGATCAAATTTTTCCACAGCTTTAAAGAGACCAATGTTCCCTTCTTGAATAAGATCAAGAAGTGTAAGGTCACTTGATCTACCCACGTATTTCTTTGCGATAGATACCACAAGACGAAGGTTTGCTTTTGCAAGCAGTATCCCTGCTTCTTGGTCACCCTTTAAAATACGGCGAGCAAGATCTACTTCATCTTCTCCAGAGATGAGGGCGTACTGACCGATTTCACGAAGATACATCTGAATTGAATCATGTGTACTGTCGCTTCCACTTTTTGCGAGATCATCATCCATATCAAGGAGATTCCCTCCTTCTAGAACATCGATTCCTGCCTGAGACATCTTTTCATAGAGCTCTTCGAGATACAAAATATCTGTTTCGATAGTTGGGAAGTATTTGATGATTTCATCATACGTAATGAAACCACGCTCCTTTCCTTTTTGGAGGATTTCTACCTCGTTTTGTTCACGAGTCGTTATTTTCTTTTTGACTTCAACTTTTGGTTTTGAAGGACCAGTTTTGATGGTAAATGCCTTTGGTTTGTATTTTGGCTTTGCATCGACTACCGGTTTTGCTTTCTTGGAAACTATTTTCTTTTGAGATGCCTTTGCAGCTGGTTTTTTGCTTGCAGGCTTTTTGGCTATAACTTTCTTGGATACTTTCTTCGCAGAAACTTTTTTAGGAGCTACCTTCTTTTTTGATGATGCTACCTTTTTGGTGGTTACCTTTTTTGAAACAGTTTTTGCTGTTTTTTTCTTTGAAACGCTTTTCTTTTGTGAAGATCCTTTACTTTTCGCCATATGACGTGTTCGCGGATTATAGCACAAATACCACTATACGTCTACGTGTTTTTGTTGATATCTAGTATTAAAGGAAATACACCTGTGGTTTTATGGCTGAGCTCTTGTGATTTCTTGGATTTCCTTCATGATAGCATCGTGGTCTTCTCCTGGTGTGCGCAGTTTTTCTTGGAGTTCTGTGATACGTTCTTTAAAGATTTCTCGTTTGTACGTTTTTACAAGATCACTGAGATAATCATCCACATTTCCAAATGGACGCTCTTCTAGTCTGAACATTTCCTCTCCGATGATTGCTTCTGGAAATTGATCCATATCAAGTTGTAACTCTTGAATACTCTCATGGTTGTGAATGCCTTTTAAACGTATCAAAGCTATGAGCTCGCGAGTGACGCGTTCTTTTGCTGGAATACTAACTATTTTTACTTCTTCTTTTTGATCAATTACTTGAGCGAGTCCACGAACTAGTTCTTCTTGAAGTGTCTGTTCTCCTATGCCAGATTTTTGAGAAATAACTTTGATGAAATGCGCACGGTCAATTGGAGATTGTATAGCTTTTATAAACGGCAAAACCTCAACAACAATGCGACGCCCCTCTTCACGTTTGTCTTCTTTCGCGTCAATAATAGTTGCAAGTAGTTTTTCTATTACATGAACTTTAGATGCTAAAGCGGTTATCCATGCTTGTGGGTCATCTTTAATGAGATCTGCTGGGTCTTTTGTTCCAAGATCATCAACCACATACACATCAAGCCCACCCAAAAGACAGAGCATTGCACTTTTCTTAAACGCGTTTTGCCCAGCACTATCTGTATCAAATGAAAGAATGACTTTGTCGCAAAAACGCTTGATGAGGTTGATGTGTTCATCGGTAAATGCAGTCCCAGACACAGCAACAGTATTGTGAACCCCTGCTTGGTAACTCATACACAAATCCATCTGCCCTTCAACGATAACCACTTCTTTTTTCTCATGCATTACTTTTTTTGCAGTGTCATATCCAAAGAGTATTTTTGATTTATGGTACAGATCAGTTTCTGGAGTGTTTACGTATTTACCTTGTGCCACACTCGGCTCCACAAACTGCGGCATGATGCGTCCAGAATACCCAACTGTGGCCCCAGAGATATTTCGTATAGGAAACATGATACGTCCACGGAAACGGTCATAATATCCTTTTTCTGTTTTTATCATGAGCCCTGCGGCCTCCATCTCTTCAGGTTGATATCCGAGGGACGCGAGTTTGATAAACAAATCTCTCCATTCGTTTTTTGCAAATCCAATATGAAATGTTGCAATAGTTTCCTCTGATAAACCTCGCTCAAGAAGGTACTGTTTTGCTTCGGGACTTTTGTGTAGATTAACTGTAAAGTGTTCTGTTGCATCTTTAAGCAGTGCAACAAGACGAGATTCTTCTTTGTTTCTTTGTGCGTCTTTTAGCGAGACACCTGCTCGATCTGCAAGTATTTTGAGCGCTTCATAAAAAGGTATGTTTTCTATTTTTTCTACGAATGTAAATATATCTCCATGCGCCTGACACCCAAAGCAGTGAAAACTTTTTCGTTCTGGAGAGACATAAAACGATGGCGTCTTTTCGTTATGGAATGGGCACCGCGCACGAAACTGGGCACCTGATTTTTCAAGACGTACATAAGTAGCAACCACATCTGTAATCGAGAGATTTTCCTTGATCTGGTCTTTAGGGTTCATTACCCCTATTTTACCACGTAAGCAAAAACCCCGCCGAAGGCGGGGTTGGAGGTTGCTTTTTGGACTACTCTTTTCTGACAACCAAGTGCCCATCATTAAGCTTTTCAAGATAGACCCATCCCACATATTCGTTTCCACCACCATACTTGAGAATAGCTGCTGCTAAGTATGGTTCAGGATCTTCGACTGGAATCACAATGCCATAAAACTCTCTGGATAGATCATCGTGTGGACGCTTGACGTCTCCTGGTTGCGTACCTAAAGGATAAATATCTACCAAATACGTTGGTCCGCCTTTTCCTTTTGTAACAAGAACGTTTCCGATAGGGTTTATATCTCCCATTGTCTGACGAACGCTCGGACGAAGCGGTGCAGGTAGGTTTTGCATGTCGTTCTCCTTGGTTACTAATACAAATGTACAGTTTCTACTACATCCTATACTTAAATACTACGAAAAGCAAAAGCGCGCCGTAGGCGCGCTTTTGCTTTATTAAATTCTCTTACTTGCCTTCCTTTTCGCGAAGACCAGTTCCCGCTGGAATCAATCGTCCGAGGATAACGTTTTCCTTCAAACCTCGTAGTTCATCTACTTGGCCACGAGTAGCGGCTGTGATGAGCACACGAGTTGTGTTTTGGAATGACGCACTAGAGAGCCATGAGTCTGTAGAGAGCGCCACGTCAGTGATACCGAGCACGAGATGCTTGCCTTTTGCTTCAGTTTTCGCAGCGTCTTTTGTACGCATGTTTTCGTGACGGAAGTTTGAAACTTCAACCACATCAGACTGAGTAAAGCGAGTCTCTCCTGGGTTAGTAATCTTGATACGTCCGAACATCTGCTTGATGATAACTTCAACGTGTTTACGTGTAATCGCAGCACCTTGGAGTTCATACACCTTGTTGATTTCAGACACGATGTATTCTTCAGTAACTTCTTTACCAGCATGTGTAAAGAGTTCTTCGATATCAGCAGAACCGTCAGTCAAGAACTGTCCTTTCTTTACCTTGTCTCCAATCTTTACAATTGGCTGTCGGCGGAATGGAACACTGTATTCACCTTGCTTGCCCTTCTTGTTACCCTTTGCAACTTCTGGTTCATCAACAATGAGTACAATAACTTTTTCTTTTCCTTCATCACGAATCGCAACTACTTCACCCGCTTCGTGAGCAATGATAGCTGGATTCTTTGGCATGCGTCGTTCAAAGATTTCTTCAACACGTGGAAGACCTTGAGTGATGTCAGCTCCTGCCACACCTCCAGAGTGGAAGGTACGCATAGTAAGCTGTGTTCCTGGTTCACCGATAGCTTGCGCTGCGACGATACCAACTGCTTCTCCAAGGTCAACTTTTTTGTTACGACCCATATCGAGTCCGTAACACTTCTGACAGATACCATGGAGTGATTCACATGTAAGTGGTGAGAACACCTTTACTTCTGTGATTCCAGCTGCTTCTACGGCGAGCGCATCATCCTTACTGATAAGATGATTCTTTTTGAAGAGAACCTTACCATCAACAGAAATGTCTTCAGCGATGATACGTCCACGAACTGTTTTTGAAATTGGAACTTCGATACCAAGAGCATTTTCTTTACGAATTTGCTTGCTTTCGCGTGTACCACAGTCTACTTCAGTGATGATTGCATCCTGTGCCACATCCACGAGACGTCGAGTAAGGTATCCAGCTTGAGCTGTCTTGAGCGCCGTGTCAGAGTTACCCTTTCGAGCACCGTAGGTTGTAATGAAGTATTCAAGCGGGGTCAAACCTTCCTTGTATGATGAGATAACCGGGAAGTCGATGTTGCGTCCTGAGTTGTTCACGATGATACCCTTCATACCTGCCATCTGAATAATCTGAGCAACAGTACCTCGGGCACCTGATGTGATCAAGTCATACACAGAACCGTGTACCGCAAACGAGTGAGGCATGAGTTTTTCAATCTCCTTACGAACACCTTGCCATACGTCGATAGTACGTTCGTATCGTTCTTCTTCAGAAAGGAGACCTTCTTGGAAGTCGGCTTCTACTCTACCAGCTTGCTCCCAACCACTCTTCACAAGTCCTGTTTTTTCTTCTGGCACATTAATAGCGTTGATACCCCATGTAGTTCCAGAAACAGTTGCGTACTTGTAACCGAATGTCTTTATCTTGTCGATAATTTTTGGAGCAGTTTCAAGACCGTAGGTCAAAATAACTTCGTCAATAATAGCGTTTAGCTTCTTCTGAGTTACTTCGTCATTGATGTATGGGAAGTCAGATGGGAACACAGAGTTGAAAAGGAGGCGTCCGATTGTTGTTTGGAATGGCTTACCTTCAAACTTTGCATACTTTTCTTTGTCAGTGTTTGCCATCACCCAAATCTTTGCGCGGAATGAAACAGCGTCAAAGTCATGTGCAGTGATTGCTTCGTTTGGTGAAGCAAAGTATTTGCCTTCACCTTTTTCTCCTGGAACTTCTTTTGTCATCCAATACGCACCGAGCACCATGTCCATGCGTGGGTTAACAATAGAGTCTCCAGAACCTGGCTTGAGCAAGTTGCGGTTAGCAGCCATGAGTGTTCGCGCTTCTTCTTGTGCTTTTACAGAAAGTGGAAGGTGAACAGCCATTTGGTCTCCGTCAAAGTCAGCGTTGAAAGCCTGACATACGAGTGGGTGAAGAGAGATAGCGTTACCTTCGATAAGACGAGGGTTAAACGCCTGAATACCAAGTCGGTGAAGTGTAGGAGCTCGGTTAAGGAGCACGTACTTTCCTTCGATACATTCTTCAAGAATCGCCCATACTTCTGGGATTCCGTCTTCTATCAACTTATTCGCACCACGGATGTTAAATGCAAGCTCTCGTTCGAGAAGTTTTGAAATAACAAATGGCTTGAAGAGTTCAAGTGCCATGTGCTTTGGAAGACCACATTCATTCAAGTTAAGTGAAGGTCCAACGACGATCACAGAACGAGCTGAGTAGTCTACACGCTTACCGAGAAGGTTTCCTCGAAGAAGCCCTTGCTTACCTTTCAAGTTATCTGAAAGTGACTTGAGCTGACGCTTCTGAGACTGACTCATAACAGCATCCTGTCCATGACGAGCTGAGTTGTCGATGAGTGCATCACACGCTTCCTGAAGAATACGCTTTTCGTTTCGCAAGATAACATCTGGCGCGCCAATTTCCATCAACTTCTTGAGACGGTTGTTTCGGTTAATAACTCGACGGTACAGGTCGTTTACATCCGATGCCGCATAGCGTCCACCTTCAAGTGCAACCATAGGTCGAATACCTGCAGGGATAACAGGAATCACTGACATAAACATCCATTCTGGACGAATACCAGAGTTTTGGAATGCACGTACAAGTGAGAGACGCTTTTCAGCTTTTTCACGTTCGAGCGCTCCAGCCTTTTCAAGCTGCTTTACGATCTGTTCCTCAAGTGACTTAAGGTCAATTGTCTTAAAGATTTCAAAGATTGCTTCTGCTCCAATACCTGCTTCGAAACATGTACCATACTTCATCGCATAACGATGGTAAGTGAGCTCATCAAAAATCTTCCACGGCTTGATTTCTTCGATTTCTTTCTTTGTTGCAGTCAAAAGTTCACGGAGCTTGTCCTGTGTCTTTTCATCACTTGCTGACTTTACTTTTGCCTTGAATTCAGAATCGAGGTTCGCAAGAATTTCTTCCTTTGCGGCCTGATTAACTGACTTTACAACATATCCGGCAAAGTACACCACCTTTTCTACGTCAGATACTGGCTGAGCCAAGATAAGAGCAATACGAGATGGAACTGTACGAAGGAACCAGATGTGAGCAACTGGAGACGCGAGTTCGATATGCCCCATTCGTTCACGACGAACGATAGACTTTGTAACTTCTACTCCACATTTTTCACAGATAATACCCTTGTAACGAATACGCTTGTATTTTCCACAGTAACATTCATAGTCCTTTTCAGGTCCAAAGATACGTTCGTCAAAAAGACCGTATCGTTCTGAACGTCCAGTACGGTAGTTGATCGTCTCTGGCTTCGTAACTTCACCGAAACTCCATGAGCGAATTGCTTCAGGAGAAGCAACCTTGATCGCGAGAGCATCGAAATTGTTTGTGTCGATTGTTTTCATAGTTGTGTGATTGATGAAGTTAGTAATTATAGAGATGATTCACCGATTAATGGCTCTTCCATACCTTCTATCTTGCGCGGAACAACATCAAGCGATAGTCCACGGAGTGTATTCAACATCACCGTAAACGACGCAGGAGTGTTAGGTTCCTGAACATCTTCACCCTTGATAATAGAATCAAACGCAGCCGAACGTCCTACGATATCGTCAGACTTAACGGTAAGCATTTCACGCAAAATGTGTGATGCACCGTACCCTTCGAGAGCCCATACTTCCATTTCCCCAAAACGCTGACCTCCTCCTTGAGCCTTTCCACCAAGAGGCTGCTGTGTAATAAGAGAGTACGGACCGATAGAACGCATGTGAATCTTGTCTTCAACCATGTGATGCAGCTTCATAATGTACATGACACCAACGGCAGTTTCCTGATTAAATGCTTCACCTGTGCGACCATCAAAGAGCTGCATAGTTCCAGAGTCTTTGAATCCTGCCTTTACGAGTTCTTCTTTGATTTCCTTTTCATTTGCACCCTGGAATGAAGGAACAACAGCCTGGTATCCAAGCGTGTCCGCTGCAAGACCCAAGTGCATTTCAAGAATCTGTCCAAGGTTCATACGTGATGGCACACCAAGCGGTGTAAGGATCATGTCAATTGGATTTCCTGCTTCGTCAAATGGCATTTCTTCAACTGGGAGGATTGTAGAGATAACACCTTTGTTTCCGTGTCGCCCTGCAAGCTTGTCTCCAACAGAGATGTTACGAATCTGCGCAACTTCGATATGAATACGCTTGATGATACCGCTTTCGAGGTTATCCCCTCGTTCACGTGAGAATACCTTTACACCGATGATACGTCCACGCTTTCCGTGATCAAGACGAAGAGATGAGTCCTTCACATCACGAACCTTTTCACCGAAGATAGAACGAAGAAGTCGTTCTTCTGGAGTAAGTTCAGTTTCTCCCTTTGGAGTGATCTTACCTACGAGGATGTCTCCTGGGCGAACTTCAGCACCGATACGGATAATACCGTCTTCGTCGAGGTTCTTAAGCTTTCCTTCACCAACGTTTGGAATATCGTGTGTTGTTACTTCAGCACCGAGCTTTGTATCACGTACGTTACATACGAATTCTTCGATGTGGATTGAAGAGAACTTGCTGTTCTTTACAAGACGTTCTGAAAGAATGATGGCGTCTTCGTAGTTAGCACCATTCCATGACATGAACGCTACACGGATGTTGTGACCGAGTGCAATCTGTCCATTGTCTGATGTTGCAGCATCTGCGAGCACCTGTCCTTTCTTTACCTTGTCTCCAAGAGAAACGATTGGTCGCTGGTGGAATAGGTTAAACGCGTTAGTACGAGCAAAGTTGATAAGGTCATATGTATATTCCTTCTTGTCGTTTTTGATAACGATTTTCTTTGCGTCAACATATTTCACTTCTCCTGCATCTTCTGCGAGGATGAGGCGTCCGATGTGCTTTGCAGCTTCTGCTTCCATACCGGTAGCAACAACTGGAGCTTCTGGACACATAAGTGGCACTGATTGCTTCTGCATGTTTGAACCCATGAGTGCGCGAGTCGCGTCGTCATGTTCGAGGAATGGAATCATAGATGTCGCAACAGAAAACGCTTGGTTTGTCGCCACATCGATGTATTCGATTTCTTCACGATCAACAAGTGCTGGCTGTCCTGCTACACGAGCTTCTACCTGCTTGTTCACAAGCTTTCCATCTTCGTCGTATTCATTTCCTGCGTGAGCAATCGTATGACGTTCTTCTTCAAGAGCGTTCATGTATGTGATTTCCTTTGTAATCTTTCCTTTTTCTACCTTTACGTATGGAGTTTCGATAATACCGAAGTCGTTGATACGTGCGTAGTTAGAAAGACGCAAGATAAGACCGATGTTTGGACCTTCTGGAGTGTGGATTGGACACACACGACCGTAGTGTGATGTGTGCACGTCACGCACTTCAAAACCTGCTCGTTCACGTGTAAGACCTCCGGGACCAAGGGCAGATAACGTACGCAAGTGTTCTACTTCCGCAAGCAAGTTTTCCTGGTTCATGAACTGAGAAAGCTGGTTTGTTGTAAAGAATTCCTTGATACGAGCCTGAAGTGGTCGCTGGTTGATGATTGCGATTGGAAGTGTCGTATCAGTGTCGATAACAGACATCTTGTCCTGAATATTTCGCTTCATCTGCATCATACCTGTACGGATCTTTTGCGCCATCATTTCACCTACATAACGAACACGACGGCTTCCGAGGTGGTCGATATCGTCTTCTTCAGCATTAGGATTGCTGTTAAGTTCGATCATGTGATTGATGATTTCAACCATATCTTCCTTTGAAAGCGTACGACGTGCGGCGTCTTTGTCTGTCTTTGCATCAGTTGGTTTGCCGAAACGCTTGTTGAAACGGAAACGTCCAACAGGAGAAAGGTCATAACGCTCTGGTGAAAGGATAGAATCTACGTATTCCTTTGCGTTTTCTGGAGTAGCGAGGTCACCATCACGGAGACGCTTGTAAATTTCGATGTATCCATCATGGATAGTTTTGACATCATCACGTTCGATGAGTGCAGACATAAGCGCTTGAGCTTGTTCTTTTCCTTCAAATGCAGCACGAATAGACTCATCACTTGTGAGTCCCATAACACGAAGGAGTGCAATTACAGAGAATTTACGCTTCTTGTCGATACGAACATATACACCACCGTCTGCTTCTGTTCCGAGTTCAATCCACACACCACGTGAAGGAATGATTTTTGCACCAAAGTAACGCTTTCCTTTTGATTCTTCAGAATCAAAGAAAACACCGAATGATCGGGCGAGCTGTGGAACAACTACACGTTCAACACCGTTGATGATAAACGTACCGTGAACCGTCATGAGCGGAAAGTCCGCCATGAAGATTTCTTGTTCCTTAATAGTATTTAGGATTTTGTTTGTGAGCTTTACACGAGCGCGAAGTGGAGCTTCGTAGGTAAGCTTGTTTTCCTTTGCGTAGACTTCGTCGTATTTTGGAGCAGAAAGTTCAAATGAGATAAACTCAAGATCAAATTTCTTTTCAGAATAGTCACGTAGTGGAGAAAACTCGCGGAAAATTTCAACGATACCTTTTTCGGTAAGGTCTTTATATGAAAGAATCTGGTTTTCGACGAGGTTAGGGAGTTTAGTAAGAGGGTCTCGATATTTCGAGAATGTTTTCACAGGTCGCACGGTTGAATGTGTATTCTTTGGCATAATGAAAGCATGCGAAAAAGGAGGTGGTGTCTCCTTTTCTTCTTTGTATAGTTAAACCCTAATAATTTACGTAAATTATTGCCCTTTCGTTCAAAACTCAATCAGAGGTCAATGTGTGCGGATTATAGCACGCATTATATTTTTAGTAAAGGCACAACCGTGGATAACAAAAGCCCAAGAAAGCTTTGCTTTCTTGGGCTTGATTCCGCCCCCTACTTTTTACGTGGAAGCAGCTTTGATAACCATGTATCGTCAGGTGGTTCTCGGTTACCAAGCGTTCCCAAGTTGAGATGATCCCACAAATCTGGGTATCTTGGGTCACTTGGACCAATTCCATTTTTAAGCGCTTCAGCGCGTGCCCTGACAAGATCAAAACTTGCTTGTTGCGTAGCGTAGTCAACATCGAGCCGCTTGAGCTCACTTTTGTGCCAATCAACAACGACTGACTGGCAAGCGTAATAAAACGCTGCATAGCCTGAGTCGTATGCGATACCACGACCACTGACCGGTCTGGGCAGTAGCGCAGTAAACAATCGCGCCGCCACAACACTCAACCACGAATGCTTCATTTCGTTCTCCTGTGAATGAATCTATATTTCATGCTATCAAAAAATACAAGCAATATCCACTAGTCCCTATACAGTATTGCCTATACACTACTCTATATGAATATCCTCATCGTTAAAGCTCACCCATCTCCATCTGGTCATACGCATAGAATTGCAGACACATACGCGCAAGCAAAACGAGCAAAAGGTGCACAGGTGCAGATAGTTGATCTGTATGCAAAGGAATATACGTGTGACTTGTTATGTTTCGACAACATCCGAGAAATGGAGCCTCAGAAACTACAAAAAACGTTTGAAGATCAAATCACCTGGGCAAATGAAATAGTTGTAGTGCATCCAATCTGGTGGGGACTACCTCCTGCGATTATGAAAAACTGGATAGATCTGACGATGTGGGTGCATTTTGCGTACCGCTACACACCGGATGGAAAAGTGGTTGAAATGCTTCGTGGTAAAACTGCAAAAATCTTTGCAACTGCTGGTGGAACAGGATGGTGGTATCATCTTCCAATTCTTCCTTTGGCATCATATTGGAAAATCTGCGTGTTCGGGTTCGTTGGTATCGATGTAACTGACATGAAGATTTGTAGCAATATGGATAAATGGAAAGGAGAAAAAGCAGAAAAACATTTTGAGAAGTTTTTGAAGAAGATTAAAGCATCTGCCTAATACATAAATTGACTTTCTGTTGAGTTCGTGTTATAATAGAAATATAGCTTTTACAGGAGAATTCTTATGGCACACGCTATTGGAATGCTCGTCGGAGCATTCCTTATTTTGTATCTGTTTTACAGTTTCTGGTTTTCAGACGATGAACCCCTTAGCTGGAAAACACTTCACCGCCCTCTCATGTGGATTTGGAGAGACACCTATGTCCACTCACCCGCCAGCTTCCGCAGACTCAAACCGAAGCTCAAAGTAAATGCATTGCTTGTTGTTCTTGGTTTGATTGTGGGTTGGGGCATGACTGACAGCATTCTCCAAACATTTGGACCATGAAACCGCTTCGGCGGTTTTTTATTTAAACTGTTCTAGTTTTTTAAAATCTTCAAACATGACACCTCTCATGTTTGGGTTATACAACCCAACAGCGGGATGATAGAGCGGGAGCAATGCAACTTTTCCGTACCCAAAATCCCCTTCAAATAGCTCACCATGCATTTTGCTAATAGGTAACAGTTTATCTTCTATGCCTGCACGTTTAAAAAGATAATTCATCGAATGCCGTCCAAGCATCACGATAACTTTTGGCTGAATGATTTCTATTTGTCTATCCAAAAATGGTGCGTATAGGGCTATCTCTTCAGGTGTTGGATCACGATTGTCTTGTGGTCTATCTTTTACAAGGTTTGCTATATAGACCTTTTCACGATCAAGATTGATTGACCCAAGCATTTCATCTAAGAGTTTCCCTGAGCGTCCACAAAATGGTCGAGCAGATTTGGCTTCTTGCTCTCCTGGCGCTTCTCCTACAAAAAGAATATGCGTATCGTGCGCCCCTTCTCCAATAACAGGAACATAGCTATTCTCTGTGCGATAGGCATACAAGGGAGATGAAGTTAGGGCAAGCACTTCATCTCTGATTTGTTTCATTGCCTCTCGTTTATCCATACAGGTTAGTATATCAAACGAGACAAAGCTTTTTATAAGGCGCTTACGATGTTTACTTCTTGTGATGTGACACTATCGCCCTCACCAAAACTAAATGATGCCTTAACCAAGCCACCTTTCAAAACCTCAGGCAGCCAAAACCTATCATCTGACCACATATCATCATATGGAATATCTGCAACCGCAAACCAAGCAGGTTTCATCTCTTCGCTTTCTGTTGGGGTTCCGGCATATTCGTCAGCAAAAAACACATGAACTAGTTGGTCCCACTCTGGTTTGTGTGGAAAGGTAAATGTAAGCTCTGCGACTTTGGACATCTCAGATACCGTGACACCAATTTCTTCTTGCGTCTCACGTACGACAGCATCTTTGATTGTTTCTCCCGATTCAGTTTTACCTCCAGTACCATTCCATCTCCCCGCTCCAAACCCCCGCTTTTTCATAGCAAGACATATATCTGTAACCACCCCACTTTCAGATGTCTTTATTAGAAAAAGAAGTGTTGTATCTCGCATGTTGTTTTATTTCCAAGCAGCCAACCAATCATTCATCATTTTTATTTCAGTTGTTTGTGCATTTATGATGTCATCGGCTAGCTTTTTTACTTCAGCGCGAGGATTAAGCAGAAGCACCTGTCGTGCCATTTCTACAGCCGCTTCATGATGAAGAACCATGTCTTTGAGGAACTGTTCTTCACTTGTAACCTTTCCCATCATGTATTTGTTTTGATGATGTCCATCTTTTTCGTTTAGAGAAAGCATGTGAGAACTCTTTGCTTTTGCTAGACGTTCTGGATAGTAGAGACCTATCATATCCATACCACTTGGAACAAGAAGTGAAAACGCATACATACCAGCCCCAAGTCCAATTGCGATACCAATAAACGTATAACGATTCACATACGAACGAAATGATTGCATGATTTTCATATATAGTAAGTATACCACCACTCCTGGAGAGGTTGCATGTACTCAACGATATGTAGCCCTGGGTGGCAGACATCTTTTAAAAAGTATTGCGCAAGCGGGCAGCTGAGCATGAGTGCATTTTCTAGCAAGAAAATGACACGTCTTTTTAAAAGATGTCTGCCACCCAGAAAGTAAAAACAAAAGCGGCGCCATAGGCTCCCGATTTCTTAGATTGTAATCAGTCTTTTGAAATCACAGTCCTGTAAGGGCGCCGCTTTTGTTTTTAAAGATTATCGATGATTTGGTACAAACGTGAGAGCATGACCCAACTTTGTTCCACGTCCTGTACGACCGATACGGTGAACGTATGTTTCGTAGTTATTTGGAATATCGTAGTTGACCACAAGAGAGATATCTGAGATATCAAGCCCTCGCGCTGCAACGTCTGTTGCAATCACAACCTGCACACGTCCAGACTCAAGCGACTTCACAGCACGCTCACGTTCACGGTTATGCATATCTCCGTGAAGAGCAAGTGCGTTAAACCCACGAGCCTTGAGTTCATCAGCGAGCTTATCAACGTGTCGCTTCATTTCGCGGAAGATAAGTACTTTTGAATATTCTGGCTTGTTAAGAATCTCATGAAGGGCTTCCAACTTGTCAGCATCGCTAGTTGCACGGATAACATCCTGCATCACAGACGCAGCTGTATCACGAGTTTTGATAGATACGGTTACTGGATCATTCAAGAAGTCACTCACAAGACGCTTAATCTCTGGAGAAAATGTCGCAGAGAAGAAAAGTCCTTGCTTTGCCTTTGGCATTGCTCCGAGGATAGAGCGCATATCGTCAATGAATCCCATATCAAGCATACGATCTGCTTCATCAAGTACGATTGAGTCAAAGTATGACATGTTGATCTTGCCGCGTTCGATAAGATCCTTTACACGTCCTGGAGTTCCGATAACAGCATGAACACCAAGTTCAAGTTCTTTTATCTGACGCATGATTGGAGCACCACCCACACAAGCAACAGAAAAGAGTTTCATGCCGCGAGTAAAGTTGATGAACTCTGCTTCTACCTGAAGCGCAAGCTCGCGAGTAGGAGTGAGCACCATGATCTTCTGATCATTGTTTGCTACGAGTTTATTGATAAGTGGAATAAGAAATGCTGCAGTCTTTCCAGTTCCAGTTGAGGCGATACCTACAACATCTTTACCAGAAAGCGCTACAGGAATAGCTTGGTCCTGAATAGCAGATGGATGGATAAGACCCTTTGCGGTAAGGTTTGCAGACAATGTTTCAGCAATACCAAAATCCATAAATGAATTTGTTGGTGTATATGTGTCTGTTTCGCTTACTGCGACTTCTTTATTGATAAATAGCTTTTCATCGATGAAGTCCTTGCGGAAACCCTTCTTTGGATTAAACGGCTTTGCAGCTCCTCCAGAACGAGAACCGAATCGTCCACGTGAAGAACCTCCACGAGAAAATCCACCTTCGCGACGAGGTGATGAAAATGAGCGGCCACGTGATGGACGATCTGAGAAACGAGAACGTGAGCCAGTATCTGACCCACCAGTTGTAATGGTGTACATAAATGTAGTTTGTATTAAGGTTAATGTGATTATTTGCGCTCGACTTCTTTTCGATGAAGACTCTTCTATCAAGAAAAGATAGATGTATGGTTATCGCAACGCGTCACATAAACTGACTACACAAGGATATCCATAAGGAAATAATATGACTATTCTAGCAGATAAGATATGTTTTGTCAATGTTAGGATTTTTAAAATACATAATACAGATTCTTTTCTTTTTACTTTCCCGTCGAACTAAACGGCATACTTTTTTGCTAAAAAGTTGCCTCCCTCTCAACTCGCCAGTTTCCGAGAGTTAGTTCTCACGGGAAAGTGGAGTTTGTTACTATACAAAATAAAAAACCCGCCGAAACGGGTTTTCCGCCGTTGGGCGAGTTGCAGTTCAGTGCACAGTCTGGATGCGCTTCTGGGCTTGCGCCACGAAGCAGTTCACCTGACCTTCACCTTCCAGCAAACAGAACGCGAGGAACGCGATACTGTCTGCGTCTTCCGTGGAAGGCGAACCCCACGCCGACTTTTTGGCCGTCTCAGCGAGAAGCTGGCGCTGACCGATGAGTTCGCGGTAGAAGTCGTCGACGTTGTTGTCGTCGCCGACGTTCTTCACGAGCTCGGGCAGGAGTGCCACGACCTTGGTCATCGCCGTTTTGCCGAAGATCCGCGAGAAGCAGGCCTCCAGCATTTCGGGAGTGACGTCAGGGCGCAAGCGCACGGGTTCGTCCCAGTTGGTCATATAGGTCTCGTGGACCATCCTGAACACCTTCGATGCCAACTGCCTGTGAGGGAAGAAGGTCACGTCGGTGGGGTTTTGACGGAACTGGGAGAAGTTTTCAAAGAAGTTCATAGACCCTCCTCTACGGTTAGTGGCGGGATTGCCACAGTCTTGAACATATAAAATATAGCACACTATTATGTAAAAGTCAAGTATGTAAGCCTATACCTACAAGGTATTTAAAAATAAAAAAACCGCCGGTGAGGGCGGTTGTGGTTGTCTGACCGGCGCGGTCGATCAGGCGGCAACGGGTTCGTCTTCTGCGACGAGACCTTCTTCGCCGTAGAGGAAGAACTGCGCGCCGGACTTGCTGTTCTTGCGGTATTCCGCGAGCGCCATCAGACCGGCGGCCTTGGTTTGGATGCTGCCCTGCATCAGGTCGACGTTGCCGTCCGGCACATCGTCAACGGTCTGCGGAGGCTTCGCACCCGGCGGCAGGCCACCAAAGATGAGGATGACAAACTTGTCGGCAGAGTTCTGGTCGGGACGGGCCTGGAAGACACCATCTTTCGTGTTGCGATTGTTGTCCATGTCTGCTCCTTTTGTAGCAAATGTCCGTCTGGGCAATACGCCAGCTGAAAACATGAATGAACGAACAGAATAGTATAACGAATTTAAAATAAAGTCAAGTTGTTTTTTAAAAACTAGCTGTGTTTAGAAAATAAAAAACCGCCGGTGAAGGCGAGTTTTGTGCTTAGTCACTGTTATGTTTTCGTGATTTGAGTACGAGTGCTTCATAACAGAAGACGGCACTTGATAGAAACATACCTATCAAGTAAAAGTGAACCACTCCGGTTGTGGTCATAAAGAACCAGCCAAGACCAACGGGGCTCCACAGGAGAACCATGCGCGCAGCGATTGCACGCGCTGTTACTTTCACTCTTTTGAAATTCAAAAGCAAGAAAGCACCGGCGATGCAAAACCAAATGTAGAGCGACGTATACAGCATATCAACTGCAAGTTCTACATCACTCATTGTTGGTTCTGCTGTAAGACCAGCGATAAGCCATGTAGCGACCCAAACAAGACCATGGAACACGAATGCAAAACCGAGACTTTTCAGATAAATCATTTTCACATCTCCATTCCACCACAGCGGCAGATTTATATGTGAATCTACTATTTATTTATAAAAAGTCAATACGTACTCCTACTTTGTAAGCTGTATCACACACTCATGCTCATAGGGTAGATAAAATACAAAAATAAAAAAACCCGCTGGATTGCGCGGGTTTAGCGCGGTCGGCGGGTTACAGACCTGACTCAGAATAGCAAGCTGAACTTGGGTTCTTCACGGTCAGCCTCCGTACCGTCTTGATAAGTTTACCGCGCAGTTGGCCAGGGTTTGTGTCCAGGAACTCGGTAAAGGTAACAACTTCACCCGTAGAACGAAAGCAGGTTTGTTTACCGCGCTTGAAGACGGCGACACCCTTAGCTTTACCATTTCCACTATATGAAGGAATTGCCTCTTCATTCCAGCAGGGTTCAAACCTGACCAATTCCTTGGTCTTTTCGTTCCACACCACGGCGGCGCAGGCACGCTTGGTCCAGAACACTTGGTTGAGACTGTTCTCGTCCTTTTTCAGATCGCCAGCATAGCTAACGACCATCGCAAAAAACAAGAACGAACTGATAATCAATTTCTTCAGCATAGTCTTCTCCTCTAAGGTTGACCGATTTGTATAAGAGCTGAGGCACGAAACCTCATCTCTTATACTATAGCATATATTTACATAAAAGTCAAGTACTTGTTGTGTTTATTTATAGACATACGAGCCAATAAACCCTTTTGAATCAATTCTCGGAGAATGGCGATTCGAGAGGGAAATGCTTTTTCAGCAGAAAAAGACATTGTTTGATTCAAAAGGGTTTATTGGGTAGAGAGCTACTTTGTAAGCTGTATCACACACTCATGCCCATATGGGTCTTTGAGAAACGAGTAGCTTGTAAAGCCGCATTCTTTTGCTAGCTCTTCGATTTTTTCACGTTGAGTGATATCGAATTCAAGATATAAAACTCCATCATCTTTGAGAAACTCTTTCGCGCGCTTCAAAACTTCTGTGTGAAAATAAAATCCTTCTTCTTTGTCAAAAAATGAAAGTGGTTCTTCGGAAGACAATTCTTTCATCACTTCTTCTTTCATAGACTGCGGCACATACGGTGGAACTGCAAAGATAACATCATATGTCCCTGCTGCCCCCTCCCATGTATCCCCTATGAGTACGCGTGTACGAAGTTTCTTGATGTTGTTTCTGATGATTGAGTTTTCTATCCCAGGCTTAAGCTTTGGGTCAAGCTCAATAAAATCAACAGTAGCTTCCGGAATGTTTTTTGCAACTGCAAGCCCGACACAACCAGAACCTGAAAAAAGATCAAGTGTACGAAGTACAAAGAGTCGTTTGGTTGCGAGCGTATGTTCGATTGCTTGTTTGACCCAGAACTCTGTTTCAGGTCGTGGAATCATCGGACGCAATGATAAGTCTACTTTTGCAGAAGCAAATACAACTTCACCCAGGAGATACTCGAGTGATTCACCTGCTGTCATCTTTGCAACGTCAGCCAAAAATGCTGGTGTTTCTATTCCTTTATACTTTTCTTTGCGGAGTCGCTCTACTTTGTCTTCAAATTTCATATATACATACTACGCTATATAGCCAACATAGCAATAAAGAGAACAACAAAAACTGGTAACACAAGTCCAATCGGGAGAAGCGCAGCAATACAAAGCGCCCAAAAAGGTAGCTCTGTGATGAGACTACCGAGAAGAAGAATACCAAGTGGCGGAGCAAAGCGCTGAAAGGTAGACATAACAAAAGCGAATCCTTTCAGCCATTCGATAAGTGCGCAAATCACAAGCCACGTAAACATACAGACCATATATATGAACCGCACAACAAGGGCAAGAAGTGTGTATGATGTTTTTAGGGCGTAATACATATGTATGAAAGTACCCATCCTATCACACGAAGCAGATACTTGGTACTCTGTGGTACACTCTCATACATTATTTCTAAATCTTTTACTGCATGGCTCAATCTTTTTCTCCGAAGAAATACTTTTCAAAAATTTTTGCACACGAACTTGTTTCAGAACTCATAGGAGAGCATGGTGGTCAGGCTTTTTTTGAGATCAACGACCAAACCCCTCGAAAACTAGCTGTCTCAATGATGGAAGATGCTATAAAGTCACTCGACACAGAACAAAGGCTTGCAGTTACTAAAGACCTTTCATATATAGCGTCTATCACAAGCGCCCACACATCATCTCTTGGAAAAAAACTATTCTTGACCACAACTGGAAAAGAGTTCGAACCAGAAGTCGAATGTGCAAGCGACCATGATGTAGTGTTGTACCTGTACCTACGCCACCCGGACATCACAGACAAGCTTGCGTTTTTGTATCCATTTTATGCTTCAAAGAGTTACATCAGCTATGAAGCTAAAAAAGTTGATCACGTAGAAGTAGACATGAAGCTCACAGAACTTGCTCGGGAGTTTACTCGTTTAGCAAACAAAGACGACAATGCTACAGAGCAAGAGATGAATCATATCTTTATCGATGACGTGCTCTATATCGAATCACAGTTCCAAGGAGCATATGACAGATCTGAAAAAATAGACCCGAAAACTGGAGAGATAGACAGAAAGCATGTCACTCGCCGTATCGCATCTGTACGTATTGCGTATATTCCCGAAGAAGAAGTTGTCCTTGTTGCTGGGACTGTTGGGAAAGAAACGAAAATGCTTTTTATGGATACATTCCTCCGTGTTGTAACTGGAGGTGGGTATGAAGAAAAAATAGAGATGTACGACCTCACACCACTTAAAAATCTTTCACTGGATTTTACTCAGTACAACAAGGGTACCCCTTTTATCAAAGCATCTATCAAGTCTGTGACACTAAGCTATGCTGAAGGTAAAAAGAAGTTGCGACTATCGCTCCCTACATCTCGTGACCAAGCTGGTATGCAAGCACTCAAAGACACTCTAGAGGAGCTAGGACTCACAGATAAGTTCTCTTCTTTTGAAATTGTGAATATGACATTTGGGTTTATATTCCAAAACAAAGAAAAGCAAGACAAGAGTGTAAACGTAAACTGCTCTATCTCTAAAGCAAAAGCTTCACTGTGTCCACTTTTTGAATACGAACGGTATACAAAATCTATTCTCAAAAACGCCGGTGTGTACGAAGGGTTTAAGGTGTTAGAAAAATAAAACCACCAATACAAAATAAAAACACCTCAGTTTATCTCTGAGGTGTTTTTATTTTGTGCGCAGTCGATGGGATTTGAACCCACGACCCCCGCCGTGACAGGGCGGTGCTCTAACCAGCTGAGCTACGACTGCATATTTATTTGTGTCTACACATTCTAGCAGAAAACTAGAATCCGTCTAACACGGGTGTCGGCGGGTGGGAACGATCCACCGACCTTGGGCTTATGAGTCCCACGCTCTAACCAACTGAGCTACGCCGACATATATTCTTTTAATCTATCACCTCATAAGCCAACTGACTATAGCGCTTATGTGTGCCCGCGCGTAGCAAACTGAGCTACGCTGACATATTTTAACCTTTAAGCGCCGCCTCACTACGTGGGCGGCGCTTAAACCAAAACCTTGTCACGTAGTTTACTTGTTGCGGAGACTGGAATCGAACCAGTGTCCCGAGGTTATGAGCCTCGTGAGTTACCTCTACTCTACTCCGCTATATTATAGGACACACACTCTTTTTGAGTCAGAATATAATACCACACCATAGAACAAACTACAAGGACTATTTTATCGCCTTCAATTCCCTAAACACCGATTCGTAGAGTGCGTAGACTCGTTTTGCTTCATGTTCTCCTAGAGAGAAATCTGATCCGTCATGAGCGATACGATTACGAACTTTATGCGCATCCCATGCAAGCTGTATCGTCTTGAAGCTCGCAGACTGAAGCATTTCTCCAACATCTGCCCCCTGGTATCCTTTTTCAGCCAAAACCTCGCGCAGCATATTATCTGCTTCAAGAATACCGATTCTCCACAATGGTTCGGCTTGGCTTGTCATATACCCTTGGATGATCGCCCACTTTGGATGATCATTGAAGTCAGCAGCTGTTGGTGCATGGATAGTGAGACCTTCACCAATCGGAAGCCCAGCAATACCCGCCGGCATTTCGTCTGTATCTGAATGATGTGGTGCATGTCCACCGTGATGGCGGTCATCTCCATGACCAAAGTGATGTTCATAATGTTCAAGCGCATTTGAAAACTCCAAGAACCAGCGAATGATGACGTATACCAAAAAGATGAGCCCGAGCACCGCGACAAGCGACAAGACATCTGACATAAATGAAAGCACAGGATTGTGAATTGCTGTTTGTGCCCCATTAAGCTGCCCAGACAGATCAAAAGCTCCGTTGCTGTTATTGTTTATATCAAGCGGATATGTATCCATATTATCTGGAATACCATCACCGTCTGTATCTTTCATGCGAGGGTTCGTACCAAGTGTAGCCTCCATCATATCACTAACCCCATCCCCGTCTGTATCTAATCCTCGTGAAGAAATGCCTGCATCAAGTGGCGCCTCATCTCGTCCGTCTAGAACTAAATCTCTATCTGAGTCGTTGTTAAGAGGGTTAGTGCCACGAGCAAGCTCAACACCATCAGATAAGCCATCTCTGTCAGTATCTCTATGTTTAGGATCCATGCCATGAGTGATTTCATAACTGTCTGGAACACCATCTCCATCACTATCTTTTGGACCTACACCAAAAAGATCTCGTACCTTATCCCAAAAGGAATAGTCAACTTCGTATCGCTCTTTGAGCTCTGCCTGAGTCAAGTTATACGGATCATACGGCTGACCGTCAGCGACATTTGGTATACCATCTCCATCACTATCAGGAGACTGTATTCCCAAGCTTTCAAGTATACGCTGCCACAATGTCAGACTTGTATCAGCTGCAGGGACAACAGCATCTTTTTGTGCAAAGTACGCATCAAACCAACCTCGATCTCGTAGACCATCAAATTCTCTCTCTGCATGCTTTGCTATATAGTCGTCTGGATTTGTACGAAGAATACCAAAAAGCCATACATACTTTATCCAAAGAAGTACGTCATAGACTCTATTAAAAAGATAGTCGATGGAAAGCGAGTACATTACGTACTATTAGTATACCTTTTCAAAATCTCGTCCGATAGTGAATAGTGCACCTTCGTGAAAATGTGGAGCAATAAGTTGAAGTGAAAGAGGTAGACCGCTCTCTGTTTTACCTGACGGGATAGAGATAGCTGGAACACCAACAATGTTTACCGGCACCGTAAAGATATCTGCCAAATACATGGCGAGTGGGTCGCTTGATTTTTCACCTATCGCAAATGCAGGGATTGGAGATGTCGGGAGGGCGATAGCGTCAACATCTTTAAACACCTGAGCAAATTCTTCTTGGAGCATTTCTCGAACGAGATTGGCTTTATTGTAATACGCATCATAATACCCTGATGAAAGCACATAGGTGCCAAGCAATACACGGCGGCGAACCTCATCTCCTAGCCCGTCAGTTCGTGTCTTGAAGTATCCACTAATCATACTGTTTGCTTTATCTTCATCTTTTAGAGACAACCCATATCGGATACCATCATAGCGCGCCATGTTTGAAGAGATTTCTGCAAACACAACAACATAATATACAGAAAGTGACTTTTCTAGATGCTCTATATTCACGTCAACAATTTCATACCCATCTGTCTTTAACTTCTCAAGTGATGCTTCAAAGTTTTTCAAAACCTCTGCATCGATTCCTTCACGTCGAACAAATGACCATGGCA
This sequence comes from Minisyncoccota bacterium, assembly GCA_018062965.1. Lineage (GTDB taxonomy): Bacteria > Patescibacteriota > Minisyncoccia > Phycocordibacterales > UBA5272 > UBA11704. Next base: position 29,258 of record JAGORG010000002.1, read on the forward strand.
CACCGATTTTCTTTTTGAGATCTGCATGAGTTGTTTTGATCCCTAGATCTACAGAGGTACCATCAAGAGCATCTTTTCCTTTGATGATATCAAACACGGCTTCCACGTCGTCTATGGTATTTCCAAATGGACCAATCTGATCCAATGATGAACCCATCGCCATGAGACCATAACGTGACACTGCACCATATGTAGGCTTGAGCCCTACGATGCCACAAAATGATGCCGGCTGACGAATTGAACCACCAGTATCTGACCCGAGCGAAATAGGAACACCACCGTATGCAACAACAGCAGCAGACCCGCCAGATGAACCACCAGCTACACGAGTTGTGTCATGAGGGTTTTTGGTAACACCAAAAGCTGAATTCTCTGTTGAACCCCCCATGGCGAATTCATCCATGTTTGCACGTGCAAGTAAAATCGCTCCAGCATCTTTTAGTTTTTGTACAACAGTTGCATCATATGGAGAGGTATACTTAGCGAGAATCTTTGATGCAGCAGTAGCACGCTCGCCTTCTACGACAATGTTATCTTTAAGAACAATCGGTACTCCGGTGAGTAGAGTTCCAGTTCCTGATGCAAGCATACTTTTTGCTCGCGCAATCTGAGACTCGATCAGATCATCTGAATACATACCTAAAATTGCATGTATCTCTTCGTCTTTTTCGCTGATAGTCGCATGAGCTTCTTCAACAAGCGCTTCCACCGTTAGAGAACCGTTTTTAAAATCTTCCTGAATTTCTTTGAGAGTTTTTTTCATACCTTATTTCAGCACTTGTGCAACTTTTACATATCCATCTTCTGTGTCCGGAGCTTCATTTAATATCGCTTCTGTATTTGAGCCAGTTTCGTGAGTAATGATGTCTTCTCGAACAATATTATAGTGCTCGCCTTTAGTGCGAACAACATCTCCAGAAACCTCATTGATTTCTGAAATATAACCCAAAATAGCCTGCATATCGGCAAGCATTTTATCCTCTTCTTCAGGTGTTACCGATATACGAGACAAGGACGCAATATTTGCAAGATCTTCTTTGGTAAATGACATACAGAGGATTATACCATATGCAATAACTCTTCTTCGCTTACGATTTTTACCCCAAATTTTTCTGCATCTGTTCGCTTACCACCCCCACCTTCTCCTGCTAAAAGGTAACTTGTTGCCTTAGAAACACTGGCTGTTACTTTGCCACCATGTTCTTCGATGAGTGCTTTTGCATCATCACGTGAAAGTGTTGGAAGTGTTCCAGTGATAACAAATGACAGACCTGCGAGCTTGCCACCTTGTATTTTCTTTTCTTCACTCACGGTAATTTCTTTCAAAAGTTCACCGAGCACCTTTTGATTTGTTGTATCTTTAAAATACTCAACTACTGACTGTGCAACTTTTTCTCCAACACCTTCTACCGCCAATAACTCTTCGTATGTTGCATGTCTAATAGCTTCAAATGTCCCCATATGCTTTGCAATGTCTTTTGCTGTTGTTTCTCCAACATGACGAATACCAAGTGAATACAAAAATCTACCCAAGGGTACATTTCTTGCAGTTTCGATAGAAGCGATAATATTCTCTGCACTCTTTTCACCGAATCCTTCTAATCCTTCAATATCTTCTTTACGAAGTTTAAAAATAGATGCTTGGTTTGTAATAAGTCCAAGCTCGCGAAACTCTTCAATAATCCTATCCCCCAACCCTTCTATGTTCATGCCTTTTTTGGAAACAAAGTGAATGAGTCCTTCAAGGTGTTTTGCAGGGCATTCTCCATTCTTGCAGTACCATGCAGCAGATACCTCTTTGCCTACACTTTCTTTTACAAGTGTTGACCCGCACTCCGGACACTCTGTTGGCATGATAAATTTCTTCGCAGCTTTTGGACGAAGGTCTGTGAACACGTCAAATATTTCTGGTATCACATCCCCTGCTTTTCGAAGTGCAACAGTGTCCCCAATACGCACATCCAATCGCTCTATTTCTTCTTCGTTATGAAGTGTTGCACGCGCAACCACAGAACCCGCAAGAAGTACCGGCTCAAGCTCAGCTACAGGAGTGATGGCTCCGGTACGTCCAACCTGACAAGTAACAGAAAGTAATTTGGTTGCAACCTCTGCTGCAGGAAACTTATACGCAATACCCCCTCGTGGAGACTTTGCTGTGTAGCCAAGCTTGTCCCATAGTTTTCTTTCATTTACTTTTACAACGAGTCCATCAATACCATAGTCTTGATTATCTCGTTTTTCTTTCCAAGCATCATAAAAAGACTGAACCTCTTTCAAATTTCTACAAACTCTACGATCTTTATTCACCAAAAAACCAAAAGCACTCAACGCTCGCAACTCTTCTTCTTGCGAAGCATACACACCACCTTCAATATCGTATGCAAATATCTGAATATTTCTCTGTACAACAATACGTGGATCAAGTTGACGAAGTGTTCCAGCTGCTAGGTTACGAGTGTTTGCATAAAGAGGCAAACCATCCCGTGTACGATCTTTGTTTATCTTTTCGAGGTCTTTCTTTTTCATCCACGCTTCACCAATGATGGTTATAGAAACTGGCCGCGACAAAAGAAGTGGTATAGAACGCACTGTTTTTATATTTTCTGTTATATCTTCACCAACTTCTCCATCACCTCGAGTAGCAGCACAAATGAGGCGTCCTTCTTTGTACGTCAAAATAACTTTGAGTCCATCTATTTTCATTTCAGCAACATAGGTTGGTGGCGTTGTTATCTTTGCTTTATGGAGAAGCGTCAGATTTCTTTCTTCCCAAGAAGTTAAATCTTCATATGAAAAAGCATTATCAAAACTCCACTGCTTGATATCGTGACGCACTTTTACAAACTTTGAAAGTGGTGTACCACCAACACGATGAGTTGGCGACAAAGGAGAGTCAAACTCTGGAAACTCTTGTTCAAGAGCATGTAGCTGCAACATCAAAGAGTCGTACAGTTCGTCGCTTATTTCTGGTGTATCGTGCACATGATACAGTACGCGATGTTTCTCTAGAAGCTCGCGTAATTCATGTATTTTTTTCTGTGCCTGCACTTTACTCATATATATCAAGTATAGCAAAAACAGGCCTATTTTTAAAGGGAAAATCCGTTATTGAATTTCTGATGTACTGACAACTGCACGCTCTATGAGGGAGTTACTTGATAGGTTGCAGGTATTGAAACCTCGAGCGATAATCTGTCGCCACGTGCCAGATTTGTTTACGGAAACACGAGCACATCGCTGCTTGCCATCCCCTGCATCAATCGTCATATAAAACGTAGAGAGTTTGGTATTTTCAGTTGTTCCAGATGAAGTAATACGAGTACTATCGGTAGTATTGAAGTCTGTAACAGATGTATCAAAGACAGGAGATGTCGCACATCGTATTTGATTAATATTTATTTGAGGCAACCCACGCTGTGTGCGCACATCGTTAACAGAAGCAAGGGTGGTGGTAGTACTCACTGTTGGTGTTGGGAAAATTCCCGTACCAGAAGCTTGGTCTATGTAACCATCGTCTATAAATGATGCACACTCAAGTGCAGTATCTGCTGCATAATACGCAAGTTGACTTTCGCGACTTAGCTGTGAGAAAAATATTTCCTTTGCAAGGATAGTAGTAATACCAACAGACACTGTAAGGATAATAGCAGACAAAAGCATTGCCATTGGCAAAATAAATCCTTTACGCATACTATGTGTTGTGTACATGTTCTGTTTCATAGATTATGGGCGAGAGTGTAGGTAGTCTACAACTTTCATCGTTCGTTTAATACCATTTGAACGTACATAGGTCACCGCAGACTCAATACGAAGATCATCTTCATAGTTTTGATCATAGAATGGGTCGCCAATCTCAGACAACGAGTAGAGTTTTATTGTTCGACTAAATGTTGTATCAGCAAATCCTGGACCGTTTGCCTTGCACAAATACATGTAGTCAGTTACCCCATTTTCACTTCCATCCCCTCTGTCTTTTGAATCGTCTCGAACAAGGTGATCACAGAGTGGGTCAGATGCAACATAACGCTCACCTGCATCGCTTCCTGTTTTAGTGAATCCATAAATGTCATACGAACAACCCTCTGGGGTATCAGCTGCAAAGCATGATGCGAGTGAGTTATAGGGACCCATTCGTTCTTTAAAAATACGCCATGCGGACTCTTTCACGTTTTCATATACACCTGCGGTTATCATTTCTGATTCACATGTTACGAGTCCGTTCAGACATTCCAAAAATATACTATCTCGCTTGAAACGCAAAAGCTCTAAACCTTCCTGAGCAAGATACACAGAGATAATAGTGTCTTTGGTATTTTTTGCATATGCAGATGAAGAAATAGCGACCGAAAGAGGCCCGAGAATAACAAGCATGATGATTGTTGTTGATATCAGTGTCTCGATAAGCGTGAATCCTTTTTGGTTGTGTTTACGGAATATGTTTTTCATACAATACTAATTGTCGAGACTTCTCGTTGTTGCTGTTGATTGCACACGGAACTTCACTTGTTGTGCTTTTCCTGTTGCTACCGTTGTCCCCCCAATCACAATAGTGATGATCGGTTGAGTTGAATCAGTGTCTCCACCAACATCATTTAATCCTCCGGTTGAGGTATGGGCACCACTCACAAAAAATGAAAGTGTGTCGACCACCACATCGCTTCCTGTTATCTGAAGCGGTGTTCCCCATGTACATGTCGAACCTGCTGCAACACAGACATTTTTATAAATAGACCCTTCTTCTATGTAGTACGCTTCACGGTCATACGGACTAACACTTCGTGCAGACCTAAAAACAAGTGCTTTTCCAGGAACACTAAGTGGTGCAAGGTTAAGCGGGCAACTTTTACGTTTCTCAAAATCTGTTTCGTTGTATGTTTGCCCGCAATGAAATACAGCACCATAACGAATATCTCGAACTATAGATTCTAGACTTAAATTGATACCATCAAGAATAATATGAGTCTGTTGAAGTCTTGTGTTCACGTTTTGCGCAGAAAAAAGGGCCCCCGTTGCAATGATAACCACCACAGAAAAAATAGACGAAGCAACGAGTAACTCAACGAGAGTAAACCCGCGCATGCTTCGTTGTGAAAAGGTGGAAAATATCATACGTTATTGGCAACCAAGCTGAGATGTTGTTATTCTGCCAGAAGCAAATACATGTACCGAGCGTACATGTCCTGACCCACCTCCACGCGGAGACACTATTTCGATACATGCAGCACTGTACGTGGTTGAGGTTAGTCGATTAATATATATTTTTGGCTCTGGGTTAGGTCGAATAAAAGAAAGCGTTATGTTTTCGATTGCAGGCACAGCACCTTGTGTCACAGCATTACATGATGTAAACGGAAACCCTGTTCCTACACATAGTTTAGTAATTCTGAAATTCTTAAGAAGATTTGTTATCGATTCTGTCTCGTCAAATGGAGTCACATCATAGAGGCCATTACCGAGCTGAATTCCATTGAGCACACTTCCATTTGCGAGATCTGCATACAGATAAAAACGTGTAGGCTCAATCGTATCAAAATACATACCATACCCTCCAACGGTACTACTAGCAGAGTCTATAGCACTACCTCTAACTTGTGCTTCTCGCACAGACAATGCTAACGAATGAGAAATATTTGCAAGGTTGATACGTGTAGCAGAGTCAGGATAATCAGCGAGCACAACAGACGTCAAAATACCCATAATAAGCATACTCATGAGAAGTTCTATCGTGGTAAAACCACGTCTAGAGGAAGTACGAGAAAGCTTATACATATCCTTATGGTATCAGGAATGCAGCAAGCTTACGATAGAGAAGATATCAATATCTGTGAATAGTACTATAACAAAGACACATGCAATAAAAGGAATAAATGGAATTCCAGATGTCAGTGAATACTTTTTACGTTGTGCGATGTGCAAAACTCCCCCAACAAGAGCACCCAACCAAACAGATAACAGTAACACTGCTAGACCTTGTGCTACCCCAAAAAACGCTCCGACTGCAACATACATGAGCACGTCTCCAAACCCAAGAGCTTTACCGCGAGTTATCAGGTAGATCAAAAAAAATGGAAGGGCTGTGGCGACAGGTCCAAGGATTGTATCAGGAGATACATCGTGAAGTAACTTCATTCCCATCATGATGGAACATAGTGTAAGGAATACTCCAAAGAACGAGAGTGGAATATATGTATGCTTGAAATCATACAGCGCCATCACACCAAGAGAAACAAACAAGAGCGAATAATACGCCAACCATCCGATAGACACAACCCCAATAGGCAATCCAGAAAGCACCATACTATACACAAGCACAAACACCGCTCCGTAGAGAATCTCTACAATGAGATTCTCTACGCCGAAGCGGTGTTTACATGATCTGCATCTCCCCCGAAGAACAAGATAGGAAACAACAGGGATGAGATCAAACCAGTTTATTTTTTCTCCACACGACAAGCATTTACTTCTTCCGTTTAGGATAGGTGCAATATGTAGTCTCTGTACAATAACATTTACAAAGCTACCAAGCGCAGCACCATAGAAAAACGAAAGGAAGTAAACCACAATAGAAACTAGTCAGGAGCTTATTGCTGCCCTGTTACGTCAAAGATACAATCAGTAACAGCAGTACATGTTGTTGTTCCAACGTCTGCTCCTGTAAAGTCAGCGTTAATTGCAGTACCAATCATCCCCGCTACCCATGTCGGATATGAAAACGTAGCAGCAACTGCTGTGTTAAACGATCCACATGCAGGAGGTGTAATAGATGTACCGAGAGTGATGCCTGTACAGTCCCGGTCTGTGTCGAGCGCTGGTCCGAACGTTTCAAGGTGAGCGCCAAGGTGGTACCCAAAACGTTGAGCAACACCACCCGTAGGAGTACCTGAATACACAACATACGCAAAACGATCACGAAAAGGAACACCTGTACCAGCATATGTTGGAAGAACGGGCATATATCCACCTGTGGTAAGTGTTGCAAGGTCTACAGGATATTCACCGTTTGCTTCAGCGTACTGCTCAAGACCAAGTTGTACGGCTTTCATTTCAGCAACCTTCTTAGCATCACGAGCTTTCTTACGAGCGTTCTGAATAGGTGCGGCGATAACCGTTGAAAGAAGTCCAATAATAGCGATAACCACAAGAAGTTCGATGAGTGTAAACCCTCGAACTTTTGATGAGAAAAATGTGTGTGACATGAAAAAAAACTAATTTGTAATTCTATCTTGTTAATAGATGTATCAAGTATACGTCTAAATACAACTAAGGTGCAAGACATTTACCTTGTATATGTGGATAGAACCTTATACTTTTCTGTATTTTTAAGCAATAGAAGAAGAAAGTGAGTACATCGGGAGAAGTACTGACGCAACCAATACACCCACCCCTAGACCCAATCCAACGATCATGGCTGGCTCAATGAGACCTATCACGTTGTCGATTGCAGTATCTACTTCACGTTTGTAGAACGTCGCGAGGTTTTTCAAAATATATCCAAGCTCACCTGTTTCTTCACCAATACGCACCATTTGAATAAGAATATTTGGGATGGATTCTTCTTCATACAAAGCTTTTGAAAAAGCTGTACCATTTTGAACTTTGTTAGAAACACGGAGCAGCAGTTCACGATAATAGAGGTTATCTACGACTTCTGCTGTGATTTCAATTGAACGCACAATAGGCACACCGGAGGTGAGCATCGTGTTCATATTATCTGCAAGACGTGCCAAGAAAATCTTTTGATACAGGTTTTTAATAACAGGGATTTTGAGTTTCCACGCATCGATTTTGTAGCCACCTTCTGGAGTTTTTGAGTATCGGTATAAGAACCACCCACCCGCAACAATAAGCGGTAGCAAATAAAGTCCGTAGTTAAGAAAGAAATCAGAAATGCCGAGAACTATACGAGTAACAAGCGGTAGCTCTGCACCCTGTTCTGCAAACATCGCCGACATTTTAGGAATAATAAACACGAACATCACAATCATGATGATGATAAACGTCGCAATAACGAAGATTGGATATGTGAGCGCCTTTTTTGTTTTTTGACGGAGCTCGTACTCTCGGTCAAGATAATCTGCTAGATATAGAAACGTTTGGTTGAGCTTTCCACTTTCCTCTCCAGATCTAACCATGTTTACATAAAATGATGTAAAGAGGTTTGGTTGTTTCTCAAGAGCATTCGATAGCGATGTTCCTCGTTCTATGTCGTCAGATACAATGGTGAGCTGTTCTTTAAGTGTTGGGTTGTCATTTTCAACAGCAAGCAATCGAAATGCTTTAAGCGCAGACACTCCAGCCTCAAAAAGCGTTGCAATCTGGCGTGAAAAAATAACAATATCTTTTTGTTCTACTTTTTTCTTGAACGCAAAGTGAAGCGACCCAACTTCAATGTCACCTTTCTTTTCATCTAGACGCACAACAGTAAGCCCACGTTTTTGAAGATCGGCTACCGCAGTGTCAAAATTCAGGCTATCAATGTTGCCTTCTAGCTTTGTTCCGTCTTGAGATACGCAAATGTAGTGGAAAATCATAGATTAGATAAGACGCTCAAATATTGTTTGCTTGTGGGCGTACTGATGGGCAACGTCCTTCAGTACATCACCTCGACGTACAAGTTCTGCTAGATATCTATCCAAGTCAATCATTCCTTCGTTTGTTCCAGTTTCGATAAGAACGTCAATTTCTTGTGTGCGACCTTCGCGAATCAAGTTTGAAACAGCAGGAGTATTGATAAGAAGTTCGTATGCCGGAATCATCCCACCAGAAACTCGAGGAATAAGTCGCTGTGAAAAAATACCAATGAGCGATGATGCGAGCTGTGTACGAATTTGTCCCTGCTGATCTCCTGGGAAAGAATCGATGATGCGATCAACTGTTTGCGCAGCACTATTTGTATGAAGCGTAGAGAGCACAAGGTGCCCTGTTTCGGCTGCTGTTACGGCTGCAGAAATAGTTTCTTTGTCACGCATCTCTCCAATCATGATCACGTCCATATCTTGACGAAAGGCATGACGTAGCGCTGTAGCAAAGTCTTTTGTGTCGATACCCACCTCACGCTGCTCGATGAGCGATTTGTCTTGTTCAAAGCGAAATTCAATTGGATCTTCGATGGTTACAATGTGACGCTTTGATTCTTGATTAATCAAAGATATCATTGCGGCAATCGTGGTAGATTTTCCTTGTCCAACAGGACCAACAACCAAAAAGAAACCTTGTTTTCTTCGTGAAAACTCTACAAGCTGTTCAGGTAAATTGAGTTCTTGTATTGAGCGAGCTTTTGGAACAAGACGAAGCGCAATAGAAACAACCCCTCGCTGAAATGACGCATTTCCACGTAGACGATATTCTTTGCCATGCTCATATGAAAAATCGAGTTCTTGCTTTACAACAAAATCAGTAAACAGTTTTTCACCTACCATTGCACGCAAAAACCCAACAGTATCTTGTGCAGTTAATTCTTGTTTTCGAGTAAGCGGAATCAACTCACCGTTGATACGCAATGTCGGGAATGTCCCTACCGTAAAGTGAATATCTGAACCGCCTTCTTTTACGAGAGTAAGTATCAAATCGTTAAGCTCAGAGTCATAGTTCATAGTTTCAGTATATAGTAGTTTTTGGTATTACAACTCATTTATTTCCACAAATGGAATTTTTCCATTGATTGACTTGATTATCGCATCTTCTTTCATCGTCATATAACCCTTTGCTCGTGCAAGTTTCCACATTTCTTCTTCACCCTTACTGTGCAAAACTGCTTCTTGGATTTCATCATCAAACGTGAGCACTTCAAAAACTGGAATACGCCCCTTGAGTCCCGTAGCGCTGTCTGCGCTTGCTTTTGCTTCTGAAAGAGGTTTATCAAGTGGTAGTTCTTTTCTGAACTCTTCAGGTAAATCTGCGAACTGCCCTTCTATCATCGCTGTTAATCCTGGTGTCATTTCAAGAGGAGACGCACACCCTTCGGCTATTGAGCGAGATAGACGTTGTCCGATTGCCATGTTGAGTGTCGGAGCAATCAAATATGGTTCGATTCCCATGTCCAATAGTCGAGTAACCACTCCGATAGCAGTGTTGGTGTGAATCGTAGAAAACACCAAGTGCCCTGTGAGCGCTGCTTGAATAGCAAGGCCTGCGGTTTCAGCGTCTCGTATTTCTCCCACCATGATTACATCCGGGTCCTGACGGAGAATGGAACGAAGTCCGGAAGCAAACGTATAGCCGATTTCTGGAAACACTTGAGACTGGTTCATACTTGGTACGTTGTATTCGATAGGATCTTCGAGAGATACTACATTTCTGTGTTCACGGTCGATTTCGTTTAGCATCGCATAGAGTGTCGTTGTTTTACCAGAACCTGTAGGACCTGAGATGAGAATAATTCCGTACGGCTCAGCAAGCGCTTCACGAACAGCAGCCATTTGTCTCTCAGAAAAACCAAGTGTATCGACTGGACGCACACCTTTGTAACTATCAAGAATACGGATTACCACTTTTTCTCCGTAATATCCTGGGAACGTCGAAACACGGTAGTCAACACTGTGATCACCAACTCGAGTACTAAAACGTCCGTCTTGTGGTTTTCTTTTTTCATCAAGCTTCATACTACAAAGAATTTTTACACGAGCAATGAGCATTGGATGTAGGTTTGGCGGAAGCGACGTCACTGTGTTGAGGATGCCGTCCACACGACAACGTGCACGAACTGATGTTCCTATGTGTTCTATATGAATATCTGATGCTTCATGGTCAATCGCATATCGCAAAATAGTACTAAAGATTTGAGGAATGGTTAGTTTTGTGAGCTCTTGATCAAGATTAGAGTCGATGTCAGTCAAATCAACCAGCTCATCTTCACCTTCTTCTTTGTCTGCGTCTCCTTCTTGTTTCTTTTTCTTTGGAGCGTTCACTGCATCTTCTTTAGAGACGTATTTCAAATCACTTGTATCTGTCTGATACACCAAGCTAGTCTGAGTTTCGGAAGTGATACCAAAATACTTTTTAAATGCATCATAACTAATGAGATAAATTTTGTATGCCTGATGATCTGGACCAAATAAAAACTGAAGGCTATCGAGCACTTGCGCATGGTCAGGGTCAACAACCCCCACAGAAAGAACTCCTTCTTTCAAAGCTAGAGGAACTGAAAGTAGCTGTCGTGACTGAACTTTTGAAATGTATTTTGAAAGCGTAGGATCTACGACGACAGGATCTTTGTATACCGGCAAACCATACAAAACAGAGCGAACCTGAAGAATATCTTCGCTTGTAATTTTTTTCCCCGCGAGAAGATCATCCACGATTACTCCTTCGTGGTCTTGTACATCCTGCTCGATTTCTTTTGCTTCGAGCTCAGTTATTTTGTTTTGGCTAACGAATAGGTCGAGAAGAAGCATATGGCAAGAATGGGTCAGCACGTCCGCGAGCAGACGTTTCTCCGATTACTTCACTAAAATCTTGCATATTCCTTACAAGTTGACTGTCCAAAAATGTAGTGTTACTAATATTTACTTTGTCCTGATTAACCGCTTGCAAGAAGATAACAAAGTTTTGCCCGAGGAGCTGTTGATTGATAGCACCTTCTGTTGTAGATGTTGTTTCTGTATTTGTAAGCAACGATACCCCATAATACCCAATAACAAGTAGCGCTACCGCAACAGCAATTTCAGTTATCAGCATCTTATGTTGTGTGAAAAATGATGGAGCTTGCATAGATGTTATTTTATATTCATATAATAGGTCTCCAACTTCAGCTGAAAATCAAAGAGTCCAGTAGCATCAGCTGGTGGAGTCACACTGACAGAACGTACAGCGTAAATACGCTTACTTGTTTCAAAGTTATGAAGCAGTTCTTTAAATTTTTCATACGTACCTTTTGTTGAAACTGTAACAGTATATGAACTCACACCTGTTTTCCCACCTGAACCAGGATTTTGATTGTATGATATGTTCTCGAGGGCGAAACCGGTTTGGTTTGCAATACTGTTAACTTCACTCACAAGACGAACCTCGTCTATTTGATCAGGAACCATAACAGCCAACGTTTCTTTTGCTTCAGGAGAAAGTGCACGGTACTGGCGACTCAAGTTTTGAGACTGATCAACGAGCTTTTGAGCTTGTGCGATAGTTGTATCGTAGCTTTCGTTTAAGTCACGTAGTGGTGCAACCCCCATACTAGGTTGATAGATAGTTCCTATTCCTGTATACAAAGGAGAAATCAATAGGTAGTACAGTGATCCTGATGCAACAACAAGTAGTAGGTTGAGAATTTTAGGTGACATAGTTATTGTGTACTAGAGTTACCAAACGGCACCTGAGGATTTGTACTAGTACCAAATGCTCCCCCATTCTGAGGTACTGTTTCTGAAGTGGTTTGCTCTTCACGGAAAATAACTTCTTCTGGTAAAACCCCACGAATAGCTGCGTTGAAGGTAATTCCGAAACTAACTTTGCCCGAAGCGTCAGGTCGCAGATTTTTTACCTGAACCTGTGACATGTACTTTGAGTACGGTTCACGTTTAAATGTTTCAACCTGCTGCACGATACTTCTGTAATCTGGAGCTGCTCCTTCGAGTGTGCCGATGTATGCAGCTGCAGTTAAATCATTTTGAATAGTAAACTTTGAAAAGATAATATTATTTTCGACACTGTCTTCAAGGACTTTAAACATCACGTTTGCAAACGGATGATCTTTGATGAGTTGATTGGCAGCTTTAAGACGCGCAGAGAGCTTGCGTATATCCTGAAGAGGAACTGAGGCTAGCTGAGATTCAAATGTAGCCAAAGCTTGCTTCTTGCCTTCAATTTGAGCCTGGAGATACCATTGATACACAAATAGCACAACAGTTATAAGGAGTAGGATACCGAACAGGATTGTCAAAAGACGGGTGAGTAGGCTTTTTGTATCTGGAGTATTGTTATATGAACCACGCGGAATATCCCCCATTGATGATAGCTGCGGCTTTGGGGCTTCGGTTTGAGGAGATGACATAGACACAGGAGACGCCCCTGGTGCTTGAGATGATGAAGGTGATGTAAATGAAAAATTCATGAGTCTTATGAAATGAGTTTTTTGAGGGCGAGACCTACAGCAACAGCATATGATGGTCCGATTCGGGACATCATCTCTGACAAGAAGTCAGGAACTTTGACTTGTTCAAATGGTGTACCTATCACTGCAGGCAAATGAACAACTTGTTTGTATGCTTCAAGCGCACCACGTACTCGCGCCCCTCCTCCTACAAGGATTACTCCTTCTATAGTTTGATTATACTTTCTTTCGTACATAAGCGATAGACGTGCAACCTCCCCAAACAGTGGATAACTAGAAAGCTCCATCACTTCTTTTATGTACGGGTTTGATGCATCCCCCATATATCCGAATGTTCTTTTTGTTTCTTCTGCTGTCGCAAGAGGAACGGCGAGCGCTTTAGAGAGCTGCTGTGTTCCTTCTTGCGAACCGTGACTTATCACATGCATATCAAGTACAACTTGGCCTCGTATCAAACTAACCGTTGTGTAACGTGAACCAATATCAACCACGAGCGTCATCCCCATCGAATGGGTCGCGACACTTCGCACCAAACTAAAACCTTCTATCTCGAATTCAACATGCTGCAACCCCAAACGAGTCGCAAGACGATTATACATTTCAAGTGTTTCATTTTTAACTGCAGCTAGTACAACCTGCATCGTACGAGCGTTTGCTGTACCTTCTGGAGCGTAGTCAGGAATATGCCAAAAGTCCATTTGTACTTCAGACAGTGGAATCGGAATATATTTTCGTGCTTCAAGAGGCATCATCGTTCGAAGTGCGTTCTCTTCAACTTTAGGAACTGTCACCATAGAAACAAACGCTGCTGGAGAATCGATAGACATCGTAGCAACTTTTGTTGATACTTTTGCCTCTTTAAACAAATCGCTCAGCGCTTCGTGTAGTTTTTCATCCCCAAGCTGTGTTGCCTGTCCAACCTCAAGACCTGCGTATGGACCAAGTGCGATTTCACCGTAGGTTTCAAGTATGATGTTTTCTTTATCACGTTTTAGTTGCACCACCTTGATTGATGATGGTCCGATATCTATTCCGAGCGACTCATTGATTTCTCGTGCACCAAAGAAATTAAACATACCTATAGTATAGCAGGCATACATCAAGAATTTTTTCTATATACTAGATTACATGTGGATGTTTTCAACTATCGTAGATATATTATTTCCATCACGATGTTTTGTATGTCATAAAAAAGATGGCACCGCTTTATGTTCTGCATGTTTACAATCAAAGCGACGAGCAATTAGCACACCTGCGCCGTGGATACATAGTCACTTTGCATACCATGATATACGACACATCATTCACGCTATCAAGTACTACCGAAGAAAAGATCTTGTAGACCCACTAGTAAGAGCAACACTTACCCAAGACCTGCACAGTCACCTAGAGGGACTTGTACAGCCTACTCTTGTCCCTATCCCAACACCAACACTGCGACGCTTATCTCGTGGGTATAACCAAGCAGAAGTTATAGCAAAAGCGTACGCAAACTATTTGTCACTTCCGTGTTCATCAATACTTCATAGAAGAAACAGCGCTAGAAAAGTAAAACTTGGGTCCCGCCACAAGCGCCTTCACGCATCCATAACGATGCATGTAGATAAAAAAGAACTTGTTCACGGCAAAGACATAATCTTGGTGGACGATGTTACAACAACAGGAGCAACTCTTTTTGAAGCACATAGAATACTCAAGCAAGCCGGTGCTCGTACGGTGCGAGCAATAACACTCGCCCACTAAATATACAAGCCCCGCGCCTATGGCGCGGGGCTTGTATATTAGTAGATATCACCTAAATCTATTCGCGTGGACCAAAAAGGTTTCGGAAAAAGCTGAATGCTCGTTCAGGTACATTAAATGGTGTTCCTGAAGCTGAGATCTGAGCGCGCACATCTGCTCGCAACTCCTTCTTGTCTTCCTGGTATTCTTTACGAATTTCTTTTACATCCTTACGGATTTCTTTCACTGTTGTTGTTGATCCATCTGGACGAACCATAACAGGTTTTTTGTCTCCAATAATTGCTTTTATTTTTATCTGATACTCATCGCGTAGTGCTTTGATTTTTGCCTCCATTTCTTTGTGAAGGGTACGTATCTGATTATCAATTGTCACGTCTCCTGTTGTTACTACAGCAGGAACTGCCACAGCGGCAGTAGTTGTAACAGCAATGTCTTCTGCGTTAGCAAATGAAAACATCGAGAACAATGCAATAGTTGATATAAGTGTCTTTTTCATAAAGATAATTTGTGTTAGGCAAGCTAAGTAAGATATATGCCTACATAGAGTATAACAGTGGGCAGTATGTTTTGTGACATATCTATGCCCACTTACTTTATACTAATCTATACGAACATAATACTCTGTACTACCGTACAATGTATACCCATCATTTGTTTTCTTTGCATACACATGTGCGCGTGACCCAACTTTTTCTGCAACAGATCCAAAGTCTGGAATACCTGTTACCACACCCACAGTCATCTGTGTCCATCCAAGTGTTGTTACAACTTTTTTACCATCAACGGTGATACTACATTCACCATCTGCAAAGCACGATGTCGAATACGCAGTGATAGTTCCTTCAAATTTTTCAGCACCAACTTCTGGAGATGTGTTCATCAAATCTTTGATGACATTTCTTGTAAGCGGACCGACAAATCCCGTTGAAGGTACTACGTACGCCCCTTGAAATGCTCGCACCGCTTTAAATGTTACAGGACCAAAATACCCTGTTGCAGTTCCTCGCATAAACCCTCGCTCAATCAAAAATGTTTGAAGGTCCATTACTTGTTGTCCTCGTGTTCCAAAAAAAAGATTTTTTGTGATTGAAATACCCGTTTGTGTTTTTTGTTTAGTTGTAAATTCTACAGACAAACTTTCAAATTCATTTCCAGGACACGGTGTCGTTATGCATCGTATTGTGTTGTCTCTTTTGTAGAGCACTGTATAGGTTGTGTTTGGTTTAAGACTCGTTAGTATCACATCTGTCTTTCCAAGTTCAGTTTTTTGTGGGAGGCACGCAGTAGGTGTTGGATAAATAGCGATACACACAAGATCTTTTTCTATGTATTCAAAATAGATACCAGCTTTTTCATCTTCAGAGATTCCACCTACAACGGCATTAGAAAGAGAGACACGTGCGGTTGTATCTGTAACAGACGATACAGTTGGCCCGTTAAAGTATTTTGCGGTTTCTTTTGGTTCAAATGCTGAAGCAGCCTGCGTAGAAACAAGAGCTGAAACAACAAACATGATAAAAAGTTTTTTAGATACGTTCATAGTAGCGATATATAGGTTTAGTACTTTCTATAACACATAACAGTGGCAATATGTGACATGCTCTGTATACCCTTTATTTATTCAAACGTTCTATATACGCGCCATACCCTTCTGCTTCCATAGAAGACACTCCGACAAATCTAAGTGCAGCACTATTCATACAGTAGCGCTTGCCACCTCTGTCTTGTGGTCCGTCATCAAACACATGCCCAAGGTGCGAGTCAGCGACCGCGCTTCGCACTTCTGTGCGCACAGAAAACAATCGCTTGTCTTCATGAAGTGTAACGGCACCCTCGTCGATTGGACGTACAAAACTTGGCCAGCCTGTACCTGAATCGTATTTGTCAGTCGACAAAAAGAGAGGTTCTCCACTTACGAGATCAACATAGATACCTGATTCTTTGTTGTCATGATACGCGTTATCATACGGTCGCTCTGTTCCTTCTTCTTGAGTAACTTCATACTGAATCGGAGTGAGTTCTTTGATCCGCTTTTGTTTTTGTTCTTCTGTAAATAAATTCCATGATGTAGTCATAGGTTGTGTTTTAAAAATACTATCTATAAATGGCGCACCCTCTACCCAATGTTCTCGCACAAAAGCATTACGCCCGCTTCCTTCTCGATACACCGCGTACCGAACAGAATTTTTGTCTTTATAGTTTTGGTGATACTCCTCTGCTAGATAAAACTTCTGCGCAGGCAGAACCTCAACTACAGTAGGCTGTGCGAACTTTCTTGATGCACCAATACGAGCTAGTAACGCATTAGCTTCACGCGCCTGTTCTTCTGTAGTGTAGTAGATTGCCGGAGAATACTGATACCCCCGATCTGCAAACTGTCCTCCAGCATCTGTTGGATCAATATGTCTCATGTACAATTCCAAAATTGTTTCTGTAGAAATAGTACGTGGGTCGTATATGACTTCCACAGCTTCTCGAGCTTTCACCTCTCCACTAGAAACTTCTGCATACCGAGGACCTTCACTTTCAGTATAGTTTCTCTCCACACTCGTATACCCAGACATTGCAGACACAACACCGGATACATGTTCGTATTCTGCTTCTGTGCACCAAAAACATCCACCAGCAACGACGATGCGCACATATGTTCCATTCGCCAAAGCGGTTTCTAGTGATAAGTCATTCGTCGCACGAGGAGAGACAGCTCGCATGTATGTATTAAAGAGGATAAACATAATGCACAAACTACCAACAACAAACAATATAGTAGTCAAAGGTGACATAGATCGAAGTATTGTTCTCACATTAATGAGTATACACAAGGGATAGCTAATAAGCCCACAATCTCACACACAAACTGTTTAGTAGATAACAAATACTAACGACTCACAGGTTTTTCCCATCCTGTTAAATCGAGAGTAAATGGCTCACTATCACTTTGATACTGATTCGCCTTGTCTATAAGAGCTTGGTCAGCTGGTGAATATACAGGACTACAAGAATCCGGTCCGTCTTTTAGACAATCTACTATTTCAGGGTAATACGAAAGACCTGCTCTTATTTTGTATCGTTTACCTGTCTCAAGACTAACTATAGTTGAAGTTCCTTGGTAAGAAGAATACATTCCTCTATCAAGCTCCCTCTCTATATCCCACAACGTACCCACAGTATCCACCTTTGGGCTTGGTGCAGGACCTATACTGTTACCTATCACCTCATCTCCTTCTGCAGGTAAAAGAGAAAGTCTAATATAAGCCTTTTCCTTTTGGAACGTCTGAAGAATTGCTGGATCAACAAGATCCCACGAGATAAAAATCGGACCCTCTGTAATCTTAAAGTTCGCACCTTCCATTGGTGACTTAAACGTAAGCAGCGCCAACTTGCTCGTTGTAGCTGTTTGCACTGTTGGACTAGTGATTTCTGCTGTAGCCACTTTTTGTTCTTCAATAAGAACAATCTGAGAAGCTGCAAGCCCCACCCCAAACCCTACAACCAATAGAGCAGCTGCGCGTAGAAAACTTTTATACATAGAAGTATCTTTCTGCGGTACAGGACTGATATCCGTGCTCTGTGGTTGGCTTGGTAGTGTCTCTGGATTCATAGTGTTAGATGTAAATTAAATGTTTGATGAATGCGTTAAGTATAGCAGCTACTCTCGTAAAGATTTTGAGACATCTCCACAAAAACCCCTTTGGGGGTTTGTTCTTGCGGAGACTCTAGGATGAAGTTGGAACGAGTTAAAAAAACTACTTGCTGATTACGATACCTCTTCCAGCGTAGTAACTTAGGAACTCTTTTTCTGATAGTTTATGATTTATTTGAGTATTGTTACTGACGAAACCCGACGGGTTGTTTATACTTATTGTTTTATTGTTTAAATCATATCCAGTTACAAGAACTAAATGCCCACCTTTTTGATGTATTGGAGCAGTAGCATACCCTCGGATATTTGGATTCACAGAGATGATAACCAACCTTCCTTTTGACAGGGCGTAGCAGATCCCCTTCATGCTTAATTTTGTATAGATATCAGCATGTACATTATATTTTTTAATCCATTTCGCAAACTCTCTATACTTCATTGCAGATAGTTCTTTTTTACTTTCCGTATATACACCATGCAGCAGAGCATCTTCTGCGAGCAAAGCTGGTTTAATATTTTTGTTCTCAAAATGAGATAGTGCCATGGCAGTAGAAGCCATACCACACATCGTAAACGCCCACTCCGCATATCTTTTAGGTGAACTAGCGCCGGTTTCTGCCCAATGTGGGTCGTTCAGTGGATCGAGTTCTTTTTTCAAACTCAGTTCTGCGTGCTCTGGTTTCGCGAATTGGCACACATATGAAATATCGTAACTAACCTTGTTAGATGTAGGAGAAAATTTTGTTACAAACTTGTAAACAATATTTTTTACCTCTTGAAGTATTCCATATATGATTCTCATTCGAGTTAGTATATCAGAGCTGTTTTTATGATATGACTTGTTCATCTGGAATTAGAACTAACTTTTTCTTTAATAAAAAGCGTTTAAAACGAAAGACTATATTGCGGAGGCATATTCATAGTCACGAGTATGCTCCTTGAAATGCACTGCGCAAAATCTGGTCGCGAGTACGCTCGCGATTTTGCGGGGACTCTGAGACGAAGTTGGAACAATTATAACTTCTGGTAAACTGTCCACATGAGCATAACTTTTATTACAGGACACGCAAAGAAGGCTGAACAATTGTCTAGACACTTGGATTATGAAGTGAGCCATCAGAAGTTAGACTTGAAAGAAATCCAGTCTCTGGACCCTGTAGAAGTTACAACTTACAAAGCAAAGGAGGCGTACATCCTACTTAAAAAACCTGTTTTAGTGGAGGACGTTTCTATTCGCTTTGAAGCTTTGGGAAGGTTACCAGGTACTTTAATCAAGTGGTTTTTGGAGGAACTGAAAGTAGAAGGATTGTGTAAGTTACTTAATGGATATCAAACCAGAAAAGCAGTAGTCGCTCCGTACTTTGGACTATGTGTTGACGGAGAAAAAGTAGAAATCTTTACCGCAGAGATAGTTGGAGAAATTACAAAAGAACCTAGAGGGGAAAATGGTTTTGGTTTGGATAGTATTTTTATTCCGGATGGTTATACCAAAACTTGGGGACAAATGAATGATGAGGAACAAAATGAAACATCGGCAAGAAAATTGGCACTCAAAAAACTACACGCTTATTTGCAGGAAAATAAAATCTAAAACTCTGTTGCGGAGAGAGTGGGATATTCGGTCACAAAACTACCTCGCGTTGCTCGAAGTAGTTTCGCGACCCCTATTCGAATCCCACCGAAAAGACATGCAGATATCTTTTCTTCTCTCCACCAAATAAAAATGGCCCTTACGGGCTCATTTTTAAACTGGCGGTGAATATGGGTTAAGTGCCCACACTCTCAAGCGCTATAAGGATATTTTAGAGGAATTTTGAGAACTTATTTGAGGCACTCGGGTCGAGTGTTATTTACTGAGGTGTTCGTGGATAAATTGCAGTTTGTCTCCGTTTCGAATAATTACATTTGTTCCCCGACCGCTTCCGCTCTTTTGTACCCCATCAACTATTCCCGACCAATTAAAGGTATAGGTAATAGAAGCTGAATTTGAATCGGCGACTATGATCTTGAGGTCGGAAAGTGAATAAGTCTCGTTTTTAATTGAGCCCCAAGTGTTCTCAAAGGCTTTTTGAATAGCTTCAATACCTACAAAATCACCGTCCGTAAACCGGTATATGGCTTCAGAATGAACCAAACCAATAACATTAGAAAATACGTGGGAATTTGTAACATCCTCGTACTTTTTTAAGAATTCTTTTATTTCTGATTCTGTGATGTTCATGGATTTTTTTAGGTACTCGGGTCTAGTTCGACACTTTTTTATTTTGGCGGAGATGGTGAGTTAGGTGCCTATAGGGTTAATCCGTGTAAGGTTATTCTAGCATCTTTGGCTTAGTCAGTTTGAGGATAGTGGGTTGGATAAATATATTTCAAATGTTGACTCTAGTTTAGGGTAAACATTAAGTAAATAAAAGGTGCCCAACCTAAAAAGAAAATAATAAAAAAAGAAAAAATTAGTACCTTTTTTAAATTAGTGCGGAAAGTTTTACTTTTAACTACTTCTCTGACTTTGCTTATATTTTTATTGTCACCATAATTTTTTATGAAATATACATATACCCACTTAATTATAGCTATAAGTCCTGCGAGGCTTATTATCACAAGAAACTGCTCAACAAAGGTTAAGTTATTATTCATAGTAGTTAGTATAACAAAAGAGTTTGATGAGTATATATTTTTGGGAACCTTCGTAGAAGAATTATCTACGAAGATAAGGAGTTAAAGCCACTTGCTCAATAAAATGTTAAAATGTGAACTTTGAATTTACTTTTTACAGAGCATAATTCTTAGCTGGCTCTACAACCTCCTCCCATCCATAAACTTCTAATATACCTATTTTACTTGTATCAAAAGTTGGTAGAGGTGAAGGCAATTTACCAATAGAAACTAAGATTCCATACCTGTAGTTATAAGGTTCATTAAAATATGTAGATTCTATTTTTCTTAGGTCTGAAGTAAATTGTTTAAGTGTTGGATTCTTCTTAACTTCAAAAACTACGAAGTTATCTGAATTATTACCACGATGATGAATCGTAATATCAGGTCTTTGATTATTATATTTAACTAACTCAACATCTAAATCATATTCTGGAAATTGTGTATGTAGTACCTGTCTTAGATGAGAACATATATTTAACTCCGAGGTATACCAAACCGAAGAATCATTATCAGATATCCATTTTGCTGCATCTCTAACTTTTCTTTTGATTTCTTCTATATTCATAACTAAAAGCATAGCAAATGATAGTGGTCGAAATTTAAAAACCATCAATTAAGATGGTTTTTAAATTCGTTTATTTTCCTACGCTCATCGAGCCCCAGAACCTAAACGACTTGGCGGTATTTGTTGGACAAAGTTCGAAAGTATTTTGCTGAAAATCCCGAAGAAGAAATCTGAATGGACTCGGCAGGGCGAAACAATTTGTCTGGGGGAAAGGATTCGCCCTGCCTCGGCTCTTTTCCCGCCCGCAGGAGGGGTCTGGGGAGGAATGCGGGCGGGTTTCGGACTGGGGGTTTTCGGATTTCAAAAATTCGCGGCTAGGACTTAATTATTATACAACGACCAGTAAATCCTTGCTCAAATTTTTGCAGAGACAAAAATTTGTACTGCCAGTTATATTCTGAACGGATAGATGTATGGTGAACATAAAAACCTTTCAATTTTCCATTTTCTTCCTCAAAACCAACTATCAAAGCAAGGTGGCCACCGAATTTCTTCCAAAACAAAATTTTCTCTTTCAGCGTTTTATAATTCTCAAAAGCCCACTTGATTGAAATTAACGGGAGAAAATTTTGTTTTAGCGCTTCGCGCAATTCGGTGGCACTTACATTTTCACGATTGACGCCAGAAAAGCCAAACTCTTTCGCTAGCCGAGCAAGCCCGCCATGACTCCAACCAGTAGAATCCTTATATGCGCCAATCTCAACACCTTTTTTGATATATTGCGCAATTGACGGCGAAAGAGGTTTAGCTTTTGATTGCAAGAAGGCGTCAATCGCCATTTTGAGGCACAAAATTCCACATGAGGATTTTTCCCAATACTTTGCGTCCTCAAAACTTTCAAAACCTAAATTTTTCCATTGCGACAAATCCCATTTTTGCGAATAAAATGGCGCTTCCATTTTCATAAAATTTATTCCGTGTCGTAGGAAGTTTTGAGCTTTTGTTCTTTCTCAAATCTTTCTAGTGCTAATTGAATCAAGCGATCTATAAGCTCGGTATAAGAAATTCCGGTTGCCTCCCATAATTTTGGATACATGCTAATCGAAGTAAATCCGGGGATAGTATTGATTTCATTGACCAAAATCTCCCCGTTTTCTTTAAGGAAGAAATCAACACGACCAAGTCCCTCACACGCAAGAGTTTTGAAAGTTTTAACTGCAAGTATTTGTACTTTCTTTACAATTTCTTCGGGCAACTTTGCGGGTATCTCAAGTGCCGCGCCATGCTCGTCTATGTATTTTGCTTCGTAAGAATAGAAATCGTGATTAGAAATGACTTCTCCAGGCACAGAAGCAATCGGATCGTCATTTCCGAGAACGGAACATTCAATTTCTCGTCCTTTAATATTTTCCTCGATGAGAATTTTCCTGTCGTACTTAAACGCCTCTCGGATTGCCTTATCAAAATCCTTTTCCTCGCTGACTTTACTCACCCCAACCGAAGAACCCATATTTGCGGGCTTTACAAAAAATGGCAATCCTAAATTTTTGACGGCTTCCTCGTAAGTTGGAATATCTTTTTCTTTGCAAGTCAAAAATTTTCCTATCGGTATTCCTGCATCTCTTAGCAATCTCTTCATTACATCTTTGTCCATTCCAACCGCCGAACCTAAAACGCTTGCTCCAACAAAAGGAATATTGGCGAGTTTTAGCAAACCTTGCATTGTTCCGTCCTCACCGAATGGTCCATGTAATATCGGAAAAACTACATCAATAGATTTGTCTGATTCGTGAGTATCAAGATTTGCTATTCTTCCGTCGCTTTCTGGAACAAGAGCAACACTCTGACTTGTTTCGTTATTGAGTTTAATCAATTTTGGATTTCCGCTATTTAGAAAAAATTTTGAACTGTCCGCCAAAAGCCATTTTCCCTTTTTATCCACGCCAATAAGAATTGGTTCGTATTTTTCTTTATCAATAGCGTCAATAACATTTTTGGCGGATTGCAAAGAAACCTCGTGCTCCGCTGATTTTCCGCCAAAAATTATTCCGACTTTAATTTTCTTTTTCATAATTATTTCTTGAGCAAGTCATCAACCGAAACTTCAAGGGCTTTCGCAATCCTTTGAATTGTTTCGATAGTAGGGTTGGGGCTTTCGTCCAACTCTATTTTTACAACAGTATTTAAAGATAAATCGGCAAGTTTTGAGAGTTTATCTTGCGAAAGCCCTTTCTCTTGCCGAAATCGTTTGATGTTCTTGCCTATTGCTGACATAGTAGATTATAATGTATGGAAAGTGATATAATACTTGTATGACTTGCAAATCAATAATATCAGTTTTCCATTCTTTTTTCAAATGTAGCCGCGAATTTTTGAAATCCGAAAACCCCCAGCCCGAAACCCGCCCGCATTCCTCCCCAGACCCCTCCTGCGGGCGGGAAAAGAGCCGAGGCAGGGCGAATCCTTTCCCCCAGACAAATTGTTTCGCCCTGCCGAGTCCATTCAGATTTCTTCTTCGGGATTTTCAGCAAAATACTTTCGAACTTTGTCCAACAAATACCGCCAGAATTCGGAATTCAAATTTCCCGAAAAAATATGGTCGGCGCGAAGCGCCGTCTGTTCTGTATTCCCCCCACAAAATCCTGATTCTGAAAGGATTCGCCACGCTCCGCGTGGCTCCTCGTTTGCCAATACAATTTCAATTTTATGAATAATCACACCAGAAAGTTTTTCATATACACTCGCAAATCAACCGACACAGAAGATCGGCAAGTGAGAAGCATTTCAGATCAACTGGCCGAACTCAAAGAATTAGCGGTTAAAGAGCAAATTGAGGTCGTTGATATTTTTGTAGAAAAACAAACCGCTAAAAGTCCGGGTCGGCCAGTATTTAATGAAATGCTTCTCCGTATCGAGCAAGGCGAAGCAAACGGAATTTTAGCGTGGCACCCCGACCGATTAGCGAGAAATAGTGTTGATGGTGGCAAAATTATCTACTTGCTCGATACCGAAAAACTTGCCGAACTGAAGTTCCCAACTTTCTGGTGTGATCCGACACCGCAAGGCAAGTTCATGCTTTCAATCGCTTTTTCGCAATCCAAGTATTATGTTGATAATCTCTCGGAAAATATTAAGCGTGGTCATCGCAACAAAGTGAAAGACGGAATATGGCCTCAAATGTCTCCGCTCGGATATGTAAATGTGAAAGGTGCTGGAATAGTACCCGATGAGAATATTGCTCCGTTAATCAAGAAAACATTTGAGGCATACTCGTCTGGGTCTTTCACTTTGCGCCAACTCCGCGACAAATTTAACGGACTTGGCTTGAAGCGAAAAAGCGGAAAGGAACTTGCGGTGTCGAACTATCAGCAAATCCTCAAAAATCCTATTTACACCGGTCTGATGAGGTATAACGGAGAGATTTTTGAGGGAAAGCACGAACCGATTATCACAAAGAAACTTTTTGATTCCGTTCAAGAAGTGATGATGAGAAAATCTAAGCCGAAAGGTAGAGGCTTGAAAGATTATCTATACAGGGGATTTTTCCGTTGCGGAGAATGCGGTTGTTTCATTACTACCGAAACACAGAAAGGCCATAACTATCTCCGCTGTACCAAACGGAAAAATCCTTGTGAGCAAAAATATGTCCGCGAGGAAATCATCACTTCTCAAATCAAAACGGAATTACAAAAAGTTTCTTTGCCACTCGATTGGGCAAACTGGATGATTGTCGAAAACGAGAAAGATCGACAATCGGAAGTCCAATCGAGCGAGATTTTTTCTCAGAAGACAAAAGATGAAATTTCTCTTTTGGATTCCAAAATTGAGAAGCTGATGAACGCCTATTTGGAAAACGTTTTATCACTTGAGGAATATCGTGATTCTAAAAACAAGTTGGTTGCCTCAAAACAGCTTCTCAAAGAGAAATTCTCATTTTTTGAGAAAAAATCTCATAATCGGTTCGAACTTGCTGATAGATTCATAAAATCAAACGTAGAATTGGCAAACGAGGGAACAAATGAAGATTTTCTTCATTTGTTCAAAAAAGTCGGTTCGAACTTTTTAATTAAAGATCGAACCGTACTTTTTGAGCCACGCGGAGCGTGGCGAATCCTTTCAGAATCAGGATTTTGTGGGGGGAATACAGAACAGACGGCGCTTCGCGCCGACCATATTTTTTCGGGAAATTTGAATTCCGAATTCTGGCGGAGAATGTGAGATTCGAACTCACGGAACCGGTAAAGGTTCGACGGTTTAGTAAACCGTTGGTTTAAACCACTCACCCAATTCTCCATATATTTTGGAAACGTGACTGCACGATGAGAATCGAACAACCTTCGCTACGCTATCGCTAAGCTACGGTTTCGGAACCACTCGGTTCCGATTCCTCCTCCACGGGGAAACTCCCGTTTCCCCGACCCCTTTCCCGTTCGAATCTCATCATCTCTTCCACCTGTAAACAGAAAAGCCGGGGAGTGTCCCGAGCTTTTCTGTTTATGCGGAGACGATGAGATTCGAACTCATGAAGGGCGTAAACCCTTGCCTCGTTAGCAGTGAGGTGCCTTCGACCAGCTCAGCCACGTCTCCATTCTTCTATTACTTTTCTAAAACCGTTACCTCCTTTATACGACTTAAGAAATTTTTCTACTTTTCTTACTTCTTCGATTGAGGAAAACTCTTTTGAGCAAAGTAGACTCCATTCACCGCGAGAAGTAGTACGTCCACCTGTATGACTCTTATGTCTTTGTGTTCGCTTAGAAAGTTCAAGACACGAACCAGTGTAATGCTTACCTGTATTCTTGTCTTGAAGAACATAAACGAAAGCCATTTTTGTAGTATAAACCCTTGCCTCGTTAGCAGCTCGCCCCGCTAAGCGGGGTAAAGTGCCTTCGACCAGCTCAGCCACGTCTCCGTATTATTTTTGTCTAAAACACTTATTGTTGTGCACGCTTTGATATATATCTTATCAGGTCTTCGCTGTAAGCTCGCATCAAAAGTTTGCTAACTTTTGATATCTTCGGAGCCAAGCTTCTCGAGCAACGTCTCCGTATTTTTATACAATTTACCTACACACTTCCTGCACGTTTTTATTCAATATTTTCCTACTGAATGTGTTGTATCTTATCACAAAACACCCTTCTGTGCTACCGAACTATTGCGCCAATTCTTCGCGAATCATACGCTCTAACTTTTCTAAATCAACTGTTTTTCCTTGCATTGCAAGCCTTCCATTTACCAAAAAGATTGGCGCATGCCATGCCCCCTTCCATATCACTCTCCACCAATTAGGTAGCCACTCTTGTACTTCAAACGTCACATCCTGACCTGCGAACTTTTCTCGCACCAAGTCATTGATAACTAGCTGAGACAATTCACACTCACCACACACTGTCTTGATACGAAATAGCCCCCATGATCCCGCCCAACGATACTGTGTGATAGTTACTTTCATATACGATGTATACTACCATAATGCATAAGCGTCTCACTATAACTGTAGCCATTCTGTGGGGGATAGCGATTCTCTTCTTTTTCCGAGAACTTTATGTGTACGCATTTGTCGAAGCAATGGGTATACCAAAAGCACTCGAAATGTTTGGCACCGAACTGCAAAAAGCAATCATGGGATTTGGAGTATTCACCCCTCTTTTGTTTATCTTGCTCTACAGCATACGACCACTTGTTCTTTTCCCGGCTTCTATCATGACAATTACATCAGTATTTTTATTTGGACCATACGGAGGATTCGCTATTAGTTATGTGGGAGAATTGTGCTCTGCGGTTGTTGCGTTCTTTGTTGGAAAATACTTCGGCCAAGAGTTAGGGCTAACCAAGCGAGTTGCGTCTACAAAAATAGGATCATACTTTCAAGGGAATCCATTTACATCTGTGTTAGTTTTACGCCTTGTACCACTCTTTCCTTTTGACTTTGTGAATTATGCATCAGGTGTTGCAAAACTACCGACATCGGCATACCTGTACGGCACAGCACTCGGCGTTCTACCAGGACTTGCGATGTACATCTTTTTAGGATTCTCACTGATGCACACCGAATACCTGCTCCTCGCACTTTGTCTGTTTGGTGTTTTGATTGGGGTATCAAGGTACTTCAAACCACGCTTATCGCAAAGCAAACAATAACCACACACAGAGACATACTGTGTATAGAGGTCAGTATCAGAACATGTGAACTGATACACTAAAGGTAATCACATATACACCTTTATGCGTCGACATCTACATCCATCTACACGTTTGATTCTAAGTGCGATACTTGTTATCGATATATTTGTATTCTTTGCATACTACGCACTATCTCAACAACAAATAACTCATACGGAAAGAAAAACACATGAAACCTACACCAATGCAACATACGGCATAACATTCCAATACCCTGCTACCTATGTAGTAAGTGAAACAAAAATAACTGACTCAACGTTGGGCACAGGTCGTATGATCACCCTTTTAGAAAAAGGAGTACCTATTCCACAAGCAGGTGAAGGCCCGACAGCTATCACACTCGCTATCTACGAAAACAAACTCGCAGCACTAGCTGATGAGCACCCACTAGATACATGGGTACGAGCAACACCAGAATCAAACTTCAAACTAGCAACTCAAGCAATACCAAACAAACTAACCATAGCTGGAAACGAAGCGCGAGCATACGCATGGGACGGACTCTATAAAGGGATTAGTTATGTAACACATAACAACGACACCGTGCTCATGTTTTCGGTTACCTACAACGGCCAAGGCGACACACAGAAGCGCGAAGACATCCTTTCAATACTCAAAACACTCAAACTCTCTCGAGGAACGGCGTCTGTGACTACATCATTTACTGGTACGTATGGATGCCTTCCACATAAAGACAAAGACGGGATACATACGATGGAATGCGCTTTTGGTATAGCAACAGATGACGGTGTACACTACGCGATAGATCTACAAGATGTTCCAGAATATATGAACACTGAGACAGGATCCCGTATACATGTATCTGGAATATATGTTCCATTAGAAGCGATCAGTTCTACTCGTTGGTCTACCTATGACATCAAGGGTATTGTGCGTGTTACATCATTTAGAAAACTTTAATCTACGCTTACGTGTATGCTACAAACTAATCTTAGAGAATTTGTTACGTTTATTCGTGAAAAAGGAGTGCTCGGACTTGCAGTAGGTATTATCATGGGTGGTGCCGTAACCAAGCTCGTAAACTCTATCGTTGAAAACCTTATCAACCCCCTCGTTGGTGCTATCACCGGTGCTGCAGGAAACTTGAGCGATTTGGCATACACCGTACCACTAACGGATATTACATTTAAATGGGGAGCGTTTCTCTCATCATGTATCGACTTTGTGGCGATATGCGCGGTGGTGTACTTTGTTTTTATGAAGACACCAATCCTTTCAAAACTAGATAAGAAAGCAGAGTAACTAATCAAACAACAAAACACGCTACGAATCGTAGCGTGTTTTGTTGTTACTCTGGTATTGAGTACGAGACGAGTGATGATTTAATTCATGTCAGTCTCGATTTTTTTCATAATAGCCAGAACTTCGTCTGGGTATGTAGGAAGTACAGTACCGTTGTAATAGTAGAGCTTTTCCATTGTTGACTTACCAGCATAGTAGCGAGCAGTATTAGGATTAGCACCACCTAGATTTTTCCCGAGAGACTCGATAGCCTGTTCATAACTTTTGAAGTTACTAAGCTTACATGATCCCCAACCAAATGGGTTAAATCCACATGCAGCCTTTCCACCTGATGACTCACGGATACCGATAGCTGGAAGAAGACGCCAATCGAGACCGTATTTTTCAGCAACAAGTACGAATGTCATACCTGTTCCATGAAGTGGCATTGAACGCTCACGGAAATACGTATCAATAGCATCTGCTTTCTGCTGTCGTAGTTCGTCCACTGTTTCCACTACCGAGGTTACCGGTGCAGTATTAAGTGAACCAATATTGGCAATAAGGGCAGTACTTGGGATGGCCATGAATGGCACAAACGCAAACATGCGGCTTATCGTAAGAATGTATTTTGTCATAAGGGTCCAGTTGAGCTCTGGAAACGTTCGAGGTCTGGGGAAATAGTGAGTGAAAAATAAAACACCACGTAAATAATAACTGTTAAAGCGATATTTACTAGGTATTTGACTACTTCACTATTATGTTGTCATTGTAGCATACTAGAGCACTCTTGTCAAGCATTTTGGGTAGAAAAAGGTATGGATGAGCGCCAAAAAATCCTTTATTTAAAAGGCTTTTTTGGCGCTCAGGGACAATTTTAGAAACAAGAGAAATATCTCTATAAACACCGAAACTATACATTTAAGGGTTGTTAACTATATACCGACTGCTTAATCTACCTTCCTTTTACCCCAACCGAATACCTTTGTAGGAAACCTCCACGGTCTATAGCTTTTATAGCAACCGCCATCGCAAAAATAAGTATCGAAAGCGAAATATATGCGTTTCCGGGACTTGTCATATCCATAAGAATCCCAACCGTGAGCGGACCAATCATTTCTCCTATACTTGAGACACTGCGCATAACACCCTCCACTCGTCCAAAGTGCTCTGGTTTAGTCGACGACGCAATGAGCTCGTTACTACCCACCGAAATAAGTTCAAGGATACTACTGATCGCAAACATAATAGCAATCTTCCAGTACAGGCTAGTCATAAACGCAAGTGACGCCAAAAGAAATGCAAACAACACCAAACCAGTAACCAAAGACTTATACCCTGTTTTATCAAACACCCTCCCAAGATTCCAACCAGTAAGTGTAGGAAGTGCGTACGCAATACCCATCAGTATCACAGGTGTCAGACTCCCTCCTTCTTTGTAGACTTCAATAGGCAAAAAGAATACAACGACAGCACCAGTAAATGCTATGAGAAAATTAAATCCAAGAATCCCTTTCAAAAAAAGCCCCCAGCTTTTTACTTCCTTCCAGAGGTTTATTGAAAAAGCGTGTGGAATAGCGTGGAACTTCTCTTCGTGTTTACGAAATGTAAGGATAACCAACAGACTTAAAAATGAAAAAGGAGTGATGAGGAAAAGGAGCGTAGTGATAGAAACGTATTTAACCAACACAATACCAATAAGCGCAGCCGCTATCCACCAAAAGTTAGCAACAGTATCGAAATAGCCAAACACCGTGGCAACTTTGTTCTTGGCTGCGTGCCGCATAATATACGTCTCTCTTCCCACTACATCTAACCCCCAACTCACACCGTTAATCAATCTAGCAATAACAATAAATACTACAAGCCCTGTTACCCCTGCCAAAAAGTAGCCCAAGCCCACAAATAGATACAAACACGCCCCGACTAAAATAAGCGTAGTTGCACGAACTCTATCAGCTAATATACCGATAACGGGAAGCGCTAAAATAAATGCGATATCAAACGAAGCTTTCAAAAATCCCGCTTCCGCAAAACTGTTTCCAAAAGAAAAAAGGAGTACTGGGATGAGCGACTCAGCGAAACCCCAACCAAACCAACGTACACTTGTAATAAAAGTAATAACTTTTACACCGTACGGGATGTCCTGGCTATCCAAAAGAAGCCTGAGTTTAGCTAACATGTTGGGTCAGTATATCATGCAGACTTTTCCAAGTTAGGCCATACCTACGCCTCCTCCTAACTTTCTGTATTGACTTGTGGGTCAAAAATACTTGGTTCTTGCTGTATTCCTTGGACTATCTGAGATATTCTCGTAGATCCATAGATAGACGGCATGATACCTACACCATTACAGCCGAGGTTGTAGATAAGTGTTCTGTTGAGAGGTTCTTCTCCGATGAGTCGCAAACCCGTAGTGGTATACCCGAGGAGTCCATGCCAGCAAAACTGATACTCAACTTTTTCCCCTGGATGCTTTTTGTAGTTCTCCTTCAAAAAAGCGTCAACATCTTGTTCTGCCCATGGTTCACACATGTCATTTCTGTTATAGAATTCCCCTTCTCTCAAAATCCTTTCTGGACCGCCGGTAGATATGAGCCCCATCTCTACACCGTTGTGCATATGAGGTCTGCGGGTGATATAAAAGTACTGCTCTCCAGTTATTGTATCTTTTGGACCGTGTATTGATGATTTCTTTGGAAAGTAACTTATCGCGACTGGATCCTTTTCGAGACTATCCAAATACGCTGACATAAAATTGATACGTCCGTAGAGCTGATGGTGGAACTTTGTATCTATATCTTTACCGGCGTTATTCACCAGACTGAACCCTTCAAAACCATTCGTACACAAAATAACTTTCTTTGATGCGATAGTCACGTCCGGTGTAGCATTGTCGGCAATCATCTCGTTTTTATTAAACACAACCTCAGTGAGTGCGCTATCCTTGTCCAAGATGATTCTATTGGCTGGAGTTTTTTCGTATACACCAAATCTATCTGCATATGTTTCGAGCATGTACTCGATGAGCTCTTCGCATATCTTTGCACTATTGGTTGCACCTTTTGGATATACAAGCATCGCAACATAATCGTCACTCCCAGTCTCGAGCATCTTCTTGATATTTTCTTGTGTGGTTATTTCGTAGAGATGAGAAAAAATACTAGGTATCTGACTCAAAAATGCAAAGTTATCCGCAATGAGCATTTTTTCTATAGGGATACCTCCATCGTACCGTATCATATTATCCGCCAGATGCGAGATAACTTGAGAGAGCTGTGTCATGCCAGCATACCCGGTAAACTTGTATATCGGCGTTTTGAGGTCTACCTCTTGTTGTATCTTGTCTAACTCAAGCCATGCGGACTCAACATTTTTCTGAGCAGCACATGCAAGGTCCACTCCAAACTGAGAAGCGATGTCTGCCAATGGTCGTTCAAAGTATGTAGTGAGCTGTCCCGCATTGTGACCACTTGCTCCATGCCCAACTAGATAGCTATCGATGAGCGTGACAGTGTGTTTGGTATCTCGCAAGAGCGTGTATGCAGTAGTAACCCCTGCGATACCACCACCCACTACCAATATATCTGTTTCGAGGTTCCTATCTAAAACAACAGACTCTCGCGTTCTTTCTAGCTGATGCAGCCATGGGGACAAATTCTTTTTCATGTCGATATAGTGTAGCAAATATACGTTAGACTTTTACACCAATGCGTTTGTTATTCAGCCAGGTCTTTGATAATCACTTTCTTCATATTTAAGAGCTTTTCCCATGCTTGTGGTTGTAACATGAGCGTCTCTATGTTTTCTGGATTTACTTGCCACGACATTCCATATTTATCCTTGCACCATCCGCACACACTTTCGCTACCACCATCTGATGTTAGCTTGTCCCAGTAGTAGTCTATCTCTGCTTGGTCTTTGCATGAGATATTAAATGAAACAGCTTCATTGAAGGTAAATTCGTCCCCAGCGTTGATTGCTACATACTCTTGCCCAAAGAGTTCAAAATAGATAGCGAGAGGTTTCCCAGCGAATGGCTTTTGAAAGTCGAGTAGCCCTTCAGTTGGATAGTACGATGTAGTGATGATTTTTCCATCTGGAAAAACAGACAGATAAAACTGTACAGCTTCTTCTGCGTTACCTTTGAACCACAAGTTTGGAGTTATTTTTTGCATATATTGTTAGTGTACTACAGTAAATTATCCTCGGAATATGGCTAGACTACATTGTAAGTGTTGGATATACGTGATCTGGATTCCTATCTTTTTCTTCCTCTTCGATCAAAACGAATCGCTTCTTTCCTTCACTGTTTACACCAGTAAATTTTTCAATTGAAGTTATATACAACTGCCCATGATCGTAGAGTGCTCTATAAACAACATAAAAGTTGTCACCCTCCATGTCGCTGTTCTTGGCAATATCCACCACGATGTACCTATTACCACGATAGTGTTCGTATATTCTATTTCTTTCAATCTCTGTTTCTAGTTTTTTAAACTTCATATATTTCTCATGGTAGCACTAATTGATAACCCCCTAAAGGGACTGCGATTTCAAAAGATTGAGTACAATCTAAGAAATCGGGAGCCATACGCTCCGCTTCGGGTCACAGCTTTCTGCTGCGCCTCAAGCTGTGACCCTAAGCCTAAATAATTGGAAACCCATTATTGGAGATATAAGACTGTTTGCGGAATTCCAGAGAAGTTTTGTCTTAAATGTATAAGAAAGTAAAAGATATAATAAAAGCCATAAGTCCAAAGAAAATAGGCTCTTTGAGAAATCGTCGTAACGTTTTTACTACTGCAAAACCTGCTATGAAATAAAATGGCATTACAAGAATGGTGGTTAAGTGGAAAAGGTCTGGCGGAAAGTAAAAGAAAATGTAGGTATTAAATACTAGAAGAGATGCTACGTTCAGTAACGCCTCAAGTGCTAAGGCGTCTAGTGCCATAACAATACCCCAGAAAGTATTACTTTTCCTCGTAAGTGTTGGATCAATTTTTGTGTGGAGTAAATATAAATGAAATCCATAATATATTGACCATATAAAAAATGAATATAGCGAAGTGTCTCCTCCGTGAACTGGAAAAACTTGGTATTGCCAAAGTGAATGACCAAACACTGTTCGACAAAATGTATTTATAACAACTTCACCAAATGGACCGATGAGCGCAAGTGTTCCACAGTAAACAAACAACTCGGATAAACGAATTTTGATTAAACCTTTATTGAGAAGGGAGTGTATTGTGTACAGCACCGCCCCCAACAAAATAAGCAGTGCTACAAGTGAAATTAGATTAGGTTCAAAAGCTAGCATGTATCTGTGACCCTACGCGGAATCGAACCGCGCTTCCAGGCATGAGAAGCCTGTGTCCTAACCGATAGACGATAGGGCCATATTTATTTTATATTTTTAGAAACATGAGCTTTAGAAACTATTTTACTTTGGACACAGGAGACCTGCTTAGCCTCCCGGCACGATGTGCTCATCGCCTAACCGATAGACGATAGGGCCAAGTATTTTATTTGTTTAAAACATGAACTTTGAACACCTTAGAAACAGGACCAAAGTACCCGAAACTATACCATATTTAGGGTAACTTTTCACGTCATGGACAGCATTTGATATTCCACCAAAAAAGGAATAGTATGGGACTTAAGAACGTTCCTTAATCAACAACCAACCTGGAGGTGAACCATGAACAGAGTTCTGATGTCGGCCATCATATTGTCTGTTGCCCTGAAAGCAGTTGCGGCGGTTCAGACTGAGAAAGCTCCACAACCACCTGAAGCAGAGGAGGCACTGTATGACGTTAGAAACAGCCTTCTTGACGAATTCATTGGTTCAGAGCTATGGCGTAAAAACAAGAGCACAATAAACGTCTACGACCAAGGAAACCTTGTTTATGTCGCGATAAGAAAAGAAGTAGAGGCGGGTTTAGAAGATGTAGGCATACCTCTTGGTGTTCCTTACATCAACAAAATACTTACGTCAGTAAACCCAAGAAGGCAGCCTCACGGAACCGTCATCACAGCGAAGCATCTGACAATAGAAAAAGGTTCAAACGAAGCAGAAGAATCTGTGATGACTGTGACAGTCGAGCGAGAACCAAATGTGGTAACTCTGACATATGAAGTACGTGACGGAGACCGTTTAAACAAAACGATCGAACGGTTCTCGCCAACGTCTAATTTACCAACCAGTGTAGAGATAATGCACTTTCAGGACGGTAAACTGTTAGAACATTACATCAAAACAAAACAAAGATGAACAAAACCCGACGTATAGCGTCGGGTTTTTATCTGCGTCACTATCCTTTTATCTATGCGCCCATTCTTTTTCTTGGCGGACAAGAACACGCTTTGGATCATGAGATTCTGCGAGAATCATTTTGACGGCGTGTTCCATGCGTACACTTTGTGACCCTTTCATGTACACTGCATCTCCTGGTTGTATCATCTCAACGAGTGCTTTACCTGCTTCGATTGAACTATCAAATCCTAAAATATTTTCATCAAGCATCCCAGCATCAAGCGCCCCCTCTACAATTGCTCGTGAACGAATACCAACAGCAATGAGTCTATGTGCGTTTTGCGCTACCATCTTTCCAATACGATAGTGTTCATCACGAGTAAATTGTCCAAGTTCAAGCATGTCCCCGAGCACTGCTATTTTACGCTTTACATCAAGAGAGCCGAGTGTTTCGATTCCATGTTCTGTTGCTTTTGGTGAAGCGTTGTATGTATCATCGATAATCAATGAGTTGTTCATGCCTTGCAAAAGCCTCATGCGCCCTTTTGGTTTGTCTGCTTCACGAAGCGATGCACATGCAACTTCAAATGGAATTCCAAGCTCACGAGCAACAGCAAGCGCAGGAAGCGCAGCGTAGATAGGAGACTTGCCTAACACCTCACCAAGAGCAATATGGTGCGTCACACCGTCAACTACAATATCTGCCTGAGTACCTTCGATTGGGCTACCATATGTCGTTACGTTTGTTGCCTGTATATCTGCTGGTTCATGGATACCGATACTTGTTTTTCGAGCATTTGTTTTGTGAATAAGGACTTCACGTGCATCGTGATCATCTGCATTCCAGATAAATAGCCCATCATTTTTAAGCGCCTCTACTAGATATCCTTTTTCGCGTACTACAGCGTCTCTGTCCTTAAAAAATTCAACATGCACAGGCACTTGCCCAAACTGAGTTACCACCACAACATCTGGGTGAACCCATTGTGTTATTTTTTTAATATCATCTGGTCTATCTGCACCAATCTCAAGCACGAGGTGTGTTGGATAAACCTTGCTCCACGGAGTGAACAATCCCCGAAGAAGAATCGTGAACCATTTGCTCGGACTACTCCAACCGGACTTTTCCCCCAAGATAGTGAGCGGTACACCGAACTCGCTATTCAAACTCTTTTCGCTGCGACGAACATGGACATGTTCTTTCATGACCGCATAGATGTCATCTTTGGTAGAGGTTTTTCCCAAGTTTCCAGTAACACCAATAATAAAAGGTTTCTTTTTCTTGAGAACAAGCTTTGCTTCGAGTGTGAGCAGGTAGATGATGATTGGCTTGATGAGGTCTTTCATAAGAGGCAGGTATTAGATACTAGGTTATAGAAACTAGTTTATCATACAAAAGCGGCGCCGTAGGCGCCGCTTTTGTATGTATTATTTCTTTTCAGCCATCAACTTCTGATGCTCCTCAGTATTGAGTTCGCCACATTTCTTCCACTTCTTTCCGCTTCCACATGGACACGTATCGTTGCGTCCAATTTTACTAGTATCTAGAGAACCTTGTACTGCAACATGACTCTGATTTGCCTGCTGAGCTGCGATAACACTGTCGATGTTTTCGATAAAGAGCGATAGATCGTGTATCATAGTACCTTCCATACTCTTGAACATACGAAGTCCTTCTTTTTTGTATTCAACAAGTGGATCACGCTGACCGTATGCACGGAGATTCACACTGTTACGCATATGCTCCATCTGATCCAAATGATCCATCCATAGCATGTCGATAACTTGTAGTGTCATAGCAGATACAATCGCACGAAATGCTTCTTCGCTATACTTTTCTTTCTTTTCTTTGATGAGATCGGCGAGTTCTGGTTTGACAGCAATCAAGCTATCCATGAGTTCGTTGAAATATGCTTCGTCTTTAAACAAAATCTTGCGACGCTTTTCATAAATACTCTTTCGCTGATGGTTAAGCACATCGTCATACTGAAGTGTGTGCTTGCGCGCATCAAAGTGGAATCCTTCGATTTTTTCCTGTGCACCTTCGAGTGCTTTTGATACAAGCTTTGAGTCGATAGCTTCGTCTTCTGGAATACCAAAACGTCCCATCATTGACTTGATACTATTTGATCCGAACACACGCATCAAATCATCTTCAAGTGATACATAAAACTGCGTCTCTCCAACATCCCCCTGACGCCCTGATCGTCCACGCAACTGATTGTCGATACGACGAGCTTCGTGGCGTTCTGTACCGATAACAAAGAGACCGCCGGCTGCGAGCACTGCTTCTTTTTCTGCCTCTGTTGCAAGAGGACCACCCAATTTGATATCCACTCCACGACCCGCCATGTTGGTAGCGATAGTCACAGCACCAGGTTTACCTGCTTCTGCGATGATTTCACCTTCTTTTTCGTGATTCTTTGCGTTCAAAACAGCATGTGTAATACCTTCACGTTCAAGATACTTTGAAAGGACTTCGTTCTTTTCGATAGAAATAGTACCAATGAGAACTGGTTGACCCTTTTCGTTGAGTTCTTTTATCTTCTTGGTAAGGGCTTTCCACTTTCCTTTTTCTGTCTGGAAAATCTGATCGTTGTGGTCGAGACGACGAATCTGATTGTGTGTAGGAACTGGTGTAACTACAAGACCGTATACTTTATAAAATTCTTCTTTTGACGTTTCTGCGGTTCCTGTCATCCCTCCGAGCTTTTCATAAAAACGGAAGTAGTTTTGGAATGTGATAGATGCAAGTGTACGAGACTCCTGTTCGATCTTTACCCCTTCTTTTGCTTCAACTGCTTGGTGAAGCCCATCTGACCAACGACGTCCTGGCTGCATACGCCCCGTGAATTCATCAACGATGATGACTTCACCATCGCGCACTACGTATTCTCGTTCTTGCAAAAAGAGTGCCTTTGCTCGCACGGCAGTTTCGAGGTGGTGCACTTGCTGCATACCAGCTACTGAATAGATGTTTGAAACACCGAGGAGTTCTTCTGCACGACTGATACCTTCTTCAGTGAGACCGATAGCTCGCTGCTTTTCATCTACTGTGTAGTGCTCACCTTCGTTTAGTTTGCTCGCAACAGCAGCAAATGTTTTATACATCTCACTCGACTCCTGAGCAGGAGAAGAAATAATGAGCGGTGTACGAGATTCATCGATCAAAATAGAGTCGATTTCGTCGACGATTGCATAGTGGTGCCCACGCTGCACAAGAGCATCCGGTGAATAGCCGATATTGTCACGAAGGTAGTCAAAACCAAACTCGTTGTTTGTACCGTAGGTGATATCTGCCTTGTAGGCCTCTTGGCGAGTTGTAGATTTGAGGAAATCATATACAACTTTGTATGATCCAACATCATCACGTTCGCGATCCTCTTCTGCTTGCACCTTTGCAGAAGCATCATACATATATGAGCTCTGGTGATTGATAACAGATACTGTTAGACCGAGCGCATCATATACCTGCCCCATCCATACCGCGTCACGACGAGAGAGATAGTCGTTTACTGTTACGATGTGCACACCACGCCCACTGAGCGCATTTAGATACGCAGGAAGTGTAGCCACGAGTGTCTTTCCTTCTCCTGTACGCATTTCTGCAATATGCCCACGATGCAACAGCATACCTCCGATAACCTGCACACGGTAGTGCATCATACGAAGCGTACGGCGAGCAGATTCTCGAACGAGCGCAAACGCATGTGGAAGCACCGCATCGAGTACTTTCTTTTCTGTTTGTTTGAGAGCTTCTCCAGTTAGTCCTTCGAGATCTTTTTGTACCTGAGCCTTGAGTGCAAGACTTCGCTCTTTGAGCGCTTCATCGCTTAGGGTTTTAAGTTCTTCTTCAAACAAAAACACCTGATCTGCAACAGGTTGTAGCTTTTTGACGAGAGATTCCGCCTCAGACGGAAAAATCTTGGAAAGTAGTGACATAATAACCAATTATATCATAAAAACACGGCTTTTGTATAAAAAAAAGAAACCCCGACCTTTCGGCGGGGGCTTGGGATTCTTGCTGATTACAGCTTTACTTCTGTAAGAAATCCCGATTGTTCTCTAAGCGCAGGTATGGCGCTCAGTTAGTGGCGCGGCCGGTTTTGTGGGCGAAGCCCAGAACCGAGGCGGGGGGAGCGTTGATGTTGGCCACGGAAATCTCCTTGCTGATTAGGAAACACAGGTGGGCACAGTGTAGCTTTTGCAAACTCACCATGAACACCTATCGTTAATACTACATCCACAGGTGCAAAAAGTAAACTAGTTGTTCACACTCTCCCAATAGGAAACATTTGCCATGTGCATCTGCAAAACCTCGTCATGCTCACTCATTTTTTCACCTCTCTTTGCTGTGGCCCACGCTATCCATACAAGGTCAGAAACGGCTCGTTCATATGCTCTAGCAGCGTATAAAGTATCCATGTGAGGAATAGTTACCCGTTGTTTCCAAAGCTCTTGAACCTTGTTACGAAACTTTTCCTTTTCCATTCCAAAAATAGAGGCAAATCGCTCACCAAATAATACAACCATAAACATAGGGTCACCAAGACTTACTTTCTGCCAATCGATAAATACAGCTTTATCTTCTGATGTTTGAAAAATAATATTCCCTGGATGTACGTCATTATAGATAAATGTTTGTGGAATATCTTTAAGGAGGGCATCATTTTTGATGAGGATAATCTTTGCCGTTTCAGCTATTGAATCTAGCCTTTCAGCCAGCACTGGAGAGACATTTCGTACAACATCTATTCTCTCTTTCCATACAGGAAAACTGACTTCATAACTTGGGTAACGAAACACAAATGAAAAATCATTCTCTGTTATTGAAACTGAACTCACCTTGCCCAGTAACTCAAGACACACTGAAATGTATTCCTCTGGAAATACACGCGAAGATGCGACATCGCCTTCTACATAACTCTCTAGTAGTACCGGCTTACCAAAAATATCCGTATCAAATGCAATAGCACGCGGTGCAACGTCGTATTCTTTAAGTAACTGCAATATCTTGTACTCAGATTCCAGATGTGTATGATTAAGCGCACCGGATTCCTTAACTATACGAAGCACATATTTTCCTATATCGGCTTCTATAAGGTAATTATCGTGACTACTACTTCCACCACCATCTAAAAGACTTACATGTCTTAGCACTCCTAGGTTCTCTTGGACAAGTAATGCCGCAATAGATTCATTAAGAGTATTTCCAGTAAGTGTTATGTTTTCCATCTAGTAAGTATACAACCCTACAATATTTTATTCTAAAACTGCTTCAGGTACGCGAAGCTTAGAGATTTTATGAGGAAGACGTAGCTATATCTACGATGACCGAGTAAAATTTCGTAGCTGAATCAACAGATTCATATCTTGGATAAAAAGTAGATGAAGCAGTTTTAGAATAAAAAAAACAAAAAACATCCGTGGGAGCGGATGTTTTTTGAGAATCGCAAGCGATGACTATGCACGCTTTGCTGACTTCTTCTTTGCAACTTTCTTAGTAGCCTTCTTTGCAGTCTTCTTAACTGCCTTCTTTGCTACTTTCTTTGCTGCTTTCTTCTTTGCTGCCATAGTATTATTTTAGGTTATGCAAAATGCTTAGAGAGTGCGTGTAATATTTTGATCGCGACCACGATCATCTCTCTACTACTAAGTATGTCACTCATACATATACATACAAGCGAAATGAAATATATTTCTGTGGATAACTCACATGAAAATATTTTGTATAAAATATTTTCATGTGCATCACTTTTGCATATGCGAAGCTGTTGCAAAAACAGCAAAAATAATGACATACAAACAACGTATACAGCACAAGCTAAAAAAAGAAATACGATGCGTAATGCATCGTATTTCTTGTATATTTATTTATATTCTTTTTCTCCACTAACTACTTTTCTACTACCGCAGGTGCTGCTGCTCCATAACTGTGTTTTTTTGCTACACATCGACATCCATAAGGTGCAATGTACTCTTTTACAAATTCTTCACCGTAGTCATATACAATCTCTTCACCTTCTTTGATATTCTTTATCGCACTAATAAACACTCTTCCTTTCTTGATATCGCTCTCAGCGTTTGCTGCTTCTTCGCATGCATGATTGCAATAGCGTGCGATGTTCCATCTTACTTGTCCGTTGATAGTTTTGTTGCGATTAACTTCAAAGAGATACTGATTGGTTGTAATCTTCTCTGCTTCTTCCTTATTCAAAATTTCACCAATGTATTCGATAATCATTTCCCCTTTCTTGATATCCTCTCCTGCAAAGAGTCCAAGCCCTGCGAGACCTCGTTTTACCTTGACCAGCTTAAAGTGATGGTCTGGGAGAGATTTTGTATTTGGAGAAACCTTTGCACCGAGCGCCGCAACCTTCTTCGAACCCTTCTTCAAAACCTTTGACTGTTTATCTAGTTTTTTTACTGTAGTTTTCTTTTCTTTCTGTGTAGACATAATGTACCGAAGCATACTATATATAGATAGAGTCGAGCAAGAAAAAATGGTAGGATACTGTATATATGAAACACGTCCCTCCGCAACTTACTAAACCATTTAATGCAGAAGCCGTAGAAGCATCTCTCTACGAGATGTGGGAGAAAAGTGGATACTTTAATCCAGATAATCTCACATCTGCAACAAAAGACCCGTATACGATAACTCTCCCTCCACCAAACGTCACTGGGACACTTCACACTGGGCACGCAATCATGCTTGCCATCCAAGATACCCTCATACGATTCAAGCGCATGCAAGGACATAAAGCACTTTGGCTTCCAGGGACAGACCACGCAGCGATTGCTACACAATCTGTTGTAGAAAAGAAGCTCCTCAAAGAACAAGGTAAATCTCGTCACGATCTCGGACGAGAAGAATTCT
Organism: Minisyncoccota bacterium; assembly: GCA_018062965.1. Classification (GTDB taxonomy): domain Bacteria; phylum Patescibacteriota; class Minisyncoccia; order Phycocordibacterales; family UBA5272; genus UBA11704. The sequence goes on from JAGORG010000002.1 coordinate 71,416, forward strand.
TGAAGCAGGTAAACGAATTCGCACTCGACAGTCAATCAACTATCCTCTCGCAGTGCCGTTCAATGGGAGCATCTCTTGATTGGTCACGTCTTGCTTTTACAATAGACGATAAGCGCAATCTGGCAGTTCGTACAATGTTCACAAAAATGTACAACGATGGACTCATCTATCGTGGACTACGCATCGTAAACTGGGACCCAAAAGGTCAGACTACTATTTCAGATGACGAAACAGTAGCTGAGGAACGCAAAGGTGTTTTGTATACATTTAAATACAGTGCAGACTTCCCTATCGCGATTTCTTCAACACGCCCAGAAACAAAAGTAGGCGACGTAGCAGTTGCGGTGCACCCTGATGATGAACGATACAAGGAGTATGTCGGCAAAGAATACACTATGACATTTGCTGGATGCCCTATCACTATCAAAGTGGTCGCAGATGCAGCGGTTGAAAAAGACTTTGGTACTGGAGCACTCGGCGTAACCCCAGCTCACAGCCAGATCGACTGGGAAATAAAAGAACGGCACGATCTCCCTGTGCGACAGGTTATCAATGAATACGCAAAGATGACAGGACTCGCAAACGAAGAGCTCAACGGCAAAAAAGTCACTGAAGCTCGTGAATACGTAGTGAATTGGCTTCGTGAAAATAATCTACTCATAAGCGAAGAAGAGGTAACTCAAAATATCCCAACAGCAGAACGCACAGGAGGTGTCATCGAACCATTACCAAAACTACAGTGGTGGATTGCTGTTAATAAACCATTCACCCACTTTGGAAAAGAAACAACCCTTAAAGCACTCATGCGTGAAGCTGTAGAGAGTAAAGCGACAGCTATCATCCCTGATAGGTTTGAAAAGATATATTTTCATTGGATAGAAAACTTGCGTGACTGGTGTATCTCTCGCCAAATCTGGTACGGACATCGTATACCTGTATGGTATAGAGGTTCTGAAACCTATTGCGGCGTTACTGCACCAGAAGGTGACGGATGGGCACAAGACGAAGACACACTCGATACATGGTTCTCATCAGGTATGTGGACATTCTCTACACTTGGTTGGCCAGAACAAACACCTGATCTACAGACATATCACCCAACAAGCCTTCTTGAGACAGGACATGACATCCTCTTCTTTTGGGTTGCGCGCATGATTTTGTTTTCAACATACGCACTAAACGAAGTGCCATTTAAACACACCTACCTGCACGGTCTCATACGCGATACACAAGGACGCAAGATGAGTAAGTCCCTTGGAAATGTTCTTGACCCACGAGACTTGTCTGTGAAATATGGTACGGACGCTTTGCGTATGGCGTTACTAGTGGGAAACGGTCCGGGAAACGATTTGAAACTAGGGGAAGATAAAATAAAAGCGTACAAGCTTTTCTCAAACAAGATTTGGAACGCAACTCGATTTGTTCTCGAAAAAACAACTGATAGTGAAGCTTCTGTTCCGTTTACCCAGGAAGACCAAGCACTCTATGACGCATGGCTCACAGTAAAAGCTGATATCACATCTGATCTTGAAAACTATCGCCTACATCTTGCTTCAGAAAAGATGTACGACTACTTCTGGAAAACGTTTTGTGACCAAATAATCGAGACACACAAAGTACGCATCGCAGATAACAACAACAAGGCAAGTGCTCAGACGCTATTGCTCACCCTTCTTCGTGAACAAATCATTGTATTGCATCCATTCATGCCATTCCTCACAGAAGAAATCTGGAAGTATATTAAAAAAGAAGATGACAGCTTGCTCATAGTTACCGCGTGGTAAACATCTAGAACTGTTGATAAGTCTCACATTAGGCTCTTGATTAGGGATATACTCTTTGTATACACCTCTAACCAATTTTTATTATGCTTAAAGAAAAGAAATCATTCTTTGAACGACTAGCTGGATCTATCAGCGTTGACGACGAAGAACCAATCGATGACTTCATGCCTATGGAGGATGAAGAAGAAGCGCAAGTGCCTATCAAGCACGTTGGAAAGAAAGACATGCCTGCACCACGCGCTCGCGCACATGTTGTACATGACGATGAAGAAATGGACATGGAAGAAGGAGAACTTTCTGTAGACGTCTACCAGACTGGAGCAGAAATCATCATCGAAGCCATGGTTGCCGGTGTAAAACCAGAAGACCTCCACCTCTCTATCACTCGCGACATGGTAACCATCAAAGGACGACGTGATGGAAACACTCAGGTAACACATGACGACTACTTCTACAAAGAACTCTACTGGGGATCGTTCACACGAACAATCCTACTCCCACACGAGGTAGAAATCGAAGAAGCAGAAGCTGTTGAAAAGCACGGACTCCTCATCATCCGCCTACCAAAGGTAGACAAGGCAAGGCAGACAAAGTTGAAAGTAAAGTCAATCTAACAATATAAAACCAGTCTTAGTGACTGGTTTTATATTGTTAGAAATTGTTTACCGTACTCTTCCATAGATTTTATTATCTTAGATAATCCTCTACCTTTTTTTGTAAGACTATATTCTATATATGATGGTTTGATTGTTGTTTTTGTGCGTTCAACAATACCCTGATCAATAAGAAGTGCTAGTTTTTTGGTAAGAGTTCTAGTACTGACACCTATAAGTGAGGCTTCAAAATCTCCAAATCGTTTTGATTCGACCAGCAAGTCTCGGATAATAATAAGTGTACATGAATCTCCTACAAGGTTGGCTGTTTTTGCCATAGGACAAGACGTACATATCTTTTTTTCTTGTTCTTGTGTACGTAGCATACTGTTCTATCATCCTATCATAGATGCACCTACTTTACAAAGTAAAGTAGGTGGTATACACTCATTACATACTCATTAAAAACACACAACATCATGAAATTATATTACAGTATGGGCGCATGTTCGCTGGCTTCTAACATAGTACTACGTGAAGCAGGACATAGTTTTACACTAGAAGCGGTAAACTTGGGCACACACACGACCGATACCGGGGCTGACTATTACACAATCAACCCAAAAGGATACGTCCCGGCACTTAAGCTAGATGATGACAGTATCCTAACCGAAGGTGTAGCAATACTACTGTACGCAGCAAGTACAGCAAAACAAGCACACCTTACCCCAGAATATGGTTCTATGGCATGGTATCGCCTTGTAGAACTGCTCACGTTTATTAGCTCAGAAATACATAAAGGCTTTAGCCCCCTCTTCAACAAAGCAATCACAGAAGAAGCGCGCGCAGCTCAGATAGAAAAATTACATAAGCGTTTTGCTTTTGTTGAAAATATTTTGTCGCAAAGCACGTTTTTGACAGGAGAAACTTTTACTGTTGCAGATGCTTACCTTTATACAATCATGAGATGGTCATCTATGCTTAACGTAGACATACACGAATACACACATATTCTACGCTTCATGGAAACAGTTAGTGGCCGTCCATCAGTACAGGAAGCACTCGCAGCGGAAGGCATTAAGTAGAACTTATTCCCCTAAGCCCAGATCGCTCAGAAAAAGAAAAGCCCCATTTAAGGGCTTTTCTTTTTGGTGCTTGGACCCAGGCTCGAACTGGGGACCTATTCCTCTTCAGGGAAGCGCTCTACCAACTGAGCTATCCAAGCATATTTCATGCTGTAAAATACCTTACAAGCGATAGTTTCTATACTACCATAAACAGTTTCATTTTTAAACCCTCAAAATTACTCAGAAACAGGAGTTTCGGTAGTTGGTTCAGTGGTGGTTGATTTAGCAAAAGGAAAAAGTAACTTTGCTTCTGGGTACTGGTGCAAAATCGTGTTAAATCGTTCCTGATAGACATTCATAGTGTCGATTGCTGGACGAACATAGTAGTACGCACCTCCGAGAGCTCCGATGATTGCTAACCAGTAAATAACGCGAAATACAGTCGCTACGCGAAATCGATTTCGCAATCCATGAAGTATGTGGTTATTTTCTAGAGTAAGCTTGTAAATCTCCTCGAGCTTTTGCTCGTTAGTTAGGTCTTGTGACATGTCTATCTAGTATAGCAAATCAATCTAAATCAAAAGTGTATAAGGTATGTTAGAATCGATGCATCGCTCTCGTAGTTCAATGGATAGAACAGTCCCGTCCTAAGGGATTAATGTGGGTCCGATTCCTGCCGAGAGCACCAAAAAGAAAACACCCTTGTGGGTGTTTTCTTTTACCTGAGGCTATTATTATGCCGCCTGAGCGTATTGAGCGTCATTTGCACTTCCACCATCAACACCGAGCAATTCTGCCATCTTAGCCTGATTAAAACCAACCATGACATCGTTTTCTATCTTGATAACTGGTACACCGAGTTGCCCTGTCATTTCAACCATTTCTTTTCTTTTTTCCATATCAGAAGCAACGTTGTAATCAACGAACGGCAAACCTTTTGCAGTTAGCCATTCCTTTGCCATATGACAAAAATGACATGATGGCGTGCTATAGATTTCTACTGTTTTTGTATTCATATGTGATGAGTATACTTAGTTTGCTAACCGTCTGCAACTACCGACTATTCTCCGAATTTGTATCGCCACCAAATAGTTAGACGCTCCCACACAGTGAGATTTTCACGTACAGGTGTCACCACCGAACCAGCGCTATCGTATACCACTATCACCCCTTCTCCTTCTTTAACAACAGGGTATGTTGTTCTCATGTAGGCTTCAAGTCCACGCTCAGTCGTGATGTCGCTTGATTTTTCTTCTGCTTTGGCAAGTTTTCTTTCCATGTCAGCTTGCTTTGCTTTTGCTTCTTCTTTTTGAGCAGCAACTGTGATGCGTTTGTCGTTTAGTTCAACAATAGAGCGTACCATAAGCACAATCACTAGAAAAAGAATGATAATTGTTACGGGCGAATATAAAAGTGTCCGTATGATGTACTTGTGTTGATATTCACGCATAGGTTTGGTAGTATTAGTTCAATAATACCACGTACATATATGCTATTTAGAACACAGAATCGAAAAATGGTTGAAAAGATTTGGAAAGGCTTTGCTATCCTTATTATCCTCAGTATGGTGATTTTCACCGGAGCGACACTTTTCTACTAACAAATAAGAAAAAGCTCTCCTAACGGAGAGCTTTTTCTTATTTGTCCCCTGGTTTCATCATACGCAAAAATGTATCGTGATCGATGTGAACTTTTCCTTCACGCTGCATACGATCCTTACCTCGCTTTTGCTTTTCACGAAGCTTCATCTTTCGAGTGATGTCACCTCCATACAAGTAACCTGTTACATCTTTCTTGAGTGCTGCAATAGAGCGCGACGCAACGATACGTCCTTTTACATAGGCTTGGATTTTGATACGAAATAGTTCTGCTGGCAAAATCTTTTCTAGTTTCACTACAGCTTCTTCACCTTCTTCATGTGCACGGTACTCAGGAACTACACGAGAAAACGCCGCGACACGCTCTTCTGCGATGTACACATCAAGACGTGTAACATCAGCTGGACGCATATCTCCTTCTTGATATGCAATAGAAGCGTACCCGGACGAAGCTGATTTTACTTCATCAAAGAAGTTACGCATAAGCTCTCGAAGTGGCATATTGATTTTCATTTGCACACGATCATTCCCCCAGTCAACCATGTCAGCGATATCTGCCTCATGGATGTGAAGCAACTGCATAAGAGGACTCACATAATCATGTGGTGTGATGATGGTGAGTAAAATCCACGGCTCTCGAACCGAAATAAACTGCCCGTGATCTGGAAAGTGAATCGGTGTGTAGACCATTTCTTTTTCACCATTTTTAAGTGTCACTTCGTAGGTGATGGATGGTGTTGTAACCACAAGCTCTTGATCGAACTCACGACGTAATCGCTCTGTAACAATTTCCAAGTGAAGCATGCCAAGGAACCCACAACGAAACCCACGCCCAAGAGCACCGGATGCTTCTTCTTCAAAAGTAAGAGAAGAATCTGAAAGCTTTAGTTTTGAAAGGCTAGAACGAAGGTCGTCAAACTCATCTTGAGTTTCTGGATAAATAGAAGCAAACACGAGTGGCACAGGTTCAGCGTATCCAGGAAACGCTGGGAGTGGGCGCGCAAAGGTTGTTACTGTGTCTCCAACACGAGCGATGCCTGGTTCTTTGATACCAGTTACGATATACCCAATTTCTCCAGCTTGTAGTACTTTGCATTCCTTTTTCTCTGGTGAAAATGTTCCTATTTCACGAATAATAAAACGATGGTTTGCTTGTACAAAAAGAAGATCATCTCCTGCTTGGACCTGCCCGTCGAGCGCACGTACATACAAAATAACTCCCTGATGGTTGCTGTATTCAAAATCAAAAATAAGTGCACGAGTCTGTGAACCTTTGCCTGTGTTTGTGTACTCACTTACCGGCGCCGGGATACGCGCAATAACCTCTTCAATCAATTCTGGAACACCTTCACCAGTTTTACCAGACACAGCCAAAATCTCATCATATTCGCAACCAAGAAGCTTAATGATTTCTTCTTTCACATCTTCTGTGTGAGCAAGCGGGCTGTCAATTTTATTTACAACAGGAATTATTTTGATACCTGCATCGCGTGCCATTTCAAGCGTGGTGAGTGTTTGAGCTTGCACCCCTTGTGTTGCATCCACCAAAAGAAGCGCACCTTCTACCGCACGGAGTGACCGAGACACCTCATATGAAAAGTCGATATGCCCCGGAGTGTCAATAAGGTTCAAAATATAGTCCTTGCCATCCTTGCCGTGCCAACCCATACGTACAGGTGTCATCTTGATGGTGATACCTCGCTCTCGTTCAAGCTCCATACTATCGAGAACCTGCTCTTTCATTTTGCGAACTTCTACTGTTTTGGTTACTTCCAAAAATCGATCCGCGAGGGTCGATTTTCCATGGTCGATGTGGGCTATGATTGAAAAGTTACGGATATTCATTCGTCTCCCTATACTACACGAAAATGACCCGTAAGTAAAAACTGACCGAAGTCAGTTTTTAAGAAGTTCACGTATATTCTCAATGGTCCAGTCTGCCATATCTGCAACTTCATCAAGATCCAAACAAAACGCAGCTACAGATAGCCAGATACGGTGGAAAAGGTCACTCTCATAAAAATGTTCGATTTTATAGTCATACCACTCGCCTTGATTGATAAACGTATAGTCATGATACATGCCGAGCAAGATTGAAAGTAACTTTTTTGCTCGCTCTATTTCAGACGGTGTAATAGTCTCAAGTGATTCTTGTCTATCTTCAGCTGCGATAAGTGTATCCATTACTTTTTCAAGTAAGGCCGACCGCAGACTTCGCCCCACAGAGATACCACCTGAGTCGTACCGAATCCAAAGCAGCCTCAAATGCTCAATCGCAATATGAAGAAGATCATCATGGGCAGAAACACCTTCAACAACAGCCTGACAAAAACGCTTCCGTTGCCCCTCCGGAATAACCGGATCATGGCACAACACAATTAATGACTTCATTTCACACCCCCCTTAAAAGAACTAGGTAAGCTTCTTTCTACTATACAAAGCAAGAATAATCAAGAAGTTGATAATCCAAAACGAAATATATCCATATACAAGCGCATAGGCTCCCGAATCTCGTGTAAGTAGCACAATGCTAATCGCCACAAATGTCGAAATGAAATGACTCATAAAAACGTCTTTGGTGTCATGTGCAGAATACAAACTACCCGCAAAAAAACCTGTCATCATCTGGAAAGGAAGGGCAACAAGAAATCCAAATAAGAAGAATGCTATGAGATTATTACTGCCTGTATCTCCGTACAAAAGATAGATAACTGAATCCTGTAAAACATACAAAACACATGATGCACCTACCCCTAAGACACCAATAAGCAAAACATACTTACGAACAACACTAATATAAACTTCGACTTTTTGTTCAACGATGTCTTTTGAAAGCACCGGCATGCTCGCCGTTGTTATACTCTGTTGAATAACTTGTACAACTGCATCAGTTATTTTTTGTGCAAATAAATATGCTGACAAAACACCCGCACCAAGTGTTGTAGCAATAGCATGGAAAAATACTACACGGACTTGTGTTGTAATATTTGTCCCTGTTCGCGGCAAAGCAAAACGAGTAAGATCTCGTATGTGTGACCACGACACATGTTTAAACGCATACGAAAAAGAAACCCCTCGAAGAGACATTGCTTGAATCAAAAAAGAAACTAAAGCACCCACAAGGACACCGTATACTAGCCCCATAACTCCATACGGTTCGTATAAGAAAACAATCCCACCAATAATACCTAAAGAGTACCCAAGTGGCGAAAGTCCGTACAGGAGAAAATGATTCTTGAGTTGAGCAAAGCAAGAGATAAGAGATGTAACACCAAGAACAATTGGTTGTATGAGCAAAATACGTGTTGTAGTGATAAATAACACTAGTTGTTCTTCGGTAAACCCTGGAACGATAACATGAGCAAACAGCGGAAGTGTTATAGCAACAATAGCTGCGAGTACACCAATAATCCCCACAAAAAATAGTGTTAACGATGCCAACTTTGCACGCGGATCAGCGAGGTGTCCAGTGCGAGTTTCTTTTGTAAGGTATGGAACAACGGTTCCTGATGTAACAAAAGCAAGCAATGCCCCGTACATAAGATCTGGAATACGAAATGACGCATTGTACACATCAAGCGCCGGTCCAACACCTACATACATAGCAAGTAGTCTATCGCGAACAATAGCAAGAAGAAGAGATAGTACAGAAAAGAAGGCAAGTAGTACTGAGTTCTTGAAAATCATATAGTAATTGATTGAATTATATCACGAGAAAGCGCCGCCCTTGCGGGCGGCGCTTTCATATTGTTCTTTATCTATAAGCCGAATTCTGTATTTGTATAGACATGTACCTAGGATGATAGTTACCCATCACCTCATGCGACTCAAAGGATTGCTCCAGTACGGTCTTGCACACACGTATGTATTTAGCCGTTTCAGCCGGACTTAACCGGATCGTTTCTGTTCGCAACACGATGGTCACCCACGACGGGCGTTACCCGCTACGCTTGTCGTATTACTACGACGATGTGTTCGGACTTTCCTCATCCACTAAAAAGTAGACGCGTCTACCCAACAAAGAACCTATGTATTATACAATAAAATATTAACTTTGTCTATTCACCGATGGTGATCCTGCTTCCAACTTTGACACCATATTGAGCGACATCCCCCTCTCGCAGCTCAAGCACATATGCTGCAGCAATTGTATTGATATATGTTGTGTCTGGATAATCTTCAGGACGTGCATGTTCAACAATCTGCACGACAAGCCCAGATGAGCTAATCCATATGATATCAATCGGGAACTGCATATCTTTCATCCAAAAACCATATCTCCCCTCTTTTTCAAAGACAAATAGCATACCCGTTCCTTCTGAGAGACCTCTTCGTTCAGAAAGACCAAGCTCTCGAGCCGCTTGTGTGTCCACAACCTCTGCATGAACAATTCCAGCAGGTAGCGTTATTTCCACTGAAGACCTAACTAGCTTATCGATAACCACACTGCCACAGACTTTTTCTGTAACACATCTATAGCTATATGCAGTGAGCGCAATAGCTGCGATAACAAAAAAGGTGGCTAATGCCATCTTTTGTGTTTGAGAAAAAGAAGTATGTCGTCTCATGTGTATACAGTATACACGTTTATGAGAAGAATTTATGATTTACGTCCAGCTTTTGCGCGGTCTGACTCTGTGAGAAGCTGCTTACGCAAACGAACTGATTTCGGAGTAACTTCGAGGTATTCATCTGCGTTCATGATTTCGAGACCACGTTCAATAGTGATTTCCCATGCAGGCACCAAAACGATTGCTTCATCAGCACCAGAAGATCGCATGTTTGAAAGCTGCTTTCCTTTTGTTGGGTTCACCATCATTTCTTCACCCTTTGATGTATTACCAACAACCATACCTTCGTAAACTTCAGTTGTTGGAAGGATATAAATCACTCCACGATCCTGAAGATTCCATAGTGAAAATGCAAGGGCCTTACCTGTTGCCATAGATGTCATAGAACCAACAAGACGACGAGTGATTTCACCAGCGTATGGACCGAATTTGAGGAATCGCGCTGAAAGAATACCGAGACCTTTTGTATCAACAACGAATTCTCCACGGTATCCAAGAAGTCCACGAGTAGGGATTTCTGCTTTGATACGATTGATACCATTTTTCTCTGACATATCTGTGATCATTGCCTTACGACGTCCAAGCTTTTCCATAACAACACCGGACGATTCGACAGGAACATCGATAACGAGTTCTTCGTATGGCTCTTCTTTTACACCATCTTTTTCATGGAAAATAACTTGTGGTTGTGATACCTGAAGTTCATACCCTTCGCGACGCATGCTTTCAAGCAAAACACCGATGTGAAGTTCTCCACGTCCATACACGAGGTACTTGTCTGTATCAAAATCAACACGAAGTCCAACGTTGATTTCAAGTTCTTTTTCAAGACGGTCACGGATCTGACGACCTGTTACAAACTTCCCTTCCTTTCCAGCAAATGGTGAGTCGTTTACCAAGAAGTTAAGTGCAATTGTAGGCTCATCAATTTTGATTGCAGGCATTGGTTCCTGATCAGGATTCTTTACGAATGTTTCACCAATATAAATATCTGAGAATCCAGCAACCATCACAATATCTCCGGCTTCTGCAGTCGCCGCTTCAACACGAGCGATACCGTTAAAGGTAAACATCTTTGTTATTTTACCCTTTCGGATTTCTCCATCTGGTTTCTTGACGATAATTTCTTCTCCAACTTTTGCAACTCCGTCATATACACGAGCAACCGCCATACGCCCAAGGAAGTTATCGTATGCAAGGTTAAACGCTTGCGCCACAAATGGCTTTGCAATATCTCCAGTTGCCTTAGGAACTTTTTCGAGAATAATATCAAGAAGTGGTGTAAGGTCTTTTCGTTCATCATCGAGCTCTTTCATTGCAACACCCTCTCGTCCAATTGCATAGACAGTTGTAAATTCGAGCTGTTCATCGTTTGCACCAAGTTCCATGAAAAGTTCAAACACTTCATCGTGCACTCGCTTTGCATCAGCTGCAGGCTTATCAATTTTGTTGATAACAACAATTGGCTTAAGTCCAAGTTCAAGAGATTTCTTGAGTACGAAACGTGTTTGTGGCATTGGACCTTCTTGAGCATCCACAACAAGGAGCACTGAATCGATAGAACGAAGAACTCGTTCTACTTCTGAACCAAAGTCAGCGTGACCTGGTGTATCTAGGATGTTAATCTTCACCCCCTTGTACGGAACTGAAGTGTTTTTTGCAGTAATTGTAATACCACGCTCTTTTTCCATTGGGTTTGAGTCCATTGTTTGACCTTCAACACCAACACCACACTGCTTCATGAGTGCGTCAGTAAGTGTAGTCTTTCCATGGTCTACGTGAGCGATGATTGCGATATTACGAATTTCTTGTTGCATAAAGTATAAATATAAAAGTGGCGTGTCGCCTGTGGCGACACGCCACTTAAACTAAAGAGGCTTACAGTATATCACAACAGCACAGTTTTTGCCAATCCGTCAACCTACTTCACCCCAAGCTCTTTGAGAAACGCTTTGTTGTTTGGTTTTCTTCCTAAAAAGTTGGTGATAAGCTTCATCTCATCTTCTGAAGAACCTTTTTCAAGCACTTCACGTCTCCACCTAAGACCAACCTCTGTATTGGTGAAAACATTCTTGTTTCCTTTTGTCTTGAAACTCTCAAACGCATCACATGCATAAACAAGTGCCCAGAGGTATGAGTAATACCCAGCATCATAACCAATCAAGTGCCCGAAGCCTGCAACAAAAAGCGGCGAAACATTTGGCAATGTTACATTAAAGTACATCTTGTTCATCTTTGCATACGCAGCCTCAGCGTCTTTTACCTTCCCTAGGTGCATATCCATATCGAGCTTACCCATGATGAGTTGTCTTGTATAGAAGTACGCATTCATATGTCTCTTGCTCTTGATGATGAGATCAATCATTTCGTTTGGCATACGCTTACCCGTTTGGTAATTCTTAGAAATTTTTTGCAGCACCTCTTTATCCCAAACCCAGTTCTCCATAATCTGAGAAGGTGTTTCCACGAAGTCCCAAGCAACATTAGTACCAGCCTGAGACTGAATACGAGCTCTCGTAAGTGTAGAGTGAAGGAGATGCCCAAATTCATGGAACAAGGTTTCGATTTCTCTTACAGACAAAAGTGACGGTGTCTTTTTTGTTGGTGAAGTAAAGTTACAAAGTATCGCAGCAACAGGCGCAAGATATTCTTCACTCTTCCAACTCTTCTCCTTGGCTTGTGAAATACTATCAACACATGCATGTCCAAACTTCCCCTCTCGCGGATAAAGATCTAACGCAAAATAACCAATAAGTTCACCTTTGCTTTCTTTCACCTCATCTCTAATTTCAAAAAACTGCACATCTTTATGCCAGAGCGGTTGTTTTACCTGATGCACAGAAATAGAAAACAGTTTACTAAAGAGTGTAAACATTTCTTCTTGTACATGAGGTAGCGGGAAATAGCTTTTTACTACCTCCTGATCGATGTTGTAAAGTTTCTTCTCGAGATTTGCTGCAACGTAGTTAATATCAAAGTAATTTATTTTTGAGATACCTAATGTCTTAGCATGTACCTGCAGCTCTTTTAGTTCTGCTTTTGCAGCAGGTGCTATCTTCTTAAGTAATTCCTCCTGGAAATCTGCAGCTGTCTTACCAGATTTTGACATACGATTTTCTGTTACAAAATCAGCATGATGCTTGTATCCAAGGATAGAAGAAATTTCGTGGCGAAGCTCAACAAGTTCTTTAATGATTTTTAGATTTTTCTTTCCTCCCTTTTTTAAATCTTTCACACCAAGCTCTTCTCGCTTTGCGCGATTATTAGCAGCTTCCATGAAAGGAAGTTTGTGTGGGTACTGAAGTGAGACTATATATCTACCGTCTGGATGTCTCGGTAACGCGTCGATAAATCTGTCAGGAAGACCGTCCAACTCTTCTTTAGTACAGACAATATAATCCTGATATTCATTGATATTCTTTCTGAAAGCAAGTGATAGTCCAGAAGATTTTTTGAGAAGTTGCTTTAGCCTCTTTTGCTTGGCAGGAGGGAGGTCAAACCCCATGCGACGATAGTCACGAATAGTTTCTTCTAAAAGTTTAATATCTTCTTTTCTTAGTTGTTTCTTCTCATCTCGAAAATTGCCTTCATAATACTCAAGCATCGCAATAAAAAGCTCTCTGTCATATTCTATGTCAACAGACTTTTCTGAGATATACGTTAAAGTTTTTATTGCAGCATCTCGCACCTCCTTCTTCGTTGATACAGAAGAAAGAAAACTCATCTTTTCGAAAATGGAGTCAAAAATATCGTCACATCTTTCGAGAGCGTAAAGAGTGTTTTCGTATGTTCTATTTTCTGGGAGAATAGCTTTGATTTCTGCGTACACCTTTTTCTTGTGAGAGAGGTACTCGTCGGCTTTCTTTTTCATGAAAGCAGGACTCATTTTCACCCAGGCGAAGTCTTTTGAAGTAAGTGGTAGTGTTTTCATATATACCTATCGTACCATATTTAGGTTGATCGTTTAAAGTAACGACAATCTTTGTGATGAGCCCCAGGAAGAAGGCTAATACTCATCAAAAACTCTCCAACAATTTCCCCTCCAACAAATTTGAAATGTTTTTTGAAAAGCTTTACCCAGGCGAGCTTATCTTGAAGTGCTTCTTTTGCTTGCGTATCTAACCACTTCCTAAAACTCCCAAACTCTTTTTGTATCTCCATAACCTTCTGCGCGTTGTATATAGCGGCGCTTACTTTTAAACGATTACGAATAATACCTGAATCACTCATGAGTCGAAGAAAATCTTTCTCACCGTATTTTGCAACCTTTGTAATATCAAAGTTATGATACGCCTTTCGAAACCCTTGTTCTTTCATCAAAATAGTTCTCCACGAAAGACCCGCTTGATTGATCTCCATGATAAGTCGTCCAAATAATTCATTATCATCTTCGATACGAACTCCGTAGTGATGATCATGGTAGACCTTGTCTACATCATTCTCATCTGAAATAGTAAGGACATACGCACAATACGACATACTATTTTGTGCGAACTATTTTTACCCCAACAACACAATCGCCCCACACATCTGGTTTTTTTATTTCCACTTCAACTTTTGAAACAGAGTGTGTGAGGACTTTTGCTGCAATTGCTTCTGCAAGTGATTCAACGAGATCATGCGGAGGTTCTGCTAATACTTCTCCAATATATTGCCGAAGTTTTTCATAGTTAAGCGTATCTTTAAGGTCATCAGTTGCTCCAGCTTTCTGTACGTCAGTATACGCATGAATAGTTGCTATAAAGCGCTGCTTTTTTGCGTGCTCTTCTTTATAGTATCCGTGCTTTGCTTCTATTGTGTAATTTTCGATAAAGACTATATCCATAGACAGCTAGTATACCTCAACAAAAACCTACACGATAATATGCCCATCTTCCCCTATTTTTAGATGTTCAATACCCTCTGAAGTAAAAGGTATATCCTTGGTATCGAGACTACTTTTTGTATGAGGATGATCTGTGCGGTTAACTTTTTGCTGTTTCCTGCGATAAGCGCGTACTTCATAACAATACAGTGCACAACGAAGATGTTTGAGTGCTTCTTCTGTTTCAGAACAAGGCAATATACCATTTAAAAAAATTGTTCTGTCGATAAGCGCACGTAACACCTCTTGCGTCTGCATCCCTGGCCACTCTTCTTTGTATGTCACAGCATCGCTTGAACGTTTAACAAACGTAAGCATCTGCGTTCCGCCACCTAACTGCTCACACTCATATATGTGCCCAGGGTCGTGTACTTTCATACAAAAAGTATACCAACTACAGGCCTAAGATACGATACATAGCTATACCGCCTGCAATAGTTACGTTTAAAGACTCTTTTGTGCCGAGCATGGGGATTTCGGCGATCACATCACACAGAAGAAGTACCTCAGGAGTCATGCCAGTGACCTCTCCCCCGAGAACAAACACCACAGATTGATCGTCTTTTAGTGAAATAGTTTTGTAGTCAACAGCACGAGCGTCTTGCTCGATTGCAATTATATATAAACCTTGCTGCTGCAAATCTTTAAGAGCATCTTCAGTGTGCTCACTATATTCCCACAAAAGAGTTTCTTCGGCACCAAGGGCGACTTTTGCAAAGTCTTTTCTTTTGTTACCTTTAGCATCAAGAGGTGTTGGAGTTGTGCCACACAAAACTATTTTATGTATCCCTGCTGCATTTGCAGTACGAAATAACGACCCCACATTGTACACGCTACGGAGATTGTCTAAAACAAGAGTAATTTTCATATAGGGAATATCAGCACACGATAGCCACCTGCTACGCTCGTAGCTTCCAACCAGTTGTAAATATCCAGACACAGATACCTAATGTGATCACAGAAAGTCCACCAAGAACACTAACCCCGAGCAAGAGCGAAGCTTCATGATACCCAGTGAGTGCGTATCGTATACCATCAACAACATAGAAGATTGGATTCCAATGCACGATAAACTGCCATGTTTCTGGAAGCATAGTTACCGAATAAAATGCACCTCCAAGAAATGAAAGTGGTGTCAAAATAAAGTTAGTTATGAAACCAAATTTTTCAAAATTGTTATCTGCCCAAATCCCCGCAACCACACCGAGTAGTCCAAACAAAATACTAGCAAGAAGTACATATCCGAGAAGTACAAGCGGGTGAGCTAGTTCATTTACCCCAAACAAAAACGCAACAACTGCAAGCGCAACAGAGATACCAAGCGCACGTACTATGCCACCAAAAATAAGCGATATAACTAACTCAACATATGAGAGAGGTAGTGTCAGCATATCTTCAATTGTCTTTTGAAACTTCATAAAGAAAATAGAAAATGACGTTGCAGAAAAAACCGCCATAACAAGGTTCATAGCAAAGACACCAGGAAATACAAAGCTAATGTATTTGATTCCTTGAATGAGATCTATTTTGCTACCGATCACATATCCAAACACGAAGATGTAGAGCGATGCTGTTACAAGCGGTGTGATAATAGCTTGCCCAATAACCCGCTTGGTGCGACCAACTTCACGACGAACAAGTGTATAAAACCCAGCCCAGTTAAATGTAGAAATAGTTGTTTTCATATTATGAGACGTGTCCGACAGCTTCTAAGTATACTTTTTCTAGACTCTTGTCTTTGGTAATATTTTTCATCGATTCATCCATCAAGATTGCTCCGTCTTTGATGATAGCGACACGTTCACACAGAGCTTCTACTTCTTCAAGATAATGAGATGTGAGGACAATTGTCTTTCCTTGTGCGTGCAACTCTCGCAAAAACTTCCAAAGAGCTTGGCGTGTTTCAACATCAACCCCTGCTGTTGGTTCATCGAGAATAAGTACGTCGGGATTATGCATCATAGCCTTTGCAAGCATCGCACGACGTTTAAGTCCGCCAGATAAAAACTGAAACTTTTTTTCTCTATGTGACTGAAGGTCAAATGTATCAAGCATCTCTTCTCGACGCTTTTTCATGTCTACACCCGTGACACCAAAGAACCCTGCTTGATAGTCTAAGATTTCATCAATAGTTTGAAAGATGTCGATATTAAATTCTTGAGGTGAAAGCCCGACGGATGCTCGAGCGGCGCGATAATCTGTCACAACATCATGCCCCATAACCAGAATAGTTCCATCCGTTGGGGATGTGATACCTGTTACACAGCTAATTGTTGTCGTCTTCCCTGCTCCGTTTGGACCAAGAAGCCCAAAGAACTGTCCAACTGGAACAGAAAGTGTTAATCCGTGAAGGACTTCCTTGCCACTTTTCTTGTCTCTATATGTCTTCTTAAGATTATTGATTTCTATAGCGTTTTTCATAGGATAGTTAGTTAGCTAAGTATAGCATACATTATTCTTAATGAATGATGCTATATATTTAAAAAACTTGCCGTTATGGTTGTTATAAAAAGAAAGGCGCCGATGTTTAATAAACATGGCGCGCTTGACTGGAAGCAGTGTACAACTATGCTTCGATCAGAAGAGCTGACTCTTCGAGATGGAATATTGGTTCTTACCTTCAAGTGCGGCAGTGGCAATCTGCACACTCGGGAACAAGCTCACCCATGTCCGTCGTTCAACCTTCTGACTCTTCTCAACGAGATACTTGCCATCAACAAAACCTTTTGTCGAGAACATGTCACTATCAGTGAG
Organism: Minisyncoccota bacterium; assembly: GCA_018062965.1. Classification (GTDB taxonomy): domain Bacteria; phylum Patescibacteriota; class Minisyncoccia; order Phycocordibacterales; family UBA5272; genus UBA11704. The sequence goes on from JAGORG010000002.1 coordinate 88,647, forward strand.
AATGATTTCAAGACGACTTGCTCTTGTGCCAATGTATTCATCAAAGTAAAGCTTACCAAACTTAATTTCAATATCACTCTCGGTAAAGTTATCTTTACAGGACAACTCTAACCCAGGAACAAGTGACATCATAAGCGCTTGAAGTTCATTCGCAGTAGACACACAACCATTCTTGGGGGCAACATAGAAGTCTACCGTATGACTCCAGTAGCCACTTTTACTAGGCAGATAGTTCTGCTCCAGTGCAGCAACAATCGTGATGTTCAGGTTATTTTTCAGTGCTTCTCGCACATGTGTAAGTTTGCTCATCTCGTGACCCTTTCAAGGTGGTAGGTTGAGTTTTACTAATCTGAGCAGAACGCTTAGACTTTGCCCAAAACTATCACACTACACAATAAAAGTCAAAAATTGCAAGTGTTCCACCTTTCTCCCGAAAAAAGCAGAGGGTACGGGATTCGAACCCGTGAAGGCTTTCACCTTGCTACCTTTCCAAGGTAGTGCACTAAACCGCTATGCGAACCCTCTGTATATAAAATACAAGCGATGCACAACGTGCATCGCTTGTATTTTAACACACCGTCTTTTCCTTATTCTTTCGTTTCAGTTTCTTGCTTTACTTCCTCTTTCACCTCTTTCTTCTCTGTGTGAACTGGAGTAGTTTTCATATAGTCCCCTTTCTTTTCTACAAAGTAGTAAACGATTGCTCCAATGAGCGGAAGTCCTATAACAAGGACGAGCCACCAAAACTTATCCTGCTTTGCAGCATCAACTGACATCCAAATAACAAATGCCGCGGCGAGAACATAGAGAAACATTAAAGACAGAAACACGAGCGCACCGATAATGATTGCAAATACCATACTATATAGTTAGTGAATTAAATAAATAAACCTATTACCCAGAAAACTACTGGTTTCTTCCTTTGTTAAGAAGACGATTTACTCGCTCTTCTAGTGGTGGGTGGGTCATGAAGAGTTTTGAAATCCATGACACTTCTTCATGTTCACGAATCTCTGACTCGTCATTTACACCTGAAGGATCAGAGATGAATAAGTGTGCGATCGCATTGTGCTGTACACGCATCGGCTGATGGAATGAACTTATCTTTTGAAGCGCAGACGCCAACCCTTCTGGATATCGGGTGATGAGCGCCCCTGTTGCATCCGCCAAGAATTCACGCTCACGCGAAATAGCGAGCTTGATAATCGTCGCAGCAAGGGGCGCCAAGATAATCGCAAGGATTCCTAAGATAAGGAAGAGTGGATTCTTTTTCTCCTCTCCTCCAAACATAGATGCACGAAGTGCAAAGTCTGCAACGAATGAAATAAGTCCTGCAAATACTACCACAGCGGTTTGTACAAGCATGTCGCGGTTACCGATGTGAGCAAGCTCATGAGCAAGAACACCTTCAAGTTCTGACTTGTTAAGAAGAGGTAGGAGTCCAGTTGTCACTGCGACAACCGCGTGATCTTTGTTACGACCTGTTGCAAACGCGTTTGGTGCTGGGTCATCAATCACATAGAGCTTTGGCATTGGGAGTCCTGCAGTGATGCAAAGATTCTCCATCGTGTTCCAAAGTTCTGGATACTGGTCTCGTGATTCTATCTGAGTAGCGTGAGCCATAGACAAAACTATTTTGTCAGAGAACCAGTACGCTGAGATATTAAGAGCGATACTAATGAGTATTGCCATGTAGAGTAGATTTGGATTCCCGTACATGTAAGAGAGAACAAACCCAATCACGATAATGAAGAGTAGAAACCCTGTCATCAGAAACCAGGTCTTGCGAATATTTGCTGCTTGTTGTGTGTAGAGTGTTGCCATAGGTACAAGTACGCAACTAAAAAGCTATGCTCTTTGAGTTGCTACAGAGTAATTAGAACTTTACTTCAACAGGATTACGAGCACTTTGTTCGTCAGCTGCAAGTTCAAAGAATTCAGATTCAGTAAATGAGAACATGTTTGCAAACAAGTTTGTAGGTACTGTCTGAATCTTTGTGTTGTATTCGTTCACTACGCCGTTGTAAAAACGACGAGCTGCCTGAATCTTGTTTTCTGTATCTGAAAGCTCATTTTGAAGAGCGATAAAGTTTTGGTTTGATTTGAGATCTGGGTAACTTTCAGCAAGTGCGAAAAACCCTGTGAGGGCTCCACGCATAGCCATATCTGCATCTCCAACTTGACCAGGAGTTTTTGCTTCCATCCCCTGTGATCGAGCTTGGATAACTTTTTCAAGTGTTGAACTTTCAAAGTTTGTTGAGCCTTTAACAGTATTAACAAGGTTAGGAATGAGGTCAAAACGACGCTTCATCTGAACATCGATATCTGCCCAAGCTTCTTTTACACGCATACGCGCCGTAACAAGCCCGTTATAGATAGCAATAACGATAATAACGAGAACCGCGAGAATACCAATTCCAATATATAGTGGTGACATAGTCAAAGTAAATGCCTTTGGCGTTCATCCGTGTCTGTTTTCACAACCAAAGGGTACTATCCATAGTACACAACCCACATGTACTGTCAAGTGAATCTTTATCTACAAATAACCTATCCACCCTTACCATAAAAGACTTTTTCTGATACTATGGAGAGATGTCAAACGTACACGAACTAGCTCATAAACGCCACTCTTTAGCTCATATTCTTTTGATGGCAGTAAAGCACCACTACCCTCATACTCTTCCTACTATTGGTCCAGTTATTGATAACGGATTTTATTATGACTTTGACTTCAAAGAAGGACAGAGGCCAGGGCTTGATGACTTGCCTCGTATACAAAAAACCATGGAGGAAATCTGTGCTAAAAACCTACCGTTTAGACACGAGGTTGTAACAGCAGATCAGGCGCGTGGGCTATTTGAAGTAAATGCATACAAGATTTCACTTATCAATGATTTAGAAAAAGAAGGTAAGACAATTACTATCTACTACACAGGAGATGACTTCTTTGATCTATGCGTTGGTGGACACACAACAACAACTGGCGACATCGAGATAGGAAGTTTCAAGCTCGACAAGATTGCTGGAGCATACTGGCGAGGAGATGAAAACAACGCCATGCTCACACGTATCTATGGACTTGCATTTGATACTCAAACAGAACTTGATGCATACATCGCACAACAAGAAGAAGCAAAGAAGCGAGATCACAGAATACTAGGAAAACAGCTTAAACTTTTCACCTTTAGCGAACTTATTGGCCCTGGTCTCCCATTGTGGACTCCACGAGGAACTGTTATCCGTGAAGAACTTAATGATTTTGTTTGGTCACTACGAAAGAAGCAAGGTTTTCAAAAAGTAACCATCCCTCACATCACTAAGAAAGATTTGTATGAGAAAAGTGGGCACTGGGCAAAATACGCAGAAGATCTTTTTAAGATCGACACTCGTGACGGGCACACATTCTGTATGAAGCCGATGAACTGCCCTCATCATGCACAGATTTATGCAAGTGAGCTTCGTTCATATAAAGAACTCCCTATTCGCTACAGCGAAACAACAATGGTGTACCGTGATGAACAGTCAGGTGAACTCTCTGGTCTTGCTCGTGTTCTTTCTATTACTCAAGATGATGCCCATGTATTTTGTCGAGAATCACAAATAGAAGAAGAGGTTGGTAAGGTATGGGATATTATTTCAACATTTTATAGCACATTTGGATTTACTCTTATTCCACGATTCTCTAGACGAGACCCAGCAACTCCAGAAAAGTTCATGGGGACAGAAGAAACATGGAACAAAGCAGAAGGGGCAATTAAAAATACACTCGAAACACGAGGTTCGGCTACATGGGTTGATGGTGAAGGTGAGGCTGCATTTTACGGACCAAAGATAGACTTCATGGCAAAGGATTCTATCGGGCGCACCTGGCAAGTTGCAACCATTCAGCTTGATTTCGTGCAACCATCAAATTTTGGGCTTGAATTTGTTAACGAAGAAGGGAAACGTGAACAACCTGTTATGATTCACTGCGCAATTATGGGTTCAATCGAACGATTTATGTCTACGCTCATCGAACATACAGCAGGCAACTTCCCTCTCTGGCTTTCTCCAACACAAATATCTATCATCCCTATCGCAGAAGCACATCATGAGTATGCAAAGAAGGTGCAAGTAACGCTTCAAGATGCCGATATACGTGCAGAAGCAGACACCACAAAAGAAGGTCTTGGTAAAAAAATAAAAGCTGCACGCGAAATGAAAACTCCATATTGGGCAGTGATTGGAGATGCAGAAGTTAACAACCAAACAGTAACACTTGAACACAGGACTCTTGGGAAAATTGGAGAGATATCAATTGATGCACTTGTCACGCGTCTAAACGAAGAAATACACAACAAACAATAGCATAAGAAAAGCGCCCATGCGGGCGCTTTTTGGTTTCAGATAACGACACTTCTGAACCGCTTGTCGAAAGCCTCCACAAGTGGAGCAAGGAACTCTTCCGTTATACCTTTAGGAAGGGAACCCTTCTGGAAAAGCATCGCGGAATACTCATCCTGATAGTAAGCAACTGGTGGTGCGCAGCCAGGAACTCCACCAAGAGGACAAAGGTCAACAACAAATCTTTCGTCTTGCTTCCATGCAAGCCAAGAGTGATACAAGTGCTCTTCTCTCCCGTGATAGAGGGTGTGGGCAGGTGGAACAAAAAAATGTATCTCCCTGCCGAATGACTCACCATATGAGTTTCCAACCAAACGAGGAAGGAAGCCATCAACGACAACAAAGTCAGGAAATGATTTTGCAACCGCACGCGCAATCGAATGACAGTTACCCTCTACAGGTTTTCCGTGAATCGCGTCACGCATGAGAATAGTCATGATCAGCGCCATGTCTACATATTGGTTATCGAATGCTTCATTAGCCGGAATCTCACGAAGCGGGATCAAATCTCGTCTCATACAAGTCTCCGTAGTTATACACCTGTCGCGTATCTTACATCTTTATGGGTAAAAAGAAAAGCCCGAAGTTATCGGGCTTTGTCGGTCGAGCACATGGACTACATCTGCTCTTGCTGTTGCTGAGCTTGCATTTCTTCCACAGAGCAACGCTCCGGTTGCTTTTGATCTCGATATCGATATCGATTTGTCTGCGGGGTCATACCACCCGTCATATCGCGAGGACGGACCGATGACACATTGTTGTTGGGGGCGGTACCTGTCCGTGAAAGGACAAGGGCTACACCGGAAAGAGCTTTTGGTTGCACTGGAAATCTCCAAAGAGTTTTACTGAGATGCGCATTATAACCTGAAAATACTTTTACGTCAATCTGTCTTAGATACACAAATAAAAAACCGCCGAAGCGGTTTTGGGCTACGCGTAACCCTTAGTCGTGATCGCTGAACGACCCAAAGTTTCCAGGAACAGGGTCACCGTCAAAGATGGACCCAGGCACTCTGGGTTCAATACCCGTCAACGGCGTCTTGCCGACACCTTTGAAACAGGGAGAGGTTACCCCTTGGCCTCTGGCAACAAACTCAGCAATCGTCGGTTGTGCTTTCGGTTGGTTTTGAGCACCAACGCATGCGGGTTGCTCACCAAACAGGTCACGGTTTGCGTTCATGGCAATCTCCTTCTAAAAAACAGTTTACCCAAATATACCACACACCTAAAAAAAGTAAAGAGATATCTTTTTTAGATATCGAGATTAGCGTCTCGCGCGTATGTTTGAATAAAACTCTTTCGTGGACCAACTTCTGTACCCATGAGCATTTCAAAAACCCTATCCGACTCTTCTGCAAGGTCAACAGACACTACTTTGAGTGTACGATTCTTTGGATCCATCGTTGTCTCACGTAGTTCGTCTGGGTTCATTTCTCCAAGACCCTTGTAACGTTGAATGCTTGGCTTCTTACCAGATTTCTTCACTAGCTTTTCTTCTTTCTCATCTTCAGTATCTGCTTGTGCATCTGATTCTACTTCTTGATCGGCTGGAGATTCGCCTTCTTCCATGTCATCAAACCCTAGAGCCTTGAGCGCTGCGATTTTCTCTGCATCAGAATACGCGTACTTTACTTCTTTGTTGTATGAAATCTTGTACAACGGCGGTTGAGCGATATATACATATCCTGCCTCAATGATAGGACGGTAGTAACGATAGAAAAATGTAAGGAGTAGTGTACGAATGTGTGCACCATCAACGTCCGCATCCGTTGCGATAATAAGTTTGTGATAACGAACCTTTGAAATATCAAACGTGTCCCCGATTGCAGCCCCCATAGCAAGTACGAGATTTTTAATCTGCTCACTACCAAGCATCTTGTCCAAGCGTGCACGTTCTACGTTGAGAATCTTTCCACGAAGTGGAAGAATCGCCTGTGTACGACGATCACGTCCCATTTTTGCAGAACCACCCGCAGAATCCCCCTCCACAATAAATAGTTCTGATTCAGATGGATCGTTACTCTGACAGTCGGCAAGTTTTCCAGGAAGAGAAAAACCTTCGAGCGCACCTTTACGGAGCACTGAATCCTTTGCAGCTTTTGCAGCTTTGCGAGCACGAAGAGCAAGAAGGCCTTTGTTAACAATTTCTTTTGCATCATCTGGATTTTCTTCAAGGAAGAGCGTGAACGCGTCTGAAAAGACAGTTGCAACAGCACCTTGCGCTTCCATACTTCCTAGCTTTGCTTTTGTTTGTCCTTCGAACTGGATTTCACGAAGCTTGACCGAAATAACAACAGTAAGACCTTCAAGCACATCGTCCCCTGTAAGGTTTTCGTCTTTTTCTTTGAGGATTCCATTCTTGCGAGCGTAGGCATTCACAAGTCGAGTAAGAGATGTTTTGAATCCTGTCACATGAGTTCCCCCTTCTGCTGTTTGAATGTTGTTTGCAAACGCAGCGATCTTAGTCGTCATGTCATCGATGTACTGAAGAGCGATTTCTACACCGACATTGTCTTCTGACTTTTCAATATAGAAAATATTCTTGTGAATCGGCTTTGCAAACTCATTGTAGTGCTTTACGAGAGACTTGAGTCCACCTTCAAAATAAAATGACTGTGACGGTGATTCATATCCGAGATCATACATGTATGTCAGCCCATCAAGTTCAAGCTTTCCAGTATGTGCACGTGCATCAATAACATGAATACGTAGACCTTTAACAAGATACGCTTGCTGACGAAGATGGGTCACGATAGTTTCCCATGTGAATTCTGTCCCCTCCTTAAAGATTTCAGCGTCTGGTTTGAAGGTTACAACAGTACCGTTTAGTTTACTCTTAGCAACCTGCTTTACAGCAGCTTTTCGAATACCCTGCTTGTACTCTTGCATAAAGAGCCCGCCATCGCGGTGTACTTCTACTTTTGTATGAATAGAAAGTGCATTCACAACAGACGCTCCTACACCGTGAAGACCTCCAGAAACATTGTATCCTTCGCCACCGAATTTTCCTCCGGCGTGAAGTGTCGTCATAATTGTTTCAAGTGTTGAAACTTTTGTTTTTGGGTGAATATCTGTTGGGATACCGCGACCGTTATCTACAACACGAACGTATCCATCTGGAAGGAGTGCAACCTCTACACGATCAGCATGCCCGTTCATCGCTTCGTCGCGAGAGTTGTCGAAAATTTCCCAAATCAAATGGTGAAGTCCAGCTGGTCCAGTTGAACCAATATACATCCCGGGACGCTTTCGTACAGGCTCAAGTCCTTCAAGAACTTGAATGGAATCCGCTCCATAGCTACTTTTCTTTTTTGATTCGTCTGCTTTTTTTGGAGCCATACTAGATAGATACTTAGTCTCTCTATTATACCATTTTCAAGTCTCTTGTACCAGTGAAAACATATCCAAAAACACCTTGATTGACAAGTATTTTATACTATTGTAGTGTGTAGAAAGCTGCTCTTTGGAAACGAAGAGTTTCAACAACTTTAAGGAGACAGAAATGTCCATCTTTCAAACCGTCAAACCAACACTCTCTATACCAATCTTTGATGGAGAGGTATCTGTGCACGGCTTCGGCCGCAACCATGGTCTCAACTTTTCCTTCAAGGGAATCGACACCAGCGCAAGCCCGCACACGACACATGGGCACATCTTGAAAGCGCTCGCGGGTATTGGGTGCAATTCTGATTTTTTTGCTCCATCTCCAATCGAAATGAATGCTGAGGTAGTTAATTCAACAGCGATGTGGGCGCATTGGCAGGTTTTCCTTGATGACCTAGCCCGAAGGAAACTTTACCGTGGCGCGAAAGGTGACGGTTTCTCCTTTATCAACGAGTGGAATAGTTACGCTGTATCTGCGGCGGACTGCGCGCTTGTCGTTGTCAAAAACGGTGACCATATCATTGCCGCCCATGCTGGACGAAACAGCGTGATCGACATGGAAAGAATGAAAGGTAACAAGCCCCGGAAAAATGAGAGCGTTGTCCACGCCATACGAAATGTGATCGAACGCGCAGGAGGTGTCATTCGTGACACGCAAGTGTGGGTTGGTTTCTCCATCTCTCCTGGACCACATTTTGCTCATGCAATCAGTGACGAAAAAAATCCACACAACAGACAGATGGTGGACTACATCTCTCGCGAGTATGGATCAGTCTGCTTCGACAAGCAGGACGGTCAGGACGGTGCACTTGGCTGGCTCGACAACAAGGAACTGATTAGGCAGCAGTTCCTTAACCTGGGCGTACGTGGAGAAAACATCGAACTTGACTCGGTGTGTACGTACTCGGACAAAGACGCTCAGGGCGAATACCTCTGGTACTCCAACAAGCGCCAACTGATTGTAGGCAAGGAACAGTATCGAAATCTATTTGCGGTTGTCAAAACCGTGAAGTAAAACCCTATTCAAGGGGCATATCGCAAGATGTGCCCCTTTTTGTTTTGTCTAAACCTGACGTGTATACTAAAGAGCAATGAAATATCACTTTATAGGTATCTGCGGCGCCGGCATGAGCGCTGTTGCAAAACTACTCATCGAACAAGGGCACACTGTTACGGGAAGCGATGAGGGATTTTACCCACCAATTTCTGATTACCTAGTAGAGCACAAAATCCCTTGCACTACCCCCTTTTCTCCACAGAACATACCAGAAGACGTAGATGCTATCGTTATCGGGAAGCACGCAAAACTTGTACCAGAAGAAAATGAAGAGGTTCGTGCCGCTTTTGATTCTGGTAAACCACTTTTATCATTCCCTCAAGTACTCCACGAGCTAACATCCGAGAAAGAAAATATAGTAACTGTCGGATCATACGGCAAATCAACATCTGCATCTTTGCTTTCTTGGTGTTTGGAAATCAATCACAAAGACCCAAGTTATTTTATTGGAGCACTTCCTCTTACCCCACACACAAATGCACGTTTAGGAAAAGGAAAGGAATTTGTTCTTGAAGGAGATGAGTACCCTTCTTCAAACTGGGACATGACTTCAAAGTTTCTTTTTCTTAACCCGCAACACCTCCTAGTCACCGCACTTGCACATGACCACATCAACATATTCCCTTCTCATGAAAAATATCTAGAGCCATTTATGAAGCTGATAGACCTACTACCTACATCTGGAAAACTAGTCATGTGTTTGGATGACGAAACAATACAGTCGAAAATTGGAGAACTCCGTCGTGACGCAATCACCTACGGCTTTCACAAAGACGCAGACTACAGAGCAGAACATATCGACTACGGACTAGTGAGCTCATTTGACCTCATGCACAAAGATGCCCGAATAACACGACTCACAACATCTCTTTTAGGAAAACATAATATACAAAATATAGTGGGTGTCGCAGCGCTTTTGCTTGAAACTGGAAAACTAACCACCGAAGAACTTGGGCATGGTATCGCATCATTTAAAGGAATAGTACGTAGACTAGATAAAAAAAGTGACGCAACATCGATACCAATCTATGAAGGTTTTGGATCTTCTGTCGACAAAGCTCGTTCAGCAATTGAAGCAATACGACTTCACTTTCCTAATCGCAGACTAATCTGCATATTTGAACCTCATACTTTTTCATGGAGAAACCGCGCGGCGCTACATTGGTATAGAACTGTTTTTGCTGGGGTTAATCATGTATTTATGTACAAACCACCAGAACACGGAAGCGGAACTCATGACCAACTAACACTTGATGAAATTGTCGATGAAGTGAAGCTAACCGGTATAGCGATAACCCCTTTTGAAAACACCACCACTGGTTTGATTGAACTTATCACCACAACCGAAGAGCGGGATGTCATACTTATTTTAAGCTCTGGAGGGATGGATGGCTTTATACCACAAACTGTTGCTGCGCTTGAAGAGAAATTCCCTATCTAATCTAACCCTATGAAATTATTTGCATCAGAATTTGGACACTCATACGAAACATACTCATTTGCTTATAGCTTGTACTGCAAACGAGAAGACGGTGATGATATAGCGTCTATCTACGAACAAGGTTTTTTGCCATATTCTGGATCAAAAGGTGTCTACGATATGTTTTATATGGCGCGTGGCACTCGAGCGGATATTCGTAACTGGCAACCCACAAGTGAAAACAGGAGAATCCTAAAAATGTTTGATGGGCAATTTGAAAAGAAAGTACGTACAGTGGCAGATGTTCGACACGACGCTACATTTTTTGAACTCTGTCTTTCATATTTTAATCTAGCTCACGGATCGGTAATGCCTAAGGAACGCCTTGAGCTTATTTTAGATATGAACCTGATAACATCAGTTATCGAGTACGGCAAAGATGGTATTCCTCAGGCGTATCTCCTGTTAGTTGAAGATGAAAAAATATCACACTATTGGTTTTCATTTTACAAACATGACTACGCCAAAACATCTCTTGGTATGTGGCTTGCCTTAGATCATATCAGAGAACTTTCTAACGGTGCTAAACAATACTTTTACTTTGGAACATGCTACGCGGAAAAAGCTCTTTACAAAACAAATGTAGAGCCATTAGAATTTTGGAACGGACAAGCATGGATACACGACACACCTCTGCTTAAGTCATTATGCAGAACAGATATGGAGCGTCATATCGACAACCATAAAGACCTCTTTAAAAGAACTCTTGAAGATTTCTAGCCTTAGCGCACTTCGTAACCTTATTTACCAGTTTTTATGTATTTAGTGTTAAAAAATAAAAGCTCGCTTAGAGGCGAGCTTTGATTCACAGGAAACGAAGAGGGTTCTTCAGGAACTCACTGAAAAGAAGTTCAGACAGGAGCTTTTCAAGCCACTCTTTTTTTGTTTCTGGTGAGGCTGTCTCAAACCACGAATGGATAAGCTGTTTATGTGAGACTTTTTTAAGTTGTTTCCTGGAGGAAACCTGGTACAGTTCAACATCAGTATCCTTGCCACCAAGATCTGAAATGTGAAGCAGTTGATCAAGTGTCACCAGATACACACCTCTGTGATAGTTAGTGATTCTGTCAGGGTTATACCAACCACCCCTTTGAGGGTTAAGGCAGTGAGAGCTGTAGATAAGGATTGCACCTTTTTCTACTTGATGCTTTTTCAGATATGCCCTGATGGCATCTTCAACTTTTGAGTATTTTTTCTGCTCGGAACTTTTTTTGTCAGAAGACAAACTGAAGCCAAGAAAATTGTCCCACTCGACAATTTTTTCACAATTATCTAGTTTAATAGACGATCTTTTTTTCACGATTTTCTCCTTAAAAAGAAACCTGATGTAACTCTACCTGAAACAGCCGCCTCGGTCAATTATCGTATTTCGTAACCTTTTTCTTTAAGAAGCGCGTACATTCCGTCTGCCACTTTATTTGCTTCGTCGTCGGTGAGTGTGCGTTCGTGTGACTGTAGAACAAAACGAAATGCAAATGACGTTTTTGTGATACCATCTAGTTCTTTTGTGAATGTGTCAAAACAGTCAATACGAACAATAAGTGGAGATGTGATACCTTGCGCAAGTGTATGAATATCTTCCCACGTAACCCCTTCTGGTACCCATACAGCGATATCGCGCGCGATATACGGATATGGTGATACAGTCTTGTAGACCACACTTTCTCCCTTTGCGGTAACTTCCTGAATAAGCGCCTCGTATGAGGTTGGTTCTGGAAGAGATGCGATCAGTGTATCGAAATTAAGTTCTATGACACATGGTTTTTCAGATGTTGTTGTATAGTCAAACGACTCTGCGCCGAGAGATTCTTTGATCATAAGTAGCACCGTAGCAACTTCATCTTTAAACTGAGATTTCTTTTTACCATCATCTACGCCGATTGCTAAGTGTCTAGTTTCCATCTCCCCATTAAATACATTTCCAAATTCAAAAATACGCACAGTGTCTGTCCCAAGAAGCGGGGTATGTGCGAGATTCATAGTAAGAGCCTTTTGAATACCTGCACCGATATTTGTGCGCAACTTTTCCTTGTCTTCTGCAAGACCTTTTATGATTTCAACATCACCTACGTTTCCAAACGTATATGTGTACACATCTGAGTATCCTTGAGCAAGTAAAATATTTCGTATCTTCATTTCATAAAAAAGACGTTTGTGAGGAAGCCCTGTTCTTTTTAGTTCTGGGAGCACTGCAGGGAGCGTATCATATCCGATACTGCGACCAACTTCTTCAATCAAATCTTCTTTGATATTGATATCAAGTCTTGATAGCGGAGGAATGACATGATACACATCTCCTTCTTTGGTGAACTCAAATGAGGAAGCAGTAAACACACCGTCGACATCTGACTGAGTGTACGTACTACCCAAGACACGATTTATGTCAGCAACTGAAACAGACACAGTACGTTTGGTTTCTTTGACTGGATACACATCCACCACCTTTCCAATTTCTGCTTGCGGACACATCTCTTGTACAAGAGCGCAGGCTTGTAACATTGCCTCCAAAGCGTATTCACTTGTTATTTCTGATTCAAAGCGTTTTGATGCGTCAGTGCGAAGCGAAAGCATGTCACTTGTTTTTCGTGTACGCGTCCCATTAAAATTTGCACTTTCTAGAATGATGTTTTTTGTGGATGCATCTACAAGTGCTTTTGTTCCGCCTTTTATTCCCGCAAGCGCGAGCACACCTTCGTCATCTGCTATAATCGTCTCTGTTCCCGAAAGCGTGTAGTCTTTTCCATCGAGTGTCGTTATAGTCTCTCCTGGTAGAGCTAGGCGAACAGTGATACCTCCAACGACTTTATCCGCATCAAAAGCATGCATTGGTTGCCCCATATCATTCATCACAAAGTTTGTTATATCAACAATATTTGAAATACTTCTTTGTCCAATTGATTCAAGCTTTTCTTTAAGCCATGATGGAGATGGGTCTATGGTTATGTTATTGATACGTACAGCTATGTATCGAGGGCATAGCAATGTATCTTGTACATTAACAGAGACAGCAAGCGTATCTATGTGAGTGACCTCAGGAATATCTATCTTTTTTCTTGGAAGATTAAAGAGTGCAGCAACTTCATAGGCAAGTCCACGGTGAGAAAGGCAGTCATGTGCTCTGTGAGGGAGTACTTTTATATCGAGAATATCTCCATGAACTTCTTCAACTTCAAGTGATTTAACAGAAACAACATCTGCAAACATTGTTGTATTAGGGAGTGTTCCATCAATATGCTCTTGTAACCATGTGTAAGAAAATTTCATAGATTTATTGTAGAAGATCTTTATTAAACAGTCCTTCGAGTTTGCTGTACGGGATAACAACCTGCTGAGGCCCAGCAGCATATGGTGCAACCTGGTATTCAGCAAAGTAAACCATCAAGCCGTCTTTAAGCGGAAGCATAAGAGAGAAGTTTTCTTTTCTAGGTAGAGTACCGTCTTCTACCATGCTTTCGTTGTAGTTAAATCCCATATCCCCTTCTTGTGCCTGTGCACGTAAGTCTTCACGCGCAAGACGAGATAGTGTTGGCAAATAGTCAGCACCTGGTAAAAAAAGATCATCAGTAGAAAGTAGCTTGTCTGCTTTGTAGTCATATACATACACATCCATCGTGTGTGCTGGGTGCGCTGCTCCTCGTACATACCATTCCATACCCATAACAAGAGCAATATATCTATTATTCTTTTCTTCAACTGCAGGACTTCCTGTTACTGAACTTTTAATATCCTTTGGGAAGCCAGTATCTGCACGCATACTGATATCCGCTTCTTTTTCAAATTCTGCAATGCGCTTATCGAGAGCTGCTTGTAGTGCGAGGTTTGCTCGGGCTACACCCTCGGTTGTACCAGGAATAGTCGGATAGGTGATGTTGATAGTTACTGCATCTGTTTCTTTTGTAAACACACGAGGAGTCTCCACAACTTCTGGAGCTTTGACTTGAGATACTCCATAATACCAATATCCAAAAACTCCCATGAGGGCAACCAGTAGGCAACTTATACATATGATTATTTTCTTTGTATTCATATATTTAAAATTGGTACACAACTCGAAGGTCTCCGTTGTAAAGCAGTCGCACATCATCGATTCCCCACTTGAGCATAGCGATACGATCCATGCCCGCACCAAATGCAAACCCTTGGTACTTGTCAGCGTCTATACCACAGTTACGAAGCACGTTTGGATGAACCATACCCGCTCCCATGATTTCTATCCATCCTGTTTGTTTGCAAATAGAACATCCAGCTCCTTCACATTTGAAACACTGCATATCGACTTCGTTTCCTGGTTCAACAAATGGGAAAAACGATGAGCGTAGGCGAATTTTTATTTCTTTTTTGAAAAGCTCCGTGAAAAATGTCTCAAGCACCCCTTTCATATGTGCGAGTGTTATATTTTCTCCAACAAGTAAACCTTCAAGCTGATGAAACTGCGCTTCATGAGTCGCGTCTGTTGCTTCATTGCGAAACACCTTTCCTGGAATAACAACTGCAAGTGGAAAAGATTTGCCCTCTACTACCCATTTTTCCATTGTGCGAATCTGAACACCAGAGGTGTGTGTACGAAGAACGTATCCCATAGGGCGTCCAAGTTTGTCGACACCTTTTTCACGCTTGATCCAAAACGTGTCTTGCATATCACGTGCTGGGTGATCTCGAGGCACATTGAGCGCATCAAAGTTATGCCACTCATCTTCTAGTTCTGGCCCATCGGCTACATCAAATCCCATCTTGGTAAAGATGGCCGCTATCTCGTTGGTGAGAAGTGTAATTGGGTGCGCATGACCTGTCATATATTCGATTATATCAAATTAAGCGCCGTCTGTGTTACTTTTTAGTATCCTGCAAAACCCATTCGTTTTTGTGGTTTGCAAACGTATCTATTACAGCACGCCCAAAGAAGAATGGAATGAAGAGTGGATATATAAAGAAAAAGACTGGGAAGTTTTTATAAAACTGCTGACGATCATCTGTGAGAGAGTTACTGATATAGAGTGTGAGCAAAAACATTGAAAACATAACCATAACGATGAATGACATGACATTAGTGTTGATGTAAAAGACATCAAAGCTTGGAATCTGTGGATGGATACCAACTGTAAGCCATCGCTCTAGTGTTGTTGCTATTTGCTTGATAAATGTGTACATAGCAAAACACGCTGCGTATAGTCCGTAAAATACAAACATAAACGCCATAGGTAGCGTAAACATTCCAAAATTTCCGTATTCTTTTTTGAAAAAAAGTTCTTTGTAGTCAAGCGAGTTCTCAAGAAACCCACGCGCCCATCTGAGACGTTGATAAAAGAAACCTTTTGCAGTTGCTGGTCCAACCGTATATACGAGAGCCTTGTGAGAGTTGGCAATCTTTAGGTGGTTTTTATGCATGCGAAGCGTGATCTCGAAGTCTTCGGTGTTATGAGCTTTGTGATACCCGCCTATTGTTTCAAATACCTCTTTCTTAAACATTGAAAATGGACCAGGTGTCACCTGAATAGCATCGAGCGCCCCAAAGGCTTTTCTCACGAAAACACCCATCAGATACTCCACCGCTTGCATACGCTGTATAAACGTCTTTGGTTTTCTGATGTGAATACATGGTGTAACAGCCATCACGTCTTTGTTTCTGTCGAAATAAGTAACGATTGTTTTGAGCGTGTGAGGGGCAACAAAAGAGTCTGCATCAAGACATCCAAATATATCAGCAGTTGAACGCTCAAGCGCAAGGTTCACCGCTGTATGCTTGCCACCGTTTTCTTTGCGTATCGCTGTTACAACAGTTGGGTGTTGCTGTGCATATCGCTCCGCTATTTCATGAGTCTTGTCGGTGCTACCGTCATCAACAACAAAGATATGTAACTTGTCTTTTGGGTAATCAAGGGCAAGCAAAGAATCAAGTGTAGAGGCAAGAGTTTTTTCTTCATTCCAGCACGGAACAGCAACAGCAACAGTTGGGAAGTGCTCGAGTTTATGATACGTTTCTTCTTCGTCTATTTTTTTCTTATTCTCAAAAAAAGAAGTTAGGAGAAGCACTTGGAAAAACATCGAAAGAAACAAAAATGGATACATGAGAGCAGATAGGATTGTTTCTACCATATATGCTATTTCTTAGCTTTTACTGTCGTGGTTGTTGCCTTGGCTGCAGTCGCATCTGTTGATGTTGCAGCTTTCAAAGTGTCCGGCAGAAGGAGTTCGAGTTCTTCAACTGTTTTGAATCCAATGTATGTCTTATCTTCAATCACAAGCGCAGGGAGACTTGAAGTGATTTTGTAGATCTGCTTCATAGAAGCAACCGCAGAAAGATCTAGGTTGTAGTCAAATGAATACACTCGAAGTTCTGGATACTTTTCCTTGAGGCGTGTGAGAACATACCCCTCTTTTTCACAGTCAGGACAATCTCCCTTGTTTGAGTAAAAGTAAATGATAAAGACAGGTTTCTTTGCTGAGCCACATTTCTCAATAAGCTTTTTTGAAAGCAAGTAGTCTTTGATTTCAAGAAGCGAATAATACTTTTTGAGATAGATAACATCTGGATCATTTGAACCACGTTCACTTTCTGTATGAGAAAGCTTGTCTCCAATCTCAGAGAGCTGAGGAGAGAGCATGCTATCACTCACGTTTGAACAAGAAACTTCTTTAAGGAGATCAAACTGTGTTTCTGATGAGAGAATATCTATCGCGATGTTGTCCTGGATTTCTTTTACACTTTCAACACGCTTTTCTGAAAAGAAAGAAGACGCAAAAAATGCGGTGGCAAACAAAGCTGCAGTAAGAACGAACGTAAAGATGTACTTTTTGCCGTCTATCATGATTGTGGAGCCACTTGTCAGACTCGAACTGACGACCGACGGTTTACAAAACCGTTGCTCTACCAACTGAGCTAAAGTGGCGATTCTCCTGTAGTCTCGAGGTATATGCACCTCGTATCTATAGGAATGGTGCTATATATCCTATCATAAAAAAAGTTGTTTGTCATGAGGAAAAAGGAAGGGCGTAGCCCTTCCTTTTTCCTCTATCTAGTTATCGATTTCGTCTCGTTCTTTGTCCATTTCCTGCTTATACACCTTTAAATGCTGCCAAAAATGAGGCACTGTCCCCCTGTTGCGTACAGCATTTCTCACAAACCAGTTGCGAGATTTTGAGTACAAGTACGTCGTAAGCTTGTCGATGTAATACATGACACGCACCGCAACATGGGCAACATACTGAAGAATAAATTTTCGTAGATACACACTTCTTCGAAAGAAGAATCTGATGATAGCTAGTAACGTTGCCTGCACATGTGCTGGGCCGTTATAGTCATCTTCCACACTGATCTGCCCTTTACTAATACGTACATACTGGAGCGCAACAATCCCCGCCGCTACAAGGAGCGTGACGAGCGCACATAGTATAAGAGATAGTACTAGCATGGTTTTGGTCGCACACTTAGATAGCGTAGCGAGTGAATCGTGTCACTTTGATGTTTTCTCCAAATTTTTGAACTGCTGCCTGAAGACGCTGTTCTACTGTCATATCAGGATTCTTGATAAATGACTGCTTCATGAGAGCAGATTCCTCACCTGCTCCATCTTCGTTGTTAATAGATGTAGGCGCCATAGCACAGACATGAAGAGCTAGATCTTTTGCAAGAGCAACAAACTCTTCATTTTTCCCAACGAAGTCAGTTTCGCATCCTAGTTCAAGAAGAACTCCAATAGTCCCTGTTGCATGTACATATGCAGCAAGAGCTCCAGCTTCTACTTCACGATCACTTTTCTTTTCTGCTTGAGCAGCAGAGTACTGTGATAATACTTCACGAGCCTTGTCTTTATCTCCATTTGCTTCGTCGAGTGCTTTCTTGATCTGAGCAAATGAGAGACCTGTTTCTTCTCGTAGTTCTTTAATAGTGTCCATAGAGATAAATAGTTAATTACTAAGCAAACAAAACCTATTGGTATTACGCTTGAATAGCGAGCGCTTCCTTGATAGTTTCGAGGATGAATTTGACTGATGTCACTGTTCCATCGTTTCCGACAATCGGGTAGTCAATAGTTTCTATTGTACAGTCTGTGTTTGCGAGCGCAACTATAGGAATGTGGAGTTGAGTTGCTTCCTTTACACACATGTCTTCGTGACGTGGGTCGATGATAACAACTGCGGCTGGAAGATTTGTAAGTGTAGAGATACCTCCGAAGTCACGATCCAAGCGATCGATATCACGCTGAATGAGAAGCTGTTCCTTTTTTGTGTATACAGCGAGTTCTCCAGTTTCTTTTTTCTTCAAAAGGTCGTGAAGCTTTTCGATACGCTTCTTCATTTGTGGGAAGTTTGTAAGTGTCCCTCCGATGAATCGTTCTGCAACGTATGGCTGGTTAAGTGAAAGTGCAACTTCCTTAATCATCTGACGAATTTCTGGTTTAACACCAACAAAAAGAATTGGCTTTCCTGCTCCAGCAACTGTTTTCAAAAATGAAATTGCAGTTTCTAGCTGCTCAACAGTTTTGTCGAGGTTGATATGATCAGTACCATTTGAAGTAGTTTCAATGTATGGCTTGATAGATGGGTGACGGCGTGTACGAGAATATCCGTACTGAAGACCGTGCTTTGCGAGCGTCTCTTTTGTGAATGACATATTGAATTATAGTTATTTAATAAAACATTTACTCGTGCCACACAATCTCTTCTCTGAAATGCAAGGTTTTGCAAGCGTCCGTGGTAGCTCGAAGTGATGTGCTCAGGTGTCCAAATCCTGATTTGCCCGATTGGATGAATATATCCATTATAGCACAAAACTAAGCTTTTGTGAATAGCCTAAATCAATATAGCGAACTCACTTACTCCTCATCCGCATCGCCAAATTCTCCTGTGAAGTTTTGGAGCGCTTCGGCAATTGGGGCGAAGTTCCCTTCCATAATTTTTGGAAGTCCATGCCATGATTGGCGAATACGGTGATCTGTTACGCGGTCCTGTGGAAAGTTATACGTACGAATCTTTTCTGATCTATCCCCTGTCCCGACTTGAGCTTTCTTTGCGTCAGCATGCTTTTTGTCATCTTCTTCTTGGGCAAGTTGGTCGAGTTTTGCTTGAAGCATTTCAAGAGCGCGTTCTTTGTTCTTTAGTTGAGAGCGCTCAATCGTACAACGAATAGCAATACCAGTTGGTTTGTGAATAACACGTACAGCAGTTTCTACCTTGTTGACGTTTTGACCTCCGGCACCACCTGAGCGAGATGTTTCAAATTCCAAGTCAGACATTGGAATAGTTACTTTCTTAACTGTACGAATCGGCATAACAGAAACAGTAACAGTTGATGTATGCACACGACCATTTTTTTCAGTCTCTGGAATACGCTGCACGCGATGTACACCTGTTTCAAAACGAAGTGCATCATATGCGTCACGGCCTTTTACTTCAAACGATACGTCTTTGTATCCCCCAACATCAGACACTGATTCGTCGAGCTTGTTCCACCCCCATCCACGAGATTCAGCGTAGTTTTGATACATGAGCGCAAGCTCTGCAGCGAAAAGAGAAGACTCATCCCCTCCTGCTCCACCTTGGATTTCAAGAATCATTGCTTTTGGTTTTTCTTCTTCCTCTTTTGCAGCTTCAAATGTTTCTTCCATTTGTTTCCAGAGCACTTCTAGTTGTGGAGTAAGCGAATCAACTTCCATCTGAGCAAGTTCTGCCATTGCAGGGTCGGCGAGCATCTCTTGCGCTTCTGTGAGCGATGTCGAAAGACGCTCATACTCTTGAGCGGTGTACATTGTTCGTGGATTTGATTTGAAATCTTCGATAGTCATAGATTGATAGAAATTGTAGCATAGAAAAAGCGCGAAAAGTCTGAAAGACTTTTCGCGCTTTTTCTTACGTTACGCCTGCTTTGCAGAAGCTTGACGCTTCTTGAACTTGTCTACACGTCCTGTTGTGTCGAGCACCTTTTCCTGTCCTGTGTAGAATGGATGGCACGCTGAACAGATTTCAACAGAGATAGCTTCTTTTGTTGAACCTACAACATAGGTAGCACCACACGCACATGTTGCGATTGCTTTATCAAAATATGTTGGGTGAATATCTGCTTTCATAGGTTTTTATTTACGTTTTTAGATTCTACCACGATTTTAAACTATTTGCAACCACTACAGACCTAAGTATCCGATGAACCCATTCGACAAAATAGACCTGTAATTTATGATTATCTCTGTAATTTGTCGATATCTGCCTGCATAGCATAGAGCTTCTTCATCACAGCGTTTCCATACCCAGCGCCTGCAGATGATGCCGAACATGAGCGTCCAGAGTAGTAACGGCAAGCTGCGTTTCGCTCTGCTGCTTCATTTCCTGCAACAGCTCCTAAATCTTCAAGATAAAGCGCTGTAGCGGTGATTGCATGGTACGGGTTCCATGGATCAGCCATAGCTGCCCCTGTTACACTTTCAATTCGTTTTTCGAAAATAACCCATGTAGAAGGGATAAATTGTGATGGCCCCATAGCCCCTCCCCATCCAGATGGTTGCCCTCCTGAGTATGCCGCAATCCAACATGACACCGGCGTATTTTGTGGGTCACGCCCAACTTTTGCCATCAGTTTGTTAAACACTGGAACATCACGTGTTGGGTTCATGGTGCGAGGTCGTTCAGCTCCTGTTTTAATAGAAACACCAGATCCAGTAGCGTTGTCACGCAAATAACACGCACCCACGTTTATTCCAAGAGAAGACTCTTGCATCAAGATAGCAAGAATAAGTGCCGGACGAACACCTGTTGTCTTTGAAGCAGCGAGTGCAAAGTCGTAGGCTTGACCGAAAGAAATTGCAGATGTATCACGAAGATCAAAGAGTCGTGCACGAATAGAAGCGGCTTCTTTTTCTCGCGCCGCAAGAACTTTTTTGTACTCAGCTTCTTGGTTTTTGGTTTGAGTTAGGAGTGTGTTTTTTTCTTTTTGGTTATTCTCTACTTTCTTTCGCTCAGCTTCTTGAGCTAGCTTTTTTTGTGTCTCTTCATCTTTTGCTTCTTCGAGGTCGTTTTTTACAAGGGTTATATCTGCTTGTGTTGCACGAATCTCCTCAAAGCTTTGATTGAGTGCTCGTTTGAGTGTTGCGAAACTGTCTTTGTCGCTATAAAACGTCGAAAGGCTTTGCGCTTGAAGAGCAAAATCAAGAACAGTATATGTATCCATGTACCCGGTCTTTCGCATGATTTGTGAAAGAGATTCTTTTTCTCGCTCCATTTTTGCTTCGAGCGTTTGAAGGTTTTTATCTTTTTCTGAAATTGTTTGAGAAAGCTTTTTAATCGCAGTATCGTGGGCCTTTATTTTTAGTTTACTCTGATTTACTTTTTGGGTAAGAAGTGAAATCTCACGAGCAAGTGAGTCCTTTTGGGCTTGAGTTTGTGTGATACTTCCGTTGAGCGCTTTGATTTGAGCTTCTAGATCAGCAAGATCTTTTTCTAGCTGTTCTCTGGATTGAGCATACACCTGAGGAATAGAAACGCCTTCCATAAAAAGGAAGACAGACAAGAGCACTAGGGATAAAAATCTCATATATCTAGTATAACAAAAAAGCGTCACATATGTGACGCTTTTTTGTATATAGTGAGAGATTATGCTGCTGCAACTTCCCCTTCTTCTTCCTTCTTGCCCTTAGCTTCAACTTCAATACTTGAAAGATCTGCAACTGGAGCTTCGTCTGTTTCTTCCTGAGCAACAGCGATAGATGCGATGATGTCATCTGCTGTTATGTGGTAGAGTTCAACACCTGCTGGAAGTTTGATATCTCCAACCTTGATAACACTATCATTTGCAACAAGCGCTGCGATATCAACAGTGAATTCATGTGGGAGTTTTGATGGCTCACCTTCGATAGAAAGTTCGTGCATAACTTTTACAAGCACACCACCTGCCTTAACAGCTGCTGATTCACCAATAAATTCAATAGGAGTCTTAACGTGAACTTTCTGACCCTTTTCAATTACATAAAAGTCAACGTGGATTGGAGTGTTCTTTACTGGATCAAGCTGAACATCCTGAATCATAGCATTTTCGTTTCCATGTTCTGTGATGAGTGTGATTGAACTAGATTCACCTGCAGAAGCAAGTACCTTCTTGAATTCAATTACATTAATGAAAATAGGTGTAGACGCTGCATGAGAACCGTAGTAAACAGCAGGGATAAAACCTTCTTTTTTGGTCTCTTTCGCAGCGCGAGGAGATGTAGTTATGCTAAGTGTTGATGTTGTCATAGTTACAGGATTATACCCTATTTACAGGCTTTTATCAAGCCTTAAAACGTGAAGTCTTGACTCTGAAAAGCTTATTTTGCGTATCTACCGATTCGCTTCACAAACGCTTCTTTTGATGGATATTTGTAGTGGTAACCGTACATGTCTGTTATTTTTGAACCATCCACCGCAATAGGATACGAATACCCCTTCCATGAGCCTCGTGAAGTTGGAATCTTGCCACGAGTTGCATGCCAAAAGAAAAAGAACGCGATACGTGCCATCCACGGCTGTATTGGAAGCGCACGTTTTCCAACAGCTTGCGCCATGTCTTTTCCAAGAACCACATCTCCCGGTGGGCAGATATTGAACACTTCATATTGATCACGAAGTTCGTGGTGGAATGCAAGAAGTTCCACAATGTCGTTTACGTCATCTTCATGAATATACTGACGAAGCCACTTTGGAGTAACAGGTACCCATGATACAAGCGCTGATACAACATTGTTAATAAATGATGTTCCCTTAAGTGTTCCTGAAAGCGCCGACTGAAGCCCGAAACGAATTCTATCTATACGCCCCCGAGGTCCAGTGATCGCAGCAGGACGAAGTACGTACACCTGCCCATGCCATCCATGAGCTTCTGCTTCTTTATAACGCTTTTCGAGGTGTTCCTCCATGATACGCTTTTCCTCTGCGTAGTTATAGTCCGTTTCTTGGAATGGATCTGTTTCTTTGTAGCGATACTCGATTCTATTTGTTGGGAAAGCTCCGTATGACGCAACGGTTGAAAAACAAACAAGTCGTGTACATGAAGATGTGGTAAATGCAAGATCAAAGACATGATCAGACCCTGAGATGTTCCACTTGCGCTGAAGTGGTCGATTGCCGTAGATATCTCTGATTTGCCATGCGGTGTGAATGATGGTTGTAGGAGCAAAGTCGCGCACCTGCTTCATCCAATCACTTTCTGTTTCCGTATTACCAAGATTATCTTTGATAAATGTAAGCTTGTGGCGGTTTGGAGATTCTTTGGTAAGCGCTGTCTCGTCTTCTTTGTCGATGAGTAAAATAGCTTCGACATCTTCACGATGAACAAACTGATCTGCAAGCATCGCACCGATATATCCTGAACCACCTGTAATACAAAGTCGCTGTTTCATGAATCTTATGGTATCACACTACATCCCAGTGCGAAGAACGACAACCTTGAATGTTTTTACAAGAATAATAAAGTCAAGCAAGAGTGAGCGATTTTTTACATAATACAAATCATACTGAAGACGGACCTTTGTTTCTTCAAGGGATTGTGGTGGGAGCTCTTGGTGAACTTGTGCCCAACCAGAAAGACCCGGTCGAACTGTGTAACGCATCATGTAATACGGTATGGTAGCTGAAAGCTGTCCACCGATTGCCAAAATATCTGGACGTGGACCAATGAGTGACAAATCTCCACTCATAATAGACAAGAGCTGTGGAAGTTCGTCGATGCGAGACTTTCGTAGCCAATACCCAACCTTTGTCACTTTGTTTGGATTATCTTTTTCTGTAAGCCACATACCCTTGTCAGAATATGTCATTGTTCGATATTTGTAGAGCTTGATAACCTTACCTCCAAATCCGTAGCGTTCTTGAGCAATAAAAATATCTCCTTTGCTGTCGAGTTTTATCGCAAGAGAAACAAATGGATGCAGAATAATCCAAATAATTATCCATGGAATAGCTATGACGATGTCCACGATGCGCTTTGCTGCTTCGTAGGTGCGGATATTGAGATGTACTGATTCAAAAAACCAAAAATGCCCTACGCCACGCATTGGCATTTTTTTGAGTGTGTCTTGGTATACCATTGCTGCATCAAACACGTGGATCTTTCGCTGAGACGCAAGCGTGTATAAATACGAAAGATACGGTGCTGTGCGATTATCTCTAATATCTACAACTACTTGTGTCATTTCACCATCTTCAAAGAGACGTTTGAGTTTGAGTAGGAGATCTTGCTGCCCTTCCTTGTCAGAAGGTAGTGAGCCTATATGTTCAACGAAATGAAATGGATAGAAGCTGTGCTGATTAACAACATGTTTAAGCTCTTCGTATTCATCCCCTTCCGCAAGAAGTAGCGTGTTTTGTCGTGCCTGTGGACGTAACATCTGTGGCATGATAAATATGCGCCACATAACAGCGTAAACGACGTGGAAAATTGTGTATAAAACAAGAACTGTTTTTGGAGTCAGTCCTGTGTACGCCCCTGCGGTATAAAAGTACCCAATACCAATAAGAGCAACAAACACATGTATATTGATAATGCGTGAAAACTGTCTGAGACGTGTCTGAAAAGGAGAAAAGTCGTAAAAATCAAAACTGTAGTATAAAATAACCAAAAATACAAAGAGCGGAGCAAATAACTCCACATGCACCATGACGCGTTCGTTCCCAGGAATATCAAAGAAACGAAGTGTAAGTGCCGAGAAAAGGGCAGCTCCTGCCATCAGGAAGTCGCCAACAAGTGCCACAAACTGTTTAGATTTAAGTTTTAGCATGCTATAGCTTATACTCTACTATACCACATACCCCTATGCAAACAGCCAAGAAACCCATCAAAATACTACTTGTCATAACCAAGTCTAATTGGGGTGGTGCGCAAAAATACGTACACACGCTTGCAACTTCTGCGCAGAAGCACGGCGAATTTGATGTTGCTGTTGTAAGTGGAAATGACGGTGAATTACTCCTTCGTTTAGAAAAAGAACACGTACCAACACACATAGTGCCTCTACAAAACTCGCTTCGCATACTCCCCTTTTTTGGTGAGGTAGCACGTGCGATGGCTTTTTTGAGAGAACACAAGCCAGATGTTATTCATATAAACAGTAACAAAGCTGGCATAGTCTACGGTATTGCAACCACACTACATAACCTCATAGACTCAACCCCATCACGATCTTTGTTTACTGTTCACGGACACGCGTTTAATGAAAGTAGGAACATGTTTGCAAGAATATATATCACCCTTGCGGAGATGGTTACTTTTTTACTCGTAGACTCTATTGTCTGTGTATCACAAAAAGTTTACGACGATATTCCGTGCGGATTCCTTTTCAAAAGAAAGGCTACGGTTATTTATAATGGTATTCCAAAATATACGTATCTATCTAAAGCAGAGGCGCAACAAGCTCTTGGCATACAAGACACCACTGTTCCACATTTTGTTACTATTGCAGAGCTAAATGACAATAAAAATCACCTGTACCTTCTAGAACAGCTGCACACCCACACAAAGCCTTTTATGTATCACATTATAGGTACTGGTATACACGAAAATCTCATTAAGAAATATCTAAAAACAACAGACCTACACAAACGTGTGGTGCTACATGGGCACGTAGCAGATGCCCACACCTATCTACGAGCGTTTGATCTTTTTATACTACCATCAAAAACAGAAGCACTGGCTTATGTAATCCAAGAAGCTGCGCAAGCTGGTATACCAACAATTGCTTCTCGTGTTGGCGGATTACCTGAAATGCTTCCCGAAACTCATATGTTTAATCTTGATAATCCAAGCGAGTTGCGTGCGCTCTTAAACACATTTGAAACACTTCCTGCGAACGCTCGACACTTCAAAGAAGAAGATATGCTTGAGCAAACATTTGCGCTTTATAAAAACATCTAACTAACACCCTCTGTATGGACTTGTTTTGAATAAAAAGAAACAAGTTCGAGGCATGGGGCCAGGCTTAAGTTAAATTGAGATGAATGCGAGGCGTGAAAGATTTTTGTGACCAAGGTGTACGAATAGTACATTGCGGGAGCAAAAATCTTTCACAACAAAGCAGTCGCTCAATTTTACTCAAGCCCCAGAAATTCGTTTTTCATTGAGGTGCGGTGTGTTGCTCTCGCATACCTATACATTGCAAGACACATACCGAGAGCAACCCCTTCAGCAAGTAAGTGCGACCCTCCGTAACTCATGAGTGGAAGCGGAATACCTGTTACCGGCATCACACCTAGATTCATGCCGATATTGATTGCTATGTGCGTCAAAAACCAAATCATCACACCGTAGGTAAAGAGTGACTCGAAGTTTGTTGCCGCAACATGAGCGAATCGAGAGAGTTTATAGAAAATAATTCCGTAAAAAACAAACAACAACATCGCCCCGATGAATCCCCACTCTTCTGCAAATGCAGCAAAAATAAAGTCAGTTTTGTATTCTGGTAAAAAATTAAGACGTGACTGTGTTCCGTACCCAATTCCTTTACCAAATAAGCCTCCAGAACCGACGGCAATGGTTGACTGATACGCATTGTACCCAGTGCCTCGTATATCTTGAAGCGGATAGATAAAGTTCATGATACGAGCTTTTTGATACGGCTTGAAAGCGAAGTTCCACGCAAGCAAAAAGGTAACAGTACCCATAAGAAACACAAGGAGGAGGTGGCGTTTTGAAATACCAGAAACGAGCACCATACCAAACCAAATAGCAAACAACACCATTGCTGACCCAAAGTCAGGTTGAAGCAAAATAAGAACTACAGGAATAAACGCATAGATTCCAGATACAATAATATGACGAATATTTGCAATTTCTATATGGCGACGTGAAAAATACTTTGCAAGAACAATCACAAGTACGAGCTTCATAAAGTCACTCGGCTGAAATGAGAACCCTCCGACAGAAAACCATGACTGCGCCCCCTTTGCTACCTGCCCTATAATAAAAAGAAGTGACAAAATAGATAGAAACACCAAGTACATGGTAACTACCACGCGCGATTGTTTGAGAAAGCGCATGTCTAACTGCGATACAGAAAAACAAGCTGTGATCATCACAACAATCCACATCCCTTGTTTTATAAAATACGCATCAGCTCCTTTAAACGAACTCATTGTGAGCAACCCTGCGATACTCACTAAAGTAATTGCAACGTAGAGTGTGACATCAAAGGTGCGTATTCCTTGTACTATCCTTCCCCACATACTTAGTAGTTTGCACCGAACACATTAACAAGTGGATAAACTCGAATGCGAGCAACTGTCTCAGTAAATGGTTGTTTCCATGTGAGTACTATCTTTTTTTCCTCTTCTCTTTCTAGAACCTGAATAACGCTCTCCCCTGCACCTATAGCATTTTGATTTTGGTCAAACAAAATGACGCGTATAGGCAGATCATACATCGGTGCTAAGGTCATGTTTTTTACGGTTACATATACGCGAGGTTTTTCACCTGGCTCATATGTTGATTCTAGAACCTTAATAGATGGAGAGGTTGATTTTTCTTGTGCTGTGTAGTGTGATGCTGGGGAAAGAGTAAGTGTGACAGTGCCAGGCTGCTTGTATGAAACAACGTTTTGTATCATAACAGGAATATCATCTTCTACAAGCACTGCTGTAGTATCAGATTCTGTAAACATCACCGCACCGAGCGGGTCATACGCAGTAAATGTGTAGGCAACACTCTTTGGTGCGTTGTTGATGTTTTTGTTTGAGATAATACCAACTAAATCATATGTACTTGTGCTGGTTGGAATTGCGCGAGCCCATACAACAGAAAGTGGCACGACTTCGCTCTGACAACGAAGAGCACACACACCTCCACAGTCGACCCCTATTTCAAATCCGTTCTTTTTATTATCGGCACATGTTGGCTTTGGGAAAAAATCATCACGAAAGAAAAAGAGCACTGCTCCTATACTAAGAGCAACACCAGATAAACCATATAAGAGCTTTCGCTTGTTTGACCAATCCATATATGTGTACAGTATAGCAAACAAAAACAAGCAACGAATTCGTTGCTTGTTTTTGCTTTGAGTACTTTGTTCTCCCGACAGGCTACTTTCCCGGCATTGCCAGTATCATCGCCGCACAAGAGCTTAACTTCTCTGTTCGAAATGGGAAGAGGTGTGACCCCCTGGCTAAATCAGGAGAACAAAAAACTCAAATAATTTGAAACGGTATATGGTGGGGCTGATTGGTTTCGAACCAACAACCTCTGCTGTGTCGCCCTGTAAGTCCTTTCCTTCCTCCAACTTGTCGTTAGCAGTCCCTAGAGCGTGAGCTCTAGGCAAAGGTTGCAGTCAACCGCCTTGGCAGTGTGACAACTTAAGGAGCAAGCAGCGCTCTCCTCTTTGAGCTACAGCCCCATCATATACTTTTTCTAAAAAGAACCACAGTCTTTGGTCGGGGTGAACAGATTTGAACTGCCGACCTTCCCTTAACAACCACCGTCCGCATTACCGCGGCTGCAGGAGCAGGACAGTGATCAGGACGCGCTACCAGACTGCGCTACACCCCGACACGCAAAAGAATACACACATGAAAGTTTTCCTGTGGTGCGAGGAAGTCAAATTGTAAGCGATGAATTGCTCCATATCAAACTCTTCAACCTCCTCGCACCACACGAAAGAATCAACACTAATGATTATTTGTGATAATCATGTTTCCTAATAGGATTCGGGTACTTAGTATGTCTCGGCTACACACATTACTGTGCTTACACCTAACACCTATCAACGTGATAATCTCTCACGACCCTTCAACGAATACTTATCTTGAAGTTGGCTTCGTTCTTAGATGCTTTCAGAACTTATCCATTCCCGACATAGCTACTGGGCGGTCCAGCTGGCGCTAGAGCCCACACACCAGAGGTCAGTTCACTCCGGTCCTCTCGTACTAGGAGCAAATCTTTTCAATATTCGAACGCCTGCAGAAGATAGGAAACCAACCTGTCTCACGACGGTTTGAACCCAGCTCACGTATCTTTTTAAATGGCGAACAGCCATACCCTTGGTAGCTTCTCCACCACCAGGATAAGATGAGCCGACATCGCTGTCGTATTTGTCTTGTATTACTACAAGGATCGGACTATATCTTCATCCACCCGATCAAAGGTGGCGTTGGCGTATTAACTATGAGTTCTTCTCATAATTCCATCACATTGTTTGTTTGGATACTCTCCGTGCAAACGTGATAAGTCTCTACAGGGTTATATGAATAATCACAATGTTACTTGTGCAGCTCTCCATTTCAAATGGAGTGATCGCTTTCTTATTCATAAACTTCCCACGGTATTGCCCTTGCGTTGTTCATGCGCATGGGTTTCACCGTTATAAGCCAAGAATTTCTTTGTACATATTATTTATTGACGATTGTACATATGTTGCTACAGGATTACTCCTGACGCACCCCGATATGTTAAGGTGCCGAACTGTGCCGTCGATATGAACTCTTAGGCACAACTAGCCTGTTATCCCCGTGGTAGCTTCTATCCGTTAATCTGCACCCGCATCTAAAGCGAAGTGTAGGTTCACTAGGACCCACTTTCGTGTCTGCTCGACATGCCCGTCTTACAGTCAAGCCATCTTATGCCCTTACGCTATCGGCACGGTTTCCATTCGCGCCTAGATGACCTTAATATACTCCTCCGTTACCTTTTAGGAGGAAACCGCCCCAGTTAAACTCCCCACCAGATACTGTCTGCGAACGTTTTTTCCGTTCACGTTAGCAAGTGCCCAATTACAGATGACTGTTTCATTGTTGAGTAGAGTACAACCGAAATCATACACATCAAACCTCTCGTCACTACACTACGCAGTAATTGAACAATTGCAATACCAAGCTAGAGTAAAGCTCACGGGGTCTTTTCGTCTATCTGCAGGTAACCGGCATCTTCACCGGTACTGTATTTTCACCGAGCTACTCCCTGAGACAGTTCCCCAGTCGTTACGCCATTCGTGCACGTCTGAACTTACCAGACAAGGAATTTCGCTCTTCTATTCCTCAAGAAGGACTCTATCTTCATCTTCAACTCAATGGTCAGATGTGTGGCGTTGGTCTCTCGCTAACCACTTCGGACTCTATATACATTTCTGGATATGAGGTAGCTTTTAGTAGGCGTATGATTAGAAAGTTCACAAAAAACTACATATAACCGTCCTAGTCCTACTGTCCATATTAGCTATGGACAGTACCTTAGGACCGTTATAGTTACGGCCGACATTGACGGGGGCTTATATCATCCAGCTCCGAAGAACCGCCGATATTTAACCTTCCCGCATTGGTCAGGCGTCACCTCCTATACATCCACTTACGTGTTCGCAGGAAGCTGTGTTTTTGGTAAACAGTCGCTAGGGAAACTTTCGCTGCGGCCCCCATCACTTTATTTTCAAAAGCGATGTTGGTCATAGAGAATCATTTCCATCACACTATTTGTCTCAATTCATTTTATCTAATTCTCTAGAACCCACACATTTGTTTAAAAACAAAGTGATGGGGGCAGGCCTTATCGCTAACTTACGGCCGCTTTTTTGCCTAGTTCCTTAGGGAGATATCACTCGTTCGCCTTAGTCTACTCGACTCGAATACCTGTGTCGGTTTGCGGTACGGATTAATAGTAACTTAAGCATCTTCTTGTACCTAGATGATCTAGACACAAGCAAGCTTGTACCTAGTAAAAGGCACAAGAAGACGTTCTGTATTCACAGAATGTAGAGACTTTTCTCGGAGGCGTGCTTTATACAGTTGAATCAGGTTGCCCATCATCTTCATACGACACTTGGACTGATGAAGTACGGATTTCCCTGTACCTCGTCCTTATGCAATAAACGACAATCCAATAAGTCGCTGTATATACTACACCCCGTCATCCCATCACATTACTACCAAGCTACTGAATATTAACAGTATGTCCATCGGATCCGGCGTTTGCCATCTCCTTAGGCCCGGCTAACCCTACTCTGACAATCATTGAATAGGAAACCTTATTCTTTCGGCGGGAAGGGATCTCACCTTCCTTGCGGTTACTTGTGCCAACATTCTTACTTCCACACGCTCCAGCATGGGTCACCCCTTTGCCTTCAACGCAGAGTGGAACACTCTCCTACCGCTCATGCATAAGCATAAGCCCTCAGTTTCGGTGATAGATTTGAGTCCCGATTATTTGTGGCGCAGAGTCTCTCGATGGGTGAGCTGTTACGCTTTCTTTCAATGATGGCTGCTTCTAAGCCAACATCCTCATTGTCAATGAAACTCCACCTCCTCGCTTACACT
>JAGORG010000003.1 GCA_018062965.1 Minisyncoccota bacterium
CAATAGTCCGACACCATACATAATATGCTTCCAGTGTTGTTTTCGTATTTCGATAA
Source organism: Minisyncoccota bacterium (assembly GCA_018062965.1). GTDB lineage: Bacteria > Patescibacteriota > Minisyncoccia > Phycocordibacterales > UBA5272 > UBA11704. The sequence goes on from JAGORG010000003.1 coordinate 57, forward strand.
ACACCATAAGAGCTAGACCAAAGGCGAGAAAAATGATGAGCGCTTTGTAAAAGATATCTACGACATGTGAACCTTTAAAGAGTAGTCGATCGTACCAAGATGTATATACAATTGGCTCTGAAGTTGTAGCTACGATTTCTTGTGTTTCAGAATTTTTAACAACAGTAAACAAAGGAGTAGAGACAATAGGCTTTAACGTAGAAGTTGCCACAACTTCAGTTTCTCCTTTAACTTCTGGGGTACCTGTTGCAGTTACCTGAGATGGTACAAGGTCTTGAGCGGGCGATGTTTGCTGTGCACTAGTTGATATATTTGATGCTGCTGTTGCTGGTGTGCCAAACATTTGGACAACAAAAATAGTAGGCACTCCCTCATGAATACCTTCTGCTGTTGCGATACCAATTTCTCTAAAGTTAATATTAAGCAAATTAGCTCGATGCTTTGGTGAGTCAAGCCAAGCTTGGTTTACATCTTTAGAATCGTTGAAGTTAATAGCTAGATTTTCACCAGCATACACAAAAACATATCCCGCTTCTTTAAACCAGTGCCATGGGGTTACTCCACTAGGACTCTCATGAGCAAAGTAGTCATTCTTAATCATGTCTTCCGCTTTCATTTGCGCCGCAGTATCAAGAAGCGTATTTCTCTGAAGAGGTACTTCGTTATATGCGATGCGGCTTTCATTTGCCAAATCAACTAGTACAGAAGCTGCAACCGAAGCACCCAGTACTGTTTTGTGCATAAAAAAAGAACTACCCGCTGAAAAACCAAGCATAAAAATACTGGCAAGTAGTATTAGAACGACAGAAACTTCCCTAAAAAGATGTGGCTTGTAATCGTTGTGCTCATGTGGGATGAAAAAATGCTTCAAGAGCTTTAACGGATGCATATATCAACAAGTATAGCTGAGGAAGAGTAAAAAACAACCCGCACATCTGTGCGAGTTGTTTTTTAACTGTAAATTGCTATTAGCTAGCGAGCGTTTATATGAGCTCGTGATAGTGGGCCAAAGAATCCTGTCGAAGGGATACTATTTGCACGCTGCCACTTTGTAACCGCTGCTTTAGTTAGTGGGCCAAAGTATCCAGTTGAAAGACCTGCTCGAAGGTATCCTCCTTCAATGAGAGTCTTCTGAAGTTCGACAACGTCAGTACCTCGACTACCGAATCCTAGATTCGCAGCAAAATTAAATGCTGTAGCACCGAGAACCTGTCCAACTGTACCTATTGTTGGAGATGTTACTGATGTGTTCCCAGATGTAGCAGGTGTTCCTGCTGTAGAACTAGGTGCCGTACTTGCAGATGCTGAACTAGATGATGAACCTCCGGTTGATCCTGATGATGATCCACCTCCAGAACCTCCAACACCAACTTGGCTATATACAACGAATGTTGTTGCGTGCTTTGTCCAAACAACCAAATCAGAACCTGCTGTAGTAGCACAATCATCTCCCGCAGCTAGCGTTGGATTTGTTGAGCTATCACATGTATTTGTGATGTGTGTAAACGCACCATTTCGTGACCATCCAACTTTCTTGCCTGCCTGACCAGCAAATGTGAGCTTGATAGCCTTGTCAAACGTAAGAGAGATATCTCCTGCTCCGATTTCAATACCGATTGCTGTTCCAGAGAGCGCAAAACCTTGTTCAGGGGTAAGCGTAAATACTGTTGTTGCTACAGGGAGGTCAAATGTTCCATCCCATGATGTAGGGCCTGATATAACTGTTTCTGCAGGGATAAATGCCTGAACAGTTCCAGATGTAGTTGTAGCAGTAAGTTGCGTGTTTGATTCCACAGTTGCTGTTTTACCTTCTGGTGTTGTTGAAGCTGATGTAACAGGTGCTTCTGAAAAACCTTTCAAGAGAATTGTGTCAGTTGATGTGGCGTTAGCTTTTGTCCAAGCAAGATCTGAACCAATACTTCGTACGTTTGTATATGAAGAGTATCCATATGTACGAACAGAAAACGTTTCTGGGTTTGTTACTGCTAGCACAGCTCGGGTAAATGAGTTATTTTCCCAAATTGATTTCCAATCAAACTGCGCTTCTGTGTATTCTCCTCGAGCGCGAATATGCCACTTGTTATCAGATTCAAAGGTGTTTCCTGTGATTACAGCACCTCCAACAGGGTAGACATACCATGGTTGTCCTCCTGCGCCACTAAAACTAATGCGAGCATAGTCATTTGTAGTACCTTTAAACGTATTGTTTGTGATAACACGGTCTCCTGCAGGTGACGATGTGGCTGTACCGGCACCACTTGCAATACTGATAGTTGAAGCGTTATCAAATACGTTGTTAGTGATTGTGAACTTGTTAACAATCTGACTAGTAGTAAAGTCGCTAATATATACAGCTCCACTTATTTCAGAGATTTTTGAGTCACGTAGGGTGAAGTTATCACCAATAACTTCAATCGTCTTGTTAGTTCCTGGGATGTTTTCAGCAAATGTAATACCTGAGATAGTTACATTATCTGCTGCGATAAATGTTCCACTGTTACCAAAGCTATTAGTAGCGTTTGTTTTAACAGTCACATCTCCAACACCTTGTAGTTTTACACTAGAGGTTCCAAAGAAAAGGCCAAACTGGTACGCAGCTCCATTAACTGTTCTGTTAGTAGCAGTTTCTGTGTATAGACCAGGGTAAACAGTTACTGTTTCTCCTGATACCGCAGCATCAAGCGCAGCCTGGATATTAGCGTAGATAGTAGTTGTACTTCCTTGTGTAATAGCAGCTTTCTGTGTAAGGTTGTTTGACCATACATAGAATGCAGATGTTCCTGCAGCGTGATACTTGTGGTAATCAGAAGGCGCTGTTACAGATACAGTTGCTGTATCTGAAATACGAGCACCATCAGACCAAATCTTGTTTGTTTCACCAAGAGTTCCTGAAACGAGGTTAAATACAGAAGGTGTCATAACACCACTTCCTGGATCAACGTTTATAGCTCCCCATGCACTACCAGATGTAGTGAGTCCAGTTGCAGTAACAGTTGAACCGTTAACAGTAAGACCAGCTCCTCGTGAATTAACAATAGTTACATTGTTAAGCGTAAGGTTTGCATTACCGTATGCCTGTACACCGTAACAATTAGTAGATTCACAATCAAATGTAATACCTGAAATCACTACTGGATTTGTATCAGTTGCAGGAAAAGCAACAAGAAGGTGCTTTGAACCTCCTACTGTACCAAAATCAGTTGCAGCCTTAACAGTTACTGAACCTTGTCCAGCAAGTGTTACAGACTTTGAGATATTCAACTGCGCAGCGAGCGGGTATACACCATCTGCAATGTTGATAGTATCCCCATCAGCAGCAATTGAAACCGCAGCTTCAATAGTTGTGAAAGGAGTTTCTGCTGTCATACCATCAGTAGTTGTACTTGTTGTATTAACATTTACATACCATGGAGTAGCAGCTGAAACGTTTACAGCTCCATCGATAAAAAGCGCACAAGCAAACATTGTTGCACCAAAACCTTTAAGCACGTTTGAACTAATCATAAATTCTATAGCTTAATAAATAATACTAGTAATAAAAGAGTAACCAAAAACAGCTTATTCAGACATAAAGCTCGTGAGTCGAATACTACGCTTGTTACCAACCTAAGTCAATAAGCTAAAAACATAGACTTAGCTATGATTTAGTCCTGAAGGGCAAGTAAATTGCTGCATACTTGTTCAAACTCTTCAAGAGACGATATGGTTGCATCCAAACATCCATCTATCATCAGGTTTTAACCATGTGCGTCTAGTTGACGCGTATCCGTACGATATCCGATACATGTTTTCCCTAGTGCATGAGCGATACCGAGCTCTACACACAGTCCTTCGTCTGGTACACGCCCATCGAGTAACGCCAAGAATATATCCGCATCTCTCACTTCTTGCACATCTCGCTCAAATAATTCTTTGCGAACATCAGAAACATCTCGTCCACTTTGTATTTTTTCATATGCCAAACCTCCATCTTCTTGTGGAAGATACGTCTCATAGCCAAGATTCTCTAACAAATCACGAATACGTCTGTTTCGCTCTTGCTCCATTTCATTAAACAGCGGCCCAGCTATGTAGACTTTCATTGGTATTGACTAGAAGAGTGCAAATCCAATTCCGGCCAAATATACTCCGAGTACCATAGAAGCGAATCCACCGAACACATATATAGCTGGACTATTGAACTTTGAAACAAACTTCTGAAGCGTACGATCTGGAGCAGCTAGGTAGAGAATACTTTCAATAACCGCTACCCAACCAAACGATGAAATGATACTAGCCTGAAGCGATGAAAAGTCATTGTGTGTGACGATGAGAAATAGTCCCGCGAGCAATTCAACAGTGCTTAATACAAGACGTGTAAATCGTTCTTTTACGAACACTGAAATGAGGGGGATAAAGTATTCTTTACGCACCATAACCACAGTACCGATGATAATAAGAAAGAGCCCGAGAACTTTTGAAAGTAAGAGTGTTGTTTCCATGCAAATACGTTAGGTAAATAATCCAGTTACACGGCAAAAACCTAAGCGGGAGGCAACTGGTGATAGGTGAGGCTCACGTTTGCTATTTCAGCAGCCATAACGAGTGCTCGTGTATATGGCACCCACGATGCTTTTTCTTCAGTATAAAAAACGATATCTGTTACCCCTTCTGTTTGAAGCTGCTTTGCCATTACAACTCCGAGTTCATCGACTTTACTGTCTTCAAGATAGTAATCATAAAGCTCAAGAGGGGTGTTACCTTTGATGATTCCATATTTACCAGAAAGAATGTAAAAGGGGAGTTCTAGACGCTTTGCTTCTTCGTATGTATGTGTCACGTGTGGTGCATCATATCTTAGATATGCCGGCATAAGCCCAGCATCTTCACGCTTCTTTCTTGCACAAATAGTCACAAGGGCTTTCATGATTATAAGTATACCAGGCAATACACTGAAGGTATGTATATTTGACATTAATACATATATGTTGTAGTTTATTTATCAGACAACACGGAGGTTTTCAGATGTTTAAAGAATTCAAGAACTTTAAAGAAGTGATCACAACCTTCTTTCTGTTCATTACATTTAAAATGATGTGGAATATTTTCGTATTCATTTCATTTAGAGTTTTTCTTGTGCCTATTCATAATAACGGCATAAAAGAAAGTATTACAGTAGGATTCAAGACAGAACCCTACCATGTACTTCTTTTCTTATTTAACTTCGCATTCATAGAAGAGCTGATTTTTAGAGCTATTCCTATGTTGCTTGTTTTTGTATCCTTTATCTTTTTCCCTTACTTGGAGAAGGAAAAGGATAAAGTAATCCTTCTGGTGCTTCTTATTTCCTCAGCTATGTTTGGTCACGCTCATGGAGACTACACAAACACAGTAATGCACGGCGGAGTTGGAGTTTTATTTTTTGTATTCTTCCTTAAAAGTGGCGGCTACAACGGTAAAATCTTTATTCCTTTGATAGCAACAACGTTACTTCACTTTTCAATGAACCTAATTGTGGTTCTATTAGCTGTTAGTAGCTAGACTTCATTCCATCTAAACCCCACATTTGTGGGTTTTTTATTTTCTGGAAAAATGGCATGAAAAATGTTAGTATTACTATCACTCTTTACCGAAATAGGTTCTTCACAAAGAGTCAGTAAAATTGGGTCGAGACAGCTCGGCTGCGAAGAGTTAGAAACTCCAGCAGGCGAATTAGCAAATTCGAAGCTTGGCAATTTCTAACCAAAAAACTCTCAAGAATCAAAAAAGAGTAGAGGCAAAAGCAAGGTCGTCGCTCACAAAATAAAGAATGGGGTATCGTCTAATGGTAGGACATCAGGTTTTGGTCCTGAGTATCGAGGTTCGAGTCCTTGTACCCCAGCAAACATAGTTTCGCGAATAAACGCTTGAGAATAAAACAAAAGTAGGTTCGAGTCCCGGAAGGGTTCTGGTATACTTCAGAAATGAAACATGAAATGGAGCCATTAGGTGAACCAACCATAAGAGAGACTGAACCAATGACAGTCTTTCAAGCAAAGCCGTTAGAGTCTTTCATTGCCCTGAAAGAGGAAATGATGAGGGAGATTGGTGTCCCCGATGGAGTAGTTTTGTGGCACAGGTTGCAGAATATAAACCACGACCTTCGCTCATTTCAGGTTGTTGATAAGGAATTGACACAACGATCACAGTCTCACAAAGTAACGGACAAGCTTCGAAATGTGCTTAGAAAAGCGAAACCTGTACCTGAGGATGGGCGAAGTATTATGTTTAGTGGACGTGAAGATGTTCAACGTATTAAAACAGAAGATCTGGAAAAACTAAAAAGTGCTGTGTTGGAAGAGCTCAAGAGAATAGAACAGTTTAATGTTCCGCTTGGAAACTTAACTGAAAGTGAACTGGATCCAGAAGTGGCTAGTCTCTTAACTAAATATGAAAAAAATAAAGTATACGAACTGTTAGAGCCAGGGGTAGGTATCGAATGGAATGAAGTTTTGCAGCTCGTTAGTTGTATAAGTAGTTCTTTTGATTTTCGAAACAGAAAAATTGCTGAATTTGTTGGGTACAAATATGCGCGTTCTATACCGTCGGATATTGATATTGAAGCATTTATTCTGAATGTTCATCAGATTCTTTATTGGCATAAAGGTAAAAGTGCGTATCGAAATGTTCTTCTTAAGAACTCTGGTGGTTTTAATGCTCCTGTTGATTATGTTTTATTGCCTCAGATGATGAAAAAGTTTTCTCAAGATGTTGAGGCCGTTGGTTATATTGAGAAAAACGAGGACGCCCTAAAGGAGGCGCTCAGAAAATATCTGCTATTTGAAATCATACATCCATTCCAAGATGGCAACGGTCGCACAGGAAGAGCTTTGTTCGTATATCTTCAGAGGCGTTTTAAAGAAAAGGAATCCATGACGGATAAACCTGTGCATATACCCATTGCACGCTTTGAATCCGGAACAGCCTTTTCAGAAGAGCGTAAGGATGTTATGAATCACCCAGGCTCTTTATCGCTCGACGTTAACATCCTTGTTCATGAGCTTATGCGAAACAAAGAAATTTTGACGCTGAGTGAAGAATTAGAGCGTTCTAAGGATATGGATATAGATAGGTTTTATGACGGCGTGTGTAAAATACTTGAATCAGAACAGATGAGTGCTGAATTGGATAAGCTGGTAGATATGATCAAAAAGCAGAGTGCTCTTGATGATATGTCTAGTCAAGACTGGAACATTGTATATGATTCTGCACGAAATAATCTACTGAAGCAGCGTTTTGAAAAAGCGAATTAGTTTCTAAAATTGTTCCAACTTCGTCCCAAACCTTCAGCAAACGTCATTTCGATAAACAAGCTTTGTGAAATAAGAAAAAGAAGGTTCGAGTCCCAGATGGGTTAAAATAAAAAAGCCCACCGAAGTGGGCTTGCTTCCAATCAGAAGACTTGTAGCGGGATCCTAGCGGTTCCTGCTTGCGACCAGGTCAGCGCAGAGCGATTCGAGATCGGAATACCTCGTCTGGTTGACTTCGTTCATGTAGTGGTTGGGAAGTCCCATGCGCTCCGCACCATCCGGCCAGCCGATGAAGAGGCTGTTAGGCTGCCAGTGCACACTGCCGATCTGCATCTTCATGCCGAGGAAGATACCCAACTCGAGGTTGGTGTTGAGTCCGAGCAGTTCGTCCGCCTTGCGCGGAATCCAGAACACAGCATGGTCGGCGCACGTGGTCGGAGTGACGAGGCGACTGGATTCCCATTGGTGGATGTAGCTTCGCTCGGTGAAGTCGCCGAGGATTTCGAATCCGCGCGGTTCCGGGCAGTAGATCCAACCCGCAAAGCCGCGCTTGCGCAGGATTGCGACAGCAGTAGCTCGCCACTGGCAGTGGAGCACTTGGTTACGCGACGTGGGGCCGGCCAGGAAGATGGAGCCCTTCTGTTTGCTGTGCTCGGGCAGTTCAGCGTCGTGGTAGAGCTGGACCATCGGGTCCGTCCACATGGCCTTGAGTTCGGTCAGCAACGTTTCGTGTGCGACCACATAACCTTCTTGTCGATCGAGAGTGGGCATGTTGCCTCCTCATGGTTGGAATGAGCCTCTTAATTGGTTGGGGAAGAGTAACCCGCTGAAAGTACACTACAATAATTCAATACTTTTGTCTATATTCAAAAAAGTTCGAACTTCGTCCCAGAGCCTCAGCAACACACTAAAACACACATGTCAAGTACATGTGTGTTTTAGTGTGGAAAATAGCGGTAGCTATTTTCGTTGCTAGGAGTACAGCACATGAACTGCTTCATGTGTGTAAGGACGAGAAAGCCGCAGTGATGTTTTTCTAGCAAGAAAAACCACGAGGAGTGGCCGGCGAACTTTTCGAGTGACGACGAGAAAAGATTTGTCGGAGAGATTCCTTGTACCTCAGCAAACAAGAGCTAGCTCAAAGATAGTTAGTTCTAAGACAAAAAACACTTTCCACAATGAAGGTGTTTTTTGTTGTACTATATTACAACAATTAATGTTATAATTAAATCATGAAAGAGATATCAGAAAAACTTGCAACTAACCTGAAAAAAATTAGAACTGAAAAAGATCTAACTCAATCAGAATTGGCAATAAAATTAAATGTAGATAAATCATTTATAAGTAATATTGAAAATGGAAAATCTAATCCGACAATAGCAACGGTTGCAAATATCGCTAAAGCTTTAGGTATCTCTAGTGAAGAATTGATTAAATAATATGTCGAAAACTATAAAGATTTTCTTAATAGATGGCGAACCAAACGGATTAAAGACTGTAGAACTTAGCAATTGGGTTGGACAGGCTGTTGTAATACCGAGAAATAAGTTAAGGGATATTAAAGATCGTGCAGACTGCAACAAACCGTCAGTATACTTCTTAGTGGGAAAAGATAATGAAGGTGAGTTACTTCAAACTGCTTATATTGGCGAAGCCGAGAATCTATGGAACCGACTAACTACACATGACGGCTCTAAAGATTTCTGGCAAATAGCTGTCGCATTTGTAAGTAAAGATAATAACCTAACAAAAGCTCATGTAAGATATTTGGAGAGTAGATCTATTGATATTGCAACTAGTGTAAAAAGATACCAATTAAACAACGGTGCAAAATCTTCTATTCCTTCTCTGTCAGAATCTGATATTGCTGACATGGAAGAATTTCTTTTAAACTTAAGATTATTACTAACGGCAGTAGGTTATCCAATTTTACAAGAACCGATCTCTAAAGAAACTAAGGATTTAGATAACCCCCTACTATATTGTAAGGGTAAAAATGCTATAGGCACTGGAAGAATGACAAATGACGGTTTTGTTGTATATGAAGATTCAACGGCAACTTCTGAAATAAGTAATGCTGTTTATGAGAGAAATACTAAGACAATAGAAAAATTGATACAGAATGGGTATATTCAAAAACAACAAGACGGTCTTTATAAATTTGTAAAAGAGTATGTATTTAATAGTCCGAGCGCAGCTTCCGATATTATACTTGGTAATTCTACAAGTGGTTGGAAAAAGTGGAAGACAGATTCTGGTAAAACCCTAGAAGAACTATATGAGTCAAATTAAAAATAAAACCATTGCAATAAATAATGACTTACTTAACCTACAAAGCCGTAGGTATATTGGTAATAAATATAAGCTATCAGAATGGATATTTTCAATTATAGACAAAGAATGTAAAGGAGAAACTTTTGCAGACATTTTTGCAGGGACAGGGGTTGTATCTGCTCAAGCAAATGGCAGGTATAAAAAAGTTATTTTGAATGATTTTCTATATTCTAATTATAATATTTACCAAGCCTTTTTTAGTAAATCAAAATTCAGTATTGATCTAATTAATCAATACTTAAAAAAGTACAACAGTTTAGATCCAGCAAAAATAAAAGATAACTATTTTTCAATAAGTTTTGGAAATAAATATTTTACAGCTGATTCAGCTAAGTTAATTGGATATATACGCGAGGACTTGGAAAAAAATAAATCCAAAATGTCAGAAAAAGAATATTATATTCTAACCACATCACTACTTTATTCTGCTGACAGTATAGCAAATACAGTTGGTCATTATGACGCCTACTTTAAAAACAAAAACTACGTAACAAAATCATTTTCAATGAAAATGATCCAACCAGTAAAAACAAATAGTGCAGATATTTACAGAGAAGATGCAAACACTTTAGTTAAACGAATAAAAGCAGATATTGTATATATTGATCCTCCATATAATTCAAGACAATATAGTAGATTTTATCATGTCTTAGAAAATTTAATTAAATGGCAAAAACCAAAACTATTTGGGACAGCACTAAAACCTGAACCTGAAAATATGAGCGACTATTGTAGAGTTAGTGCTAAAGATCGATTTGCAGAATTAATTAAAGATATTAAAGCAAAGTATATTGTTGTTTCTTATAACAATACGTACGAATCAAAAAGTAATTCTTCTGAAAATAAAATAACCCACGCCGAACTTCTTACAATCTTAAATAGCAGAGGAAAAACAAAGATATTTGAAAAAGAATATAGGCACTTTAATTCTGGAAAAACAAACTTTAATAATCATAAGGAATTTTTATTTGTTACATATGTCAAAGATAACTAAAAAAATAATTAGATCCCCACTGTTTTATGTGGGAGACAAATATAAATTAATGAAGCAGTTAATAGAACTGTTTCCTTTAAATGTTAATAATTTCTATGAGCCATTCACCGGTGGAGGTACTGTTTTTCTAAATGTGGAAGCGAAAAAATACTACCTAAACGATATAGATAAGCATTTAGTAAATATTCACAAGTACTTAATAAGTAATTCTTCTAATAAAGATGTTTTCTTTAAAGAAGTAGGTAAAATTATTAAAAAATACAAGCTTTCTAAATCTTATGACACAGATATAGTTCCAATATCTTTAAAAAAAGAGTTCAAGAAAACATACTATGCTAAATTTAATAAAGAAGGATACGACAAACTTAAATTAAGTGTAAATAATTATAAGAAAAATGATCCTTTGATATTGTATATCTTATTAATATACGGTTTTAATAGAATGCTTAGATTCAACGGTGGTGGCAAATTTAATTTACCTGTAGGTAATGTTGATTTTAATAAAAATGTTGTATTAGCATTGAATCAATACTTTGATTATTTTAAAAATAAAAAAGTTAAATTTACCTCAAGTGATTTTAGAAAGTATTTTGAAAAAAGAACATTTGTAAAAGATGACTTCGTCTACTTAGACCCACCCTATTTAATAACATTTAGTGAATATAATAAGAAATGGGGAGAAAAAGAAGAAACTGATTTACTAAATATTATTGATAAGCTAAATAAAAAAGGGGTTAAATTCGCATTATCAAATGTTACAGAATACAAAGGGAAGAAAAACACAATTTTAATTAACTGGATGAAGAAGTATAATATACATAAAATAAAAAGTAACTACATTAGCTACCACAATAATAACCAAAAAGATATTAAGGAGGTACTAATCACAAATTATTAGAAAATATATATGTCAAGAAAAGCAACATACAAACCATTATTATTTACTACCACAGTAAGAAATCCGAGCAGGATGAAGGTTTTGTTAAATATTTTTAGTAAATACGACAAACAAAACCTGACTAGTTCTCTCTGCGAAGAAATCATGGGAGAAATAATTAGATATGGATTATACAGACCGACTAGGGGTGTCACTCCTGAAATAGAAAGGAAATGGGGATCAAAAAGAATCTCTGAAAATTCCCCAATTGGTGTGGAATTACTTAATGATCAAGAAGTATCTAGTCAATTGGAATTAAACCCTCAGGATCATAAAGAGGCTGGTTTTGAGCATGGTTGGCCATCTCGCTTTGTAACTGTATTTGATTTTGCAAAAGAACTAGGCTTTGTTTATTACTGGATGAATGAGCCTATTAAGTTTTCTGAAATAGGAATAAAACTAGCAAACTCAATTGAAATTAAATTGGAGGATAATTTTATCTCTGTATCAGAGTCTCACCCAGAATTTGAACAACAAGCATTTTTAAATTCATTAGCTAAGTATCAAAGAAATAACCCGTTTGTAAAAGTGCTAAACGATAACGTACCTCTAATTCTTTTACTTGAAGTTATAAAAAAATTAACAGCGATCCCGAACTTAATGGTGCGGGAATATCAAAATTAGAGTTACCGCTAGTTATTTTTTGGAAAGATAATGACTCTGAAAAACTTTATCAACTCATTAAAAAAATAAGAAAAGAATTTGGATATCAACCAACATGGGAAACTATAGTTGATATTTGTGTAAATAAAATTATGGGCGGAGATTTTAAAAAGTTTAAGCCCGAGTCTATTATGGTTGAGTACCCTGACGAATTCATAAGAAAAATGAGATTAACCGGATTAATTTCATTAAGGGGTGCTGGTAGATTTATAGATATAAACCATAATGAAAATGAAAAAGTTGAGTATGTATTAAACAAATATTCTGTTTACAAAAAATTTGATACTGAAAAGGAGTATTTCGATTATGCATCAACAATAGATGAGAACTTAGTATCTATAGAAGCTAAAGTTATACCTGCTTCTGATAAGGAAAAATTCTTGGAAAAATGGACTGAAACATTTAGTTGGGATCAAATAAAAATTGAGCTTACAAATCTCGCAACAAAGAATTTAACCAAAGATGAAATTCTTAAATATTTAGCTAATCCTGTTAGATTAGAGTTTTTAACTGCATTGGCTTTGAAATCGAAATTTCCTCAGGTTAAAGTCATACCTAATTACCCAATTGACGATGAAGGTATACCAACTTCAACTGCTGGTGGAACGGGTAATATTGGTGATATAGAATGTTTTGAGGGATCTAGAGGTATTTTAGTGGAGGTTACTATGTCAGAAGGGAGAACTCAAACAATGATGGAGGTATGGCCAATAAGTAGACATCTTAAAGAATTTACAAAGAAAGCCCCAGAATCAATGTGTTATTTTATTGCACCAAGTTTATTTAGCGACACAGTAAGTCAGATTGGTTATGTTAAACAAAGTGAAAATTTAAATATACAACCAAAAACTATAACTGATTTTGTTACCCATTTGGAAAATACGCAAGTTCTATACATTTAATTTAAAGATATAATTTTACTCTCGACAACAAACAAGCAGTCTTCGTCTATTTTCGACTACTTAGCAGCCCAGCATTTCTTTTTTAGTGGTAACTTCAATAATGAAAATATTTCAGTTTATGACCATGAAAATAGTTGTCACGTGAGCGGGAGTGGCTCCTCACTGTACCATCACGGAAATTCAAACCATATCACCCTGCATGTCAACAACTTATCTTTCACAGGATATGACTATGATGAGGGGCGTCACTTTAGTGGTCACGTCAATGGTACCTCAATAACTATCTATGACTATGGATTGTCCTCACATTTTAACTATTTCGTTCTAGTTAGAATTGTTCCAACTTGGTCACACCTAAAGGTACTGCTTGTTTTAACGAATTGATAACGATTCAAGAAACTATGAAGCCCACAGCCCCAGCTGATATACTTAGGTGATGAATATTAGAAAAGCTAATCTAAATGACGTGAGAAATATTGTTGAGTTGAACAGACTACTAAATAAACAACACGTTGCTTTGGACCCAATCTGGGCTGGAGGAGACGTTGTAAATACTTCATTCGAGAAACGGCTCAAAGAAGATCTTAACAATGCTGATTCTCTTCATTTAGTTGCTGAAGATAACGAGAAGCTCGTAGCTTGGTTTGAAGGAAGTATTGAAGAAACATTACCTTATTTTACTGAGCGCAAGATAGGGCATATCAGAAGTGTTTATGTTTTACCGGAATTCAGAAAACAAGGAATCACAAAAGCTGGTGTAAATATGTTATTTAACTGGTTTAAAGAACATGGGATTAAATTAGCTGAACTATCAGTTGCTTCTGAAAATAAGGAAGCAGTAGAAGTTTGGGAAAAGCTAGGTTTTATGGAGTATAAGAAGCGAATGAAGAGGGAGATATAGATTCCAAAAACTGTTCCAACTTCATCACCTAAAGGTACTGCTAATTTCAGCCAGTTGACTACAACAGCTGATATACTTGAATAATGAAACTCACCTTTGCATACAACAGAAACCGGGATGTTTGGTGTATTTTGAACTATGGAAAGACATCCATGAATTCTCAAACTCTGACGAAGGTGTATACACAACTTACTAATCAGTATGGAGAATCTGTTTCAGAGGGTGATGCTAATGCATTCATTGAATCATACATGTCTACGGAAGGTATAGAACCTGATGAACTAATTCCCAGACTTCAAGAAAGTTGGGATGAAATAGCAGAAGAATATTACAAGCGTGCAGAAAAAGTTTTTGGGGTAATGCTGCCAAATGATGTAACAGCCTATCTTACAATAAATGACCGTTGTCCTTATAGTATTGAACAGGGTATGTTTTATGTTTCCAGTTCATACCTTTATACAACCAACAAAACAGCTATGCATGAACTCTGGCATTTCTACACATGGTTCAAGTACGGCATCGAATGGGAGAGAAAACTTGGAGCAGAAAAATACAATGAAATCAAAGAAGCTTTAACGGTGCTTTTAAATGTGGAGTGCAAAGATTTACTTCCTGAAGGGGTTCTTGATAAGGGGTATCCTCAGCACCAAGAGCTACGCCAAAAGATTCTTGATATTTGGTCTAAAGAGCAAAATATGGATAATTTGTGGCAAGCTCTCGTTGCATAATAATTTCAACTTTGCCCCAGGCTTCAGCTGGTATAATCATGAGATGAGCTATACATACAAACAACTCCAATCTTCTGACACAGATCTTCTTAAACAATTACTAGTTGTTTTCGGTAAAGCTTTTGAAGATATCTCTACATATCAAAAGGCGATTCCAGGCAACGAATACTTACAAGCTCTTCTTGCAAAACCTCACTTCATAGCACTTGTTGTTATGAATAACACTGAAATTGTTGGAGGTCTAGTGGCATACGAACTAGAAAAGTTTGAGCAGGAGAGAAAAGAAATATACATCTATGACTTAGCTGTTTCAGAAGAACACAGAAGAAAGGGTCTAGCAATTGGACTGATCCAAACGCTCAAGGACATCGCAACGGAACGCAAATCATATTCTATTTTTGTTCAAGCTGATAGAGAAGATGCCCCCGCGATAGCTTTATATGAATCACTTGGCACAAAAGAAGCTGTATTTCATTTTGATATAACCATGTAAATCACATAGTGCGCCTACTTAAACTTGTCCCAACTCGAGTTTTTACAAAAGAAAAGCCGGCTCCTGTGAAGGAAACCGGCGGCTCTGCTATATCAGCACTTAACTCGCAGCTTCGTTAAGGCCTACCCCGACTAATCCGTGACTTTGGGGTATCGCGCCACGGATGATATGTCTATTGTATCATTTAATTATTTGATTGTCAAGTTTAAAGTATTTAAACTTGTTCCAACTTCATCACCTAAAGGTACTGCCAACTTCAATGAAGTGAGTAAACACCAAAACCTTCAGTTATATGTAATTGTAAACATTGACAATACACAACACGGGTTATAACATTTATGTATGAAAAAAATACCGCTGTCCGAAGATGCATTCGCTTATAGAAATATAATTACTATTGATATACTTATTATTGTTTTAAGTGTTGCATTAGCTGTATTCATTGAGCCACTTTTTATACTCCTAGCATTACCTTTTGCTTACGATTTATATAATGTTGCTTTTTACAAGAAAAGAACTCCTGTGAGCGTTGTATCTGAAATTTTTTCCATCCTTCCTTAACCTTTTCAAGCTAACCACTCAAGAGGGCGGTGTGCTACTATAAACCTATATGAAACATTTCACAGTTATCTACATGGCGCCAGCGTCAACTATTGAAGAGTGGATGAAAACACCAGAAGCGGAACGCAAAGAAGCAGAGATGAAGATGAAAGCAGAGTGGGACGCGTGGACGGCTGCACACGCAGACACACTACTTAACACTACTGCACTCGGTACAACAAAACGTGTGAGCGCATCTGGTGTTGTAGACGTAAAAAATGACATGATGATGTCATCATATGTACAAGGCGAGTCCGCAGAAGCAGTAGCTCTGATTTTTAAAGATCATCCACACTTTACTATCCCTGGTGCAACGATTGAAATAATGGAAGCGCGATCGCTTTAGTTTATTGTCGACACACTTTTTAAGATAAAGAGACATACAAACTATACTGAACCAATCTAGCTTACGAGTGGTTGTATATTGCAAACAATGCCATGGCTATCATGGTCATATTTTCAAATACGGTTACTTTAGAGAGTGGTAGTTTAGTACCTCCACCTAAACATCCACACTCTAGACTTTTTCCAGAACTAAGTGAGATAATAATACCGAAAGTTGTACAACTATACATAATGACCACAATTGTTTGGACTGGTATCATAAAAAGCCCAGAAAGGACCAGTAAACCAATTCCTGTTTCCAAAATAGGATATAACTTGGCATATAGCGGAACTTGCTGTGCGAGAGGGTCATACCGCTTGAACATGTCAGCAAACGCACTAATATCTTTAAGTTTAAGAAGACCTAAGGTAGTAATAAACACACCCATAGCATTCATGAGCAATACCTCTACAGTAAATACTTGAAATGACGTAATAAGCCAACCCACAACAAGTGAGAGGAGGGCTATGAAAATGAGCGGTGCGTACAGGTCAAGCTTTTCAAACAAAGATTCTTCTTTTTCTGTTATGTGACATACCTTAACCTCTGTAGCGCAACAAGCTTTTGATATATCTTCTTCGCGATAAACACCACCTTCCCATATATGAAGCTTCTTGTGCGAGATACTAAATCCTCTTTGCAGGACTTTAAAATCTGGACACCCTTCAATAATTTCTGACCAGATACCGTTTGTTTTGATTGCATGATATGAACAATGCTCTTGGTCCTTATACCCCCAGGCTTTTAAAACCTGTTCGCTTCTATATTCATATACGCCAAGTGTGGCAATTCTCCCTTCATGATCTGCTTCATAACAATACCGCTTCATGTCGAGAACTTCATACATTTTCTCGTGAAAATATGGGTAATCTGTTCTATATAGCTTCCAGATATCATCTTTCATTCCTAAAGATGAGAGTGAGTTGTTTTGCATAAAAATATAGTAACACAAAAGAAAAAGGAGTCCTGAGGACCCCTTAAACCCTTGCGGGTGTGCGCCTACGACGCGTAATGCGCGTGACGATAGTTGATCGGCTTGCGGAAACGGTTCCACCACGGCCGCTGCGCCTTCCGAAGCAGGTGATGGGTGAGTACCGCGACCGCAATGGAACTGATCAGCATGACCAGCCAGCCCATCGGCGAGAACAGAAAGAACGTTGCGTCAGAGACGCTCGTGCAGACCGCCTGGTCCGTGAGCATCTGCCAGGACGTTTTGAAGTTGCCGGCCGCAAGTGCCTGCCACGCCAGCTCGGTCTTGTGGGCATGGAGTTCATAGTGGCTCATGCCGGCTGCTTCAGCAGTGCCGTGCATGCTGGCCTGTGCTGAGACAGACAATACCATGCACATGGAAGCAAGAAAGAACGGGGAGCGCAGTTTCATGTGGGTTCTCCTCAGAAAAAGGCGAAAGTGCCTACAAGATAGTATACACAATAAATTAACCTAACTATGCAAAGCTATAAACAGCAGCAGATAAGTTGGTACCTGTTATACTTATTTTATATACCTAACAAACATACACATATGGCAAAATACGTAGACGGATTTGTGATTCCAATAGCAAAAGATAAGAAGGATGCTTACAAGAAAATGGCACGAGAAGGAAAAGCTGCGTGGATGAAATTTGGCGCATTGTCATACATGGAATGTCGAGGGGACGATATGACACCAACTCATGTAGCATTTACATTTCCAAAGATGGCAAAGGTAAAAGAAGGGGAGGAAGTGTGGTTTTCATTCATTACGTTTAACTCAAAGAAACATCGCGATGAAGTAAACAAAAAAGTAATGGCTTATTTTGACAAGAAATATGCAGGCAAGAACCAAGATATGCCATTTGATATGAAGCGATTCTCGTATGGCGGGTTCATTGTTGAAGTCGGAGCGTAAACGTATAGTAGGCTACTGCATATAAAAATACCTCGCACATGCGCGAGGTATTTTGCTTATGGGCAAGTCAGGCTAGGCCATGAACTTGCAGAAGCTTTCGTAGGCAATGTAGAGGCTCGTTGCAGCGAACACTGCCGCTGCCACTTCGCCTAAGGGGTCGACTTCGACCATGACCTGAGGTCCGATGCGTTTCCCCATCTTCACCCGGAGCTTAAAGAGCCAGTTGTTCATGATTTCTCCTTTACAAGAACTATTTTATAATAAAACATATTTACTATAAAGTCAAGTTTTAAATCTGTAAGGTGATATACTTAGCTAATATTTACTATGTATTTTGTCTACATTCTCCAATGCTCAGATTCGACGCTCTATGTCGGCTCTACAAATAACATCGAAAAAAGATTACACGAACACAATGAACTCAAATCTGGTGCGCATTACACAAAAATACGCCGCCCTGTGATACTGAAATACACAGAGGAACTCCCTGATATATCCGCTGCAAGAAAAAGAGAAGCTGAAATAAAAACATGGACACGCAAGCAGAAGCTAGCTTTATTTGAAGTTAAAAAATACGTTTAGTCTTTCCGCAAAATCTTTTCCATTGATTTTCCTCTTGCTAGTTCGTCAACCATTTTATCTAAATAGCGAATACCTTGCATGGTTGGGTCCTCTATATCCTCAACTCGCACACCACAAACAACACCTTTTACTAAGAATCTTAGAGGATTCATCTTAGGAGCCTGCGCTAAAAATGTTTCGTAGTCTGTTTCTTTCTTGAGGTGTGCGTCGAGAGCTTTTTGAGTATACCCAGTCAACCAGTGAATGATCTGGTCAACTTCGGCTTTTGTGCGACCTTTCTTTTCAGCTTTGGCTATGTACATAGGGTACACACGTGCAAAGCTCATTGTATAGACTCGGTGTTTTTGTGCGTCTTTGGTCATGTTTACGAATTAATATTACCACACACAGATACCGAGCCTGTTGGGGTATACTTACTGTATATGAATATATTAAAAACATTGTCATCTATTGCTGCGATATTGTTTGGAGTGTTTATGTTTATTTTTGGTGGATATGACGATAGTCCAGGAGCCCAAGGACTTGGACTGCTGCTTTTTATTTTTGGTATCGTTTGGATAGTACGAGGGAGAAAGAATAACTAAAACAACTTGATGACCTCATGAAAGCAATTATCTGTACAACATATGGGCCACCAGAGGTGCTTCACATAGAGGATGTACCCACACCATCACCAAAAGATAATGAAGTTTTGGTTGCTGTTAAAGCAGCTGCGGTCAACTCTGGAGATGTGAGAGTACGGGGACTTATCGTAAGTGGATTTTTGAGACTGGTTATGCGAGTAGTTCTTGGTTTTACTAAACCAAGAAAACCAATACTTGGAGTAACAGGATCCGGTGTTGTAGAAAAAGTTGGCAAGAATGTAACTCGCTTCAAACCGGGAGATGAGGTGTTTTTTAGTACAGGTTTTGGATTTGGAACATATGCACAATATGTAGCAATACGAGAATCAGGTGCAATTCTTCATAAACCAACAAATGCTTCATTTGAAGAAGCGGCGGCCATTGTTTTTGGTGGTATGACTGCTATTTATTTTTTGGAAAAAGCAGGTATACAATCAGCTAAACCTAAAAAGGTTCTCATTTACGGGGCAACAGGGGCTGTTGGTAGTTCGGCTGTATCGATAGCAAAATATCACAACGCACACGTAACAGCAGTTTGTGGTGAAGAAGGTGTCGATATGTCTACGAAACTTGGTAGTGACGTTGTTCTTGTATACACACGACAACCAATGAATACTATTACCGAGCGATACGATATCGTATTTGATGCGGTTGGGAAACTTTCTCCACACGATGCCAAAGCGCTTCTTGATACAGACGGCAAGCACGTAACAGTTGGAGGTCTCGACACAGCAAGAGAAACACTTGACCAAATGAAGCAGTTGAAAGAGATGTATGAGGCGGGAAAACTCCCTGCGGTTATAGATAAAGTCTATGACATGAATGACATCGTTCAAGCACACCGGTATGTAGAAAGCCAAAGAAAGAAGGGGAATGTAGTTATAGAAATAGCATAAACACCAAGCGGCGCCGTAGGCGCCGCTTGGTGTTTTAGATAACCTCTACGTACTATGACGTATTAGTTTGTAGTTCTAAATGTACTGTTTGGGGAACTTACACTTACGTTACCATTTGCATCCGTTGCGACGACTGTATAGTAGTACGTTGTATTAGGCGTAAGACCTGAAACAAGCACAGAGTGAGATGTTCTTAGGTTACTGTCTGCAGAAGCAAGCATACCTGTTCTTTGACCGAAACCAACTGAGTTGATGTCACCTTCATTGAACTGAACCGGTGTTGTGTCATAGAATACGCGAGCTGTTGCGTTTTCATTTGTTGTCCAAGACAATGTCACTGCATTTGAACCCAATGATATGTTTGGCGTAGACAATGATGGACCTGAAACATCAGATGATATAACACCACCTGCAATCAATGCATTCATTTTTGCAAGCGTTGAAGGACCAACTCGTCCATATCCAGTTGTGGCAGGAGTTCCTGAAGAAACAATACCGTGGTAAGCCTGGAACTTCTGAACAGCTGCAACTGTTAGTGATCCATAGTATCCCGTCACTAGACCTTCTGGGTAGAATGATGGGTTGCTTGCTAGATATGTTTGAATGTTTCTTACGTTACTATTTGTCATACCTGGACCAGCTTGTGCTGTAACCAGCTCAAACGATGCCGCAGAAACAGGTTGTGTAAACATAAGAACAAGAGCTGCTACTGCTGCAACAATAAGTGCGCCTAGGATGGCTACTGTTCCTTGTTTACGAGTGTGAATTAGTTTTTCCATATATTATTTTATTAATGGTGATTAATACGTTGTATAGGGAATAGCGACTAAATATTACCTACAATACATACAACACTGGTGAAGGCGATAGTGTGACAACATAGTATTCGGTCACAGTATCTACACACTGCTTGTTATCTACAATATGAACCAATCTAGACTTCTCTACGTCATATCAACGTTATCTTTTTTCACACTCTTTTTATTTGTATGTTTATTTGTTCCTGTTAACGCTCAAAGCACCACAACTACAGATGGATCAAACGATTCACCAACAGAACGCAGGCAGTACATACGCGGATGGCGTGGGCAATCCAACGACTTACAACAAAAAATACAAGCACTTGGCTCCACTTCAAGTACTATCGTACCTCTACCTGTACTTTTTGGTGTCGAACTTTCAAATCTTCGAACGGACTTTGGAGATCCGAGATCAAACGGACGTACCCACATAGGAAATGACATCATGGCACCTCGAGGAACTCCTATTGTTTCTCCAACCCCTGCGGTAGTTCTACGTATAGGAACAGGATCAGGGGAGGGAAACTATGTATACACAGCAAACCCAGGAGGAGAAACATTTGTATATATGCACTTGGATACATTTGGTGAAGGGGTCACCCAGGGAACAGTGCTCGAGAAAGGTTCAGTCATTGGATATGTTGGAAATACAGGAAATGCGTCCGGTGGTGCTCCGCATCTTCACTTTGAAATACACACAAGTAGTGGAATGGCTACTGACCCGTATACAAGAGTAAACGCAACATTTTCACCTGAAGAAAAGATGCGCTATATAACCAATATATTCTCTACTCACAAAGACCAAAGTACGTTTGCTCAACTTACGGCAAGCACCTTTGCGTCGACTTTTCTAGAAGCAACAGCGCGCGGTATTTCATACCCTGAAGCAATAAAAAATAACCTAACATCACTTCCTCTGCCATCGTCTCCTGTAATCACAAGTCTTCCTCCTGGGGATCTTGAGCTTGGATCAAAAGGAGTTGAAGTCGTACAGCTTCAACAATATCTTATTGCACGAAACACTGGACCATATGCTCTACGTCTGTCACAAGCAGGTGCAACAGGAAACTTCGGACCAATGACGGAAGCTGCGCTCATTGAATACCAGGTGAACGCAAATATCGTTCCAAGTGACGGTTACTACGGCCCAACAACTCAGTCTCATGTCAAAGCAAGCCCTGCAACAAACCCAGCACCTACACCGACAACACCAACACAGACAACTGTTTTGATGAGAGATTTGTCGTTACAATCAACAGGGGAAGATGTGAGAACGTTGCAGAAGTTTCTAAACAAACAAGGTTACATAGTTTCATCATCCGGCGCGGGGTCACTTGGAGCAGAAACAACATTCTTTGGTCCAGCAACTCAAGCTGCGGTCATCAAGTTCCAATCTGCTAACAATATTAACCCCGCTGTCGGTTATGTAGGACCAATCACACGAAAACTAATAACTTCGTTTGGTATATAACACACCGAAAATGAAGTGATATACTTATATACATATGAACATACGAACATTTTTTGTAGGTAGAACAATTGGCTTTTTGGTTGTGCTGGCTCTTGTTGGTGGATTCTTTCTTTTTAACACGTATATCTATAACAAAAAACAAGCACCTACTGCACAGGATTACAAAAACGCAACCTATGTGGTGAACGGTATGAATATAGAACTGAAAAACGGGGCATCTGACACAGAAGCAGCACCTGGCTCTGCTTCAAGGATAGTTACTCGCTTCTTTGGTAATGAGCTCTTTAAAGACTTAAACGAGGACGGCAAGGATGATGTGGTTTTTCTTGTAACACAACAGACTGGCGGAAGTGGTACGTTTTATTATGTTGTTGCAGCTTTGGCAACTGAACGTGGCTACCTTGGTGGAGAAGGCATACTTCTTGGTGACCGTATCGCTCCACAAACCACTCAATCCGGCCCAGGGAAATCTGTGATCATTACCTATGCTGACCGTGCTCCAGGAGAAAACTTTAGCGTACAACCGTCTGTTGGAAAAAGTATGCAGCTTATACTAGATCCAAATACACGACAGTTTGGTGAAGTTGCGCAAAACTTTGAAGGCGAAGCGGATCCTGCACGTATGACACTCACCATGAAAACATGGGTTTGGATTTCAGCACTCTATAACGATGAGCGTGTTGTTACACCTAAGCAACCTAAAGCTTTCTCTATTACTTTTGCAGAAAATGGTACTTTTTCAGCAACAACCGACTGCAACAACATGATGGGAACATATAGCGCAAACAATGGCATCATCTCGTTTGGCCCAATAGCTTCAACAAAAATGTATTGCGAGGGCTCACAAGAAACAACGTTTGGAGAACTGCTACGCGACACATCTGCGTATCATTTTACAAACAAAGGTGAGCTTATCTTTGATCTGAAGTTTGATAGCGGCAACGTAACATTTCGCTAAACAGTAACCAGAACATAGTGATGGTACACTCAAGTGTATGAAAAAGAGTTTGTTTGTGTGTGCTTTTATATTCGGACTATCTATAGCTCATGTATACGCCCATGAGTCAAAAGAAAGTGATGGAACTATTGTATATTTTCACGCAAACCCAAGCCACTTACCTATAGAAGACGAGAAGTCCAGCCTTCTTGTACTCATACGAACCAAAGATGGGACATTTCCTGCTTCTACGTGCGACTGCCGACTAACTCTTTATAAAGAAAGTACGCGACTGGAATCTTGGTCATTATTTCTCGATGGAAAAACAAAATCTCTGACACCGTATATTTTTAAAGATGCTGGTATTTATAGAGCTGAGATTATCGGCACACCTCGTGACGGCACATCGTTTTCTCCTTTTACGTTTTCATTCTCAGTTGAAGTCGGAGAAGGTGACTCGTGGTTAAGTAAACACAAACTAGCCATCATCTACACCCTTGGGGGACTTGTTGTATTTGCTATTGGGTTGCTCATGTTATACTAATAGGTATACCTATTCACACAATATATGAACCACGCCCGCACATTTGTATCAACAGCACTACTTGTTTCTAGTATTATCCTGGGGACCACATCATATGCATTTGCTCATGTAACTGTTAAACCAACCCAAACAACTCCTGCTACATATCAGGTGTTTTCAGTTGCTGTGCCAAATGAAAAAAATATCCCTACTATACAGGTTCGTCTTTTGATTCCAGAAAATGTAGAGAGTGTAACTCCTAATATAAAAGCAGGGTGGGTCACGAAAACTGTTACAACAAATGATGGTAAGGTGACAGAAATCATTTGGAGCAAAGGTGCAATTCCAGAAGGCTTTCGTGATGAGTTCGTTTTTAGCGCAAAAACTGGAACCACAGAAGAGTCGATCATCTGGAAAGCGTACCAAACATACAGCGATGGCACCGTAGTCGTATGGGATGCAGACCCGCATGAAGAAGATAGCAATAGTCAAGCTTCTGAAGAAGAATCTACCAGCGGACCATACTCAGAAACAAAGGTAACAACCTCATCAACATCAACAAGTGATGACTCGCTCTTCGCGATAAGCTTGCTTGCGGTCCTTGTTTCTTTGTATAGCTTGTATATAGCAACAAAAACCCGTAAAGCAGCCCGAGTTTAACAGAAAACTATACAATACAAACCCTGTCAAATACCGCTCTCTAAAAGAACACACAATGCCGATTTGCGCTAATAGAAAATAGGGGAGTATACTTACTACATTACTTACTAATATTTACTCCATGGAAGGACATTCATTCATTCAAGATCAACCACATCCAGAAGACGCTGCCTTTACACCTTTCACTGGAGAAATATCAGCAAATCTAAAAGAGAGGCTAGCAACCACTCTAGAGCGCTACAAGACCATGGACAACGAGCTGGTGCGCAGTGCAGCTATGCTCACAACAGAAGCTGCTATCGCTTGTGCAAATGAAGGACAGTACCGCGAAGCTGCTTAACAATACAGTACGTTGACAAAATAACACTTTCGTGAGAGAGTGAAGATATCATTATCCTTATATATATAGGGATTTAGAGCAGTATATGGCAATAATTCAACCCCTACGTGACCTACTCAACAGTTCAGAGCTCTCCTTCGAAGAAGTGAGAGCCTTTGAGACTGGGCTCGCATATTTAACCCAAGATCAGCAAAAGACATTTGTTACGTTGCTCAAAAATGATCCAGAACTCATCTACCCACTCTATATCAACTTCAAAGCAAAGCTACGCGCAGCGCAAGGAACAGACCAAGAATGGGAAACTGCGATAGAAACAGAAATCGTTCAACTCGAAGACTTCATAGCAAAACGACGAGTTGGGGATGAAATCATGTAAAGCCACTCACGATATGAGTGGTTTTTTGATACACTTATATACATATGATTCACATAGCACAACCAACCGCGCGTGAAGGTTACAGAGCGCTTATAAAAACACGCGGTTCTGGGTATGTGTTTGCGGCAACCTATCTCCTTATTGTTGTTCTTTATTTTGTTGTTATTAACAGCAAACTTGCATATACATTTTTTTCATTCACATCACTTGATACTCTAGAAAAAATACATTATTTCTTTGTGGCACTTTTTGACACATCTACGTTTTCTTCTACGCCACTTGTTATTTTATTAGCTTTGACGGCAACCACCACGTCTCTTGTAGTAACTCAGTTCTACGCCTATTTTAAGGCTCGTGGCAAGCTTTTATCGCAAGACAGCACCTTAGGTGGATTGGGGTTACTCTTTGCTATTTTAGGGGTTGGTTGTGCAGCCTGTGGTACGCTCGTTGCTTCGACAATACTTGGTATATTTGGCTACTCGACACTGCTTATGTATTTTCCACTTCATGGAGTAGAGATAGGTTACTTTGGTACTTGTATGCTTGCAGTCTTGTCATACGTACTAGCTAAACGTCTAGCGACACCGTACACGTGTTAACTATTATATGTCAGGACACTTAGGCCCAATTGGAGAAAAAATAGTTCAGAGAGTTATTATCGCTGTGTGTATTATTTTTGCTTCTGCATTTTTGTACGAACAACAAGAGTGGGGAGTAGTGAACCTTTCGCTTCCAACCGAAATCAAAGACACAACGGGAGTCTACTATACCGTTACCAAAGTAACTGATGGAGACACCCTTCAGGTGGATATAAACGGAACAACGGAACGTGTACGCTTGATTGGTATCAACACACCAGAAACTGTTGACCCCCGAAGAGATGTTCAATGTTTCGGCAAAGAAGCCTCTGATCGTATGAAAGATTTAGCGTACAAAAAATTAGTACGTCTAGAGAACGATCCATCACAAGACGCTCGGGATACCTACGGACGACTGCTCGCATATGTATACCTAGAGGACGGACAGATGCTCAACAAAAAAATGATTGCAGATGGATACGCATACGAATACACCTATATCAAACCATATATGTATCAAACTGAATTTAGAGAACTACAAACCCTTGCACGCACAAGCAAACGAGGGCTATGGGCAGATAACGCCTGCGGCACCAAATAACCATCTATGGAAGTCATACGCTATCTCATTTCAAAAGTAATTCTCCTGATTCCAATTATCCTTCTTTTGTTTGTTATGTATTGGATTGGAAGCAAACTAGCTGTCTTTTTGCCCGAAGGAGCACTATCTGCACTAAACCCACTCAAAGGGGATTTATTACCTCCACCACGAAACAATATGCCGACAACAAACCCACTCACAAGTGGATATATGTTGGACTACACAGCACCAGAGGATACGTACGACTACACCACAAACACGTCTGCAAAAAACACATCTCAAACAGGAGCGCAGAACTCTGTTGTTTTTAATGCAAATCAGGCAGGATTTTCTCAAACAGAACTATTTATTCGTAATATTTCTCTTTACAGAGGGCAATCTATAGCTCCAGGTTTTACGTTTACAGGAGAAGCTCGCGAAACAATGTTTTCTCAAGGTAGATTTATGCTCTATCTTGCCAACAAAGATGGTCACATCGTAGGCACAGGAGAAGCTGTTGCGGTAGATCAGTGGTCTATCCCTGGATGGCACAGATTCAACGGCCGTATCATTTCTATGAACGGACAAGGAGAATGTTTTCTTATATTTAGATCATCTTCACCGACACAGCCACAAGTAACTATTCCTGTTGTGTGTAGAGCAAATTAAAACACTATTGCTCATCTGCAAAAATAAACTCTCCAGGATTATTTGGGTCAGGAATCAAAGGTCTTTGTTTACCTTCATACTGCCAACCTGGTTGCTGAGGAACACCACCTCTTTGATTTTCTCTTACTATTTTACCACTCTCAATATCCCAATCGCTTGGCGGTTCCACGTTTGCACCCGGATTCAAGCCATCAATAAATCTTTCTTTAGTAGGATAACTAATACCTTTTTCTTTGAGATATGTATTTAACTGCTCCAAGGTTACTCTGGTACCTTCTACATGAAGAGCTTGTTGATATAGTTTGTTATGTGTACGTGCATCTATTTCAGTTAAACCATTAACAAGGGGAGCAACTTCTGTTTCAAGAGCCTGAAACACCTCAAGCGGCAAGGTTGATGTATGCTCTATGTGGTTTTGAAACAAGTCTTCCATCCCATCACCTTTGCCTGATTGTGGAGCTCTTTCAAAAGGAGGCATAGTGGTTGGCGTGATTTATGCAACCAGACGGTCGATAACTGCTTTTACAAGTGCACCATCTGCATTTCCGCCGAGTTCTTTCATCATTGTTCCAACAAAAATACCTTTCTTAGCTGGATCAACTGGTTCAAGTGCGATACGAGCTTTTACTTTTTCTTCGATTTCAGCTTCTGTCATCTGAGCAGGGAGGAAACTTTCAATAAAATGAAGTTCTGCTTTTTCAGAATCAGCGAGATCTTCGCGACCTCCTGCGATGAACTGTTCAATAGAGTCTTTTCGCTGCTTTGCGAGACGCTTGATAACTTTCATACAGTCTTCGTCAGAAAGAACTTCTGTTGGTGGACGACCTTGAGTAACAAGTTCGTTAGTAAATGCTGCTGAGATAAGACGAAGAACGCCGAGACGTTCCATGTCTTTTGCAATCATTGATTTTTTAATTTCTGCTTTTATAGTTTCTTGCATAGTCATGTCATTATATCACAAAAAAAGAACCCCACTCTTGCGAATGGGGTTGTGTGGCTTCCTTCCACACGTACGAAGCCGTGAGGCTCAATGTTGATGAACAGGAGCCCGTCGCGCGTTGCCGAAAGCAATGACGGGCGGCCGGCGGTCAGGCACTACTTGCAGCTGGCGGAAGCCGGCGGCGAACTGGAAGCGCCCAGGCCCTGGTTGGCGGCGCCGGCGTTGGTCAGCTTGTTGGTGCTCAGCGCAGCGGCGGATGCCGGCGGCGAGGCGCCCATGGCGGTGAAGGCAGCAGCATAAGGGAACTGGCCAGTCGGCGGACGGTGCAGGGAACGGTTCATGGATCTCTCCTTGATTGCGGTTGAAGGAACTGACACGTCACCTCAAGAGGTTGACCATTTCATTATAGCATACCCATAAATCTTGTCAAGTCCTTCTTTTTGTGTTGTTATTACAGTGCTTTTTTGACCTATCCACACAGAGTTACTTTTATAACCATCTACGTTTTTAATGTTACTCACGGTATACTCATATATATGTCTACATCTCTTCTTATCGCTCTATTTGGTACGCTTATCGTTGTTTTGCTTGTTGTTATATTGCTTCGTAATGGAAACACCAAGAAAAACGATGACGAGCAAACATTTCTCATTCTCCAAGACCAACTCGAGCGCCTCACACGTACCATGGATGAACGCTTGCATAGATCTTCAACTGAAATCAATCAAGCACTTCGTCATCAGGGAACAGATACACAGCGTCTCATCCAAGACATCACTCGAGAGCTGACTGAAGTAAAAGAATCCAACAAGCAGGTGTTTTCTATCACTGAGCAACTACAAAACTTGCAGGACATCTTGAAAAACCCAAAGCAGCGCGGAATACTAGGTGAATACTACCTAGAAACGCTTCTCAAGAATGTCATGCCACCTGGGTCATACCAGATGCAGTATGCATTTCCAAATGAAACCATTGTGGATGCTGCGGTGTTTGTGAAAGACAAGATCATTCCTATTGATTCCAAGTTCTCACTTGAAAACTACAATCGTATCATCGAAGCAACGGACAAAACCGAAAAGGAACGTCTGGAGAAAGTGTTTCTCAATGATTTAAAGAATCGCATCGTTGAAACCGCAAAGTACATACAACCAGAACAAAATACAATGGACTTTGCATTCATGTTTATTCCTCATGAAGCAATCTATTATGATCTGATTATCAACAAAATTGGCTCAGTCACTGAAGACACCGAAAATCTGATACAACGTGCTGCTTCAAAATACAGAGTTATCATCGTATCTCCAACATCATTTCTCGCATACCTGCAAACTGTATTACAAGGACTAAAAGCGATGCAAATAGAAGAGTCTGCTCAAGATATCGTCAAACGTGTAGGTGAACTCGGAAAACATTTGAAGGCGTATGAAGATCATCATAACAAGCTAGGAAATACCTTGAGCACTGTTGTTAACCATTACAGCAATGCAAGTAAGGAGCTTAAAAAGGTGGACAAAGATGTTTTCCGTATCACTGGTGAAGCAGCAGGTATAGAGCCAGTGCTTTTGGATAAACCAGTGTTTAGTGATGATTAAATAAAAAACCGCTTCGTGAGAAGCGGTTTTGTTTGGATCAACCCATCAAAAGATGGTTGGTTCGTTGGGGTTTGCTGAGTCGTAGGGTTTGAAGAAATACTTGAGCCCCATGCAAACCCCATACATAAGGGCGAAAACAAGGAATAACGCAACGGCGAGCATGACCGTGGGGTTTTCGACAAGATCCCGCGAAACTGCATCCGGGGGCGTTTCTGCCTGAGAAAGAATCACAATTTCGCTCTTTTGGGGCGCTGTTTTCATGGTGTCTCCTTTAAAAAACAGGTTCCTGTTCAATCTACCACACCCACACGCTACGTCAATAGCTATGTCTTGCGTATTATTTGAAAATAAGGTATAATTCTCGAACTATGTCATTTGCAGTTATTCAAACAGGCGGAAAGCAATACAGAGTCGCTGTAGGCGATGAAATTGCCGTCGAAAAAATCAAAGGGGATTACAAGGTAGGAGACAAGGTTACTATCGAATCTGTCGTTCTTAAGGATGATGGAAAAACCACTACACTTGGCGCACCGTACATTGCAGGAGCAACTGTAGAAGCAACTATCACTGAATCAGATCGTCTTGCAAAGGTTCTCGTTGTACGTTACCGAGCAAAGTCTCGTTACTACAAGAAAAACGGTCATCGACAGCCTTTTATGGGCCTCAAGATCGAAGCGATCAACTAATAAAATAAAGCGTGACCTTCGGTCGCGCTTTATTTTTACTATCCTGAGAGATATACTGTACACCAATATGCAAAAATATCTTCGTGCGTTTATCTTAGGCGCGAGCACTATACCCCTAAACGTTTCCGCTAATACTCCTGCACCCATAATGCCGCCCGGATACACTCCACATCTAAGTGAAGTTATCTTTGACTCTATGGTAATCTTTTTGGTAGTTGCTCAAGTAGTGGTGGTTTGGTATCTTTTTCGTATGTTATACCAAATGCACATCAGTAAAATAACCTCACAAACAGGACTACGTACATTTTTTATAACCCTTTTTGCAGTGCTGTATATCGCTTCAATTGTTTTGATTTATTCTAGCAGACTCTAAAGTAAGTACTATCTTCTTCTTTCAAAAGCGCTTTTAAATGTATCTTTATCTACATATTCAAGCTCAAGACCGCTCGATAAACCACGCGCAAGCATAGAGAGCTTTATTCCGGCGATACCAACGATTTGAGACACTGTTTTTTCAACATACTCTTTTGTTGTATCTCCATAATCTGTAACAGGGAGCGCGAAGATAATTTCTTTAAGTGTAGCTTGTTCTATACCTGCATGTACTCGACTAGTAAGCTCTCGAATACGGATGAGTTCTGAAGGTTTATCAGAAAGTGGTGGGACCAAACCTCCTAAAATAAAGTAGAGTCCTCCATATGAGCCAGTTTTTTCAATTGCATCCATATCGAGCTCTTTTTCGAGAATCATAAGCGTACCTTGGTCACGAGATTCATTTTCACAGATATCACACATTACTTTTGTGCTTTGTGGGTTTTTGTCACCGAAATACCTGAAACACATCTCGCATTGTTTACCTGTGAACTTCAGCTCCTCGAGCGCTGCAATGAGTTGTTCTTTGTAGTGAGAATGTTCACGCAATAGGAAATATACAAAGCGTTTAGCTTGTTTTGGTCCGATTCCAGGGAATCGCATAAAAAGTTCAGCGAGACGGTCAGTTGCGTTCATGTGATGATTTAGTATAACAAAAAAAGACACCCTTTGTGGGCATCCTTTTGGTATGGTTTGACTATTTTTGCATACACGATTCCAGGACAGCATAGAACCCGTAAAGGGAACTTGGTGTGGTTTCTTTTTCGTGTTTGTACTGTAGCCACTCTTTTGCGAAAAAAAATGAGAGTGCTATGAGTCCATAACAGGAAACAAGGTACACGTTGACTTCCAGTACAAAGCTAAGGAGAAAGCCAGCAATAGTTGCTCCACCAAAGCTATAGAAGAACGGCTTTGCTCGGCGAATACCTTCCGTCCTTCTGAGCACCCTAAAAAGAATTTTGTCTGTTTCCTTTGAAAATTCAAGAACCCGAGGTGGAGATGGCAGAATGATATTTCTCTCCCTCCGACGCTGTCTGCGGTAGCCTGAAGATCCCATTTGGAAATCTCCTAAAAAAGTTGTATTAAGGAACGACTGAGTAGGTGTATTCTGCAGTAAATACCACAGCTTGTCAATTTACACTAAAACTCCGGTACATTAACAGCGGGGAGGGAGAAGTCTCCGAACTCGGACTTTTCAACAGAAAGGAACGAGGTTTTCTTATCGTCAAAGTAAAGCTCTACCATACCAGTTGGACCGTTACGATGCTTTTCGATCAAGATTTCTACAATGTTTTTACGCCCAGTATCTTCTGTGCCATATTTGTCTTCACGGTGAATAAACATAACCACGTCCGCATCTTGTTCAATAGATCCTGAGTCTCGAAGATCAGAAAGGCGAGGTTTACCTCCACGAGCTTCAACGGCACGAGAAAGCTGCGATAGAGCAATCACAGGCACATTGAACTCCTTTGCTAATCCTTTCAGAGATCGAGAAATTTCAGTAACTTGGTTTACCATACTGTCGTATTGCTTTGCAGTACTCATAAGCTGAAGGTAGTCCACAATAACAAGCCCGATAGGTTTGTCGGTATTGAGACGGCGAAGTGTACTACGCATGTTGAGAATAGAGTTCGCTGCTTTATCATCAACAAAGATTGGAGCCTTCATCAGTTCATGCATACCTTGCTGAAGACGCTGGAATTCTTCATCAAGAGAGAGCTTTGCGGTACGGAGCTTCCAACTATCCACCTGAGATTGAGCAGATAGCATACGATCCACCAGTTGCTCTTTACTCATTTCAAGGGAGAAAATAGCAACAGGTATACCATGCTTTACCGCTGCGTTACGTGCAAAGTCTAGCGCAAGGGAAGTCTTTCCCACAGAAGGTCGGGCTGCCAAGATAATGAGGTCAGACGGCTGAAAACCTGAGAGTTTGTTATCGAGATCTCGGAAACCACTTGGTGTACCTCGCATACCTCCTTCTTTTTCTGACATCTTTTCAATACGTGTCCATGTTTCTTCTATCAATTCCTGGAAAGCGATGAGGCGGTTTGTAGATGATCCTTTTGTGGTTATTTCATATACACGACGCTCTGCTTCTTCAAGGATTGATTCTAGTGGCTCTTCTTCGTCATATGAAATCTCTGCAATGTGCGTACTCGCTTCGATAAGTCTACGGAGCAATTCTTTTTTGCGCACAATCTGTGCGTAGTATTTTACGTTTGCAGCTGACCCAACTAGACCAAGAAGATCAGCCAAGTATGGGGCACCACCAATTTGGTCAAGTTCTTTTCGTTCACGAAGTGAAGCAGACACAGTCAACAGGTCAACAGGCTCTTTCTTATTTGTTAAGTCTTCGATGACTTCGTATATGATCTGATGCTTTGCAGCGTAAAAACTTTGAGCATTGATAACGTCTACAATTTCGTAGAGCGCTTCTGCGGATAACAAAAGTGAGCCAAGGAGTGCCTTTTCGGATTCTAAATCTTGTGGGGGAACGCGTGGACCACGCAAAGCGTCGTCGTCACGCTTGTTGTTACGGTTATAATCACCATATCCATTTTTTCGTCTTGGTTTTCCGCTTGAGAGCTGGTCCAGTGGCAACATGTATACGAGTGTAGCAAGTTAGAAAGCCTTGCCACAAACTAAAATATATTGTATCTCTCTAAAAAAGAGGGGATTAGGTGGATTACTGAACAATCTCCTGCCCATCTTGGGTGTCTTTGACTCCAAAACCATGCTTTTTGAGCTCGTCACGCAAACGGTCAGCTTCTTTATAGTCACGGTTTCTACGTGCAATAGTACGAGCGTCGAGTAAATCTTCTACTTCTTTTGTGAGAACAATTTCTTTTTGTGCTGCCTTTTCGAGCCCAAGACCGAGAACCTTATCCATTTCTAAAATAGTTGCATACTTTTCAGCATCAGGAATCGAGTCTGCTATTAATTTCCAAAGAAGGGCAACTGCGGCCGGAGTAGCCAAGTCATCGTAAAGAGCTTTGGTAAACAGACTTATATACTCAGCGTTTGAGGTAGCTGGTTCTGTTGTTTTTAACAATGCAACATGGTTCCAAAGCTTTTCATACGCAACAGAAGCAGCATCAAGAGACTCAAATGAAAACATGACCTCTTTTCGATAGTGAATCGTCAGGAGAAAATATCGGTATGCGAGTGGGTTGTATCCTTTTTGAATCAAGGTTTGCATTGTCAAAAAGTCATCGTTTGATTTTGACATTTTCCCTGTAGTATCCTGCAAAAAGTTGACATGCATCCAATATGAAGCGTATTTCTCATCAAACGCAGCTTCTGATTGAGCGATTTCGTTAGTGTGATGAACAGGAATATGATCGATACCTCCAGTGTGGATATCAAAATGATTACCTAAGTATTTGGTAGACATAGCACTACACTCTATGTGCCATCCAGGAAAACCGACCCCCCAAGGAGATTCCCACTCCATTTGACGCTTCTCGTTTTTTGGAGAAAACTTCCACAGTGCAAAGTCAGTTATGTTTCTTTTTTCTTTATTCTCTTCTACACGCGCGCCACTTTGTAAACCTTCAACATCAAGATGGGCAAAATCTGCATAGCTATCAAATTTTGCGGTATCGAAATACACACCGTCTGAAGTAGTGTATGTATATCCTTTTTCTTCGAGTTTTTGTATGATCGCTATTTGCTCTTTAATATTGTCCGTTGCTCGTGGAAATATATACGCACTTTTAGGGATATTAAGCAGTGAAATATCACGCATAAAACTTTCTGTATAGAAGGTCGCTATATCCCAGGCCGTTTTCCCTTCACGACGAGAACCTTTTTCCATTTTGTCTTCTGCTTGGTCGTCGTCATTAACCGTGTGCCCAACGTCGGTGATATTAATAACATGCGTCACCTCGTACCCCTTATGCACAAGCGTACGCCTTAATATATCAGCAAAAACATACGCTCGCATATTGCCGATATGAGCATAGTGATACACCGTTGGTCCACATGAATACACACCAACCTTTCCTGTTTGAAGTGGCGTAAAGAGTTCAATCGATTTACTAGCGGTGTTGTAGAGGTATATATCTGACATAGGGAGATTATACTTTGTATTTTAGCACATCGCTCGTTATACTTAAGCTTATATGCAGCATCACGTTCAAAAATATTCAAAACTATTCATAATCGGAATTGTAGGGGCAGCGCTCTTTGGTTCAGGGCTGGTTATGGGAGCAACCCTAGGAGGTAGCAACTATGCCGCAGGAGGCAAAGTCGAGAGCGCTCTTTTGCGTGAAGTAAAAGACACCCTTGATACAAAATTTGTTTTTTGGAAAGCATCTTCGACACTTCCAACAGACAAAGACTTTGAGTACGGCATGATCAAAGGCTATGTTGATAGTTACAAAGATCCATACACAGTATTTTTCCCACCACGTGAAGCGAAAAGCTTTACTGAAAACGTACAAGGCTCCTTTGGAGGTGTTGGTATGAACGTAGGAACAAAAGAGGGTAATATTGTAGTCATTGCCCCACTTAAAGACTCACCGTCCATGAAAGCGGGAGTAAAAGCGGGGGACATCATTCTATCTGTTGATGGCACATCAATTGCTGGCCTTTCGTCAGATGAAGCTGTTTCTATGATTCGTGGTGAAGTTGGCACAAAAGTTACCATCTCAATATACAGAGCAGATACCAAAGAAAACAAGGACATAACCATCACTCGAGATACTATCAAAATCCCAACTCTTGATACGAAAATCCAAGATGGCGTATACATTATTCAGCTATACAATTTTTCTGCAGAATCACCAGAACTGTTTAGGGATGCGCTCAACGCGTTTATTGCTACAAACCTAAACAGACTAGTTATTGATCTACGAGGAAACCCTGGAGGATATCTTGAATCCGCAGTTTCAATGGCGAGTTTCTTCTTGCCTGAAGGATCAGTGGTTGTTTCTGAAAAACAAGGTAAGTTAGAGTCAACAGTAAACCACAGAAGCACAGGAAACACTGGAGTACCTAAGCAGACACGCATAGTTGTTCTCGTTGACAATGGATCTGCTTCTGCGTCTGAAATCTTAGCGGGAGCTCTTAAAGATGCAAACATCGCAACCATTGTTGGAGAAAAGACTTTTGGAAAGGGGTCAGTTCAGGAACTTATCAACCTTCCAGGAGGCGCTGCTCTAAAAGTAACAACAGCTAAATGGTATACACCAAACGGAACATCTATCTCTGAACATGGAATCGTTCCAGATGTAGAATCCCTGGTAGCAACTTCTACTCCAAAACTTGGAAAAGATGGAGAACCAATTGATACGCAGCTCTTAAAAGCCATCGAAATCGTCAAAAAGAAATAATTAACCGCGCAAACCCCACACTTCCTGTGGGGCTTGTTTTTGGGTATACTAGGGGTATGAAAGTTATTCTTCAAAGAGACATTGCACGCCTTGGTAAACGCGGAGAAGTAAAGGACGTTGCTGAAGGATACGCCATTAACGTTCTCATAAAGAAAGGGGACGCTCTCCTTGCAACCCCGGGAGAAATTTCAAAGTGGAAAAACAAGGAGACTCAAGCAAAATTCAAAAAAGATACTGCCGCTGCATCATTTGCATCACTCATTACCGTACTCAAAAAAGAACCTATTGTCATTGCTGGGAAAAAAGCAGATGCAAAAGGACAACTATTTGCCTCTATCAAAGAAGCGGATATTGTGGACGCGATTTTTGCTAGAACAAAAATATCTCTTGACCCAAAACAAATCAAGCTAGCAAACCCAATAAAATCAATTGGTAAACACGATGTAACCCTTAAACAAGGGGAGACCGTCGAAACGATAGCTGTGCATATTCAATAAAAAAACCTGAAACGATTTGTTTCAGGTTTTTTTATTTATCTAGATTGACCTAGTCTACGTTTGCAAGCTTCTTTCGCTTGATTGTTCCGTCGAAATGCTTCATACGCTTTTCTGTAAATGACACTTTACCATTTGCAACAGCATAGAGCGTGTGGTCACGTCCCATCTTTACGTTCTTGCCAGCGGCAATTTTACTGCCTCGCTGACGAACGATGATGTTTCCTGCTACTGCAGTTTCACCAGCATACAGCTTTGTACCAAGGTACTTTGGCTTACTATCTGTTAGGTTTTTTGCCGAACCCGCGGCCTTTCTTGTTGCCATAGAATATACTAAATTACGTAATGCATAGTATACAAGAAAAGCTTAAAAAAATCAATAGTTCTATAAGTTGGCTAGATATAACCTCCTTGGCTATATGTGTTCTTTTTATTGGTGTTTTTAGTATGTACCTAGAGCAACTACAAGAAATTTCTGAGGTTAGGTATATTCAAACACCTTAACCAGGGCTTTGTGGAGAATAAAAAAGAGCCAGCAACCGGGAAGGGCTGCTGGCCTGGAGGTCCCCAAGGGAGGGGGGAGGAGCTTAACTAATATAGACTATACCAACAAACATAGGTACGTGTCAAGGTTATATATCAACGGAATGTAAAGCATTGAGCAACATGTGTACAGACGTCTTTTCCATGCCATCAAGCACGCTATACTGTATACATATGGCAAAAGGAAATCACAGAGAACGAAAAGAGGCTAAAAAACCGAAAAAGGTTGTACCTAAGGTATAGCCTCAAAATGAAGCGCGACCTACGGTCGCGCTTCATTTTTGCTATCTACATTCCATTTCTGCTAGAATCAAGCACATGTATTTTACACCTCGTATTGACCACGCGCTTCAAACAGCTGCACAACTTCACAGCAACCATACCAGACGAGATAAGGAAAAAACTCCATACATCACTCACCTCATGGCGACTATGCTCATTGCAAGTCAGGTAACAGATGATGAAGATACGCTTATCGCATGCCTTATGCACGATAGTGTCGAAGATGTTGTTGGTTTTGAACAAGCAGATCTTGAAAAACTATACGGGGAGCGAGTTGCTAACATCGTGTACCATGTGACTGAACAAAATGCTAAAGAGGGAGGTGCTTTACCAATTCCTTCATGGATAACCAGGAAAGAGAATTATTTGAAACTTTTACAAGAAGGTCCCGTAGAAAGTCACATTGTTTCTGTCTCAGACAAGCTTCACAATCTCAGTAATTTTATGGAAATGTACCGCAATGAAGGAGAGAGTATGCTTGAAAGATTCCACGGCAGTATCCCTAACATGATCTGGTACACCGAAGAAGTTATCAATATAACCACCACAACCTTAGGAAACGACAACTTGTTGATACAAAAACTTGTCACACAACTAGAGAACGCAAAAACACTATTTAAAGAACATATCCTTCATGCTTGAAACATACGCCTCAATTATTATTTCACTTTTTATTATCGAAGTACTTTTATCAATTGATAATGCACTCGTTAACGCAACACTTGCAGAAAGTCTCCCAGAAGAACAACGAAAAAAAGCAATACGTATAGGTATTTTACTTGGAGCTGTATTTCGTATATTCGCACTTTTTTTGGCGTCAATCATCATACAAAACGTTTGGCTCAAGATACTTGGAGGAGCTTATTTGATCTACCTAGCAATAGCCCATCTCGGTAAAATGGTAGACAACGAAGGTCATACCGTTCGTTCGACAAAAGATAGCTTTAGGGCAGTTATTGTGCAAATCGCACTCGCAGATATCGTCTTTAGTATCGATAATGTTATTTCTGCGGTAAGTTTTTCTTCAAATATTTACATTGTTATGTTCGGAGTAGGAGTTGGTGTCCTTAGCATGCTCTACATAACACCGATTCTCTCAAAGGTTGTTCACAAATATAAAGGCATGCCTCAGGCAGCGTACGCAATAGTCGGACTCATTGGTGTTGCGCTTTTAGTTGAAACTCTCACCCATATTCACATCGGCGAGGTTACAAAGTTCATATGTGTTCTTGCTATTGTTATCTTTACAGTATGGTTCGAACACAGCCCAACCCTCCGCAAATTCACCTATCCATTCCTTAAAAAGGCTCAATACATCATTGCTATTCCTCTTGATATCTACTACGCAACGAAGTTTATTGTACGAGAAACGCTTTCTAAAAAGGTACGTTAAAGTGCGGTATACTTCACTGTATGGATACGTCATTTGAAGACCGCTACAAGAAACTAAACACTGCACAAAAAAAAGCTGTTGATACAATCGATGGACCCGTCATGGTTGTTGCAGGTCCTGGATCAGGAAAGACAGAACTACTCTCACTTCGTGTTGGCAATATTTTAAAGCAAGGTACCGCTCGAGCTTATAACATCTTGTGTCTTACGTTTACCGAAACCGCAGCACACAACATGCGCGCACGTTTAGAGTCTTTGATAGGACCAGATGCTTATCGTGTTGCTATTTATACATTTCATGGATTCTGCACAGATATCATAGGTAGATACCCAGAGTACTTTTATAATGCGGTACACGTACAGCCAGCAAGTGATTTATTGCAAAGCGAACTCTTAGAAAGTATTTTTGAGCGCTTGCCCCACAAACACATCCTCGGGAGCAAACACCCAGAGCTTGGATACTCATATCTAAAAGAAGTGCAGTCAAAAATAAAAGATATCAAAAAAGGTGGTTTGACTCCTGCGCGTTTCAAAGAAATACTTTCAGAAAACGAAGAGGCTTTTGCTCGTCTCAATACAATACTCGCACAGCACCTACCGGAAAGAATTGGCAAAGGCTCAATCGAGGCTTTTGAAGCTATGCGCACCGAACTGATAGCAACCGATACAACACTTGGCTATATGTATGCACGATCGATAGAATATGCACTTGATGCGTGTGAGAAATCTGAAAAAACAACGCCGCTTTCGGATTGGAAAACTGACACCACAGGAAAAGATGAAGCGGGTAACCGTGTCTTTAAGGACTACCTCCTTTTACCTAAACTCTATGCGCTGGCAGATATCTACGCGATGTATCAAGAGGCTTTAAATCGTGCAGGGTTATTTGACTATGAAGATATGATTCTACAAGTAGTTGAAGCACTCGCACAGCACACATCCTTGCGCACAGAACTTGAGGAACTCTATCAATACATTATGGTTGATGAGTTCCAAGATACGAACAACGTTCAACTTTCACTGATAAAAGGTATCACGAGTAATCCTGTCCACGAAGGTAAGCCAAACATTTGCGTGGTAGGAGATGACGACCAGGCGGTATACAAGTTTCAAGGAGCAGAAATATCCAACATCCACAACTTCAAAACGTTTTACCAAGATGTTCAAACCATTGTTCTTGTAGAGAACTACCGATCAACACAAAAAGTGCTCGACTTTGCCCGAGCTATTGTGGTGCAGGGGGTGAATCGCTTGGAAACAAAACTAGATGGAATTCGCAAAGACTTGCAGGCAAAAAATACACAGTTACCCGCTGGAGATATTCACGTTCTACCGTTTAGTACAGGAGAAGAAGAGTATGCATACATCGCTCAAGAAGTTAAAAAACTTTTGAACGCGAACGTTCCACCTGAAGAAATAGCGCTCATAGCTCGTGAACACAAACAACTCATCGCACTTTTGCCATATTTGGACGCTCTTCATATCCCATATGCATACATGCGCAAAGAAAATGTGTTTGATGAAAAGCATGTAGCTGAACTTATTACACTGTGTAGATTTTTAGCAAGTGTTGGAGCCTCTCAATTTGAACGAGATGACTTGCTACCAGAGATTCTTGCATTCCCATTTTGGGGGTTGAGTCGTTTGAGTATATGGAACGTAGCAGAATATGCGAAACGGGAAAATGTTTCTTGGTTAGAAGCAATGAGAAGAAGTGACGACGTAGAGATGCACGCACTTGGAACCTTTTTGATAGAACTCGGCATCGCAGCTCAAACAACGCCGCTTGAAATTATTTTAGACACACTCATCGGCACCAAAGACATGCCTCGCGTTGGAGAATCTCCAGATGACGACGAACAGAGGGATATGTTCTCACTCTCGCTTGATACAGACTTTACTTCACCATACAAAGAATACTACTTTGGTAAAAATGCATTTGAAAATAATGCTAGTAGTTACATACATTTTTTGTCATCACTACGAGTATTTATGCAAGCATTACGAGACTATAAAGAGGGCGAAGGTCTCCGCGTGTCTGACGTGGGACGTTTTGTTGACAGACATATCGAATACAATATCGCACTTATCAACGAAACTCCGTTTGCACACAACGAACATGCAGTTTCACTTTTGACATCTCACAAAGCAAAGGGGCTTGAGTTTGCATATGTGTTTGTTGTTTCGGTGCATGATACTATTTGGGCAGGTAAAGGCAGACGCAATCTGTTATCGTTTCCGATTAACTTACCACTCACAACAACAGGGGACGACGAAGATGATTTTATTCGACTTTTTTATGTAGCCCTCACTCGTGCGCGCCATACACTCTATATCACACACCACAAAAGCCCGCTTCGATTCCTGAGCGCTCCAACCATTCCTGAAACATCTACACAAGCAGACCCAGTCGAAAAACCAGAACTCATCGCGGAGGGGTTGCAGGTATACCACGCTCCACCGTTTGCACACGATGAACTAGCTCTCTTAAAAAAACTTGTTGAAAACTACACACTCTCACCGACACATCTGAATAACTTTTTAAATATTATCGATGGTGGTCCTATGTTATTCCTAGAGCAGAACCTTTTGCGTTTTCCTCAATCCAAAACAGTGTCGAGTGTATACGGTACAGCTATACACAAAGCACTTGAAGATGCTCATGTTCTTATGCGAAAAGATGGGAAACTTCCACCACTTGAAACCATTTTAGAGTCATTCAGAAAAGAGCTGAAGAGGGGTCGCTTGATTGATTTTGAAGAAGAAAAGCAACGAGCTCGTGGAGAACAGATACTTGCGGGTTACTATACGCTTAAAAAAGATGCGATACGTGGGGAGCATATTGTTGAACTTAACTTTGCTAAACAACATGTTGTCGTAGATGGCGCAAAATTCACAGGAAAGATCGACAAAATAATCGATGATGGTGAAACATGGACTGTTATTGACCTTAAAACAGGAAAAGGTTTCAGTGCGTGGGACGACCCAAAAGCAAAAGACTATAGCGAGATCAAGCTACACAACTACCGTTATCAGCTGATGATGTACAAGCTTCTCGTTGAACATTCACGAGATTATAGTACACACGTCGTATCACAAGGAGTGCTAGAGTTTGTTGAAGAACAAGAGGGTAAAGCAGTCACTGAACTTACGCTTATATTTGACCAAAACACACAACAAGAACTGGAACGATTTAGAAAACTTGCTGTGAAGGTATACGAAAAGATAGTTGCGCTTGATTTCCCAGATACAACAGATTACCCAAAAACCCTCGATGGTATCATTCAATTCGAAGACGACCTGATAGCGGGAGTAGTGTAAACCTCTACTGAGACTGTTTGACAAACTATTTGTAACATGCAGAATGGTGGCAACCCTGTTCTTTTTTGAGGAGACTTACATGCGCTACGACCGTCCACAACCGCAAAGCCCCCGTGTTCTTCGAGAGGCGGTGATTGCGGTACGAGATAAGTGTTTTCCTGGTTTTCATATTTCTGAA
This sequence comes from Minisyncoccota bacterium, assembly GCA_018062965.1. GTDB lineage: Bacteria > Patescibacteriota > Minisyncoccia > Phycocordibacterales > UBA5272 > UBA11704. The sequence continues at coordinate 42,323 of JAGORG010000003.1, forward strand.
ACCATCCACAATAGAAGAAATTACCGAGGCGAAAAAATGTATGTTTGCTCTATTTTTTTTGAAGAGACATACACAGTGTGTGGGTGGGCAACATTCTTTAGAAGAAAAACAGCTTATAGAAAACGTACTGTTGTCACCACAACTTTTACCTGTAACCACAACAGAGCCCCGGAGGTATTTGGTTTAGATATCGCACCTGAAATAACCGAGCATAAACGTTTGGGAATTATCAATACCTTATACACAGGAATTGAAACCTATAACAAGATGCATGTCTAGTTACATCACAATAAAAGCACCCAAACGGGTGCTTTTTCTTTAGGTAACCAGTCCACGCCAGATGTGTTCAACTTGAGGCACAGGAGGTGGGTTGCTGTATGCTTCATGCAAGTCACACAGGAGGTGAGGCAACTCAGGTTCTCCTTCTGATGTGCAGTATTCTTGAATTGTTTCAATCGGTAGATCAAAAAAATCATCGAGTGTGCAGACGCCTTTCTCGAAGAGAACTTTGGCAACTTTCCCGTAGGGGTTTTGATGACCAAAAAACTCAAGAATATCTAACGTGTAGACGTATTCATTTCTTTCAAGTGTCGAACGCGCTTTCGAAACTTTTATGTACATAGTGGCACGCATTTGTCTACTTGGAAGTGCTGGGTCGTTTTTTGTGGTACTCGTTTCGTATTTCAACAAAAGTTCAACGAGCACCCTCATGAGCTTCCCACGCTTGCGCTTTTGCTCTCCTGTAAGCGGCACAGCAGCACGCTCGACTACAGTGGATGGAAGATTCTCTTTTTTTGGCACAATGAGCTCCTTATTTGTTAGGTATCGTGTAAATCTACATGATGAAATGTGTCTAGTCAATCAATACTAGACAATAAAAAAGTCGCTTCGTGAGAAGCGACTAGGTTGAGTTGGTGTTGCCTGTGTCAGGCAACAACGTGTTTGATGCGGCCGATGTACAGCCAAATCGTCACAGGAATCAGTACGGCGCAGGCTGCGATGTGCAACCCGGCGGAGACACCCTTCTCCGTTGCGAAGAAGAACATCATCAGGCCGAACAGCCCGAGGACAATGGCATTTGCGCCTGCTGTCCAACCACCGGCGTTTTCCATCTTGCGAAGGAAGGCGCCGAAGCGCATGCGAGCACCACCTTGAAGCAGATGGTACTGATACGCAACCAGTATGTTGGTCGCAAGGAAGATCACGACCGACATCACCTGAATCGTGGGACTCATCTCGTCTGGAATCGATGGATTGACCATCATGTAGAGCATGAGCAGCGATCCGTAGATCACGCAGATGCCCAGCAGGAACGGCTTGACTTTGTTGTAAGTGCTCATGATTAACTCCGTGAGTATGCGCTATTACGCATTGGTTGATGAAAAGGACGAATTCAAACTACCACTATAATATATCATAGATAAGTATATTTGTCAATAGCAACATCCCTTTAAATAGGGGGTATTCTAGTGCTACACTTTGTACATCATCTATGCCTGACAAATATACAGCCGTGTGGGTATCACACTCATCTATGGGCGACTTTCTCAAATGTCCACGCCTGTACTATTTACACAATGTCTACAAAGACCCAGTAACACGACAAAAGATGTCTATCGTGACACCGCATATGTCACTTGGTATTGCCGTACACGAAGTTCTCGAAGGTTTAGGAGATTTCCCAGCGCATGAGCGCATGACAAGAGATTTGCATGCAACATTTGAAGAAGCTTGGCAAAATGTATCTGGCAAAAAAGGTGGTTTTATGTCTGAGGAACAAGAAATGGAGTTTAAAAATCGAGGTAAACAGATGATAGATAACGTCATCAAGAACCCTCGATTCCTCACCAACAAACGAATCAAACTCCCACGCGAACAGATGAATCCAAACTTTTATATTTCGGAAGATGACAACATCATTCTAAACGGCCTTGTTGACTGGATAGAATATTTACCAGACGACACACTACATTTGATCGATTTTAAAACAGGGAAACATGAGGAAAAAGAACAGTCTCTTCAACTACCGATTTATCTTCTTCTATGTAATGCACTTCAGAAACGAAAAGTTTCTAGGGCAAGCTACTGGTATTTAGAGAGCGACAAGATGGTAGAAAAAGAACTACCTGATGCTATAACTGCCGAAACATCTGTTATTGAAATTGCTCGTAAAGTAAAAGAAGCCAGAGCGCGCGGAATCGACAAAGGAGGCTTTGATTGCCCTCAAGGGAAAGACGGGTGCGCGCACTGTCTCCCATACGAAGAGATACTTAAATCAAAACGAAACGAACCATCATCTGCAGAGTTTGTGGGCACAGGGGGATTTGGTCAAGATATGTACATAGTACATAAAGCATAGTAGGTATATACTAAGAGTATCTATGGAATCATACACATATACACAATACGCGGAATTCATTAAACCAGATTGGGCTCCGCCTGCATGGCTCTTTGGCCCTGTGTGAAGTGTGCTCTATCTTATTATTGCAATTAGTTTTGGATACGTATTCTATAAATGGATAACTGGCAAACTTCCTTTTTCTATTGTTCTACCATTTGGGTTGAACCTTATCTTTAACGTTATATTTACTCCGATTCAGTTTGGATTACAAAACAACCTACTTGCAGCAATCGATATCATTCTTGTGTTAGGAACACTTGTGTGGCTTATGGTTGCTATTTGGAAAAAATATAGATGGGTAGCGCTTGCAAACATCCCTTATCTTGCTTGGGTTTCATTTGCAACAGTGCTTCAACTGACTGTGCTCTATCTTAACTAACCCTATCTCTATGGAACTTATACAGATACTCATAAACTTCATCACGGGACTTGTTTACATCTTTATTGATGTTATCGAACACGTACTTACATTTATTGTAAATCTACTCCGACTAATCTCTTAGTCTTAACATTATCGCTGTACGATTACAGGCGTTCCAAGAGGAGCCCAATCGTAGAGAATTTTTGCAATCTCTGGTGGAAGGTTAATACATCCATTTGACTGATCAGTACCATATCTATCGTGCCAATATGACCCGTGGATAACGGCGCCATCTAGTGTAAAGTAAAGATTCCATGGCACACCAGGGAGGTCAAATGGGACGTCACTCACCCCAGGAAGTGGTCCTTGCATATACCTGCTTGGTGTTTTTTTGTAGACACTAAAGGTTCCAAGTGGAGTTGGAGTAGAATCAATGCCTGTAGATACTTTTGTCGTGAGATATAGATAATTTCCATCGTAGGCATATATCATGTGATCAGACAGATCGATAACGATTCTCTTAGTAGTTGTAACCTGTTGATTGCCAAGAATCTGTTCACCGTCGCTTTTTACCACTCGCCCAGCAACTGCTGGTACATACCAATCTCCTTCTACGCGATCTGCGTATCGCAACCATTCATCAAAATATACACGATACCATGTTTGACCATTAACAGTTACTCTATTTTTTATTTTAAGAATCATGCCGTTACGAAGATCTATCACTTCTTCATATTCAGTTCCTGGACCTGCATATGCGGGGATACACATACCTTCAAACTGAGGACCACAACTACTTGTGATTTCTATATATTCATACGCTCCCTGCGCAGGGGTTGTGACTTGGCGTGTGACAGGTTTTTGTACAGCTTCTGCATGAACAACTACAGGCTCTGTAGATGTCAGAGAAGCTTCATTACGTGAAGCAAACAGTACAATACTACACACTATGACGAGAAAGGTGAGAGTTTGGTTATATGTTGATTTCATAGACTAATCTGCATGCAATCAATAGATGGGCACATAGAGTATATATTATAACATATATTTATATATAAGTCAATATCATGATGCGCGTGTGTATACTACACATATGCAGCCTTACACTCTACGCACAAGCTCTCGTGCACGCCATATACGTATATCCATCAGCAGAGAAGGCGAGGTGACTGTTGTTGTACCTAGCAGGGTATCTCTTGATCAAGGTGCAGCGTTTGTCAAAGAAAAATCTGCATGGATTGAAAGGACACTACAAAGAATACAACGCCAAAAACCCTCATATACAATTCCAAAAAGCAGGCGAAAGGATTACTTGGAACAAAAGGACGCCGCCTTCAACCTTGTACAGATGCGACTTGAGCACTTTAATCAATTCTACGGTTTTACCTGGAAACAGGTATCCATAAAAAATACATCTTCTCGCTGGGGAAGCTGCTCTAGATTGGGTAACCTAAACTTTAATTACAAAATCGTTTTCCTCCCACCTGAACTTCAGGATTATCTTGTAGTCCACGAATTGTGCCATTTAGGTCAGTTCAATCATTCGCAGTCATTTTGGAATCTCGTCAAAAAAACAATACCTGAATATCTACGATTACGAAAAAACCTGCGTGATATAGGTAGTATGCAAGCAGATATGTAACGTATGTGCTTATCCACAGGCAATCTCTTGCTGTAGAACAATCGTTCTAGTAGACTGGACACATGACAGAAACAGACAAAATCATCGCATTTTACGACGAACATGAACGTGTTCCTACGTACGAAGAAATGAAAAAGCTTTTTGGTGTAAAATCCAAAAACACTGTTGCTTACAAAGTAAAGAAACTCATTGAGGAAGGGGTTCTCATAAAAGAAGGGCGACGAATCGTTATGGGAGTAGTAGGTGGATTCATGAAGCTTGGAAACATTCAGGCTGGATTCCCAACAACAGCCGAGGAACAAAGTGAGATTGAAAAAGTATCACTCGACAGACTCCTCATGCGTCGTAAAGGAAGAACATTTCTTTTGGAAGTTCAAGGTGAATCAATGAAAGATGCTGGAATATTTGACGGAGACCTGGTTGTTGTTGAACGAGGACGAGAACCACTCAAGGGTGACATAGTCGTTGCTCAAATGGGGGATGAATATACCCTCAAATACTTTAACGTAGAACGAGGAAAACCTGTACTTGTCCCAGCCAACAAAAAATTCAAAAAAATCTATCCGGACCCTGATTCACTCCGGATAGAAGCGGTTGCAAGCGCCATTGTTCGTAGGTTCCGCTAATATACATATAATCCCAAAAACAAAAGATGCCCGAACGTTACCAAACGTCCGGGCATCGTCTATTTGTAAGCGCCTTTGCTTATACTTTCTTGGCAAACCCTTCAAGAGCCTTCAACGCCTCAACAGGGAGCATGTACACAACTGTATTTGATTGGTCAGATGACATGTCGTTTATCGACTGAAGTGTTCTCAAATGAAGCGCACCAGGAGCTGATGAAAGCATCTGAGCTGCTTTTGCCATATTTTCAGAAGCTGCGAGTTCTCCCTCAGAAGTGATGATCACCGCTCGTTTTTCGCGTTCAGCTTCTGCTTGTTTACCAATTACACGTTCGAGATCGGTTGGTAGACTTACATCTTTTAGTTCAACATTTTGAACCTTGAGACCCCATGAAGTGGTTTCGCTGTCTACGATTTCGCGGATACGATCTGCGATTTTGTCTCGTGAAGCGAGAAGTTCATCTAGTGTTACTTCTCCAACAATGTTTCGCATTGTAGTTTGAGCATACTGAAAAATCGCATACTTGTAGTCCTCAACTTCAAGAATAGCTTTCATTGCGTCGCTTATCTTGTAGTAGATAACCGCGTTTACGGTTATGGAGACATTGTCTCGAGTGATAGCCTTTTGGTCTGGGACATCAACTGCCTTGGTACGGATATCTACTTTTTGAGAACTTTGAATGATTGGCCAAACGAGTCGCCAGCCTGGTTCCATAACTCCAGTAAACTTTCCAAACGTAAATTTGATACCGCGTTGGTATTGGTTTACCTGGCGGATACTGATAATCACAATAAATAGAGCAAAGAATGCAAGAAACGTAAGTATAAAAGCCATGAATGTGTTTATATATTACTTGATAAAGACTGCACCCAGTATATCCCACATGGAAAAGATGTGCTTATCGAGAAAATGATATACTGCATAGCATGACAACAGCAACAAAAATAGCTTTAGGAGCACTACTTATCGGAGCACTAGCAGTCGGCGGGTATTACTATCAAGCGGACACTTCTATGCCGCAGGAAAACGAACAAGTATCAACAACTACTCCAACCACACAAGGAGAATCTCAAGGAAAGAAGGTGGCATTTTCTCAACTTGCTCAACAGGGTGGCACATACAAATGTACCGTAAACCAAAATGTTGGGACCATAACTACCCAGGGAACTGTGTACTTGGACAAGGCGCTTATTCGAGGTGAAATGAAAGCAGATATTGGAAATGGAAAACTAATAGACATTACATTTATCATGCGTGATGGAACAACATATCTATGGAACTCAATGACTCCAGGTATGGGTTTCAAAGTTAAAAATGACGCACATGTACAAGTTGGATCAACGAGTGCTCAGCTTTCTGGTAACATCCAAGCATCATCTCCAAATACATATCTTGAAAACATAGGTGACTATACCTGTGAAGCGTGGACAGGGGATGCTTCAAAATTCACTGTTCCAACAAACATAACATTCCAAGCAATGAATTAACCGAAAAAGAGCTGCACATGTGCAGCTCTTTACATATTTCATTTTTCGTTATCTTGTGATATACTGGAGCATATGTCACATAATCTTTACTTATACGGAAAGAACCCGCTTGAAGAAGCAATAAACGTACACAAGCCAGAACTCATAGAAACTATCTATCTCACCCCGCAAGCAGAAGAAGACGGTAAGCTTATTGGTCTTCTCCAAAAAAACAATATCAAACATGAGCGAGTCACCATGCAGGAAATAGACTCGATGGTTGGACGCGATGTAACCCACCAAGGCGTTTGCGCACTCCTTAATGAACGCAAAGTCTACACACCACTTGAAGAAGTGCTCCGGAAGGCTAAAAATAGCCCTACACGACCACTTTTTGTGCTTTTAGATGAACTACAGGACCCTCACAATGTAGGAGCAATTATACGTTCTGCAGCCGCGTTTGGCGCAACTGCAATACTCATGCCAGAGCATGATCAGGTTCAGGTGACTGGAACGGTTATCAAGACCTCAGCTGGGGCAGTTTTTTCTGTTCCGATTGCTCATATCGGCAACATCAACACAACACTGAAGAATCTGAAGAAAGAAGGGTTCTGGGCATACGCACTCACAGGAGACGGAGATACCAACCTACACACAACGACATTTGATACCGACACGGTTGTCGTTGTTGGTGCTGAAGGACAAGGTATCAAACCAAAGACACTTGAAGCGTGCGACTTTAAACTTTCTATACCAATAGACAAGCGTGTTGAATCACTCAACGCATCAAATGCGGTTGCTGTAACTCTTTATGAATGGAACAAGCAACAGCGATAACAACGTCTTTGATGTTGTAGTCATCGGTGGCGGAGCGTCCGGCATGATGGCAGCAGGAAAAGCAGCAGAGCTCGGCAAACGAGTTCTTTTGGTTGAGAAAAACACACAGCTCGGCAAAAAACTTCTCATCACCGGAGGAGGAAGATGTAACATAACAAATAACAAGCAAGATGACCGCACAATGCTTGCTAACTACAAAGGAAATGACAAGTTTCTCTTTTCTGCTTTTTCACAGTGGAATGTAACTGATACATTAGCGTTTTTCGAAAAGCGAGGGGTACCCACAAAAGAAGAGAACAATGGACGAATGTTCCCAGTTTCAAATAAAGCTGAATCTGTTTATGATGCGCTCTATGAATACATGAAAGAAGGGGGTGTGACGATACGCAAAAGCACTATCGTATCAGGTATTAAAAAAGACAAAGCAAGTAATACATTTCACATAGTTACCAAAAGTGGCAACACTCTCTACGCTAAACATGTGATCGTTGCAACAGGGGGGACATCTCGCCCCGAAACCGGATCAACGGGAGAAGGGTTTCAGTGGCTTAAAAAGCTTGGACATACGATTATAGAAAATGACTTTGCACTCGTTCCTATCGCCCTCACTGATACATGGGTCAAAAAGATAAGCGGGGTATCAATTGACGAGATCAAGCTCACTACATACTTGCACGACCAGACACGACTAGTAAAGCAAGATACCTACAAAGGAAAGATACTGTTTACACATGTCGGCATCAGCGGACCAACAGTTCTCAACATGAGTAAAGATGTAGGTGAACTGCTCAAGTATGGTGATGTAACTATTGGTATCGACCTTTTCCCAAGCAAAGACATGGGTAAACTAAAGCAAGAACTGCAGAACATTTTAGTACTTCACAGTAATAAGAAAATAAAAAATGTTTTAGGAATATTTGCTCCATCAGCACTTGTTAGTCCACTTCTTGAGCTCACAAACATAGACGGTGAAACATTTTGTCACAGCGTTCGCAGTGAAGAACGTGTACGTATCATCGAAGTAGCTAAAGATATACAACTACATGTTAGCGGTCTCCTAGGAAAGGATAAAGCAATCGTTTCTTCAGGTGGTGTACCACTTACAGAAGTAGACACAAAAACTATGGAATCACTTGTTGTTGAGGGACTCTATGTTATTGGAGATACACTCAATATCGATAGACCATCAGGAGGATACAGTCTGCAACTATGTTGGACAACAGGAGTAGTAGCGGGAACACACTGCTAAAAGTATATAAGAAAAGAACCGCGCCTACGGCGCGGTTCTTTTCTGTCTCTTACTTTAAGTGTGCAAACTTTTTCCCAGGATACCTGTAGAAAAATACTGGAATAAGCACAAGCGTGAGAATCATCGCAAACGAAAGACCAAACATAATAGCAAATGCAAGCGGCCCCCAAAGAGCTGATACTCCCGCAAGAGGAATCATACCTACTACAGTGGTTACTGTCGTTAGGAAGATTGGTCGAAGACGAATCGCTGACGCGTCAACGATAACATCTCGCAAACTTCGAGAGCTGTGTCCAGCTTCTAATTCTTCTTTTTCATGATCAAGTCTATGCAAGATAGAATCCAGGAGAATAATCGCGTGGTTAATAATAACCCCAGCCAAAGCAATCAACCCAAGCATAGATGAGAATGATAGCGCCTGACCAGTGAGCGTGAGCCCTCCAAGAACTCCAATAAGTGAAAGCGGAATAGTAAACAGAAGATAAAACGCATATCGGAATGAGTTAAACTCAAGAACCAAAATCGCAAGCATTCCCGCCATACCAGCCAAGAGAGCTAGTCCCATTTCGGTAAAAGTCTTGTTGATTTCTTCGTTGTCTCCACCATACTTTGCTGTAACTGTAGATGGTAGCCCAAGTTCTGCTTCACGTTTTTGGAATTCAGATGTAATCTTGAGCGCGTTTCCGGTTGATGTAACTTTACTTGAAACAGTCGCGATACGTTTTCGGTCTTCGTGGTCTATAACCGCACGAGATTCTGAAAGCTTTGTTTCAATAATTGAACCGAGCAAGATTGTTCCTGTTGGGGTTGCAACAGGGATACCTTTAATACTATCTAGGTTTGTGCGGATAGTGTCTTCTGGATTAACAAAGTCTGAGTTAAGATCTGCTTTTACGATAATATCGATATCAGTTCCTGACTTTGTTATGGTTGTTGCAGTCACACCAGAAACAGCCGTGCGGAGAAGTTGAGCAACAGATGCTGTCGAAAGTCCTGCCGCTTGCGCCTTTGCGCGGTCAACCTGAATTTCAAACTGTGTTCCATCATCACGAAGAGATGTGGTGACGTCTTGTGTGCCTTCAATTGTTGCAAGCAGTGTCTCTGCTTTACTTGCTGCAGCAGTGAGGTCTTCCATGTTGTCTCCCATGAATTTAATAACAACAGGATCTCCGCTTGGCGGTCCGTTGTTTGCTTGTCCAACTTTTACAACTGCTGATGTTACAGGAGACAAATCTGCTCGCAGTTTTTCAACAATCTCTGTCGATGTAAGTTCACGCTCTTTTGGAAGCATAACAGTTATGTTTGCAAGCTTTCCTCCAGATCCACCACCTGTACCACTTAACGCAGAACTTGCACCAACCGTAGTAACAAATGACGCAACATATGGTGATGTATACAGTATTTCTTCAACCTCACGAACGGACAAGTCAGTCACTGCAAGCGGTGTACCTTGCGTTCGTTCAACAGAAACAATAACAAAGTCTTGATCGTCCTGTGGGAAAAATGCAACTTCAAGCAACCCAGAGATAGGGAGTGCAATAGCCAAGAAGAACCCAAGCCCAAGCGAAGCGAGGAATCTGTTTTGTGTTTTTCTGCTGTCCAAAATCCTACCCAAAAAGTTTTTGTACCAGGTCTGAGCTTTTTCTGACCACTCTTCTTGAATGTCTTCAAATCTACTCTTGTGTTCTTTTGTGAGAAGTACAGCAAGAAGCGGAACAAACCCAAGTGCTACGACAATCGACGCGAGCAAAACGAAGATAATCGTAAATGGAATTGATGAAATAAACTTACCAACGATACCAGAGAGGAAAAAAAGTGGTGCAAATACCGCAACCGTTGTCATAGTTCCTGCGATCAGTGGCCAAGCATACTCTTTGATAGAAGCAACAGCAGCACCTTCAGCGCCACCAAACTTTTTCATACGCGTATGGATAGCTTCTGCAACCACAATACCCGAGTCAACCAAAATACCAATCGCAAGAATAAGCGAAAAGAGGGACATGAAGTTGATTGTGTTTCCCGAAAGATACAACCCAGTAAACGCAATCACAAATGAAAGGGGAATAGAGAGTCCGGCGACGAGAGCTTCACGCCATCCAATGGTAAGCAAAAGCATAAGCATCACAAGAACTACTGTTTCAAAACCAACACGTGTAAGCTCGCGCAAATCTTTCTTTACCAGCTCTCCTGTGTCATACGTGATAACAACTTGTGCACCGGCAAGACTTGTTGCTTTGAGTTCGTCAATCTTTGCACGTACATCTTCTGCTATTTTTGTCACGTCTCCTCCTGACTTTTTGTAAATGTTAAGTGTAAGAGCGTTTTCTGAAGGAACACCATCCACAGAAACACGAGAAAACGTAGACGGAGCAGCAAGCCCATCAGCAATAAAAGCAATATCTCGAAGATAAATCGGTACACCACTTGCACTTTGGATGGTAATATCGGGAATCTGCGTCGCGTCTTCAATAGAGCCAGCAAACTTTATCGGGTAGTCAATATCAGCTACGGTTATGTTACCGATTGGAAACGATGCATTCGCACCTTGAATCGCACCTACAACCTGATTAAGAGATAGACCATATTTTGCAAGCTCATCTTTACGCACCACCACTTGAACCTCACGCTTACGTGTTCCAGAAATCTCAACTTTTGAAACCCCGTCAACTTTTTTAATTTCTTTTTCAAGCTCTTCACCAAGCGCTGTGAGTCCAGCAGGGGAAAGGTCTTGAGAAATAGAAAGGAGTAGCATCGGCTGATCTGCGAAGTTGATCTTTGAAACAAAAGGATCAGTCGCATCTGTTGGGAGTTCTCCCTTTACACGGTCAACAGCGTCTTTTAGATTTTGAATCGACTTATCGATATCAGCGCTCGCAATAAACTGCGCCGTAATAACAGAAACACCTTCACGAGAAGACGATGTCACCTTGTCGATTCCTTCAATGTTTGCGATTTCACTTTCTAGCTTGTCAGTGATAAGTTTTTCAGTGTCTTCCGCAGAAGCCCCGCGAAGAACTGTAGAAACGATACCCATAGGAATAATAACTTCAGGTGAAGATTCTTTTGGAATTGCAATGAGTGAGTACAGCCCTGTAAGGGTGAGTACGATCATGAGCAAATACGTAAACGCGCGCTTTTTTAGAAAAAATATCCAGAGATTATGCATATACGGTTACAAATAGGGGGTTAGTAGTTAATTTTCTTTTACTGTAACAGTCATGCCATCTTTAAGTCCTCGGGCATCGGTTACGATTGTCTCACTTCCGTCCAAACCTGAAAGAATCTGTATCTCTTCTCCCAAAATAGCTCCTTCCTTAACTGAAATTGATACAAGTGCACTTGAAGTAGAAACACTGAAAACAAAAGCCCCGTTTGGTGTCAGCTTGAGAGCTGACAGAGGAATCTTTATTGGTCCACCTGTCGATGTTACAACTTGCTTGCTTTTTGTGATGTTCATTCTCACTGATTGACCATTAACAAGGCTGGCTGTCTTTTCTGTAATACCAACACGAACCTCAATCTTTTTAGTGCGAGGATCGATAGCAGAAGCGATGCGAGTGATAACACCTTTAACAGCATTATCTATCATCACTTCGTTTCCAGCTGCGATACGGCGTGCGTCATCTTCTGTTACATATGACACAACTTCGAGAGCTCCGTTGTTTGAAACAACCGCAACTTCTGTGAATGCAGAAATAAAATCTCCAGTTTCAATTGACAGCGAATTAAGGGTTCCTGTAATAGGACTTCTGATAATTGTTTTTTCAAGACGTGATAGGGCGGCATTGTAGCTACCGAGCGCTTGCTTTACTTGAGCTTCTGATGTTGCTAGCCCGCCACTTACTGCTTCATAATTAACTCCAGCAACTTGAGATGCTGTGTCAGCTGCGTTAAGACTGTTACGAGTTGCTGCAATAGCAGATAGAGAACCGTTTACTGCACTACGAGCGCCATTGATAGATGCTTTTGAGGCTTCTATCTGAGTTTGTGAAAACTTCGTATCCGCAAGAGCTTTTGCAAGTGCTAGAGACACGTCATCAAGGAATGATTTTACTGCTTTTGCTTCTGCTTCTAGTGCAGTTAACTCTATAGTTACATCACTTGATGCAGTGAGAGAACCATTTTTTGATGAACGGTTCTTGAGAAGTGTTTCAAGCTCTACACGTTTTTGCTCAATACGAAGTGTGAGCGCAGAGTCAGGAGTATTTACACTAAAGCGTGGTTGAGCTGTCTGAGGGTCAACAAAAAGTGGGTCTGTTTTTACGCGTACAGAATCATCAAGGGTTGTATATACAGATAGTATTGTGTTTACCGCAGCAGATTTACTTTCTGAAAGAGAAACCGTTGCAGATCCTTGGTTGATACGGGCAAGGTCTCGAGCAGCTTTAGCAGCGTCGTACGCTCCTTCAGCCTGAAGCACGCTTGCGCGTTCGCCAGAGTTTTCAAATTCTGCAATAACCTGACCAGCTACAACAGTGTCTCCAAGTTGCTTGTACACACGTGTAAGTTTGCCCGATGATTCAGATCGTATAGTTGCTTCACTCACTGACGTAACAGTACCAAGAAGCGGGAGACCTGAGTCGTTATTTGCAAGCTCTGAAACAGGAGCAACTGTGACTGTTCTAGTTGTTGCAACTGTTTCTTCTTGGGTAACAGCATCTCCGCCAAGCAGTTTACCGATAAGCACAATGACAACAAGTAGTCCTACACCAATACCAACTTGCTTTGTGCGAGACTGTTCTTTGTACCATGCCCAGGCTTGGTTTTTGATGTCTTTACTGTCGTTAATAATTTTTACTATGTGTCTATTCATATATATTTCTTATTTTTATAATTACTTCTTGGTAAGAAGATAGGTGAGTACGTTTGAGAAGTTTTTCATAATATTTGCACGATCTTTTTCTTTAATACAAGCAAATGTTGTTTCTAGTTCTTTTTCTATATATTTTGAAGCTTGTTTAAAGGCTTTGGTCCCAAGCGAGGTGATACTAATAATATGTTTTCTTCGGTTTTGTTTGTCTTCTTCTCGTTTGAGATATCCGAGAGTAACGAGAGTGGAAATATGTCTTGAAACAGTCGCTTCTGTTAAGTAAAGCCGCTCGGCAATAACTGATTGAGAGACAGGCTCATGAGAGGAGCAGTGGAACCCAACCAATATCATGAACTGAGAAAATGAAAGGCTCTTTTTTTCAGCGAGAAGCGCTTCGAGGCGTTTCTGTACCAAAAAGTACATTTGGTGCATGCTGTACATGAAGCTTTTTGAGAAATCTTGCATCTCAGGCATCGGGGCACAATGAGTATTCATAGGCAATAGTATATATGATTATGGAACTGTTAGCAAACTAAGTGTTGTGTATAAAAAACCACCCATTCACATGGGCAGTTGCTGGTTATGTACTTAACGAGTCTTCAAAAACTCTTCGTATGTATATTTCTTTATTTCTGGATATTCCGCGTAGACATAGACCGTATAACCTTTTGCCGCAAGGTTATGACCAACATGGTGCAGGTCACTTGAAAAGAAAGCTTCTTTACTGTTGGACTTGTAGATTCTGTACTTGTAGATCCCGGCAGGGCTTTTTTCAAAAGCAACAAGAACAACAACTTCATTTTTCTCATCAATGAGATCTTGAATTCTTCTAGGAACATCTCTGAGAAAATCTTCCTCTCGCGGAATAGAACCTGTATAGGCTGGCATCATGATATGGCTCACTTTCTGTAAAGGGCAGGGTTTAGGTCAAATCCTAGCACTTTCAAATCTAGGGTCAAGTCATGAGGTCGGTCCAAGACCAAAGTTAGTAAGGCAGTGTTATTTTTTAATTTATATATTTTGAGAAAAAGGGTTTTAGCTTTTGATGTGAGGTCACCAGGGTGGTGCAGACTTACTACAACTTAAGTGCGCATCTATACAACAATAATATTCCAACCTCTCATTTGTCTTTATTTGGCAGGGGTTTGATTATATGCCAATGTCGCACAATATATCTTTTACGACTACCTATTCCTATCCACAGTCAGGGGCTTATAGATTAGTCTATTGTTGGACAACCTCTTGAGGTAACTATGAAGACCGCCGTTCTTTCGCACAAACTTCTGATGAACGTCCTTGGCAATCCACGAACTTCGGTTCATATAGAAAGCCAAGGAAGACAACTAGCACTTCCGATACTTGGTAATCCTCGACACTCGGTTCGTATCCGAGACGGCAAGGCTTCCTATGTACACAAATAACACCAACCACCTTCGGGTGGTTTTTTACTAGGGGACTTGCCCCCTGCTCTAGTTCTAGAAATATTTCAAAAACTCTTACTTAATCTTAAACATCACCAAGTATATTCCAAGGGCTAGACCTATCAGAAAAGCAATTGTGAAGAGAAGTGCGAATCCTAGTGTGGTAAATGTGATCATAAACGTAGTTACTTAATATGTTTGTAGCTGATCCACATACCGCAGATAATACCGAGTAACACCGCAAATATCATAAGCAGTGCGAATGCTGGGATGGTGAATGTCATCATATACGCCCCAGTATATCATTTAGAGATAGCTGAGTGGATTGAGATATCCAGGCTTAGGAGCTATAGGCATAGTCATGTTTGTACCGCATACCTTACTACGATAGTTGGTAATCTCTACAGCATCAGACGCATACACCGTAAAGTGAAGATGTGGACCAGTACTGTATCCTGTGTTTCCTGAGAGCCCAAGCTTTTGACCTGCAGAGACAGATTGTCCACCACTCACACTGATAACTGAGAGGTGTGCGTACAGCGTGGTGAGTCCGTTGTTGTGTTTGACGAGCACCCATTTACCATACGAAACACCATTACACGCTGTATCAGTGTTACCAGTACCAAGTACTACACCTGACTGTGCAGACATGATAGTAGTTCCGGTTGGTACACCGAAGTCGATACCGTTGTGTCCGCCACCGTTGTAGACTTGTGGATTTTTACTTGCAAATGGAGTATTACCGAAGTATTGCGTGATTTTTACATTTGCCACCGGGTACTGCAAAACCCCCTTTCCATATTTTGGAAGTTTACCTGCATCTACAGTTGTCTGTAGTTTTGATTCAACATCTGAAAGTTCGGCTTCTAAATCCCCTTTTTTCTTTTGGCGATCTGAGAGCATCTTTTGATACTCGGTTTCTTTGTTTTTGGTTTGTGCTAAAAGTGTATTTTTTTCTTTTGCATTTTGCTCAACAAGCGTTTTTTGATCAGCAAGGTTAGAGGTTAGTGTCTCCAACTGCTTTTTACTTGATTCATATGACTGCTTAGCGCTTTCAAGTGTCGTCTTGGCTTCTTTGAGTTCTTTTACTTTTCGATGCACTTCATTTGAAACATCTGTGCTTCTTTTTATGCTATCAAATGTATCTGACAAATTCCCTGATGCTGTCATAACACTAAAAAGTGGAGGAAGAGCTGCATCGCTATAGGTCACATTGCGAAAGAGCTCTTTGAGAGCTTGTGCGTTTCGAGTGATAACTTCTTCTGTTTCTAGGATACGACCCTGTGTGTCGACAATACGACCTTCAGTTGATTTGATTTGAAGTCTGGTACGGTCAATTTCTTTTGCAAGGATTGCTTTGCGTGATTCGAGGTTGGCGAGCGCTTGTTTGAGTGTTTTTGCCTCACCTTGTGTTGCTTGTATTTTTTTGTTGTACTCGGCTATTTCTTTGTCGAGTGACTGAATCTGAGCAGACAATGCATCAACGTTTGACTTTAGTTGATCCGCTGTTTGAGCATATACACTTCCACCAACAAACAAGCTGATGGCTAGTATAGATGATGAGATTTTTGTAAAGAGCGAGTGTGGCATTGGTGTAGTAGTAGGTATAACCATTAGGAACTCAAGGTGTGACAAGCTGTTTTGATGCGATTAATTGATTCTTCTTTACCCAGCACATAGATAATAGTGAACGGATCTGCAGATTTTTCTTGACCAGAAAGCGCCATACGTAGCGGCCAAAGAACATTACCTTTCCCACACTCTTCTGCATATGGCATGATGAGTGCTTTGATAGACTCCACAGAAGAAACATCTGCATCAGTTAGAAGTTCAGCGACTTTCTCTAGATGCATTTGGGCTTCGGAAGCTTCTCTATCTTTCCAGATGAGTTTCTCTTTCTCAAGAACTGGCGAAGTTACAAAGAAACGAAATTCTGTTGGTTCTAGGCTTGCGATTTCTCCGTATGTGTTTATTCTGTCGATAACAGTAGGCAATAGACGACTCAAAAGCTCATCACTGTAACCAGGCATACGAGCTTTGATCTGTGCCAACTGTTCCTCTAGAGGCGCTTTTCTCATGTGTTCTTTGTTCATCCAAAGAAGCTTTTCTTCGTTAAACATTGCACCTGATTTGTGAATACGTTCGATATCAAATGCCTGTATGATTTCTTCTGGTGTCATGATTTCCACATCCCCTCCTGGATTCCATCCAAGAAAAGCGAGGAAGTTTACTAAGGCATCAGGTACGTACCCCTCTGCACGATAATCAAGAATATCTTTTGCTCCATCACGCTTGCTTAATTTTTTTGTTCCTTCTGCACCTAAGATTGGCGGCAATGTTACAAATGTTGGAGGTGTAATCTCGAGAGCTTCATAAAGCGAGAGGAACTTTGGAGTTGAAGCGATGAATTCATCCGCACGCATAATATGCGTCACACCCATTTCGAAATCGTCGATGATGTGTGCAAAGTTGTACGTTGGGTATCCGTCACTTTTTATCAAAATAAAATCATCAAGAGCTTCTTCTCCTGCAGAAAGTTCTCCCCGTACAACGTCGTGCCATGTATAGCTTTTAATTTCAGGAACTTTAAAACGAAGTGGTTTAGTTCCATCCCAGCTTTCTGTTGTTTCAGGTCGATAGTCACGGAAAAGAAAGGCGCGCTTCTCGCTTTCTGCTTGAGCACGAAATACTGCGACCTGTTCTTCGGAATACGGATCAGGATACGCGTATCCTTTTTCGATAAGTATTTGCGCGTATTTTTTGTATGACTCGAGACGCTCTGACTGTAGGTATGGAGCATGTGGACCGCCGATATCAACTCCTTCATCCCATGAGATACCCAGCCACTTGAGGGATTCAATAATGTGCGGGATTGATCCTTCAACTTCTCGAGCTTTATCTGTATCTTCAATACGCAAAATGAAACGCCCATTGTACTTGCGAGCAAATGCCCACGCATAGAGCGCAGTACGAACACCTCCAACATGCATGAAGCCTGTTGGTGATGGCGCGAAACGAGTGACGATAGGTTTGTTTGATGTTTCCATACTTATGCTGAATGACTAAGACCGATACGAATAAGCTCACGAGCGATTGTCGCAGCTGCGGTGCGAGATTGTTCAAAGGCTGCTGTTTTACCGACTATCTCTTTGTATGTTTCTTTGCTTTCTAAGATACGAGCTATTTCTGCGCTAAAGACAGATACGGATAGGTTATTCTCTTCAATAACATGTCCTACGCCATACGAACTAAATGTATATGCATTTGTGCGCTGATCTCGACTAATGGTCTCAGGAATCGGAATAATAATAAGTGGTAGTTTCCACAATGCCATTTCAAACATCGACGACCCAGCGCGAGTGATGACCATATCAACTTTAGGATAAAACAGCGAGACATCGATAAAGCCTTCCATAAAGTAATGCTCCTTGAACTGATGATCTCGGAGTAAAGAATCAGTCACTTTTTTCATATCATCTTTATTGAGCGAACCAACCTGATGCACGATGTCGTATTTGTTTAGTAAATCAGGTAAAAGCGGGAGTAATGCCTCATTGATAGTTTGGCTACCTTGTGACCCGCCAAGCACAAGAATAACTGGACGTTCTTTTTCGGGATATGTGCGAGTGAAATCTTCTGGCGGAATAAGATTATCTCTAATTGGTTGTCCGGTATATGCAACTGTTGATTTTGGGAAAAATGCTGCAGCTTCTTTGTACGAAACCGCAACTCGTGCTGCAAACTTTCCAGCCCATGACGTCGTGCGCCCAGCAACAGAATCACTTTCATGAACAATTACTGGAATAGACAACATTCTCGCTGCAAAAAGCGTTGGGAAGCTCGCATACCCACCTTTAGCAAATATAACATCCGGATACAGCTGATAGAGTTTTATCAGAGCAACAACAATACCGTATGCAGTTCTAAAAAAACCAGTCACGGTTTCTAGCGAAGGATACACATGGAGTTTGCCAGCAGGAATCTGCGTAAACTTTATTTGTAAATCAAAAAGCGCTCGCTCGTCATATGGTTTATCAGAAAAGAAATATACCTCTGGTGGTACAATCTTTTGAATAAACACTTCTTTGCGAACACGCTCAATCACCGCTAGTAACGGATAAAAGTGCCCCCCTCCTGCTCCTGTGATAACTATTTTCATACGACGTGTGCGGTTTTGGATATTTGAAGTAATACACCAAGCTCAAACAGTGCAACCATGAGCGCTGTTCCTCCGTGAGAAACCAGAGGAAGCGGTACACCAGTGAGTGGCATAAGTCCAAGCATAGAACCAATATTAAGCGATGCTTGTGTAAGAATAATGATCACTATCCCTACCCCGAGCAACCGTGCAAATTGGTTTTCTGCTCGCATGGAAACACTGAAGCCCCGTATACCTACTATAGCATACAAGAGTAGGAGTGTAAGGGACCCAATGAGACCTAATTCTTCCCCTAGTACCGCAAATACAGAGTCCCCTATCGGCTCAGGTAAGTAGTTAAATTTTTGCACGGATTGACCAAGTCCACGACCTGCGATACCACCACTACCAAGAGCAATCAGCGACTGATTAAGCTGCCAAGATGAGCCTTGTGGATCATGTGAAGCGTTCAAAAATGTTTTGACTCGTTCGATCATGTACGGACGAAGAGAGATGAGTGTTGCCACTCCGAGTAATCCAACAAGCATCAAAACAATAATATGATTCTTGCGTGCGCCTCCTACGAAGAAAACACCAAATGATGCAGCCATGATAACCATAAATGTTCCGAAATCTGGCTGAGCAAGCATGATACCAGAAACAACACCTGCAGCTAGGATGTACGGCAAAATACCGTATCGCCAATCTTTGAATTTATTACGTTGTGTGGAGCACCACAATGCAACCGCAATAACAAAACCAAACTTGAGTGCTTCAGATGGTTGAACGGATAGCGAGCCTATATCTATCCATCTATGTGCTCCTCCGTGATATACCGACAACCCAGGAACAAACACAAGTGTTGTAACAAAAAGTGCTGCTCCAAACAAATAGTAGCCATACTTCATATAAAACCGATACGGAATATTCATGCCAAGCAAAAGCGCAACGGCACCTCCAAACAGTGCGTACACAAGCTGTGTCTTGATAACTGCATAAAACTTTACTTCATTTACAGCAAGCACTCCAAGAGCAGCAGAACCAAACACAATGAGCCCACCGAGCAAAAGTGCAATAATGCTGATGAGAAGTGGTTTGTCTACACGTGCAAACATAAGATTAGCTTACAAGAGCAATAACAACCCCAAGGAGAGCGCACATATACGAAATAATCCAGTATCGCATTGTCACCTGATACTTTGACCAACCTTTAGCTTCAAAGTGATGATGAAGCGGAGCAACTAAAAAGAGCTTTCTTTTTAAAACCTTTTTCCATACAAGCTGAAGAATAACCGAGAGTGTTGTCGCAACAAGTGGAAGAGCGATGATCGGCAAATACATAACCGCATTTGTAAGAAATGCTATAACCGCAAGCGACAACGACAACGCAAGCATACCTGTTTCTGAAAGATAAAACTTTGCTGGAGGGATGTTGAACCACAAAAACGCCATAATACCTCCAACGATAACAAAACATAGCGCAGCGATATTGTTTTGCCCATGAGCAAATGCAATCATTCCGTACGCACTAAACACAGCTGACATAACACCTCCAGAAAGGCCGTCCACCCCATCGATAACCCCTGTAGAAAAAGTAGCCAACAACACTAGTATGAAAAAGAGTATAAATAATGGACCACCTAGATAGAGATCACCATAAAAAGGCACATACACACTCGCTACTCCAAGTTTTGCAAAGAACCACCACCCAAGCACAAGCCCAAGAGATGAAACCACTAAAAGACGAACAGGAAAAGAAAGCCCTCCTCCTATATATGAGTTTAATTTGCTCCCAAATGCCTCTACAACGAGCAGGTCATCTATCGCTCCAGCAAACGCACCTACAAGCATCGCAACAAGCGGAAGCCATGTTTGGTTACGTGAAATAAAGTCTATCTTTTCAGTAAATGGTGTCGGAAAAAAATAAGAAAGAAACCAAAATAATAATGCAGTGACAGTGACCGAAGCCCACACAACAATTCCCCCTAAACGAGGAACTGGAGCCTTCTCATCATTGTGAAGCATTGCTGTTATTGTTGCATCCTGGCCATCAATAGTCTTTGTAACGTTTTTCTTTTTCCACAAAGCGTGTTTATTCAAAAAACGTATAAGATACGGTGCAACTATGACACCAACAAGGAAAGAAACGAGCGCTGGAAGCAAAACTTTAAACGGGTCCAAGGAGAATAACATGTTCTCCAGTATACCATAGTAGCCTCTCTCGCTCTGGGGAAAAAAGCGCCTATTTAAGGGATATCAGGAGCGCTTCGTAGAGCATTTCTACATCTGTAAAACGCTCAGCTTTAGTTGACCCAAGAACAACAATAACAACCGGATGCCCGACAGCAACATCAGCAATAAGTGCCAGGTTCCCCCCTGCCAAGTCCGTATAGCCTGTTTTTGAACCTTCTATACCAATAATACCCGCCACAGATTGATTTGTATTAGGCACGCCAGAAAGCGGGCCATTTTCTGTCATAACAGTACTACGCTTCTTGGTTGTTGCTTCTAGAATCCCTGGTATTTCTCTTCTAGCAATAGACATGAGCACTGCCACATCATAAGCACTCCCTTTACCTCCTAATACATCCCCCTCATCAAGCCCTGCAGGGTCCGTGAATACTAAATCCAAACCATACCCTGCCGCCACAGTATTCATACGTGCGATAAATTCTCGTCTTCCCAAAAGAGAGTCTGCAACCGCGTACGCTCCATCATTTGATGAAAACGTAAGCGTATACTTGAGAAGTTCATCAAGCCTCCATGCTTGCCCTTTACGCAAACCAAGATCATACGACCCATCAATATGCCCAGGCTCAATACGAATAAGCGTTGCTTCAGGTGCAACACTGTGAGCAGTTAGTGCTGTCATAACTTTGGTCAAACTTGCAAGAGGGAGTGTTGTTGTACTGTTGTGTGATGCAATCACTTTTTTGTCGACAATATCGTACACAATGTAAGCTTTTGCAGTAATCGGTAAGAGCTCAAAAGCCTCACGATTCACAAATAGAGGCGCCTGTTGTGTGTTTTTTTCTTCTCCCAAAATCCCCCCTTCTTTGTTTGGATATGTTTGTATAGCAAACACAAGCACAAAAACAAATACCAGCGCAGAAACGTAGGTAAACCCTAGGTGTAAATAGTCTTTGCGTACATGTATCATCATGAGCGCCTTCCGTTATCCTCTTCTCCGTGTGTTAGTTTGTCTACGAGTTCCTTGTGGAGGTTTTCATAATCTGGAAGTTCTGAAGGAGATGTAACTCCTAGATATTGAAGTGCATCAGTTGTGAGTTTGCAGACCTCACCTTCGCGTTCTATGAGTCCACGAACAGAGAGTGTGCGTATAGATTGTGATGATTGCACCCCTCGAATATATGAAATATCTGCTCGCGTAGCGCTACCAAGATATGCAACAAGTGTGAGAACCTGAAGCGCAGCAGGAGTGAGCTCACCTGAAAGATCTTCTTTCCAAAAAGCTTCCACAAGCGCTGCCTGTGAAGTTTGTGTTGTTATTGCCACCTCATCTCCATTGATGAGCAGCTGTAGACCAAGAGGCGCAAGAGATGCATCAATCTGTGGAAGTATGGCTAGCACGTCTTCCTGTGAAGCATTCACCAATTTCGCAATAGATGAGACAGTGAGTGGTTCGCCAGAAAGGTATAAAAGAGTTGTTACATTTTGTAGCATACGTAGTTAGAAGTGTATCACGCTTGCTGGGAGGCAGCCTGAATATGTATATCTCCCCCTGACTCAGACTGATTTGCTACAAGCGCACCAGAACGAACAAGCTCAAGAAGAGCGATAAAATTAACAATAAGCAATTTCTTTTTCTGTTCGAATGTTTCTACTCCTGTTGCAAGCGTAGACAATGTCAGTCCTCCAATATTTTGTACACGAGTGATGAGATTTTCGATAACGGTTTCGATACGCAAAACTTGTTCAACAGCTATCTTCATAAGTCTCTCAGGCGGCTTAAAGGAAGCAACTGTTAGAAGCGCTATCGATTGAAGTGTTGTAACAGAAATACGCGCATCAGGCACAAAAACAGAACCACCTCTAAAATTCATACGAGGACGTCTATAGAGCTGTGCTTTACCGTACCTTTCTTGCACCAACAAACACCCACGAGAAAGTATCATAAACATTTCAAGTTTTGACTCAAGGTCGTGTACTTGCTTCTCTTCTTCTTCTGTGTAAACAACACCAGGAAGCAGTGACTTCGCCTTCATGAGCATAAGCGTTGAAGCAACTAACACAAACTGAGAAACATCAACCGCATTAGTTTCAGCAAGGGATTTTACGTATGCGATATAGTCATCTGCAATTGACGCCAAAGAAACTTCTGTAATAGAAAGTTTTTTCTCTACGATGAGGTCGAGTAGTTTTGTATACGGACCTTCGTACCTATCTAACTTAACAGTGAATTCCATACAAGAAGTATATCAGGTAGTTTACTTTAGACGTTTAAATATCTCTGGATCATGATTGCCGTCAATTTTAAATATCGCAATACCTCCGAGTTTGTACAGCTTTGCCAAGCGCATTTTGTCTGCTATTGCTTCTGCATCCGAATACCAGACGAGAAATTGTTTTGTACCACCAAGAGATGCACCATATATGTCAGTACTCGTTGAATACGTAAACGACAGCTCCCCTGCCTGATTACGTGTCGGTTGTATGTTTAGTTGCTTTGCCAATTCATCAGCATAAAAGAAGTTCATCGAACCAATACGAGAATACCGTGTCGGAGACGTTGCTGTTGCGGGAATAATTTCATATTTGTATCCATACGTAGGCACACCAACAACTATTTTCTTTGCTGGTATGTCTTCAAGAGCAAGTGTCAAAACCTTTTTCACCCAATTGATATCGGCAACGGGTCGATAATATGATGTAGTGTTTTGCATGTTAAGTGTCGCATCGTCTCCTATCTGATCATATGTCATGATACGTACCTGGTCACAGACTTTTCCGATGACCTTGTAATCGTTTGCGTATTCAACTTTTGAAAGCACTGCGGCTGACGTGGTAGCGTATCTACTTTCAGGTGGAGTACGAGCCTCTACGGTACAGATCAATTTCTTTTTATCTTTATGAAGCGCAGCTGAGAGTTCTGTCAAAAAAGCAGAAAAGTATGGCTTGCTCTCTGCAAGTTTTGCTTCGTAGTCGATATCAATACCGTCAAACTTGTTTGTTTTTACAAGAGCAACAATTTCTTTCACATGAGCTTGTCTACGTTTCTTTTGAGCAAGCAAGAGATACTGGTTATATTTTTCAGTTTCATTGTGTGGGTATGAAAGAATACTTGGATACACTGCCACTTTCTTTTTCTTTGCTTCTGCAATAAGTGACACCCAAGGCTCTTCTTTTGCTTTGAGTGCATCCTTGATGCTGCCATCTTGTTGGAGCTCGTATGCAAAGGGACTGATTTGTGTCACCTTGTCTAAGTTAGCAAGTGTAGAACTTGCTCCTTCTGTTTTTCGCCAATACGGAATCCATACCGCTGTATCAAAAGAAGCTGTTGCAGCAAAAAGCACCTCAGCACAGCTAAGAGATATAACCAACCCAAGGAGGAGCTTCTTCATGTACAGAGTATAACAAAAACATACCAACTCTTGTGACAGTTACCTCTGCTAAGTATCCAAAATAAAAATGCCTCCTCGGAGGCATTTGTTTGTGTTTGATTAGCGGTTTGATGGATTGATGATCCACCACATCTTGGCCCCTTCTTGGACCAGATACCACTCCTCACCGATAGTGAGATTGGGAGCAAGCACCCACTTACCACGAACTTCAACCTTGCGGCCGACGTATTCGGTAAGTGATTTGCATTCCAGAAGTGTGAGCGGTAATCCGCCGCGCTTGGAAACTTTCAAGCACCCTTCCCCTTTGTCAGCAATGAGCTTGTTGATGACCCTCATCCTTGGAGTGATAGGTTGCCCCACCACCACACGCTGCTCAATCGGAGTGACCACAGGCGCTTCTGCTGATTTCTCAGGAAAGCTACACGATGGGATCATGATGGATACCGAGGCAAGGAGCATCGCTAAGGATTTCAGGAAAACAGCAAGCCCATCCCACAACGCTTCCCAGATAAAGGCAACCACTGCTACTACCGTAACGATAAACGCAGCAACCGCAGCCCAGATATTGGAAAATGAGAGCGTTGTCAGAATTGATCCGATAAGCAATAGGGTGCCAGCAACTGAAAACACCGTAGCGGTACCAGCGAGCATTAGCAGTGCGATACCAGCAATCAGAAGCACCAGCCAGAGCAGTCCGATCAGAAGCTTTGCAAACTTCTTTCGAAAAGCTGCAAGCATATTCCAAAACTCTATTGCCTTGCGGCGCAGGTAGAGCCACAACGGCACCAGAACTTCGTACCACCCCGCAAGAAGAACAGTTAGAAACTTGTCAGCTGCAACCCACAAAAAGTGAACGTACTGTTGACGTAGCTGAAAGCGAAATTCAATTTCAATGATTACAAGGAATGCAACCACTAAAGCGATGATGATGTACCCCATGGGGAACCTCCAAATTGTTATAGAACATAAGCAAGTAAAACTTGCCCCTAGCCACACGGCATAACTATATTATATCACATTTGTGTAAAAAGTCAACGATACCTTTCTAGATACCGCTGACTTTTTATTTAGTTAATCTATTTGTTTTTTATCTGTATTCCAAGCTCTCGCAATGTTTTTTCTGGCGCAGGAGACGGTGCTTGCATGAGAAGATCTTTACCTTCACCTGTTTTTGGAAATGCCATCACTTCGCGAATGTTTGGTTCGTTAAGGAGAATCATCAGGAGACGATCAAATCCCCATGCGATGCCTCCGTGTGGTGGTGTACCTGATCCCAATGCTTCTAACATGTGCCCGAAATTTTGATTGATACGTTCATCGCTATATCCCATAATTTCAAAAACCTTTCGTAGTGCTTCTGGATTATGGTTTCGAATAGATCCACCACCAAGCTCATATCCGTTGAGGACAACATCATACTGTGTCGTGAGGATATCCTTGATTGATTCTTTTTTCATCAACAAATCCATGTGTTCATCTTTTGGTCGAGAGAAAGGATTGTGAGTAAATGTCCATTCCCCTGTTCCGTCTACGTTATCTTCACCAGTCTTTTCAAAAAACGGAAAATCAACTACCCACGCAAATGCTAGAAGGTTTGGATCATTCTTGTCTGTACGAAAGTCTGGTTTGTCACTACCGTATTTTTTCATCACTTCATCGTAGGTATACACAGGGAATGGAACTTCTTGTATCTTTTTCTCAGGGAAAAGAGTTGTGACGAGGTTAATCAAAATCTCTTCGTTTATCTTCATTACTTCACTACGAGAAGCAAAGCTCATTTCGATGTCTAGCTGTGTGAATTCTGGTTGACGGTCACCGCGTGTGTCTTCGTCTCGCATACATTTTGCAAACTGAAAGTATCTTTCAAATCCGCCCGCCATAAGAAGCTGCTTGTACTGCTGAGGAGACTGAGGCAATGCATAAAAACTTCCTTGCCATAGACGAGAAGGAACAAGGTACGAGCGTGAACCCTCTGGTGTAGGATTTGTGAGAAGTGGTGTTTCGATTTCAAGGAATCCACGAGCGTCGAATTCGTCACGCAAAAACTTCATCACCTTGTGACGTGTGCGGATATTTCTTTGCATGCGCGCACGACGATGATCAAGATACTTTTTCTCCAGACGAACTTCCTCGTTTACTTCGTACCCATCTGTAGAAATATCAAATGCTGGAGTAGTCGCTTCGTTTAGTACAGTAATAGAGAGAACTTCGAGCTCAATTGCTCCGTTTAAAACGTCTGCTTTAATATTTTTTTCTGGACGCTTATTGACTAGCGCTGTGATCTGAACAACCCACTCTGGGCGAACATGTTGCGCAATATTGAGCGCATCAACATGGTTTGGCAAGATAACTGCCTGAACCTTTCCGGTAACATCTCGAAGGTCCAAAAATACCATTTTCCCTTGATCACGTCTAACATCTACCCAAGAACAGACGTTTACCTCCTGCCCAATGTGTTCAGCTAAATCCTTGATATACGTACGCATAGAAATTCCATTATAGCAAAAAGAGTTCTTCTTTGGTAGGATAGCTGCATCGTTACTGTTCTTTAGGAGGTGCTCATGATAGCAACCCAATTCCCTATTTTGATTGTCGAAGAAGATATGAAGGTATTCACTCGCATGGAACGAAACCTATCGACCCATGCAACAGGACGCGATATGAACATCGTGGTTCATCATGCTACATCACTAGTCGGGGCAAAGATCAAAACCCGAGCATACCGACCATACGTCATTTCAACTGACATGACGTACTTGCAACATGATGGCGACAAATATCCATTAAACAATATTGGCTTGTCTTTTTTGGCTTGGATGAAACGAAGACCTCCAACTAAAATACTCATCTACAGCGGTGAAGAACCGGGAGCTATAAAGGAACGTTTGCTGAGGTCTCGGTTGTATCCGAACGAATCGACTCTTCCTCTTGCACTTCAAAAAAGTTATGCGGTATCTGATGACAAGTGGTCACGCACCCTTCTTGATCTTCTCATGACTCGCTAAGCAAAAGCACCCATCTGGGTGCTTTTTATAATCCAATCTGTTCTCTCACTTGCTTCATCGTTTCTTGCGCTTTTGCGCGCGCACGTTTTCCACCGTCTTCTAACATCTTTTCAATTTTTTCAGGATGTGCCATGAGCTCGTCAAACTTTTCTTTCTTCCCTTCGCGCCACTTGATGATAGTTGCAAGTAGGTCTTCTTTTGCTTCTTTGTACCCATATCCACCTTGCTCAAATCGCGCTCGCAAAATAGAAACCTCTTCATCAGAAAGAAAATGTTTATGGATATTAAAAATAGTATTCTCGTCAGCATTCTTTGTTTCTTCTGGGCGAGCTGAATCGGTAACAATTCCCATCACCGCTTTTTTGACTTCTTCATCTGTTCCAAATAGCGAGATGACGTTGCCTTTACTCTTGCTCATCTTGGCACCATCAACACCTGGAATAGTTGCAACAGATTCGAGAATCATTTCTTTTGGAAGTTTGAATTGCTCTACATTCCAAGCGCGATTATAAAACCCTGCGATATCACGAGCATACTCTACGTGCTGTTTTTGGTCAGAACCAACAGGTACAACATCTGCTTGATACATGAGAATATCTGCTGCCATAAGAACTGGGTAATCAAAGAGGCCAACATTCACCTCTTGATTCTTTGCTTCATGATTTTTAAACGCGTGCGCACGCATGAGGTATGGCATAGTTACCACATTGTTGAAAATCATGGCAAGTTCAGTATGCTCTGGGACGGCTGATTGTCTAAACAGTGTGACCCTGCTCGTATCAAGTCCGCATGCGATATATGCTGCTGCGATTTCAAGCGCGCTTTGGCGAAGTGCATTCTTGTCCTTGACTGTGGTGAGTGAGTGATAGTCTGCAATAAAAATATATGCTTCATACTCCCCACTATTTCCAAGTGAGATATTTTGGCGCATAGCACCAAAATAGTTACCAAAGTGTAACTTTCCTGTCGCCTGAATACCTGAGAGAAGTATTTTTTTTGAGGGTGTATCGTGTGAAGAAAATCCGAACATAGCTTAAGTATATCATTACGATAGTATCTTTTCCTCTTTTTGGATGAACCGCCCGATAATGGTTCCGATAACAATACCAACAGCCGAAGCCACAAACCCAACAAATGTCCCCGGGATTTCAGATGTAACGAAATGCTCCCAACACTGCCATGTACTGAGTCCCGCAATGATTGATACCAAAGCACCAAATGAGTTTGCGCGATTGCTATAGAGTCCAACAGCAAGAGGTATAAACCCTGCAACAAGCGTGATAGAGTATGCACCTGAAACTAATTCATAAATACGCGCATCATCTTTAAGTGCAAGTAGTAATCCTCCAAAAGCAATGAAGATAACCGCTGAACGAATAACATGCAAACGGAGTTTGTCTGACATGTCATTGAAAAATGGTTTGATGACATTTTCTGCAAGCAATGTCCCTGGCGCCAAAAGAGCACCGGACGCGGTTGAGATAATAGCAGAAACAAGTGCCCCAAAGAAAAGAACCTGGAGAAGAAGCGGTGTGTGATCTTGAATAAGTGCAAGGACAAGATTTTGAGGATTACTTTCTAAAACATCCGGATACAAGATACGTGCAACACCTGCAATGAACAATGGCATCAGTACAATGGTAAAGTACAAGATACCACCGACCACAGAAGCCCATACTGAGATAGTTGCAGATTTTGCAGACATAGCTCGCTGATACACATCCTGTTGCGGAATAGACCCGAGTCCAATTGTCATAAGCGCCGTCACAAAAATAATCCACTCGGTAAGCGATCCAGACATCTGTGGGGTAACCTGCCAAAAATCAGGCGGGGTCTGTGCAACCAATGCATCAAATCCTCCAATTTTTGAAAGCGCGTATGCAAAGACAGCGCCGAGCCCAACTGTGATAACAACAGTCTGAATCGTATCAAGTGTTGCAACAGAATACATCCCTCCAAAAAATGTGTACACCGTCACAAGCGCTGCAGCAAAAAGTATTGCCCACTGAAGAGAAAGTGTTGGTATGACCGTAGACAAGACCAGCCCAAGTGCTAGAAACTGCGCTGCAACCCATCCAAAGTAACTCACAATAATAGATATAGATAGAAACACCGCAATGATTGTGTTGTAGCGATTCTTAAAGTAATCTCCGATAGTGAGGAAGCTTAGTTTGTAGAGTTTGCGATTAAAAAAGAGTCCGGCAATGATAAGACAAAGCGCTGCACCAAATGGATCTTCGATGACATTTGAAAAACCACCTTCGGCGAACTTGGTCGACGCCCCCAAAATAGATTCTGATCCAAACCATGTGGCAAACACAGTAGCGAGTGCCATATAAAACGGAAGCGATCTTCCTGCTAAAACATAATCCCCTGTGTTTTTCACTTTTCGACTGGCGTATAAACCAATCGGTATCATCACAAGCACATACAGAACTACACAGATAGCTAAAATCATACGTGATATTTTATGAGTAGAATACCTACAAGTGTACACGAGCATACACAACAAAAAAAGAGGCTCACAGCCCCTTTTTGGAAATAATTTTTTTGAGTACACCGAGCTGTTTTTCGTATTCAAGCATCAAAGCGTTTGCCTGTCTGTACCCAAGACCCGTTTGACTAGTATCACGCTCTCGTTTTGCTTTGCGGTGCTTTAAAGCAACGCTATCACGCAGAGCAAGTAATTGAGTCACACTTACATCATACAGCAAGTGGGTGTTTTTAAGCCTGTCTTGGTAGTCAGCAAGCAGCTCCTTTTCGCGCTCCCAAGCTTGGGCGATTAAATTATCGAGCGTGTACCCAAACGTTTGCGAAGCTTTGACGTCTACCAGTTTCGTGACCACTTTTTTCTTGAGCTCTGAAATGCTTGGGATAGCAGGAGTAAAGTCAAGAAAGTAACTTCCTGGAACAAGGTCCAGGGTTTCACCTTTAATGAAGGCATAGTATTTGCCACGTAACACTTTTTCAAAAAAAGGTGAATTACTCCTAATGCAGTTGAGTGCTACCTTGAGTTTAGAACTCATCTGGCGTGTAGTCACCCACTCAATCTCTAGGTGTTCATCCAGACCAAAGCTGTAGGGCGTTTGGATGATTGAAGTCAGTATATCTTTGAAAACCATGGCAGTTCTCCTGTTATGTACAAACTGTTTGTATAGTACCTCACCCTTAAAAAGAAAGCGAGCACGTACCCGTGCTCGCTTTCTTTTCTTTTAGAGACCTTCTTCTTTTAGATCTTCAACCAACTTCATTGCTTTTTTGGAAAGCTTTTTTGGCATAACGATATCTATTTTGATGAGCACATCCCCTCGTTTACCTTTTTCATGGATATGTGGCACTCCACGTCCCTTTACACGCAGTATTTCACCCGCTGATGCACCCGGAATAACATCTACGGTTATGTCTCCATCTAGCCCAGGAACAGTGTGCTTTGCACCTAGTAGTGCATCTGAGAGTTTGATTGAATGTTTAATAACCAAGTCATTTCCTTCTCGTTTCCATACTTTATCAGTTTGTACATTTATTTTTATGTACAAATCTCCGCTTTGTCCAGCTGGCACCGCTTCTCCCATATTAGACATGCGTATCATTTCCCCGTTTGAAATACCAGCTGGTACTTCGATATGAATCTCTTCTCGCTTCTCCAAAACACCAACACCTCGACAATCATGACATTTTTCTTTTGGCACTTTACCTGTACCATGACATGCATCACACGTCTTTACAGTTTGGAAGTTACCCATAAAGGTTCGCTTTATGTCATGCATCTTTCCTTGGCCGTTACAGGTTGTACATGTAATCATTCCACTTCCAGCTTTCGCTCCAGAACCTTTACATGTATCACATGTTCCAACTTTATTAATCAAAACATTTCGTTCAGTACCAAAAACCGCTTCTTTAAATGTCACGTCGATTTCAAGTGAAATATCACGACCACGTTTTGGTCGCCCCCCTCCACCAAACCCTCCGAACATGTCACCAAACATATCTCCTAGATCTCCAAAGTCAAACTGCATATCTTGGAAGTCAGATGCGTTAAACCCTCCAAACCCACCGAAACCACCCTGCGGACCCTGGCCATTAAACGTCTGTCCATAGGTATCATATTCTTTTCTCTTCTTTTCATCAGAAAGAACTTGGTAGGCTTCATTCACTTCTTTGAACTTAGCTTCGTCTCCGTCTTTTTTATCAGGATGGTATTTCGAGGCAAGTTTGTAGAACGCCTTTTTGATATCGTCTTTTGCTGCGCTTTTCTCGACACCCAAAACATCGTAATAGTTTTTTGCCATAGTCTGTATGTTATAACATACTACACAAAATGAGCGCAACAGTCTCTTTTGACAAATGAGAAAATATATTGTAGTTTTAAATACAGTTTCTATTTTTAGAAAAGGATATAGCCATGCAAACTTTGCATGTTCCACTTTGTTCTATCGATAGTAGTCATACACATATACGAGAAGATGGGTTCTATACGAGCCGCTCTCCGTCTAGACAAGTACTTACCATAGCTTCACCCATGCCAGCTTTAAAAGAGGTTGGCACATACGAAGTTGAGAGGTCTTTATTAGAACTGCAGACTGCCACATATACCCGACTCTCAATGCCAAGAAGCTACAAAGAGCGTATGTGTCTTAACACGAAAAAACATCGACAGTCAGTTGTTGTTGAATATGTGTGGGATGTAGAAACAAGAGATATCAAGGCTTCAGTGGGTTTATTCCGAACGAAGCTGGGTAACATATTCACCTTCGAAAACTATACTCAATCAACCTCATTTGAAAGAGATATGGCTGTTCTTTCGACAATGTTAAGCCAGTTTGAACTGCCCCCAGCCATACAACGCAGGGTGCTGGGTTTTTCACGAACACCGTCAGATGAGGCATATCGTGTTGTAGAAAGCATTCTTTACCTTTTCAACCTTTTGTGTCGAACATACGCACTAAAAAATGGTATTCCATTTTTAGGTAAAGAAAGAGATGGTCTAAAAGTTTTATTTGTGAAGCACTCTCCAAATGCATCTTTTAATAAAGTTTTTAGAGACCCAGTATCACTCATCAACATGAGTAACATTGTTGCTCATCTTGAAGGAAAGCCGACTATCTTTACACATGAGTGGCTTACAAAAATACTTCCATAGTAAAAACAGGCACACGTGCCTGTTTTTTAAAACCGTAACTTTGTCTAAATACTAGTTATCTTTCTTCTCTCCTTCTTCTGGTTGTGATTCTGTAGCAGTTGAAGGTTGCTCTGGTTGAGCATTATCTTGAGACGTTTTCATAGCTTCACCGATTTTCATCATCGCATCTGACAACGCTTCTGATGCAGCTTTGATAGCCGAACTATCATCACCGTTGCGAGCTGTTTTTACAGCGTCGATTTTTGTCTGCACATCAGATTTGATATCATCTCCAATTTTTCCTTCTGCATCACGTAGTGATTTTTCTGCAGTATGGACAAGTGTATCAGCGAGGTTCTTTTCCTCAGCAAGTTCTTTTTTCTTTTTATCTTCTTCAGCGTGCGCATCAGCTTCTGTTTGCATGCGTTTGATATCTTCATCAGTAAGCCCAGATGATGCTTCTATGCGAATAGACTGTTCCTTGCCTGATGTTTTG
Source organism: Minisyncoccota bacterium (assembly GCA_018062965.1). GTDB lineage: Bacteria > Patescibacteriota > Minisyncoccia > Phycocordibacterales > UBA5272 > UBA11704. The sequence continues at coordinate 75,474 of JAGORG010000003.1, forward strand.
TCTTTTGCTTTTACCTGGAGAATACCGTTGGCATCAACATCAAAGGTTACTTCAACTTGTGGCATGCCACGTGGAGCTGGTGGAATACCATCGAGAATAAAGCGTCCGAGAGATTTGTTATCTGCCGCCATTGGACGTTCACCTTGTGTGATGTGGATTTCAACAGACGTTTGATTATCTGCAGCAGTTGAAAAGACTTGTGACTTTGATGTAGGAATAGTCATGTTCTTTTCAATCAATTTTGTTGCGACGCCTCCCATAGTTTCGATACCAAGTGATAGCGGAATCACATCAAGAAGAAGTACATCTTTCACATCCCCTTGTAGCACTCCCGCCTGAACTGCAGCACCAAGCGCCACCACTTCGTCTGGGTTGATTGATCGGTTTGGTTCTTTGCCAAAGAGACTCTTTACAGCTTCTACAATCATTGGCATACGAGTTTGACCTCCAACCATAATCACTTCGTTGATTTCTTCTTTCTTAAATGGTGAATTATCAAGTGCACGCTTTGCGATTTCGATTGAACGATCAACGAATTCACGTGCAATGTTTTCTAGTTGTGCGCGCGTTACTTTAAGCATGAGGTGCTTTGGCCCTGATGCATCAGATGTGATAAACGGAAGATTGATTTCAGTTTCTGTTTGTGTAGAAAGCTCATGCTTTGCTTTTTCAGCAGCTTCATCAAGACGCTGAAGAGCGAGCGGATCTGTGGTCACATCGATACCTGATTCTTTTTTATATTCAGATGCAATGAATTCAACAAACTTCTGGTCGATATCACGACCTCCAAGGTGTGAGTCACCGTCAACTGATTTTACTTCAACCACACCATCACCCACTTCAAGGATAGAGATATCAAATGTTCCTCCTCCGAAGTCATACACTGCAATCTTTTCATTTTTCTGTGAATTAAATCCGTATGCAAGAGCAGCTGCTGTTGGTTCTGGAATAATACGCATTACTTCAAGACCTGCGATTTTACCTGCGTCAACTGTTGCCTGTCGCTGTGTGTCGTTAAAATATGCAGGAACAGTGATAACCGCTTGTGTTACTGTTTCGCCAAGCTTTGCTTCAACATCTGCTTTTATCTTTTGAAGAATCATCGCAGAAATTTCTTCAGGGCGAGAGTCTTTGCCACCAAGGTTAATCAAGACACTACCGCTTGGTCCTTCTTTGATTGCGTACGCAACACGAGGAATATCATTTTGTACTTCTTTGTCTTTAAACGAGTGCCCCATGAAGCGCTTCACGCCATATACAGTGTCTTTTGGATTCGTTACTGCTTGTCGCTTTGCGATTTGCCCAACCGATCGTTCACCGTTTTTGTTCACCGAAACAACCGATGGTGTAGTTCGGTTTCCTTCGAGATTTTCTATAATCTTTGGCTGCCCTCCTTCAATGATTGCAACCGCAGAGTTTGTTGTACCGAGATCGATACCAATGATTTTTGCCATAGTGATTATATAGTTATCTGTTAATAATAAAGTTTACCCGAACACTTTTACTTTTGCTGGACGGAGAATATATGAGCCAAGCTTGTACCCTTGAGCAAGCACTTCTGCAATAGTGTCATGCTGTGAAGCATCTTCTTCTTTTATAACTTCTATTGAATCGTGGATGTTTGGGTCAAATGTTTCACCTGGAGCTCCGTATGCTACAAGACCTTCTTTTTCTAGTGTTGCTTTGAGTTGATTGAAAATATATTCAACTCCCGTACGCCAACCTGCATCAACTTTTTCCCAAGCCTCCTTGTTGCTTTGCGCCATAGTGTAGGCATCAAGCGCTGGAAGCATGTCTTCCATGAGACGTCTGTTTGCTAGTTTGATATCATCTAACCTTCGCGCATCGACTTCACGCTTAAAATTTGCGTAATCAGCCTTTGCACGTGTCCATCCATCAAGGTTATTTTTTGCTTCTGTTTCCAGTTCTTTTACTTTTGCGCGCAACTTCTTGATAGTATCTCGCGCGTTTACTTCCCCCTCTTCATTTACTTCTTCAAATGCGATATCGTCAATATCATTCATGTCACCTGTAACTGTCTGTCCTGTCATTTCGGGAGTAATTTCTTCTTTCGTTTCTTCGTTGTTCATAATTCTTTTACAAGGTTACATATTAATATATACATGCAAACTTTTTTGCCGTCAAGAGCCTCCAGTCTACCATAAAAACCCCGCCGTAGCGGGGTTTATTTTGCAAGTATCAGACGGACAAAAGAGCTTGTCTGTGACGTCTGACTCGAGACATGAATTTGTACAAATTTGTAAGCGTTTGGTCTACTGTGCGCTTTGGCGGGAGCTCTATGTCGTTTTGATTTATGTAGTGGCCAAACGCTTTTGGTGTGTTATCACGCATAGCTGCGCGCAACGTAGCGCGTTTTGAGTCAAAATCAGCCTGGTACCTGCTTTCGAGAAAAGCAACAACTTTTGTGTTTACACACCACATCTCATTAAAGCCAGGACAATTTCCTGAGCGAATCGTTTGGTGGCACACACAATCGTTTATTTTTGGCAAAGAACATTCAGGTTTTTCCACGGTTTTTCCTCTTTAAAGTTAGAAACGAAAACCAGCTCTTACGAGCTGGTTTTCGTGCATAGAGGTACATTTTTCCTATGAACGCAAATCAGCCCGCAAAAGCGAGATATGTGTCGTCCACTTATAGATTGATGTAACTATGCGAGTAGTCATATTTTTATCGTATCAGGTCTTTCTTTTTTATGCAAACAAAAAACCGCCAATGGCGGTTTTCTTTGTTTGATTATCGCTTTGACCAAGTTGGTGCCTTGCGAGCCTTCTTCAAACCGAACTTCTTTCGTTCAACTTGACGTGAGTCACGCTTTAGGAATCCAAGCTTCTTGAGAGTATTCTTTACTTCTTCATCTCGTTCAACAAGTGTACGTGAGAGCCCGTGACGAATAGCTTCTGCTTGCGCATGAATACCACCACCGAGAACTTTTACTGTTACTACGAATTTATCTGCAGTACCTGACTTTGTGATAGCTTCCTGAGCAATCGTTTGGAGATCATTAGTTGGGAAGTATTCTTTTACATCCTTGTCGTTTACCACAAATGAACCCTTTGCGGCAGGAGTGATGCGCACACGAGCAATAGCAGTCTTGCGACGTCCTACAGCTTCTATATATCGATTCTTAGTTGTTGCTTCCATATTGTTATTAAAAATTATTATTCTTCTATGACGAGATTCTTCATACGAATATCCTGAAGCTTGTTTTTAGGAAGCATACCAAGAACTGCGTGCTTGATAAGTTCACCAAAACCTTTCTTTGCAACTACATAGTCAAGAGGCATTTCCTTGAGACCTGATGGGTATCCAGAAAATGACTTGTGTACACTTACCTTCATTTTGTTACCTGTAACTTTAACCTGTGAGGCATTGATAACCTTAACAGATACATCAGCTACACGATTCTTTACGAAGTCGATACTGTTTTTTGCATTGAGAAGTGCCGCAACTTCAGACGCCAAACGTCCGAGTGATTTGTCTTTAGCATCAATTGTGTAAGAAGTAGTCATAGATAATACGTTATACGAATTCGATAATAGCCTTTTCTGCACCGTCAGAAAGACGAGTAGGTAGTTTGATGATACGAGTATATCCTCCTGCTACATCTTTGAACTTTGGAGCATATTCTGCGAAAAGCTTTGCTGTTTCGTCTGCTTGGTTGATAAGACGTGAAGCAACAAGACGGCGTCGTGCTACTGTGTCTTCTTTAGCAAGCGTTACAAGCTTTTCAACATGTGGACGGATTTCCTTTGCACGTGCAAGAGTAGTCTCGATTCGTCCGTGACGAATGAGGTTAATGAGAAGCGAACGCACAAATGCTACGCGCTGATTCTTTTCTCGTCCGAATTTTCTGAATGATTTGTGGTGTTTCATACTAGCTAATGGGCTTCTACTATATCACACTTACGCCTTAAGCGAAAGACCGATATTTTCGAGCACTTCTTTAATTTCTGTAATTCCTTTTTCTCCAAGACCATCCAATGAGAGAAGGTCTGATTCTGACTTGCGAGCAAGCCCTCCTGCAGTTTTGATACTTCCTCCGATGAGTGCATTTAGTGTGCGAGTTGAGAGGCCGAGGTCTTCAACCTTTGTCTTTGAACTGTCATCACTTCCTGTTTCTTCTTCTGAAACAGCAACTGGTGTACGAGGTACTTCGATTGTATTTTCACGGAAACCAACAACAGACTGAAGCTGTGTGATCATAGTGTGAATGGCAGATTCGAGCGCTTCGTGTGGAGTGATAGTTCCATCTGTTTCGATAGCAACACGAAGACGGTTGTGGTCAGTACGATCTCCAACACGCATGTTTTCTACTTCGTACGATGCGCGACGAATAGGAGTAAATGATGCGTCGAGAGCAATTGTCCCAATGTCAGCCTTTTCCTTTTGGAGAACTTCACGAGGAACATATCCAAGCCCCTTTTCTACAGTGATTTCAATAGCGAGATCAACATCCTTTGCCGTAGCTTCACAGATGTACTGGTCAGTGTTCATGATTTCAAGCTGAGATGGAACAGTAATGTCTTTTGCAGTTACTGTCTTTGCTCCCTTGATACGAAGTGTTGCTTTTTGAGCATCATCACCATGTAGCTTGAATCGTGTCTTCTTAAGGTTAAGAATGATAGCAATCACATCTTCTTTGATACCATCAATTGTTGAGAATTCGTGCTTAACACCGTCGATAGAGAGTGATGTTATAGAAGCACCAGGAATTGAAGATAGGATGATACGGCGAAGTGAGTTACCGAGCGTATGACCGTACCCTGGGTACAATCCGTCGATTTCATACACACCTGATGTAGCATCTTCTTTAACAATACGTGGCTTTGATGGCAAAATAATAGAATGTGATGACATAAATATGGGTTTGTCTTGGTTAGGTTATGGTACAAATCTTGTACACGTCAATAATAAAGCCTCATTATTCTACCAAACAATTGCGCTTTTTGCAAGTATGTGGTAGTGAATACGTCCCCATTACCTACTTTTGATAAAAAGAGATGATGTACGCGGAGCCTAGAGGTTTTTTGAGGAAAATGTACTTGCAGTACCTTGACCGATAAAAACCTTGTAGCGACAAAGTAAACCGCTCTTTTTATCAAAAGTTATCGAGAGTAGTATTCGAGAACCTTGGTAGTATCAAACATTGGCTCAACTTCACGAGCTTCTGCTTTAACTTCAGCAGAGAGTTTAGCTCCGTCTGTTGTAAGCACATAATTTGGTGCCATAGCTTCGATTTTTTCCTTGATACCTGTAAAGACTTTAGCTGACTTGCTACCCTCACGGATAGAGACAACATCTCCAAGCTTTACCTGGTATGAAGCAACATTGATACGACGACCGTTCACAAGGATGTGTCCGTGTGATACAAGCTGACGAGCAAGCGCTCGAGATGTAGCGAAACCAGCACGGTACACGATGTTATCTAGACGTGATTCAAGACCACGGTAGAGCTTAAGAGCAGGAGAAATTTCCTTGTCTTGCTTTCCTGTGTGATCCATAGCACGCTTTACGTACATAGAAAACTGCTTTTCCATAAGACCGTATGTGATACGCATCTTCTGCTTTGCGCGAAGCTGTTCACCGTATTCAGATGAATTTGAACGGTGCTTTCGTTCTGAATCAAGTTTTCCTGGTGCGTATGGGCGCTTCTTGTAGGCGCACTTTTCACGCCCGCAAAGCGATTCTCCGAGACGACGGCAAGTTTTACATGTAATTCTACTCATAAATGTTATACGTGACGTGGCTTACGTGGCTTAGGACCATTGTGTGGCACAGGCGTCTTATCAATAATAGAGGTGATTTCAACCCCAAATGCTGCAAATGAGCGGATAGCAGACTCACGTCCAGATCCTACCCCTTTTACAATAACCCCAACTTCCTTGATACCAATCTGCTGAGCTTTTTCTCCGATGAGTTCACCGATTTTAGCCGCAGCAAATGGAGTACCTTTCTTTGCACCCTTGAAACCAAGAGCACCTGATGAAGACCAAGTAATAACATTACCTGACTTGTCACAGAGAGATACGCGAGTGTTGTTGTAGGTAGATTCAACATACAAAGTTCCTTCAAGAATCTTCTTCTTAACTGCCTTTGCAAGTGAACGAGCCTTGAGAGCTCCGTCAACACCTGAACTATTCTTTTTTACGATTCGTTTCTTTCCCATAGGATGTTTAGTATATTAAATTTTAGGTCTTTTCTACCTTACGACGACCGCTACCCATCGTACGACGGACGTTACCTCGAACGGTACGGCTATTTGTCTTTGTACGCTGACCACGAGCTGGCAAGTGGCGAGTGTGACGGATACCGCGGTATGCCTTGATGTCCTTGAGACGCTTGATGTTCTGCTGAACTTCTCGCTTGAGGTCTCCTTCTGTCTTCCAAGCTTCGATTTCGCGACGAATAGCGTTTTCCTGGTCTCCTGTAAGTTCTGTTGTCTTCATCCCCATATCAAGACCAAGCTTTTCGATGATCTTCTTTGCACGTGGACGTCCAACACCATACACAGCCGTTAGGGCAATTTCGAGACGCTTATTTTCTGGGAGAGTAATACCTGAGATACGCATAAAATTCTTGAGGTTGTTTTAGGGTTAGCCCTGAGCTTGCTTATGCTTAGGATTTTCACAAATAACACGAAGTACACCACCGCGTTTAAGCATTTGGCATTTTGAGCAAATTGTCTTTACTGATGATCGTACTTTCATAAATTAAGTGTGTACAGCAATGTTTTCTGTAAAATTCAAACGTGGGTAGTATTATACTATATCTTGAAAAACTTTGCAAATACTACCCCTTTAGATGGTTAGAGTCTCTTCACAATTCTCCCTTTTCCACCGTATGGATCGACCTGAACTGATACTTTATCCCCTACCAATACTTTGATTTTGTGCACACGCATACGTCCACCAAGGTATGAGAGGATTTCTTGACCACTAGCAACCTTTACACGAAAAAGTGTACTCGGGAGAGCTTCGATGACACGACCTTCTACGATATCAATTTCTTCGTTATCCATAATAAATTAAGGGTTGTAATGAGGACTCAGTCTAACAGAGTGCGACCTTATGGTCAACGTTTTTTAAGACTTTCTTCAATATTAATCTTTGCTGTATCAGTTGGGAACCTGTTAAGCCAAAGCGGTGAGAAGGTGATATCGGCTTTGATTACAGACGCAACAGTACTCATAACGGTTGCAAATTCTTTTTTACTTTTGCCAAGCAGTTGTGTTTTGAGTGTTGCTTCATCTGTTATCCAGACAATACGAGGATCACCTTCGATTAGCACTTCTGTAGGTGTCGCTGTGTCTATTGTACTAACATCTTTTGGAGTAATGGTGAGCGTGTCAGCATAATCAAGACGCACAGCCTCGTTGTTATATTCACGAAGCGTGAGAGCGAGTGACCCTGCGAGCTCTGTATTTTCAACTAAAGGCAAGTAGCCAGTAACTGTTGCGGAGTACGTCGACGTTTCCCCTGTACGAAGAGCTTGTTCGTTATCCGCAATACTTATCTTGATAGCACCAGGAAGCGCAACATAGCCATCTCGCTTTGTTTCTTTCAGGCTTACTTTTACCGCTTCACTTAATTCAAGGGCAAGTTCATCTTTTGCTGCATCAATATCTGAGCCGGCAACGAGAGATACATTTCCAGATGCCCCACCAGTTAATGGACCATTTGAACGAGCAAAGAAGCCGCTATAGCGTTCTGTCCCTTTAAACCCTGGGATAGTAAAGTCAGTCGGAGCAGCGTTATAACCAGAACCAACCTCATCAGCATATACAGTCACCTCAATCGAACCCGGTGTTGTTCCACGTTTACCAGGAACCACTATTGATTGGTTGATACGATACACCTTGCCGGCGGTTGATTCAAAACGGGTATTCTTGATAAGTCTCTGTGGTTCAGTATCAAAGTTATTGTAAACAACTATTTTTCCTGACGCTTTAGATTCGACAACTTTTGTTTCTGAGACAGAGAGAGTTTTTGATTTTGTAAGGGTACTCGTTGCGAGAACATATCCAATCGTACCTGGATCTTTGTTGACAGACATCGTATAGACCTTGCTCATGTCTTCTATGTCTTCATGCTTTGGAACAACAGTTACAGTTGCGCTGTTAAACACAAATGTAAGCAACCCAATAATGACAACAAGCACACTAATACCCCCTATAAAGAAGAGGGTTTGTTTGTTACCTCCTTCGTGTACATAGTTAGTTCGGATATCGCGATACATCGGCTCACGACCTCGTGGATAGATGTCTCTACTGTTCAAATCCCGCGCAGCACGCCTGTCTTCAAATGAACGCTTTGGCTGCTCTACTATCACTTCTTCCTCTTCGTAGTCATCGTCATATCTATGTTCTTCGAAATCAACAACACGCTCCTCGAGTTCTTTGCGGGTGCGCGTAGGAGGAACATCAGATCTTGAACGTGAATACGGTCTTCGAATGTCTTGCATATGATGGAGATAATGAAGGTGATGACAATGAAGAGTCACCGTGAAGTTGCTGTAACTCTTTCTTATCTAAAAGTGTAACACGCATAGGCACTCCGTCAGTATAAAACTGTGCATAGTCGTATCCTTCAAGAACGCCTTTCAGCCATGTCATATGTAATGGTGCAAGAAGTCGTATCTCTGTTGGGATACGATCATAGAGAGAGATGTGTTCGAGTGCGTAGATAACACCATCTCGAATAGATGATGACGCTATTTTATTTAACCCATACCCCTCTGCATGTTTAAGACCAAACGGATGTGTGTGGGTTAACATAACCTCTCCATCACATATGTATTGTATATGTGTAGCGCTATCTGTTACTGTAACACCAAGATGTGTAGACATGTAGATAGTATATAGTCGGCAAGTAATAGTTACTAGTGAATACAAATCGGCGCCATTGGCGCCGATTTGTATTCACTAGTTAAGCACATACTCCCATCCAGGTTTCCAAGATTTAGTTTTCCGCCAATCTTCAGCAAACGCTTGTTCCCATGTCTTTCCCCGAAGCAATACATCAAGAGCAAGCTGAGGGGCTTTGTGAGCAACAATTGCCACATGTTTGCCATCATAATTCTCTCTGAGATTTTCTAGGAAGTTGCTAATACGACTTTTAACATCCTCATAACTTTCACCTCCATGAAAAGGTTCGGTTATACTCATTTCTTGAATAGGTTCTACTACCGCAGAAATTTCGCCGTTTTTGTATCCATAATTACATTCACGAAGACGTTCGTCTTGAATAATTGGAATATCATTTCCAAATGTTAACTCGGCAGAGTGCACTGCACGCTTTAGATCAGAACAAAAAACAACATCAAACTTCTTATCCTGTATTAAATCTTTTAACTTAACAGACTGCAGCACTCCGAGTTCTGATAGTTCTACATCATTCCACCCAGATGAAATCTCTCGCTCATTATCCGTGGTTGTCCCATGAACAAAATAAGTTATTGCTACTGACATATTTATTCAAGTACTGCTTTGATACGACGCACTCCAGCAGACACCGCTTCTTCTTTTGCAATCTTAAAATGACCAAGCACACCGGTATGTTCTATGTGAGGACCCCCACAGAATTCAAGTGAGAAAAGATTTGCTTCGCCTCGCTTTCCAGTTTGCGCTCCAACAGTATAGATAGACACTGTGTCTTCATACTTCGCATCAAACACACCGATTGCACCACGAGCACGAGCTTCTTCGTATGATACTTCTTCACGAGTAACTGGTAGATCTTGTGCAATAACATCATTGATTATTTTTTCTACCGCTGCTTTTTGTTCATCTGTCATTTTTTCTCCATGAGAAAAGTCAAAACGTAGACGCTCCGATGTGATATTTGAACCCTTTTGCAAAACATGATCTCCAAGCACCTGACGAAGCGCTTCGTGAAGCAAGTGTGTGGCTGTATGATACTTCACTTCCATTTCTCCATCACCTCCGAGCCCACCTTTGAACTTTCCAGCAGAAGCTGTGCGAGATTCTTCTGAGTGTTTTCTTTTTTCTTCATCAAATGATACATGATCAACGGCAATACCACGTTCTTTTGCTAACTCTTCAGTAAGTTCAATTGGAAATCCAAATGACTGAAGGAGGTTAAAAGAATCAGTTCCATTAATATCTTTGTCAGCTATCTTCTCGAACTCCTTAATACCGTTCTCAAGTGTCTTTCTAAACTTTGTTTCTTCTTTATCAAGTTCACTCAAAATCATCTCTCTTTTTTCTTCTAGGTTTCTGTACTCATCTTTGTACGTACCGATAAATGCACTAGCGACGCTCTTTGTAAAGTTTTCATGTACACCAAGGTTACGAGCAAATCGCACGGCGCGACGAATGAGTCGACGCACGAAGTACATCTGGTCTTTATTACCAGGCAGTACATCATCTCCTATCAAAAATGTCGCGGCGCGAAGGTGATCAAGTACAACTCGAAATGCATAGGTCTCCACTTCTCTGTCTCCATACATTTTCCCAGAAAGCCTTTCTATGGTTTTTCTTGGTTCATCGAAAACATCAATTCTCAACATATCAGGGTCGTTTCGTAGTGCCGCTGCGATTCGCTCAAGTCCTGAACCGTGATCCACGTTCATCTGTGGAAGTTCCTCGAACCCATTCACAGTTTTCTTGTACTGCATGAAGACATTGTTCCCCAGTTCCATGAATCGCCCACAATCACAGTTCACATGACATGGCTCATGTGCCCATGCAGACGTCTCATGTATCTTTTTTGAAAGATCTGGGTCGAAATCATAAAACATTTCAGAGTCTGGCCCACCTGGTTCACCTTCTGGCATGTTCGCTGGGACACCTGAGCGAGACCACCAGTTTTTCTTTTCAGAAAAGTAAAAAATCTTTTCACCAGGATTAATCCCAGCTTCAGGATTCTCAGAAATTTGTGCATCAATTCCTCTCTCTGCAAAGAGTTTCTGCCAAAGCTCTGCTGAAAAGGTGTCTCGAGGCACACCAAGAGATTCGTTCCCCGCAAAACAGGTTACATAAAAGTGCTGTGGGTCAAGTCCAAGCTCATCAATCAAAAACGTCCACATCCAGGTAATTTCTTCTTCTTTGAAATAATCACCGAATGACCAGTTACCAAGCATTTCAAAAAATGTTGTATGACGGTTATCGCCTACTTCTTCTATGTCCTGAGAACGAAATGATTTTTGTGAATCCGCAATACGCTTTCCAAGTGGGTGAGGCTGCCCGAGCAAGTATGGAAGCATCGGTTGCATACCAGAACCAGTAAACAAGGTTGTAGGGTCATTTTCTGGCACAAGAGAAGCACTTGGGACTACAGCGTGCCCCTTTTCCTTCATATAAGCTAGAAACTTTGAACGGATTTGATTAACCGTAAGCGGAGTTGTTGACATCACTTGATTATACAAAAAATAACCCAGAAAAACAAAAAACGTACCTAGGTACGTTTTTTAGTGAATGTGTTTATACCCCTGTTCAATGAGCAATGGTTTACCTTCATAGTTTGCAAGCTCCTCACCTGCTCGCTTCCCTTGTGTTCCATTTGATTCACCACCACACGAAGGACACGAAAGGAGAGGAGTGCGAAATGTTTTATTAACACGATGAACGAAAAGCATAAGGACAGTTCCTTCACCTCCACATTCACGGCAATTCATATATGCCATAGCTGTCTCCTTGAAGATGTACTCTTAAAGACGAGTATAGCAAAAGAAAAAGCTCGGAACCGTGGAGGTCCCGAGCAAATCCAACAATCAATGGCAACTGCTGTTGGGGCTATATCAATTATACTATGTGTTTATATAAATGTCAATACCTATCTTTATTTGAAAAATCCGATAAGAGTTGCCCAAGGAATAGCAACAAGAAGTGTCCCAAACACCACAAAACCGAGCCCGATAACCGCTTGGAGTGTCACCCCTTCTGCAAGGACGAGCGCTGCTAATATAGCGGTGAAAACAATCGAAAGTTTATCTATAACAGTTACCGTAACTGTTGGACCATCAGCAAGAGCGTGATAAAAGAAAATCCATGAGAGCGCACCACCTAACCCAGAAAGAATTACAAACATCCACTGTTTACTTGAGAGAGATGCAATACCTGCGTGTGTGAGTTTTCCAAATGACAGCGCAGCGAGCGTGACCACAACCGCCATGACGATACCACGAAGTGCAGTTAGTAAATTAGCATCAACCCCTTTAAGTCCTGCCTTTGCAAAAATAGTTCCAATAGATGCCATAACAGCACCGAGTAATGCGTAAATAATATACATAATGAGAAGTATACCAAATGTTAAACCTTAAACTCTCTATAACCTACCATCTTCAGAAACTTGACAATATTACTATAGTTTGTTATAGTAAGTTTAGGTGCTCTTGTAGAGATGTGTGTACATCTCCTGACGATTCCGAAAGGATGAAACAGGACTGCTGCACCGACCCGCCCCCGTCTTCGGACATGGGGCGGCTTTTTATATTAAATCCTAAACTCAATCACATCACCATCCTTCACTATATACTCTTTTCCTTCTGTGCGAAGCGTACCTTTATTGCGAGCTTCTGCCATACTTCCTGCAGCAATGAGATCTTCGTATGCGACAACTTCTGCACGAATGAATTTTGTTTCAAAATCTGTATGAATAGCAGCGGCTGCGCGTGGCGCAGTAGAGCCTTTCTTAATAGTCCAAGCGCGAGTTTCCATTTCCCCTGTTGTAAGATATGTATCTAATCCGAGTAAATCATATCCTGCTTTGATGAGACTATCGATTCCGTTGTCGTGAGCACCGAGCTCTTGGCGCATTATATCTTTTTCTTCACCTTCGAATTCTTTAAGCTCGTCTTCAATTTTTGCATCCACCACAACATAATGGAATTTGTTTTCGTTAAAGTATTTGATCAAGTTTGCGAATCTTTCATCATTCATTTCATCCAAGTTCTTTCCACCAGATTGTTTGTTTAATACATACAAGAACGGCTTCATGGTTATCAAGTGTGTGTCGCGAACAAGTTTTCTTTCCTCCTCATCAAGTACAAGTGTATTAGCAAGCTTCTCTGATTCTAGGTGTAGTTTGAGACGCTCGAGAATACCATGAAGTTTTACTGCGTCTTTGTCTCCACGTTTTACATCACGCCCAAGTGTTTGGATGCGTTTATCAACTGTCGACATATCAGCCAAGATGAGTTCCATGTTGATGATTTGAATATCTCGAAGTGGATCGACTGTTCCTTCTACGTGGATGAGATCTGCATTTTCATAGATACGCACCACTTCTGCGATTGCATCTGTCTCACGAATATGTGAAAGGAATTGGTTTCCAAGTCCCTGACCTTCTGCAGCACCTTTTACAAGTCCTGCGATATCAACGAACTCAACTACTGCTGGAATAATTTTCTTTGAACCAGAAATTTTTGAAAGTGCTTCTAGTCGTGGGTCTGGCACAGGAACAATCCCAACCGATGGATCGATAGTACAAAATGGATAATTGTCTGCAGGAACAGATTTTTTTGTAAGCGCATTAAAAAGTGTTGATTTACCAACATTTGGAAGCCCAACAATTCCGATAGAAAGTGACATAATGGAACAATCTTAACATGCTTTGACTCTTTATTCCATTATGATAGTCTACGCATGTACCGTCCTCATCGCGGAAAATTCTTTTTACAGGAGAATCACATGAATACCGAAGAAACTAAGCTGTATGGCACGTTTAAGGAAACAAACTGGTACGCAAAACACCCCAATCTTTACCTGTACGTTTCTGCTCTGTACGCGACATGTCTAGTCACATGGATGATCACACCCTCTTTCGAGATTGCTGTTCAAGAGATGGGAACTGGCGCCAGAGCGATACCCATGGTTTCCTTCATGGTATGGACAGTTCTGTTGTTTGTGTTTGCACTTCTCAAGTACTTCACTCATGACAGACCATTGAATAGATACATACAAGAAAACAAACAAGGTGACGACACCTGGACTTCCGACTGTGGTGGAATTCTGAAAATCTACAACTAAGCAAAAGCCGCGTATCACGCGGCTTTTTTATGTTTTAAATATACACTTTGACGTATCTTTCCGTTGTAATATTTACACAACTAGTAGACAAGCCTTTAAGTTAATCGCACCTTAAAGTAGAGTTGGTGTATGTACAAAGCACGGTAGATTCTTCTCGTTGATAAGGATTGGTGTTTACTTTGAACGCAAAATCCAGAGAATCATCATGTATTTCTCCAAAGTGTTTTTCTCGTAGAGAAATTATTTTTCCTGCATGCTTTTTAAAGTTACTTTCAATATATTGCTTAATAACTAAAATATCTTGGCCTGAACCACTCAATGTGCCCGGGTAAGATACATAAAATATTTCTCTTTCTTTACCACAAATATTATTGACCTCACCCTGGTTACACCCATGTAGACGAAAAACATTTGATTCGTCTGTTGATTGAAAATAGTTGTAATAATCTTCGTTGTAAGCTTTTCTGTTTTTCCACTCTTTTCCTTGTTGTTCAACATAAGCCGTACCCGCAGTATTATCAATTAGCTTCTTGTTAATATATGGGTTAAAAAAGTAAGTACTTACAAAGACTCCAATCAAAGCTAAAAGAGAAAGTAACTTTATAAATCTAACCCTAACCACACTAGGCACCTTTGTAAAAAGGATTACAGATACAGCTATTAGATATGTAATAAGTATTATATACATGTAATACCCTGACAAATGTCCAACGATTTCACGGCAAGAACAGTCGATATCTCCAGGTTCAATTTGTCCAATACCTACTATAGACAGCCCAACCAAACAAAGTACAAATAACACATTCACCGCTACTAGACCCAAAGAAGTTAGTCCGTCTTTTGTTTTTAATGACAAGTAAATATAGCCAATAAACCAAAACCAAGATACCGAAAAACTAAAAAGACCAAACCATCCAAGAGCTAAAATAAACATTCCATCAAATGGACCATAGTCAATAACTGGAACTTTTTGAAGTCCTGTTACTGTTTTCTGTACCCCTTCCTCTACCAATAAACCAACAGCACCTTTTTGTATCGTAGAGTAAACGGGTGAAAAAATTAGTAGTGCAAAAATAATTAATACAGTAGCATGAAAGAATATCCTAAAATTTCTTAAATCTAACTGACTGAGTACACTTTTATCAGGAACAGGTTCAGTAGTTGAAGCAGGGGGAATATTTATACTAGCAGTATTGACTGAGGCTGTTAGATCTTGTTCATTCATGTACTTAGTAAGTTATTTTGTCATTGCTGCTTGCAACTCTTTTTGATACTTCTTCATAACATCAAGCGCAGCATACATTTCTGGTTTGCCTTGTTTTTTGAGCTCTTCGATTTCTTTTGCAATCTTGCTAAAGAGTTCTGGATTCTTTTCTACAGCCGTAGTTAGCATCTCTGCTTGTTCTTTTGGAAGGTTTTTCGTTCCGCGCTTAACGGCCTGCTTAAGTAAAAATTCTTTAATCATATTGTATATAGTATTATTGAGCGTTCGCAGCAGCTTCTTTGATAAGTTTGTCAAAAGCTTCAAATGACTGTGGGCTTTCTATCATCTTTCCGTTAAGGAAAAATGTCGGCGTACCTTGAACTTTAAGCTGTGACCCCTCTCTATACTCAGCAACAATCTTGTCTTCTATCGCAGAACTGTCAATATCTACAGCAAATTTTTGCATATCAAGACTAAGCTCTGTTGCATAGCTTAGGATAATCTCTCGCGCGTTTAACGTCTCACCCCATTCTTTTTGTCTATCATAAAGCACATCATGCATTTCCCAAAACTTTCCCTGAAGTGCTGCTGCTTCGGATGCTTTTGCTGCGAGAAGCGCATTTCGATGTATTGCAGTTAGCGGGAAATGACGGAAAACAAATGAAAGCGTATCTGGGTTAGCTGCAACAATCTGACGAACAAGAGGTTCGTATGCCGCACACGCTGGACACTGGAAGTCACCAAATTCTACGAGAGTGACTTTGCCACCTTGTGCTCCTCGAACATGATCAGTTGCAGTTACTTCTACTACAGGAACAGGACCTTGTACGGTAGTGCTCATCGCATAAAAATAATACGCAAATAAAGCAACAATGAGCCCTAGAAAGATGAGCCCTGTTTTTGCATATGGATAACTAAGTAGTTTCTTGACGTGTTTTTTCATATAGTTCGATTATATCACGAACATATTATACAAGTTTGGTCGCCTCAATACACATAAAAAGCGGTATTTCTTTTCTTGATTTATCCTCTGCTTCTTTGCGCGGACCACGTTCGCTAGCTCGATGAGATTCCCATTCTTCAAGCCGGGTAATAGCAAACCCTGCTTTTCCTAGAGCTTTGACATATACCTGCAGCGGACGATGAAATGATACTGTGAACTTTTTATCGGTTGCGCTCCCGGGTGTCATGTCAATTTTTATTTTTGACTCGCTCATGTATTCATCAACTCGCCTATACTGCACCTTTTCATGTTCATCGTATCCCCAGTGTGTGTGACGTGGATTCCTGAATGACGGATGATTAATGACCATCAAAAACCTTCCACCAGGAGTAAGTATGCGAGCGACTTCTTTCATTGTATCTGCAAGCTTTTCAATATTTTGAAGCGCCAATACACATACGGCGATATCTTGAGCACCATCTTGTATCATATACAAATCGTGAGACGGACTGCTAAAATAATGCGCCTGAAACTTGTGTGCAGTGTTTTTCTTTTCTGCAATCTCAATGAGTTCTTTACCAAGATCAACCCCGATGATGTATGCTCCAGCATCAGCAAGTATACGAGAGAACTGTCCCTGTCCACATGCGACATCTATAATTTTTTTCTTGGTTATATCTCCTAGTAGTCGAGCAAGGTTAGGATACACAACTTTTTCGTGATAGGTGTCGCCTGACTTTTCAAGGTGTTCGTCGTACCATGATGCAACCCCTCCCCATGAAGTGTTTGTATCTTTTTTTAGGTTAGCAGTAGATGTTGGTTTAGTTGTTTTTTTAATCATGAGATGTGTGTTTATCTGAAAGCCACGTACGTATATATGTATCTATCTTACCACGCTTCTCCACACCGGAACGTGCCATAAACCGAATGACTCCAAATACCGGTCTACCAAACCACGGCCTGTCATGCACACCACCAATACTCCACGCACAGCCTACATATCCATTTGAATCTCGTCCGTCAAGTTCGTACGTGTCATTTAGATACACCGCGGTCTTCATTGCCTCCTCTGGAGAGGCTGACCATTCAAGTATTTTTTTCGCCCAATACATACGCAGATAGCCATGCATCTTGCCTGAAGTAACCATCTGCATTTGTGCAGCGTTCCAGATATCATCATGTGTTTTTGCTCCTTCAAATTCTGCGCGAGTGTACAGGTATTCTCGCTTATCATTTCTAGCTTTAGTGAGTGTCTCCTTGGCCCACGACGGAAACCCTTCGTATATCGCATAGTCAGGATTATAAAAACAAAAGTTCTCAGCAACTTCAGCACGAATAACACACTCTTCTACAAACGAAGCTGCGCTTCCGCGAGCACCATTTGATCCGTTGTGATCTGCGCTAATAATTTCTCGTATAGTTTGAGATGGATGCTGATCCGGTTTGAGATATTTACACAGGTCAAGAACGATTCTTCTGCGTGAAATGTTGCCGTGCGAAATATATGGTGACAGATTGCTCTGTCCGTCTTTATCGATAGCGTTTCGCGATTCTTCGTATGAAGATAGCTTGCTTTTGAAAAACTCTTTTAGCTGTATATGTGCTGCTTGTTCACCGGGTGTATATGAACCAACACCAGAAACATCTTTTCTGCAGACAAGATTTGCTTCGATTACCTCCCAGTCGACAGGAGTGTGTTGTAACGATGTGGTTTGTTTATGCAAAGTTGGATAATCCTCTACAAAGAGGGCAATTTTTTCGTGCAGTTTGCGGCGAAATGTGTGTGCAGCAAACTCTTGTTTTGAAGACGCTTCCCATACAGGGACAATATTATGCGCATCTACTTCATATAGAGGTGTAGTGGAATACTTTTTTTGAAATACAGACTTCCAACGTGACATGAACGAGAGTGGAATCTGATCAATAACAACAGCGCCAATATCAGGCAATGTTTCCATGTATGTATACGTTGGTGTACGTCTATGCTCTACATGTACAATAAGCGGTATATTGTGCGCATGTAGCGTTGCTTCTACTTCTTTAAGTGAAGGGATAACCCAGTCGTAGAAACGCTGTGTTCCACCTAACCATTCGTAGTTCCAAACTGTATACACCACCACGAGATTCGCCTGCTGACTATGGGCCAACTTTTGAGCATACAAGAGCGCGTCGTTATCGTGCGCACGTATATCGCGACACATATGGTATACGACTGTTCCTTCTTTGTATGAATTTGAAGACAATAGTCTAACTTGAGGATTTTCTAACATGAAGCGTAGTATACCAAACTACTAGAGATATCATTTATCTATCTGGTGGGACTTCGTAATACGAGATGAGGAACTTTACCAGTTTAAAAAATGGATCAGTGAGTGTTGCAGAAGCATACTCAGCACCTTTTGGATTGGTGTGGAACAGGAAGATAATGTACTTTGGCTCGTATGCTGGGAAATACCCGAAGAACGAGTGCAGGTATCTATCGTCGTAGTACCCGCCTCCTGGTTGCGGTATCTGAGCAGTTCCTGTCTTTGCTGCTATTGAATAATGATCCATTTTATAGTCACCATTTTTTAGTGCGGTATCTACTACATGAACAAGCATGCGAGTGATTTGTTCACTTGTTTCTTGAGAAATAACACGTTCCCCAGGAGTACCTGAGACTTTTTTTGTTTCACCATTTTTGTAAACAATAGTATCTACAACATGTGGAGATGGAAGCACACCACCGTTTCCAAGTATTGAAAGTGCTCGAACGGTTTGTATTGGAGTAATAGCAATACCCTGACCGAAACCTGCTGTTGCACTATCAACAAACACAGAACTCTGTAAGTTTTTTGTAAGCCCACCAGCTTCTGCAGGAAGATCTATACCTGTTTCATCTCCTATACCAAACTTTTTAAAATAATCTTGGAAACGTTCTCTACCTAACTGTTCTACCAAAAATACAATACCTACGTTGAGTGATTTATCCAGTATGGTCTGCATCTTTGTTGTACCTCGCGCTTGACCGTCAAAGTTTCGAACCTTGTAGCCGTTCAAATCACGAAAACCTGTATCAACATATGTTGTGTCCTCATTCACAACTCCAGCATCAAGTGCTGCAGCAACGGTAAGTGGCTTAATAATACTACCCATTTCATACACACCAGAGATAAGTTGATTTGAGTACTTGCGAACAGAATCAACATCACTATAGCTATTTGGGTCAAATGACGGCATACCATCCATCGCAATAATTGAACCCGTTGATGGATCCATAACAATACCCCCTATCTGATCTGAGTTCCATGTCTTTTTTGTTTCTTCAAGAACGGTGTGCAGACTTCGTTGAACAGACGCATCGATAGTGAGAATAACATCCCCCATTTGTTTGTCTTGGTTAGAAACTTCATTGGTTCCAATATCTGCAAACAATTCTGCAAAAAAATTAACGGTAGGCTGGTCTGTAGATCGAGACAAGATGTCTTCATAATAGCGCTCTACTCCATACTGTCCACGTGCACGAGATCCATCATTTCCAACAAAACCAATAACCTGAGAACCGATAGATCCTTGAGGATAGAACCGCACATTATCTTTTACGTACGTTACACCAGCTAATTTGAGTGACTTCAAGTGTGCGACGTCTTCTTCTGAAACACCTGAGGCAATTTCTTCGTATGGATCCTCGAGCTTCTGCAAACGTTCATCAAATAACTTTTTATCAACAGCAATTCGAGATGTGAGAGCTGTATAGAGCACTTCAGCATCTTTAACTTTTCCTGGAGCAACAGCAATTCTATATCGCCCAATCAGCTGAGCTGCTGGAACTGGTTCATCGCGAACCTGTGAAAAGAAAATAGTCCCTCTATCAAAGTGATTAAGCGAAGTGCCGACATATTGCTTATCAGCAAGTGACGTATAGTATTCATGTTGAACAACTTGAATATACACGCTTCGTCCAACAAAAATAATAAACAGTCCTATAAAAAATAAAGAAACTAGTTGGATTCGATAGACAGAACGAAGCTCTTGGTCTTCGGTAAGCTCATGCGGCTTGCTGTGCATATACTATAAGCTCTTAGCGAGTATACAAAATAGAGTACGTAGCAATAGGATCTTTGCGTACAGCAAATGTAGAGTTATCAATTCGCTTGAAGTTATGCGCTGCTAGTTTAGTGTCTGTAATAGTTGCAAGTGTTTGCGCATAATCTTGTTCAACCTGAGAAAGTGATGATGTTAACTCACGTGTTTCAAGGAGGGCTTGCTTTCGCTCAATTGCAGAAAATACAACCGACAAAAGCACAACGGCGTACGCAATAACAAGAAGCGCTATTGTTGCAAGCATTGTATGTACGAGACGTTCTTGGAATGTTTGGTTGAGGAAGTGTGTTTTCATGGTATCTATCTGATTTATTTTCTTTCGGCGATGCGGAGCTGGGCGCTGCGTGCACGAGGGTTATTGTGTAATTCTTCTTTGGTTGGAATAATTGCTTTTTTGTTAATAATGGTGAGAGATTCATCTAATGCCCTGAGACTTTGTTTTACAATACGGTCTTCGGTGCTATGAAAAGTAATAATTGCTGCACGTCCACTGGGTTTCAACACATGTGGGAGCGCAGCCACAAGATCATGTATGCTACCTAATTCATCGTTCACCGCCATGCGGAGAGCTTGAAATGTTTTTGTAGCAAAGTGGGTCTTGCCATGGCGGTACGTTGTGGGCACTGCGTATTTGATAGTGTCAACGAGTTGGTGTGTCGTTTTTATTTCACCTTCGTTGCGAGCTTCTACGATTGTTCGAGCGATACGACGAGCATAACGCTCATCAGCAAACGCGTAGAGAACATCCGCAATTGTTGACTCACTCCAGAAGTTGACGATATCATACGCGGTCGTCATGTCTTCTGTTGGGTTCGCAGCAAATGTCATGAGAAGTGGTTCATCATATCGGAATGAAAATCCCCTCCCTGAGATATCGAGTTCTTGCGAGGATAGTCCAAGATCTGCGAGTACTCCATCGACTGAAGTAACTTTAAGTTCTTTAAGAATAGAAGTAAGATGTCTAAAGTTACTGTGCACAAAATGTAACGTTGGAGCATTTTTTAATTTGCTTATCTTTTTCTCTGCTTCTTCAAGAGCAACTTCATCAAGATCGATACAAATAAGCGTACCGTCTTTTCCTAAAGCTTTTGCTATTTCATAGCTATGACCTCCGCGATTGACTGTACAGTCAACATACGTACCACCTTTGTGGATATTGAGACCTTCTATAGATTCATGTAAAAGTACTGGAATGTGCGACATGGTCGTGTATAAAGCTAGCACATTCTGCTTAGAGCATGCCAAGATCGCTTAATTTTCCTGCAAGAGCATCAGCTTCGCCGAGAGCTTTCTTTGAGTAGTCTTTCCAGCGTGTTTCGTCCCACATTTCAATACGTGAGTACATGCCGGCAAGAACAACTTTCGAAGTAAGCCCCGCTGTTTCCTTGAGCGTATCTGGGATGAGAATACGCCCCTGGGCATCAACATCTGTTTCAAATGCATGCGCAAGCATGACTCGATTGAAACTACGAGAATCTGCGTTACCAAATCCGTTTGATGCGAGCTTTTCAGCAATCTCCCTCCACTGTTTCTCTGCAAAAATAAAGAGCGAGCCATCTAGTCCATTAGTAACCACCACTTTCTTTCCAAGCGAAGTGCGCCATTTTGCTGGCAGCGTCAGGCGTTTCTTTGGATCGAGTTCGTGTGTGTATTGGCCTATCAGCATACTGTTTGTAAAGCATCTCCCACAATGCTCCACTAGCACCCATTATACTCCACTTAACTTTCAATATCCTAGGAAAAGGCTGTGGATAGCCAAAAAGATGTGCAGCGCGAAGAAAAGCATGATTCATTCTGTTCCTGTCCTGAATATTAAAAACCGACGTATTACGTCGGTTTTTAATATTCAGCTTTAGGCTTATCTTATCTTATTAAGCAAAAAATACTTAAGATTTGAGGCACGGAGAAACGAGCGAAGAAAACGTAGGTAAGACTACGTTGATGAGCGAGAGAGGCTCCGTAACAAAAAAGATTAAATATTTTTTGGCTTAATAAGCGGGAACATTGTGACTTCTCGTATAGGCTTATCAACCAAAAACGCAAAGAGTCGTTCTCCAAATCCAAATCCACATGTCGGCGGCATGCCGTGTTCGAGCATTTCGACAAATGAATCATCTGACATCATCGCTTCTTCGTCCCCTCCAGCAAGTAACTCTTGCTGCTTTTCAAAACGAGCACGCTGATCAATTGGGTCGTTTAACTCAGAATATCCATTTCCTATCTCTGCGCCTGCTAAAATAGGTTGAAACTTTTGCACAGTCTCTCCATCCGGATTTGCTTTTGCAAGCGGAGAAGTGATGCGTGGATGATTAACCAAAAATGCAGGACCAGCGATGTTCTTTCGGCAGTATTTCCACAACGTATCAATAAGGCGTTCCTGGTTTACCCCATCATACTTAATCTTAAGCTCCTCCGCTTTTGCGACAAGTTCTTCAAGAGATGCTGTTGTAATATCAACCCCTGTTTGACGAAGCACTTCATCACGGTAATCAATTCGCTTCCACTCATCTGCCAAGTTAAATGTGTGGCCACGAGTTGTGAATGTAGTAGTTCCAAAAACTTCTTCAGCGATTTTCTTATAGAGCTCCTCTACAAGTTTCATGCCATCTTCATAATCTGAGTAGGCCATATAAAATTCGCAGTTAGTAAATTCCTGCACATGTTCTGGGGATGATCCTTCATTTCTATACACACGACCAATTTCAAATGTACGAGGAAATCCAGCGGCCATCAGACGCTTCTGCCAAAGTTCACCAACAGAGATACGCATGAACACATCCAAATCAAAATCATGATGGTGTGTAGCAAAAGGACGAGCTTCTGCCCCACCTGTTGTTACTTCAATCGTTGGTGTTTCAACTTCCAAGAATTTCTTATCTTTCAAAAATGTACGAACCACATCCCAAAACTTTGCCTTCTTTTCAAAAAGCTCTCGCAACTCTGGATTAGTAAGAATATCCAAATACCGTTCACGCATGCGAAGCTCTTCATCTTGAATACCGTGATATTTATCTGGAAGAGGAAGAAGTGCTTTTGAAAGCATTTCAACATTTGTCACAAGGATACTTTCCTGTCCTGCTTTTGTAGTAAAGAGTGTTCCTGTTACTTCAATAAAGTCCCCAGTATCAACATAGTCTTTATAAAACTGAAGCACGTCTTCTGGAGATTCAGGTAACTTGATAACAGCTTGAAGCTTTGCTGTTCCGTCATAAAGATCGATGAACGCAAGCGCTCCCTGTCCACGAGACGCCATCACACGCCCTGCAAGGATAATCTGCGCACCGCCATCTTGAAGCGCAGTAAATGTGCGCACCACATCCGAGATGTCGTGAGTCTTACGAGAAACTGCAGGATACCCCACTTTTCCAAGTGCTTGTAGTGCTTCTAATTTTTTGAGACGCTCATCGCGCAGTTCAGATAATGATGCCATATATAAACGATTATATCACAAACTGATTATACGTTTCTAAGAAAAACCCGCACACTGTGCGGGTTTTGTCTTTATGATGCTTTAAGCAATTTTTTTGATTGTGTACACCATTTCTCCTTTCGGAGCGCTCACCGTTGCAGTGTCTCCTGCTTTCTTTCCAAGAAGCGCTTGCCCAAGTGGAGATTCGTTTGAAATCTTTCCTTCAAGTGAGTTTGCTTCTTCACTTCCTACAAGCGTAAACGTTTTTTCTTCTTTATCTCCTTTTTTAGTGACAATTACTGTCGCACCAACTTCAACCGTACCTGCATGATGCTTGTCCATAATGACAGCATTTTTGAGAATTTGCTCAACATGGCCAATACGATCTTCGCAGTTAGCTTGATCTTCTCGCGCCTGATGATATTCAGCGTTTTCAGAAAGGTCACCGAGAGACTTTGCATACTCAAGAGCATCTGCAATTTCCTTACGGCGAACTGTTTTTAAGTGATTGAGCTCGTTTTCAAGCTCTATTTTCTTTTCAGGTGTTAAATATTCCATTGCGGACTATTTTACCATGTAATCAACCCCTCGTCGAGTATTACAGCTTTGATTAGATAATAAAGACAGTCATCACCCAGAAAGCTTTATTTTGTATATTCTGTATTATCTCGCATCCACTCGATCGTCTCACGGGCAGCAAACACTGCACCTTGCAAGATATGCACATCGCCTTTTTCCATAATAATAACAAAGGCGTACTTTGGATTCTCGTATGGGAAATACCCACTAATCCATGAGTTAATCAAATCTTTCTTTACACCAAGTTCAGCAGTTCCTGACTTTGAAGCAACTGACACTCCTGGAATTTGAAGCACCCTCCCTGTTCCGTCAAGCACTCCCTGGCGCATCCCTTCGGTAATAACTCGCAGATCTTGTGGATCAAGATCAAGATCAACTTTTTCTCCCTCTTTACCTAAAAGTGTGTGTGGAGTTACTAGATACCCTCCGTTTGCAAGAGACGCAATTCCTCGTATGAGTTCAAGTGGGGTAAGTTGAAATCCATACTGACCGATTGATGTGTGGTATGTGTTACCGAGTAACCAATCCTCTCCAAAAACTTCTTTCTTCCATTCAGGGGTAGGGATGGTTCCAGATTTTTCGTTTGGCAAGTCAATTCCTGTTGTTGTACCAAACCCAAACATACGTGCATACTCATCGATACGTACTATACCAAGTCCCGGCTGATCCATATACCCACCACCAACTTGATAAAAATATTCATCGGACGATACAGCGAGTGCTTCACGCATATCTACATATCCATGAGCCTTCCAGTCTTTAAACACAGTATCTGGTCCACCGTACTTGTTTTTTATAACGAGCGCTCCAGAACTAAAAATATTTTTTTCTGGAGTAATAATACCTTCCATGAGTGCAGCTATCGCAACGAATGGTTTAACTGTTGAGCCTGGAGTAAACACACCAGAGACGGCGCGGTTAAGAAACTTTTTTGCAGAACTCTGAAGGTCAGATGTGACCCGTGCTTTTTCTTCTGAAGAAGAGGCATTTGTCATGATGTTGTTGCTGTATTCTGGATAACTCGTAAGCGCGAGCACCTCTCCTGTGTGAATATCCATAATAACCCCAGCACCTCCTGTGTACCCAACACGATGAGCAAGAGAAGCGATACTCTCATAGAGCTTAGCCTGTACACCTGCATCAATGGTGAGTTTGATATTTTCTCCGTGCATAGGGTCAATCGTGACGTTTTCTGCTTCAACCTCTTGATGAGCATTGATAGCTATTACCTTTTCTCCTGCAACGCCTTGTAATTTTTGTTGATAGATTTTTTCTATGCCATCTTTTCCTAGGTACTCATCCTGCCAAAAAATACCGCTACTATCTTTTTTTGGATAACTTACATATCCAAGAACATGAGAGAAGCCAGAGGTCTCAGTGTATCTACGCTTTGGAATGTCCCCGACACCGGATGTTCCATCATTCCACGCAAGTAACTCTCCATTTCTATCTGAGATGGTGCCACGATGAGCAAAAATAGGTGTACTACGTAAGTGATTCTTGTCTGATTTTTCTTGATACGAGTCACCTTGTACGATTTGCATGCTAAATAGTCTTCCAGAAAAAGCCAAAAAGAGTGCAACGCACCCGATGAGGAATACATAACTCATATACATTGGAAGTGGTTTTTCCAAGTGACCTTCTAGCTGATCGACGTTGAATGTCGGGATATTACGCGCATCCAAAAATACATCTTCTGGGTCTATCTCAAAAGAAGCTTGTTTACTAATACGGCGTGCGAAGATGCGGCGAAACATAGAGTATTAGAATCACTATAGCACAAAAACCAAGTGTCAAAATGGGTAGCGTTCCATTACCTAAAGAGATATCAAAAAAGAAAACGAGCACCCCAATGACAAATGTTCCTCCGTATATTTTTAGAGTATTACTCGACATAAAATGTATGGGAGTTACTTGGATTATACACACCCCGAACATCCAGCCGAAGAGCGACATCCTGAGGGTCATTTTCAATACGAACAATAGTCCCAAGAATCATTGTTGGATCACTTTCGAGATATACAGCCATACCTTCTGTTGGGGTAAGCGTCTTTGGCATAATCGCAGTAAATGAGCCACCTCCTGCTCCGTCTAAGGTAAACGCGAGCGAGAGCTCTGGGATGACACCTCGAACACTAGAACCAGATGCTGAATACAGTGACACGAGTGATGTTTTTTTGTGAACCTGTGTGATGGTACCAACCACTTGTCGACCGCGAAGATATACCTTGGAACCCTCAATCACACCATCAACAAAACCTTTCGAAATAAGAACTGTGTCATAGATACCTGTCATGTCCTCTATAATCGGATATGCGCGAATAGCTATGTTTTCTACAGCTGTGGTACTAGCAGACACCTCTCCTTCAGTTCGTGTGTATATTGCAACAACGTTTTCCAAACGTTCAATCTCACGTTCTAGATATGTAATCTTTTCTTCATACACGTTTCGTGATGTAAAGTACGAAGCAATAGTATGTGGTATACCCATGACCCCGTCACGAGAAGACGCATATGTCTCTACAACTGGTAATGTCACCGGAGAAACCTCAACAACAATATACTTCCAAAAAAATGTAAGTCCGGCGGCGATAACAAAAATACCAATCACAGTTTTAAAACGCGTATTTTGTTTTCTTTTATCTGAAAGATATGTCATCTGTATTTTGTACGAGCACGTCTTTATATAATGGCAAATCTTCAAGGATGATTCCAGTACCTCGCGCAACACATGTAAGTGGATCATCTGCTATGGTTACTGGTACTTTGAGTTGCATTTCAAAAAGTTCTGGGAGGTTACGGATAAGTGCACCACCTCCAGAAATACTAATACCTTTATGCATAATATCTGCAAGTACCTCAGGTGGTGTTGTCTCCAAAACTTCTTTAATGGCTTCAACAAGTTGCGATAACGGTCCATACATTGCTTCTCGAATATCAATATCGGTGATGATAGCTTCTCGAGGAAGACCAGTGACGAGGTCGCGACCCTTCACGGTCATCTCTTCAGCTTCTTCACCAGGCAATGCAGAACCAATTGTCATCTTAATATGCTCCGCAGTTTTTTCACCGATAAGCATTTTGAACTCGTCACGCATATACGCGACGATATTGTTGTTCATCAAATCCCCCGCGACTTTAAGTGACTTTGCACGCACCACACCCCCGAGAGCTATCACTGCGATATCTGTAGTTCCTCCACCGATATCCACAATCATGCTTCCAACTGGTTCATGAATTGGCATACGTACCCCTATCGCTGCTGCCATTGGCTCTTCTACTATATACACTTCACGTGCACCAGCTGATTTTGCAGCATCATACACCGCTCGCATTTCTACGTTAGTAACCCCTACAGGAATACCCACAACCACTCGCGGTCGAAAGATTTTTTTATCGATGTCATTTGCTTTGTTGATTAAATACGAAAGCATCTCTTCGGTTACTTCATAGTCTGAAATAACACCATCAACAAGTGGTCGCACGATACGAATATGTGAGGGCGTTCGCCCCATCATGTCTTTTGCTTCACGACCAACTGCAACCACACGATTTGTTTTTGCGTTAAGTGCAACAACTGACGGTTCGTCAATCACAATACCTCGTCCGCGGAGATAGACGAGTGTATTTGCAGTCCCTAAATCAATACCGATATCATTGGAGAAATTACGGAAAAATCGTTCAAACATAGGCACAGTCTAGCACTTTTATGAACGAGCGTATTTATTGACTTTAACTAAATACGTGACATAATACGGCCAACCTAGTTCATATTTTTGAGGAGAATAGACATGACACATGGTACGCAGCAATACAGCAAAGCAGATCTTGAAGAGATTGCCACCACTATCTCCAAGATGCTCACACAAAGAAATTTTTTCGAAAGCAGATGGGTCGACTTCGTCAACAAACATCTTTGGATAAAAGACACGTTTGCAGTCATAGCAAAGCAAAAAAACCTGGAAGACTTATTCCGTAAGAAAAACCAGAACCCACGAGAAGAAGCCTACATTGGCAAAACGTCGCCACCATCTGCAGAACTAAAAAAATGTAACGCCTGGGACAAAGTCCTTATGCAAAACTACCGAGGGACACGATATGGAAAAGTTCTAACCCTTTCGTTCAAGCTTTCTCAAACCTGTTATGACAGAGTGTGGGGAATTCATATTCCAAATCGATTCCACTTTGCTGAAGTTTCGGCTGGGGTTTACGAGTGTGTTGGTTTCCACTACCAGAATTAAACCAAGCCCGACGCATTGCGTCGGGCTTTTCTTTGTCTAATTACAATCTAGATCCTACTCACAGTTTGGTGTATAGGTTTTCAGGAGTTGCTCAACGGTTATGATTTCTGATTGATCACTGGTTCTCTCTTTGATTTCTACCCCGCCTTTTTCGAGAGATTTATCTGAGACCACTACACGCATTGGAATACCGATCAAATCACTATCTGCAAATTTACTTCCTGCTCCTTCGTCGCGATCATCAAACAACACTTCTACCCCGGCTTGAGTGAGCTTTGTATACACATCTTCCGCAAGCTTTGAAGCTTCACTATCTTTATCCTTTGAAATTGCAATGAGATGAAGTGAAAATGGTGCAATAGCTGCCGGCCATACGAGACCCTTTTCATCAGCTAACTTCTCAATGACAACCCCCATAATACGAGATGGACCAATACCGTAACATCCCATATATGGAAACTTTTTAGTGCCGTCCTGATCCGTATATCTGTAGTCCAACACCTCTGTATACTTTGTGTCGAGTGGGAAAATATTTCCAACTTCGCACGCTGCTACTTGTTCCATTTGACTGAAATCAACTCCGAGCTTTTTCGCAGTCTCGTCATTTACTACCTCTTTATTGTAGGCAATGTTATTTTTACGGTCCAAGTAAATAACATCCTCTCCTACATCAACAAGTGTCTGAAACTCGTGGGAGAAGTTCGGCGTAAAGTCTCCACCTGAAGCAACGGTAATGAACGTATCATCACCGATACCAATGTCTCGATAGATATTCATGTATACAGGTTTTATTTCTTCGTAGTAACGCATAAGATCGTTCTGATCTCTGTGGAAACTGTACAAATCCTTCATACGAAACTCACGGCCACGAAGAAGTCCTGACTTTGCACGAGCTTCGTTTCTGAATTTTGTCTGAATCTGGTAGAACGCAGCTGGTAAATCTTTATATGACTGCAGATACTCAGCAGCAAGCGGGGTAATCATGTCTTCGTGGGTTGGATTAATAATGTACGAGTTAGAACTTTTTTGTTTTGAAACTTCGTTAGCTGGACCTGTTCGCATAAGCACATCCACTGTGTCGAGTCGATTAGTATTCTTCCAATACTCTTCAGGAGAAAGTGTTGTCATTAGAAGTTCAGTTCCAACTGTGTCCATATGTCTACGCACAATGTCTTCTATTTTCTTGAGCACACGAAGACCAAGTGGGAGAAACGTATACACCCCCGCCATTTCTTTGTGAATAAATCCAGCACGAGTAAGTAAAATTGCGTTCTTTGAAACCTCGTCTGATGGGGCTTCACGCAGTGTTTTAGTATAGAGTTTTGACTGTCGCATATGAATCTTAGTATATAGTAATGCCTAAAGTTACACCATTATATCTTTTATGGTTACTACGATGACCAGAATAATGAGCAGGATGATACCAACAGCGTTTGAGCCTGCGAGATATTTGTACGGAAGCTTTCGGCGAACAAGTGCTTCACCGACAACAATCACAAATCGCCCACCATCAAGCGCTGGAATAGGTAATGCGTTAAATATCGCAAGGTTAATAGAGAGGATTGCAACGAGTGTAAGCAACGCCTCTATTCCATATGTACTTGTATTGGTAACGATGCGTGCGATTCCTATCGGACCAGAAAGAGATTCAATGACATTTTCTCCTTGGAAAATACTTTTTACGAGTTCACCGAGAGCGGCAAGTGTGAGTGTAGTAAACGATACTGTTTTTTCGGTACCTAATGATATCGCTTCAAGGGGTGTTGTTGTAACAACCCCGCGTACATCAAATGTTACCCCTATCGCTTTTTTGTTTGGCACAAGTCCATAGACCGCAGCGATAACTGTGTCATGTTTAGCTCCGTCTGGTGTGACGTATTCTATAGCGAGCGGGTCATGTTGATGATCTGCAATAAACTTAATGGCAGATGTTGCAGTGGTGAGTGTCGCCTGTGTTTGACCATTGCCAAGCGATGTGACGACAGATCCAGGTACGATACCTGCCTTAAATGCAGGGCTCTCAGGATGAGCATCTACAACCATGAGAACTGTGTTTGTGGCGCGTGCTCCATATACTGGATCGTCTACACTTACTTGTACATTCCCATATGAAAGCCCGATAAAAATAGCAAGCGCAAGCACCATGTTCATAATAACCCCAGCAGAAAGCGTTACGAGCTGTGCCCACACCGGGCGATTACCAAATGCTCGAGGATCGCGCTTTGCTTCATCGTGTTCACTATTTTCACCATAAATAGATACATACCCACCGAGCGGTAAAGCATTGATAGCGTATGTAGTTTCGCCATACTTCTTTCCATATATGCGCGGTGGAAATCCTACTGCAAATTCGTCCACTCGCATGCCTGTGAGTTTAGCTGCGATAAAATGTCCAAACTCATGAACAACTACGAGCACAAGCAAGATAACAAAAAAGAGAACAATAGGCCCTTTGCCGAAAATAATCAGTGCAGAAATACTGGCAACAAGGACAATAATATCTAAACGAAAAGGAAACTTTGAAAGAAGATTACGCATGAAAAAAGTATATCATACAAGAGAATCTACGTTTGACAAAAGTGTATATATAGTGTATAATATAACTTGAGTATTTCACTCAGTTGTTGTTTTTAAATCACCTCAAGGAGCTCCCTCATGAAGAACTTGTTCCTGGCTGCGGCCATTGCATTGTCAGCCGCTTCGACTGCCGCGCAGACAACCTTTGCGGGCACCGCAGCACCTGCCATGTCCGAAGTGATGACCATCATGACGCCAGGCGGTGTCATGATCACGATCTCAACGATCCGCGAGTACCGTCCGCCGAACATTGTGTACCAGGTACCCGAATACCGTCCGGCGGCGCCGATGGTATACGAAAACCTGCCCCCGACGTTCAGCTACAGCAAGCCGGAGCCGAGGAAGAGTTTGAGGTGTGACCCCTGCTCGGTCACGACACCCAAGAACTGATCTCCAGTTCGCAACACAAAAGCCAACGCTGCGCGTCGGCTTTTTTCTTTTCATATTTATTCGCCCATCACTTCTTTTTCTTTCTTTGCAAACAGAGATTCGAGCTCTGCGTTTGTTGTATCAACGATTGCCTGCATTGCTTCGCGATATCGCATCTTTTCATCTTGTCCATACTCTCCATCTTTTTCACGTGCGTCGATATCTTTGTTTGTTTCTTCTCG
Organism: Minisyncoccota bacterium; assembly: GCA_018062965.1. Classification (GTDB taxonomy): domain Bacteria; phylum Patescibacteriota; class Minisyncoccia; order Phycocordibacterales; family UBA5272; genus UBA11704. Next base: position 107,130 of record JAGORG010000003.1, read on the forward strand.
AAGAGCACGCACTCGCACGCGAGCATCTTCTAGTCGGTCTTTCAAAAGTTTTACCAACTTTGTACGAGTTTCAGTTGTGAGCGCTGGGAAATGCACTCGAAGTCCTTGGTCATCGGATGAGACAGAGAGTCCGAGGTCGGCTTCGTTGATTGCTTTTTCCATACCGCCGATAATTGATTTATCCCATGGGGCAACACGAAGTGTTCGCGGATCTTCGATAGTAATAGACCCAGTGTGCGCAAGTGGTGTACGAGTTCCGTACATATCGACATGAACAAGATCAAGCACTTGTGGTGTAGCGCGACCTGTTGAAATAGATCGGTATTCCCCTTGTAGCCAATCGATGATTGTTTGCTTTTTTGTTTCTGCTTCTGAAAAATTATATGCCATATATGGTTAGTGATGAATGTAGAGTAATTCTATCCTAGTTCTTCTGCTTGGGCAATAACAATGCAAGATACTCAATAAGTGCTTTCCCTGAAGCTGAAGGGTCACCTGCATAGGACGCCATAGCAAGTGTCTCTTGTATGTATCGAGGTGAAGCGTTTTCTTTACGCAGCACTTCAACAAGCGAAAGAATAAACCCTTTAACTGCTTCACGGTCTTTTCTCCCTTCCTCATCTTCACGATTAAGCAGTTGAGTAATATATGGAAGCTTGATACGAGACACTGGTACTGTTTGCAAAAAATCTATCGCGTCTAAAGAAGCAGTTGATTCACCATGGTGTACCACATGCATACGTGAGAGCACAGTATCCAAAAGTCTATCTTTGCTACTTGTTACAAAAATAAATCGAAGTCCTTGTTGTGGTTCTTCAAGAATTTTAAGCAGCGCATTTTGTGCAGGGTGAGTAATAGTGTGAAATGAGAGAACAAGCGCTCTGTTACCATGTTCATCCCCCTGGATAGCAGATTTTGCCCACGAAATAATGTCACGTGCAGTGTCGATATCTAACACCGTCTGATCTATGTGTTTGTGTGTAGGAGATGGGAAATCACTCTGAAGAGCAGTATATGTAGTGTGCCTATCTGGACCAACAACCAGAACTGCATGATGAAGAGGAAGCGAGATATTCATACCTATGAGTATAGCAAAGTCGATTTACCTGCCAGATGTTTTAGTGTAGTATCAAGACAAATCAACTGTTCTTTAGAAAGGAACACTCGTGAAAAATACTTATATAATTTCTGGCCCTGAAAGAGGTGTCATCGTCCCTGAACTCTGGTACATGGAAACCTGGGACAACAACCTCTACATTTTCTTTACAAAGACTGGCTGGGAGATAACCAATACTGTACTTCGTGGCACAACAATCCACCCCAGTGTTGTATCTCCTTGGGGAATTAACTCGGCTTTCCGCCCAATAGTTAGTCGTGGGGATCTCCACTGGCTATGTATACCCATCGAGGACCAGCAAAACCAAGAAATACAAACAGCTATTGCAGACGGTTTGGAGTTTCTCACTGAAATACTCAACATCTTGGCACCCGAAGAAGCAAAGGTGCAAGGAGAAAGCACTAACAACAAGCAAGTTCAATTATTCTCGCTCCAAACCTATCACTCAAGTGATGAACCTCTCATGCACGGCGCAGGACTTGACGTATCTATCTCGTCTGAGGCAATGCGGGTTTTTGCTGAACATGCAAACCAGTCAATACCAGGTGTTCGCAAAAATATGAAAGGACACTACCGCGCACTAGACCCAAGTTACAGAAGTGTCATTTCTGGTGACTTCTCAGGTGTTCTTCGTGACGGAGGGACTCCGCACTTTACTACCTATGGAAGTAATTGCGCATGTCTTAGTATTCCAGGACACGAACACTCTGGAACTATTGAAGGCTGTGGGTTGTACATTGATAGTCACAACATCAATACCCCTCGGCAGCAACTGAACATACTTATCGCTATCGCGACAACATGGAAATGGGTACGCACCAAACTTGCCTACAAGTAATCAGAAACAAAAAAACCGACGCGCGCGTCGGCTTTTTCTTTTTTATATGTTTTGGTGTAGTATCAGGGTAAATTAATTGTTCTTGGAGAATCTCATGGGAAACACCGCACTTGACTTTCTGACACGAAACCCTGAAAGCATAACCCTCGAGGAGATTCAACGCTACGTTAGCCTCTATGCGACAGACCCTCTTGTTATTTTGTATATAGAAAAACTGAGACACCACTTTGACAAAGCTGTTGAAGACGAAGTATCCGAAAAGCTACCAGAAGCTGCTGAAGAAGTTTTGTCTGAAAAACTCGATGAGCTCGCAAAAAAAGTAGACGCGCTTATGTCTGATATTTCAACCGGACTGAAACATGTTTCATACGACGACCTGTCTAGCTATGTATTGGGTGAGATCGAGAAATTTAAACAAGACAACTTACCATCTATCGACTAACTGGCTTCACTGCCAGTTTTTATTTTGTATATATTTATCTCTTAGAGAAAACTGATTTCTTGTACGTATCGAGGTGAGCAAGAGCAACCCCTGTTCCTTTTGCAACACAATAGAATGCATCTTCAGCAAGCACCGCCTTTACACCTGTACGACGCTCTACCAAATCTGGAAAATGACGAAGCATAGATGTCCCCCCTGACATAATGATACCGTTGTCGATAATATCTGACGCGAGTTCTGGTGGTGTTTCTTGAAGAACATCTTTGACTGCTTTGATCATCATGCGCAATTCTTTGTCGATTGCTTTTACAATTTCATTTGTACGAATTTCAACAGTACGAGGAAGTCCCGCGATAAAATCTCGTCCTTTTACTTTCATAACGAGCTCTTCTTCAAGTGGAAGCGCTGAGCCGATATTTACTTTTATATCTTCCGCTGTCTGATCTCCAATTGCGAGATTGTACGTTTTCTTCATATAGTCGATGATAGCTTGGTCGATTTTGTTACCAGCGCATTTAACCGATGTACTGCACACGATACCACCGAGAGATATCACGGCGACGTCTGTTGTACCTCCACCGATATCTACGATCATACGCCCTTGCGCTTCTTGGATTTCAATTCCTGCACCGATGGCTGCCAAGATAGGCTCTTTCACAACATACGCATTTTTTGCGCCGGCTTTGATAGCTGCTTCGATAACCGCGCGACGTTCTGTAGAAGTCACCCCTGCAGGAACAGAGATCATCACATCTGGTTTAAAAAGATTGAACCCTTTGAGAGCTTTGTTGATGTAATACCGAAGCATCGCTTCTGTTACACGATAATCCGCAATCACTCCGTCTCGCATAGGACGATATGCAACGATTTCGTCTGGTGTTTTACCAATCATGTCTTTTGCTTCATTTCCAACAGCAAGAATTTTATTATCGATAAGTGACACCGCAACAACAGAAGGCTCGACAAGTACAACGCCTTTTTCTGGAACATATACGAGTGTATTTGCAGTCCCTAAATCGATACCAAGCTTTTTATTGAAAAACCCCATAGTAGTAATCTCATTCTAACACAAAAGCAAGCCAAGAAGCAGCCTTATATTTCAAGCTTTTTTTGACCTATTCTAAAGTTCTATGTGCGCTATACTAAGCAGTATGTATGTAGTTGCCGTTGCGCCACTCCTAAAAGGACTCCCGTATGAAGAGCTTTCCTATTTCTCAAAAGACCAATGTGCACTTGGAGACCTCGTCATCATTAGTATAAAAAAGAGAAATGTTCGTGCGCTCGTGCTGTCATGTGTACCAGCAGAAGAAGAACGCCACTCGCTTCGTCATGCAAACTTTAGTCTCAAAAAAATAGTACGCATAGAAACACCTGGGTTCATACCTCCACAACTTGCAAAAGCTCTTGCGTATAACGCTTCATATCAACTACTTCCACTTGGGAAAAGTATTTATGATCTGATCCCAGAAAGAGCGTATGATGCTATAACTACATTCCACGCTCCGCAACCAAAAGACTTTGAACAGTTACTACTGCAACAAAACTACAAGGAACGCATGACTCGCTACAAGTCACTCATACGTGAATCATTCGCCAAGAAACAATCTCTTGTTATTTTCTTTCCGACAACACACGATATTAGCTATGCACACAAAGCACTTTCATTTGGCATAGAAGATTACGTCATTACGTACCACAGCAATCTAACTGACAAACAAACAGCTACGTCTCTTCAAAAACTATCCGATGAACACCCGATGCTCATCCTTGCAACGCCATCACTGTTGCCGTGGGCACGAAAAGATCTTGGCCTGGTTATCATTGAGCGCGAACATAGCCAATACTATTTCACCTATGGAGATTATGGATACGATATGCGGCAGACGATTATGATGCTGACGCGAGATTCCAAACTACCGCTCATTCGTGGTTCTCATCTCCTCTCTCTTGATGCACATTTGCTTTTGAAACGAGGAGAAGCGCAGGATGTGATGCCACTTCATTTTCGAAACGACGCACCTATTGATGTGATACCAATGCACACGGAAAACATGAGTGCGAGCCCATACCTCTCACGCACCACATTATCTATACTTCATGAAGCAAAACTTCATACACGTGGTCATTATTTTTTATATGCTCACAGAAAAGGTATGTACCCGACCACGGTGTGTAGCGACTGCGGAACTCTCTTTGCTTGTCAGACGTGCAATCGACCATACGTACTTCACAAAATAGCCGGCATACGCACCTATATATGCCACGGATGTGAAAACATTGTACGAATAGATCAAGAAACAACACTTGCCTGCAGATACTGTGGTGGATGGAGAATGCAAACACTAGGAATTGCCACAACTGGTGTAGAGGAAGAGTTGGAACGTCTCGGTATTCCCCTTTTTGTTATTGACGGAGAACGAACACCAACACGCACTAAAGCAGAAAAAGTATACAAAGCGTGGAAAGAAAGCCCGTACGGTGTACTCATTGGCACAGAGATGGCGCACAACCTTTTAGATATATGCGATGGCATCACCATACTTTCTCTTGATTCACTTTTTTCTCTTCCTGAATATAGGACTGATGAAAAAATACTTACCCTTGTAACTGAGATGGCGGAAAAAGTTAGAAACGATGCCGACCATCGTGGCAAACTCATTCTTCAGACTCGTCTGAAGTCCATGCCAGCAATTAAACATATTACATCACATAGTTTCCAAGAGGTTGTTGCAGCATTTCTAAAAGAGCGCGAAGCATTTCTTTTACCACCATACTACACCGTCATCAAAGCGCATTTTGAAAACCTACACGATGACATGCGAACACGTATGGAGCAAGAACTTGAACCGTATGTCGTCGAATGGTTTGAAGCAGGTAAAGGAGTGACGCTTCTTTTTATTCATATAAAAGAGAGCGAGTGGGCTCATACCGAAAGCTTGCGCGAGCGTATTAGACGTATCACATTCCACGGCAAACCAACGGTTAACCCACTTCACTTTTTTATATAACCACATCTTCTTTCTAAGATAGCTCTACTTGTGGTAGATTAGTAACAATATGAAGCCAGTGATTATTCAAATCGATGAACATAAAGACAACCCCCTTCGACAGATTGCTCGACCTATCCGTAAAGATGAGTTTGGATCAGCCTATCTGAAGACGCTTATACAAAGTATGCAAAAAGCTCTTTCCCAAGAGCATGACGGGGTTGCAATCGCCGCGCCGCAAGTTGGAGAATCTGTCCGTGTTTTTGTTGTATCTCCAAATGCATATGAAGAAACAGCAAAATGGAAACCTCTTGTCTTTATCAACCCTGTTATCACCAAGCTATCTAAAAAGCATAAAGACATGCAAGAGGGCTGCCTTTCAGTACGTTGGATATACGGAACAACGTCACGTGCAGTATCTGCAACGGTTGAGGCGTATGACGAACTTGGCAACAAATTTTCTTTTGGAGCATCTGGTCTCATTGCTCATATTTTCCAGCATGAGATAGACCACCTCGATGGTATTTTGTTTATTGACCACGGATATAACCTAGAAGAATTTACAGAGGAAGAAGTAAAAGCTAGCTCACATAAAAAATAATCCATGTCTACACCTACATTTGCGTTTTTTGGAACTGGACCGCTTGCAGAATCTGTACTTGCGAGTCTTGTTCGTGCTGGATACACACCAAGCCTTGTAGTCACCAAACCTGACGCTCCACAAGGACGCCATATGCATCTCACTGCACCTCACATAAAAACGTGGTGCGAAATGAAAGGTATCCCCGTATATCAACCAGAAACACTCAGAGACCTTTCAAAAGATACTCCACTACATGCGCAAACATATGATGTGTTTATTGTTGCAAGCTATGGGAAAATAATTCCAGACGATATTCTCGCGCTTCCAAAAAAGGGAACGCTCAATGTACACCCGTCACTTCTTCCACTCTATCGAGGACCTTCCCCTATCGAATCTGTGCTTCTCGACGGCAACATGACAACAGGTGTATCTATCATAGAGCTGGATTCTGAAATGGATCACGGGCCGATTTTGATACAAAGCGCGTTTATCATCAACCCGTCAGCAACCGCAGGAACTATTGAAGTAGAGTGCGGACAACTCGGTGGAGAGCTTCTTGTGCAAGTACTTCCTCATTATCTTGATGGAACCCTTATCCCAAAAGAACAAGATCATCCGCGTGCAACTATCTGCAAAAAAATAACGAAAGAACTTGGTGAAATAACCCTTCAAACCAACGCAGCAGAAGTACAACGAAAATTCCGCGCACTTACCCCATGGCCATCTCTGTATTTTTTTATAGAACACAAAGAAAGACGTATGCGTATCAAAGTAACATCCGTTGACCTTGTGCTCACTGAGTCTGAAACACTTGTTGCCGCAGATATTATTCTGAAAGTCATCCCTGAAGGGAAAAGTGAAATGAGCTTTGAAGATTTTAAACGAGGATATCTTGCATAAAACAAAATCCGCCCAGATAGGCGGACAAAGGATGGTATTGCAGTTCTAATCAAAGAGCGTGCCAATGTAGTAGGTTACCCCTTCCCTTTCAAACGTTTTTATCGCGGGGCCGTCAAAGACATCACCTCTCAAGGAGACAGCGAATATCTCGTCGACCGCTACTGTTGGGTTTTCAGTAGTCAGTTGATCAACAACCTGCCCTGCAAGAGCAAGAACATCTTGGTTAAAAAAAGTTTCCACGGCTTGTTTTCCTTTCATGTTCATAATAACAACTTATTACAAATTTGTCAAATCTTGTATAATTTTTCTAAGACTTTCATTATCTTTTGCTACCGCAGCGGCGATCTGTTCACTGTCGAGTTTCACCGCCCAACCAAAATCAATCATATATAGTTTTTGTGTACGCATATCCACCATCCAATTCCTAGACTCTAAATCTCGATGAGCAAAACCATGTGCGTGTAGTAGACTGGTTTGCTCTTGAAGCTGGTCCAAAAGATTTTGTTTACTAATATGTTCTGGCATTTTCTGTTTACCTAAAATAATATCTTCTAATTTTATTGCAGAAAGTTTCTGCATAAGAATCACGTCATGATTAACACCTTGAAGGTAGGCCAAAAACGCTGGGCATTGCAACCCCTTTTCTCGTAACCTGCTTATTTCAAAATGCACAATAGCCTCTTGGTATGAAGTATTCGAAAATTTTCTTTGCTGTAATTCCAGAGGATCTGTTGGATTAATTTCTATAGCTTTAGCACAAACCTTCTGATTAATACCATACACCTTCCCACCTAACCCTTTATCCATGAAAGCCTCTTCAGTAGCCAATCTTAACTGTACTCTAGCAAACCACGCATCGGTCAGTGTTTGATCAACCCCTTGATACTCAATAAACTCAATATCGATTGTCGGTATCTCGTTTAGCTTTTCTGAGGGAAGCATTTTCTCCATGGAAAAAGGCTTTTGATTTTCTTACTCGATAGTAATTTTCTCTACCACTACATCCTGAACTGGTTTGTCAGAACCATCCGTCTGCACATCTTGAATCTTGAGAGCAGTTTCAAAACCTTTTGTTACTCGCCCAAAGATAGTGTGTTTACCAGCAAGCCATGGAGTTCCCGCGGTAGCAGTCACGATAAAGAACTGACTTCCGTTTGTTCCAGGTCCTGCATTTGCCATGGCAAGCACCCCCTGACTAAACACATCATTTGGTGTTACCTCGTCTCCAAATGTATACCCTGGTCCACCCATACCCCACATATCTTTCTTTGTAGGATCTTTTGAAAGTGGATCACCTCCTTGAATCATAAAGTCTCGAATAACACGATGGAAACGAGTCCCATCATAAAATCCTGATGTCGCAAGCTTCACAAAGTTTTCAACTGTCTTTGGTGTATTAGTTGAAAATGTCACTTCGATCTCCCCTTTGTTTGTTGTAATAATTGCTTTTGTGTATGTTGTTGGTGTTGTCATAGTTGATGTTGCTTGTGTTGTAGAAGACGCACTTGTTGTTGTGTTGTTATTTTTATTTGTAAGTAACTCTGTTGGCGTTGTAGATGCTTTGTATGCATCACCGAGAAATGTTTGTGACATACCTCCCTGCAAAAAAACTGCAACTATTGCGAGAACTACAACGAGTCCTGCAATAACCCCGTAGGTAATTTTTGTATCGTTATCCATATATGCGTATCATAATAATCTTTTAAATAATGCTTTTACTTTGTGTGCCCCTCGTCTTACTATTGAACGTTCCTTGTCTTTATACTGAGCAAGCTCTCGTACCAACATATCTTTTAGAACATCAATTGATTTATAGAGATCATCTTCAGTGGTTTTAAGGGTTACATTTTTACCACGCATGTGAAGCCGTCCTTCTGCTTGGAATATATCTCCGTGAGCGTGGTGATTATTTGTTTTTGAAAGTTCTACAACTAACCTAAAACTAGTATCGTCTTTTGGTAGATATTTACCCAGTGTTTCCATTTTCTGGAGCGCATAGTCATATATCGCTTCTGTTACTTCGATATGTACTCCGGTAATTGTGATATTCATAGAAAGAGAAGATAAGTAATAATATAAAGTATATCATGACCCTATCGCAGGCATTAAGGGTGTGGATTGTACACAATTATGTTTATCTTGCGTATTTGGCGTTTTTTTTGTATTATTACACGTACATTCAAGGTACATTTACTTGGGTGTACGTGCCCACAATTACATATTCCGCGATAGCTCAGCGGTAGAGCAGCGCGCTGTTAACGCGTTGGTCGTAGGTTCGATCCCTACTCGCGGAGCATAATAGAAAAAACATCCTTTTCGAGGGGTGTTTTTTCTTTTACCCCTTGTCCCGCAAAGCTTAATTTAGGTTCGAACTTGTGATAAGTAGATTTTATCCTTTTAACACCATCAATGAGAGCTTGAATCTCTTTTTTGTTGATAATTAAGAGGTTTTCATCGTCCCAAATTAGGTTCGAACCAAGTGCAGATATGATATTCCTTTTAGCTTGAATGTCGTCACTTTCTAGTA
>JAGORG010000008.1 GCA_018062965.1 Minisyncoccota bacterium
AAAATATAGCTGCGGCTTTCTCATCTTGACGGAAAGTGCGCAGGCACTTTCCTGTTCGCGCACAAAAAGAAAACCCCTTTTCGGGGAATCTTTCTTTTTGTGCGCGAACCAAGATTCGAACTTGGGACCGCTCGAGTATCAGTCGAGTGCTCTACCAGCTGAGCTATTCGCGCATATTTTATATTTCTACCTACCAACTCTTTACACGTTTGAACATTCTACCAGCTTGCGTCCTTCAATTGCTATTTCCGGACATCTTCGAAGCCAAGCTTCTCGAGCTATTCGCGCATATTCCTGTTCTCACCTTCTGGATAAGTGATGATTATACTACCATAAAAAGCCAGAATGAGAAAGTCCGGATTCGCGATGCGATCCGGACCAATTTCTTTCGAAGCATTCTTATTCTTTCGTTTTTTGTTTTAGGCACCGATGAGCTTCGACAGCATCGGCACCCAGAAGTTGATGGTACACACAGCGAGGATGAGAACCACACTGAGCAGCGTCCAGACCCAATCGCCTGGCTTTGAAGTGACGATTGTCCCCTGGGGTGTCCCGTCGGGAACCTTTGGCACTTCACCGTTCTGACGATGCAAGTTAGGACCACTCACCACCTCCGCAACATACTCTCGCGGTGGCGGATTCAAAGGATCAATCCAGTTCATAAAGAACCTCCGTTGTTGATACCTTTATAATATATCACATATTTACGTAAAAGTCAATAAACCCTTGCAAAAACCCTTATTTTAATGTAGAAATGAGAGATTCTCGTTCTTTTAGGAGCTAGTCATGCCCTCCCCGTTTGATATCCCAACCGGTCCATCTCCGTTTGCACAAGAAGCAAAACCGTCAACGAAAAAGAAGAAGCCTTCGTATTGGTTAGAGGATTCCTGGGTTGTATGCCCTGTTTCCGAGCGATCATCCGCCTATGGCTTGCGCGCACACGCAATGTGCAAACAGATACCATTTCAAGCATCTCGGTGCTGTATGACGGAAAAACCACTTTAGGTTACGAAGTTTCAGTTGCTGAAGCAAGAGAACTCAACAAAGAGCATCGACAACTTTTTGCTGCGTACCATAAAGACAAAAAGAGGCCACTAACCCCCTGGATATCATCAGTAGAGTTCGGGGTCGGCAAGCAAAACCTAAACAAAAAACTGGGAGGCAACTTGTTCAAACAACCACCTCCACGAAAAAAGAGATACCTCCCCTAAAACGGAGAAAGCCGAGACAGTTACGTCTCGGCTTTTATAATGCAACAGTAAACAATGCACTGTTGGCTTGTGATATATACATATGAGTCATTTCAATTTTTCTTTTGTCACACTCCAGCGCTTGCGCGACTTGTGTTACGTTTCGCTGTAACGCGGATAGTGTTTAGGATCACCATCAAGTCCTCTATTGTAAAACAATATTTCGACAAGAATCAAACACCCTATTAAATAGGTATGCTGACCGATTTCACATTGAATTAATCCACGACCAGCTTCCGCTAGCCGTGCCTTGTTACGACTTACTCCCTGTCACCGAATTTACCTTAGTCCTGGACAAGCCAAGCCTTTGGGTACCCCCGGCTCCCTTGAGTTGACGGGCAGTGAGTACAAGAGACGAGAACGTATTCACCGCGGTTTCGCTGACCCGCGATTACTAGCAATTCCGGCTTCATGTGGTCGAGTTGCAGACCACAATCTGAACTGGCGCATCGTTTGAAGGATTGGCTCAGGGTTACCCCGTCGCGACCCGTTGTCGATGCGATTGTATTATGTGTGTAGCCCAGGATGTCAAAGGGACATGCTGACCTGGCGTCATCCTCTCCTTCCTCCCCGTAATGTGCACTCGAATCTAATATTGCTATCAAACTCCAGTACACGTTACGGGGCAGTCTCGCGTGACACTTGTAACACGCGATAAGGGTTGCGTTCGTTACCCCACTGAAGGGAACAGTTCAAACCACGAACTGACGACGGCCATGCATCACCTGTCCACGAGCCTTGCGGGGGCCAGAGTTTCCTTAGGCTTTCTCGTGAGTTTCAAATCCTGGTGAGGTTCTTCGTTTACCATCGAATTAAACCACATAATCCACTGCTTGTGCGTCTCCCCGTCTATTCCTTTGAGTTTTAATCTTGCGATCGTACTTCCCAGGCGGTTCTCTTACCGCGTTAGCTAAGCCACGAAAAGGGTCGATACTTTTCATAGCGAGAGAACATCGTTTAGGGCGTGGACTACTGGGGTATCTAATCCCATTCGCTACCCACGCTTTCATGTTTCAGTGTCAGTAATGTTCCAGTAAGCTGCCTTCGCTTTTGGTGTTCCCCATAATATCAACGGATTTCACCCCTACACTATGAGTTCCGCTTACCCCTAACATACTCTAGTCGTGCCGTTTCGAATGCTGTCTCCATGTTGAGCACAGAGGTTAGACATTCGACTAACACAACCACCTACACATCCTTTACGCCCAATAATTCCGGATAACGCTTGGACCACTCGTATTACCGCTGCTGCTGGCACGAGTTTTGCAGGTCCTTATTCATGAGGTACCGTCAATAAACTTCTTCCCTCATAAAAGATCTTTACATACCGAAGCACTTCATCGATCACGCGGCGTCGCTCCATCAGACTTTCGTCCATTGTGGAAGATTCTCGACTGCAGCCACCCGTAGGTGTATGGGCCGTGTCGCAGTCCCATCGGTGGAGGTCAGGCTCTCACCTCTCCTAAGCGTCATAGCCTTGGTAAGCCATTACCTTACCAACTAGCTGATACTGTTTAAGCCGCTCCCGAAGCGATAAATCTTTAACCTTGCGGTACCATCATGTATTACTCCACCTTTCGATGGGCTATTCATGACTTCGGGGTGCGTTCCTAAATATTACTACCTCGTTTGCTACTAAACTGTCAGGCTTCCATATCTCACTTGTATTGCTACTCATTTGATACTTCCATCTGATTAGTTCCGTTCAACTTGCATGCCTTATCCACGCCGCCAGCGTTCATCCTGAGCTAGGATCAAACTCTATTTAATAGAGTGTGACAAAAGAAAAAACAAAATGCACTAATGTGTATATATTTAACTATTCTATTTACAAAAAACTGCGCGTATAGAAGTGACTTCTATAACCACTCACATTTATATAGTGAGAAGTCCTGCTATTCTATACCGATTTATATTGAAAGTCAAGGGATTTTCTCCACTTTCTGTACAATCCAACGCACTTGGCAAAAACCCCTTAATTAGCTACACTAAAACCATGAATTTCCATCAGATACCAATCATTGCTATCGATGGAACCTCCTCCTCTGGAAAAGGTACAATTGCCTACAAACTCGCTCAACATTTTGGTTTTAATTACCTCAACTCTGGGGCACTGTATCGCCTTGTTGCGTACGAAGCATTGTCGAGTGGTATTGAGTTAGATGACACCGAACGACTCATCAACATCGCAAAACATCTTGAAGTTACCTTTAAAGACAAGCAGGTAATTATAAACGGTGACGATATTTGGCCCATTATCGGCACACAAACATACGGCAACCCAGCCTCTATCGTAAGTCGCATACCTGAAGTCAGATATGCGCTTTTTGAAGCGCAACGCAATATGATTCAATCTCCTGGCCTTGTCGCAGAAGGACGAGATATGTGCACAAATGTTTTCAAAGATGCTCGTATCAAACTATATTTTGATGCAGACCCACATGTACGCGCCGAAAGACGTTTCAAAGATGAAGAAACGATCAAAAGTGGCAAAACGTTCGAACAGATTTTTGACGAGATTATCATGCGAGACGAGCGGGACAAGAACAAAGATGTAGGCAGACTATACCCGGCAGATGATGCACTTATCGTAGACTCAACCAACCTAACTCGTGAACAAGTACTCGATGCTTGTATTGCTTGGTGCGAAGAAAAAGGAATCGTTCGTGTGTAACTAAATTAAAAAGCGCGACGCCGTAGGCGTCGCGCTTTGGTTTTAGTGGGCAATCGTTGCCATTGGTCGCCCGATGGGGTGAGTGTCAACCATGTCACTGATTGCGTCAGTTAGACAGTCGGCACAGACGAGGCCAACACCTGGAATCATGACTGGCCGAATGGGGTCAGCTCCAGAATGCTCGTGACCACACCCTGCCGCACAAAGATTGCGCAGGTCTGGGTTTGCATCACGCTCTTCTGCTTTCGCCAAAAACTCAGCCAATGTGTAGGCCATACAAACTCTCCTTGTACAAAGTTGATGTAATACTACACCAATCACAACCGCTACACAAGATTACTTCTGGAACATCTTTGCGGTAAGCGCAAGGAGAAATGTCACAGCCAGTGTAACGACCCCCATAAACGGAAATGTTACAAAACCGTATTCGATAAATGTTGGTGTCGAACAATCCACCGCAAATGGCGCAGTAGAACATGGCGCCAAAAGTTCGTACCCCATTTGGAGATAGTGATGATAGAGCGCAATGAGGAACCCAACCCCAGAGATGAGTAGTACGTAGTCATATACTTTTGTATCACGCTTATACCAAGCGAGCCCAAAAATAAATACCAGTGGATAGATAAAGATTCGCGCGAACCAACAAAGCTCACACGCCGGTATGTGCAGGTAGTACGAATAGTAGAGTGACCCAACCATCGCAAACAGTGATACAAAAAACCCAAGCGGTATAGCATACGCCGCTAGTACCTCATATGCACGTTGTTTGCTTTTCAAAAAGCCAAGCTTAAGAAATGCGAGGTCAACAATCCAAATAAGAACAATAATGAACCCAACAAGTGTTGCTAAAGCGAAATAATGATTTGAACTTGCGATGAGCGCTGTGTTATCTAGCATAGTGATTACCAGTATAGCAAAAGCGCGTGTCTACGACACGCGCTTTTGCTATACACTTTCCAGCGACCTTATTTATTTCGGTGGAAGTATGTAAGGAGTGGACTCGCTACACAGATAGATGAGTACGTTCCCACTACAAGACCAGTGATGAGTGTAAGAGCAAAGAATCTGGTTGACTCAGGACCGAAGATATACAAAGCAATGAGTGAAAGCGTTGTTGTGAGTGATGTGTTGATAGATCGCACAACTGTTTGTCGCAAACTCATGCCAATAATTTCTTCAAATGACCCCTTCTTTACTTTCAAGTTTTCACGGATTCTGTCGAACACTACGATCTTGTCAGAAATAGTCACCGCCATGATCGTCAAAAGCGCAATCACAAAAAGTGTGTTAAGTTCTGCTCCGTAAAAGTGAGAAAACAATACATATGCCCCTGTCGGAACAATGATGTCATGTGCCATGGTTACCATAGCCGCTACACCATATTTCCATGAAGATACCGGTCGAGAAACTTCACGGAATGCAAATGCGATGAACGCAAGAATAGCGAGGATGACAATCACAATAGCAATGAGTGCCTTGTGTGTCATTTCTTTTCCAAGGGTCGGACCAACTGTTGTGAGTGTTGTTGGTGTAAATGTATACGCACCATTTTGGGTCAAAAGCGGTATCAATTTTGGAGAAACATCATCGTACGCTTCAGTTGTAATGAACTTAAATGAAGCATCCCCTGTTTGGTATGTATCTACATTGATTGCTTTGATAGCAGCTACGTCAAGCGTAGGAACAGTAGATGTACCATAGAGAACTTCAAGCGTTGTTCCTCCAGTAAAATCAACTCCCTGCTTGATACCGTACACACCCATTGCAGCAAAAGACGCCACAACAAGTACTACAGATAGTGCGATAAACCAGTGTTTGTATTTAATGATAAACATAGTAGTACTATTACTTAATAAATCCTGACCCGAACAAGAACCGTGCTAATTTGCCAGATGTTTTTGGAACGAGTGCTCGCATAAATACGCGAGTAACAATCTGTGCAGAAAAAAGCGATACTACCGCTCCAAGGAAAAATGCAAATGCAAATCCTTTAACAATAGATGTTCCAAACCAAAAGAGAATAACAGATACAAGAATCGCAGCGATATGAGAATCACGGATAGATGTCCACGCACGTACAAAGCCTGCTTCGAGCGCGTCACGCATCGACTTACCATCTTTTAGTTCTTCTTTCATACGTTCAAACGTGAGCACGTTTGCGTCCACTGCAAGACCAAGCGAAATGATAAACCCTGCAAGTCCAGCTGCAGTGAGTGTGACAGGAATCAATTTAAAGAGCGCAAGCATGATAACTGTATACGATACAAGTGCAAGAGAAGCAGCAACACCAGATACGCGATACCAAACAATCATAAAGATAACAACAAGGAGGAACCCAAGGAGTGATGCCTTAACACCAGCATCAACTGCAGCGACCCCTAGCTGTGGACCAACAACAGATGTGCCACCGAGTGCGATAGGTACAGGAAGCGCTCCAGAGTTTAGTCGTCCAACGAGTGTACGTGCTTCATCTACCGTAAAACTTCCAGAGATAACGGCTTTCCCTGCCGTGATTTCTTCATTCACAACTGGAGCAGAGATTGGAACACCATCCAAAAAGATAGCCACTTGCTTTCCAACATTTGCTTTTGTAATCGCAGCAAACAAATCCGCCCCTGTCCCATCAAAGACGAGCTCCACCATTGGACGATTTGTATTTGGATCAAATACAAGGTTAGCTTTTTCAAGATATGTACCAGTGAGTTGTGTTGGCACAAAGTCACTGAGTGTCGTTGAAGCAGCGTCAACTGTTACACCTGCTTTCAATGTACGAAACTCAAGCACAGGTGTTTCACCGATAAGTGCAGCAGCCTGCTGTACGTCAGTTACACCAGGAAGATCGACGTTGAGTCTCCACTCTTGTGCGATACGACTGTAAGATGTCGTAACTGTTGGTTCACGAACACCGAACAAGTTCACACGACGTTCGATAACATCACGCAATGATTCAACAGAAGCATTCACGTCTGTCCCTTCTGGGAGTTTGTCTGTTTGAATGGTGTACACAAGAGATGATCCGCCCGCGAGGTCAAGACCAAGTACAAAGTCTTTGCCATATGCACCTTGTGCAAACGTATCCCCTTTCCACAACCACATACCGATAATAAGAACCACAATAATCACCCAAAACGCCTTTATTTTATCTTTCATACATTTCTTAAATTGTATGTACTGTAGCACAATTTTCCCTTTATATATAGCTTGTAAAGGCTTATTTTCTATGTGGATAAGCTATTGACTTTTTTATTCAAATGTGCTATATTATATACATAAGGTCCTCGTGACCTAATAACCCGGAAGTTCCTTCCAAAACCCATGTTCTAAGGAGAACGCCATGTTCCAGCGCATCATTGCTACCGTTTTGGTTGCCTTGGCAGCCATGTCCTCCGCCGTCGCACAAACCGACGCGAGCAGCGCCCAAGAATTCCTGGGCAGTAAATATGGGTTCACTTTGACTGAACCCAAAGACCTGACCTGCAACGGTGGGATGATTACCATCCGCCCGGGCACCACCTGGTACACTCTGTGCGAGTCTGGACTGAACACCGCGGAATACGTTGGTGTCATGACCAAAAACCGTTTCTCGGAAATCCCTGCAATACACAAGGACTTTGGTAACGTTCTCTTGGAAGTTACCAAAGACCAGAGTCAGCGGTCCTTGAAGTGCATCTCGGACAAAACCCCTGTCATTGCAGGTGGAATGCACGGAGCATTTGTCGACTGCATTTTGATGCCGGCAAGTGAGTCCCAAAAGCCGGTACACTTTACAACCTTCTACTTCAGCCCGAAGGGAAGTGACATCCTCGGCAAGGTCATCATCTTCTCCGATTTCGGCAAAGGCGAAAAAGACCACGACACCTTCAAGGCGGCGGCGCGCGCAAGCGTTAACGCCAACCTGAAGAAGGTTACACAGTAACCACTGGACACACCCCACGCACCTGACAGCAACGTCAGGTGCTTTTTATTTTCTGTGATTAACAGAGACGATTTTAAAAGAAAGCAGTGGTAAACTTAATGGTATAGATATTAATAGATTATTCACCATTATGAAACCACGCTTACTTATACTAGCTTTAGGACTTTTAGTCGTACTTGCACTCATTGTTTCTTTAACTCCAGGAACGTTCCTCAATAGATACTTCTCAGGACCAACGGTTGTCTACGGAGAAAACAGTCAAAAGTTTCTTTCGAAGACATACGGATTCACATTTTCAGGTAGTAACTTCACATGTGGCAAACACAAGACAGCAGTAGCTGGAAAACAGTGGTTTGTTATTTGTGAATCAGGTATCAATACAGAAACATATACAGGCATCATGTGGAGAACGCCTGGGTCTAGCACCAGAGAACTACAAAAGAACTTTGGCGACAGTTTACTATTAGCAATAGAGGATACAACAACCAGAACTCTGCAATGTAACGTTGATCAAACCATCATAAACCTTGGTTCTATATCTGGCTTCTTTTCTGATTGCCGACTAGCTCCAGGACAAGATGGACAGACTCCTATCAATATTAGTTTCTTTTACTTTAACGAATCATCTGATGTAGCAAGTGTTATAGTATTTTCTGACTTTGGAAAAGGAAACACTGATTACCAAACATTTAAGTCATATACGCGAGACAAAATCAAAAACCTAACACCTGAAAAAGGCCTATTCTCATTGCTACCAAACATTCAGGTGACTGAACGAGCTTATGCGGGTGGAGGAGGTGGAGGTGGGGGCGGCGGTGATAGTGGTGATGGTGCAGCAGCTGCCGCTGCTGCAGCTGCTGCAAGTTCTTCTGACTCAGGCGATAGTTGTTCTGCAGCTGCTGCTGCCGTAGGAGACTGTGGTGTTGGAGACTCAGGAAGCTC
>JAGORG010000004.1 GCA_018062965.1 Minisyncoccota bacterium
AACGCTTCACTGTTTCCATCAGAGAAAACTTCCCCAGTCTCTTCTTTCCAGAAGTAGAACCTGTCTGTTCCAATAATTACTTTCCAAGGTAAATCTTTAAATGTTACCTCTCCACGTTCACCTTGAGTTACATCAAAAGGTTTAACCTCTTTAATTTGATATGTTCTATGTCTACTATCAAATGCATATGCTTGAGTGCCGCTAGCTGATAACCAAAACACATAGTCATCTTTGAGTCCAAGCGGCGAAAGAGCGTCTATCTGTGAACTTGTTGCCACACGTAACCGCTTATTGTTTTCAATATCGTACATCCAGAGTCCTCGTCCTTGTAGGGTCACAATATCAACCAAAGCAAGATATGGGGTAACCCCCTTGATACCCTGTACCACTTCATCTCCAAACAATAATATTTTTTGCCCAGTCTCATCATCTACATCTATAGCAACAGCATCTTCATTACTATCAATGCGCGTGTCATATTTTTTACTATAATCAATCTGAAGCTCGATAGTATCCACATATAATGTAGGCATTTCATCAAATGTTTGAATACTTTGTATCTTAATTTGCAATGATTGCAAGTTTTTCCATGTCGTTCCAACGTCATACGGTATGACAAGTGGTTGCTGGTTTATATCTTTTGCCGCAACTTGTATGAGAGTTTTCCATTCAACACCATCAAATGTATACAAAACCTCTGCAACAGGTGGAACAATAGCTTCTTTGCGTTCAGCCTCTTTGCGTTCTGCTTCGATTACAGTTGGGTGAATAGGAGTGTCATTTGCAGGATCTAGTGAGGGTACTGTGTCTGTTTCCGCTGCGGGTTCTTCAGTTGGGGTAACTTCTTTAACCACCTCAACTGGTACAGCTTCTTCTTCAGGCACAACTTCTGCCACAGGTGTAACAGGTACTTCTTGAACAAGTTCAGGTGTAGCTTCTTGAACTTGAACAGGTTCTTCTGCTGGTACCTGAGGGGCTTCTGCCTCTACAGGTTGATTTGCCACCTCTACAGCGACCTCTTGTTGTGTAGATTCTTCTTGCGCATACACAGGAAGAGCAAATAGATCAATCAATGTTCGCATATTAAACCATGAAACTGGAGATGCTTCTGGTTCGACACTCTCAGGAGCTACTTCGGCAGGTACTTCAATTGATGTGTTTAAAACCGCCTCTTCCGGTGCAGCTTCTTGAGCTGGTGCGGTCTCTTCTTTTACTTCACTAGCGGGGGATTCTATTTTTTCCTCTTCTGGGACTACAGGTGCTTCTTCATTTACAGGGGTATCTCCAGACGATTCTTCTGTACTTGTTGCAAATGTAAATGTGACGTCGTCTATCGGCGCATCAAGAATTGCTTGAGTACTTGAAGAAAAGTCGTCACTAACTATCTCTACTGTTTCCTCTATAGTAGGAACTGCCTCTTTATCCGTTGAATGCTCCGCTGCCCAATAAATAACCAATCGAGTATCTTTTGGTGTTGATCCTTCAGGAATTTCACCTGTGAATGAACCACAATATAATTCTGCATGAGTATCCCCTGGCAAAACCGCACTCGTCGCCGCAGAGTACTCTTTGGCTTCACTTGGTAAACCAGATGCATGGTACGGCGTCACCCACCCACCTAAGCATGCAGTAGGATAGAACAATACCGTATTAGCTTTCAAAAGAAACGGAGAAAATGTGTATATGACAAGAAGTGCTATAACAAACGCGGATACCGCGCGTTTTGCTGCACGAGCTTGTGGTGGTGTGTACTTTGAAAAAGCAACAAGTTCTAATGAGTGGGTAACTTTATCGATATGAGAGTCTATGCTCGTAGCATGACGGTATAGTGGGGATACTTTTGAAGATGAAAGAGCGCCACGACGTACCATGATACTACATAGTATATCAAGCTTATACACCACTTTTACCTAAGTCATCCACACATAGACAATAAAAAAGACCCGCACGGGGCGGGTCTTGGCGGATTACGGGTTATAGAGCACTGGCATCGATCTGGATGTAATTGATGTGACCATCGTCGACAACAGCAATCACATCAACTAGCCAAGATTTTCCACGGCCATCAGAGACCAGGAAACGATTCAGACTCTGATCAAGCTTGAAAAAGCCTGACATACGAAGCGGATCAAGCATCCACTGAACTTCATCGAAGGAAAAATGTGTTCCATCGACCTTAAACAGCTTGAAAATTCCACCTTCTTTTTCCCCTTTGAACTCCGGTCTTTTTGGAGACCCAGAGAACTTCATCATTGCCATGAACTCTTCTGTGGCGAAAACTTCATGAGGCCACACTTCCACTTCAAAACTCATTTCTTACTCCTCGGTTGTTGAAAATCCACTTTCTATTTAACTATATATTTGACAAAAAGTCAATGTGTATGGTTGTGTTATACCTTGTTACCTGCCATACTTTAGTATGTTACAGTCTTAGTTTCTTTTATACGTCGACTAATTACCTTATTATGAAAACATCTAGTAGTATCTACGCCGTCATTGCCATCATCATTCTCTTAGGAATAGGATGGTTTGCATATGACCGCATGGATACAGTTAATCAAGCAGAAACAGCAACAACTACAGAACAAGGCGGGGTATCAAGTACTACCACACCTACGCCCCCTACAACAACGGGCGGCACCAAGCCAACAACTGGCCGCCTCACCTACACAAATACAACGTACGGCTTTGAAGTTGAATACCCTTCATATATCCGCCTAGAAAATGACTTCACCTCATTCCACAACCTAGGAAATAACTGGAGAATCAACGCCCCATCTGGTAACCAAGGTAAAAACATCGTAGCTTTTCCTGTATACAGAGTTGATCAAGGAGGTATTGCTACTGGTAAAGCCTATCCTCTTTTCTACGGAGCAGAGACACGTGTCGGAGTGAGCAACAATACAGCTGGCTGTTATACACCTGATGCGGGATATACAGCACAAAAAGTTTCTGATGTAACCATTAACGGGGTCACATTCAAGGCATTTTACTCAAGTGGTGCTGGTATGCAGCAATCAACAGAAGCAGTCAGTTATCGAACTATTCGTAACAACCAGTGTTTTGTTGTAGAACAACTACGTACTGGTTCTACCTATCGTGACGAAACCATGACTCCTGGACTTTCTGATACAACACTTGCTTCGTACTATGCTACAGCAGGAGACATTGCAAAGTCATTCAAGTTTACAAAGTAAATAACACACTACGCATACTCTGGAATATCTGCAGCTTCCTGCTCTAGAGACCCAGCGTTTCGTATAAAGCGGCTATTTCCTTTAGGGATAGCCGCTTTATGTTGGCTATCATAGATAGTTTCAGCTATATTCCACAAATCTTCTTCTTTGGTCATCCACGCTGTTCCAAATCTTCTCAGATTAATGGGTAAAGAAAACCCTTTCATTGTTTTTGTACCGTCAGCAACAAGAAAGTACTCGTGAAAGTACGACATCGCAAGCTCACGAATAGTTTTGTACACAGGGTCGCGAAATCTAAGCACTGCGTGGTTTGTTTTGCTTATCGCACCCCAGTATCCATTTCTCCTATACAGAGCAACCACATGGTCATCATCTTGTTTATCTACTTTAAGGTTAAGCAATAGCGGCTTTTCCCCTTGGCGCATGAGCGCTACCGCTGCGAGCATTCCCCCTTCTATGCAGTGCGCTTTTTGGGTACGTAAAACACGACGCGGAGACATACATGTTTCCCCATCTTCTTCAAAGTTAAACGGAATAGAATCTAGATAGTCTTGTATTTTTGTAGGCGTGGAGAGGGTATCCAGAAACCGCAACTCTTCTTGTGTAAACCTGTGCATAGTTATTGCTTGCGATTTGCTTCGAGCTTTTTGTTTTCAGCAGTCCAACCAATCATATTTATAGTTATCTGAAGCGCAGTTGCAACACCAGACACAGCGAGAACCAGAATTGGAATCCAGAAAATTTCTTTGTTTAAGAAATATGCATACACAACAAACATTCCTGCCCAGATTGAAAAGCACCAAGGACATACAAGGAGCTCATACGCGGTGCGTAGTGGACCGTGAGTTCGTTCGACTTTAGTCACATATGTCACACCCTCTTGCGTAGAAGTTTCTTCTGTATTCTGAAACATATCTCTGATGAACAATGTTATTTTGTCGTACACAAAAAGACGCGTTAGTCTAAACGTAGCGAGGATGATCAATATACAGTCAAATAACGCAATCGAGGTCGGCAACTCACCATGTGTCATATACAAGGACCGGATCATAAGCACAGCGATGATAAGAAAGAAAACCGAGTAAACAATATTCCACATGTGTTGATCATTCTGTGATTTCATATCATCTAAGTATACATACCCGAAGCACTAAACAACAAAACCGAGCTCATTACTTGAGATGTTTTTTGAGAAATGCGAGTGTTTTGTTCCACGCATCCTGTGTTTCTTGTGGAGCATAGTTTGCTCCTGATGGATTAGCAAATGCATGCCCTACACCTGGATACATATATATCTCGTTCTCGATCTTAAGTGTATCAAGTGACGCTTCAAATGTACGCACCATTTCTACTGGAATAGCTTGATCTTTGTCTCCAAAGATGCCGAGCACTGGCCATGATATAGGCGCTAGACGATCTGTACTTGTGGCCATATTCCCACCATAGTACACAACAGTTGCGTCTAATTTTTCACCCGAGATAGCAAGCTCTACTGATTGTCTTCCTCCAAAACACCACCCGAGTGAAGCAACCTTTGTTGCACCTTGTGACTTGAGGTATGCTACAGCTGCCCGCATGTTTGCAGTTCCTGTTGCTTGATTAAACTTCGCCGTGAGAGCACGTGCTCCTGTTTGGTCTTCTGCTACACCACCCAACAGGTCAACAGCGAGCACCATGTACCCTTCTTGAGCCAAAGCAACGGCAGCGTCACGAATCTCTGGTCGTAACCCACGGTTTTCATGTATCATCACGATTCCAGGATATGATCCCTTAGCTTCAGGTTGTACAAAGTATCCCGTCGCCCCAGGAAAGTACTCTACATCTTGTTTAACAACAGGTATATCTCCAGCGGACTCTTTCATCATGTCCACATTTTTTGTCTCAGGACTCATTGCGTATTCACGCACAGCGATGAGCACAGCCCCAGCAACAAAGAAACCAATCAATATACGCACTACGTTTTGTTTATTCATATACATGAGTATACAAAGCATCCATGATTTACAAAACACATCCTTTTGTATAGGATGAAAAAAGAAACAAAGGAGTGCCCTTTATGGAGATACTGTTACTGGTGAAAATCTACTGCGCAGGAATCCCACTCGCTGAAGAAAAAGTCCCACTTGAGTCCATCGACGACTTCATGGCCGAAGCCAAAAAACGCTGGGAAAATGGCGAATACACAATATCCTCATGCTTTGAAAAGCCTCACATCGCAAGCGAAATATGCCTAGACGTTTATGAACTTCCGAGCAACACCTGGCGATTTGATCTTTCAAAAGCCTTCAAACCTTGACCCTACCACTTCGCCTCCATGGCGAAGTTTTTATTTTACCGAAAATGTTTCTGAAATTTTCTTGTGTACACGCTTTGTTTCAGCTACTTCCTCTGGTGTAGTTGTATTAGTTTCTTCATCATAATACGCAATGATATAGTACCCGTCTTTTTCAGTTACTTCTTGTTTGCCTCGTGATAGCTCGATGTTGAAGCAACTTTTCTCGTATATTCCAACTTCTCCATTTTGTCTGTGGCCATCTGCTCCGTCGTTTACAACAGCATCCCAGCTACACCCGTCAACGTCTCGTGCGTCTGCAACCGTCCATTCCACTGGCACTTCAAACGTATACTTGTCTCGTACAACGAGCTTATATTCCTGCTTATCAAATATCCCAACCGCAACTTGTATCCAGATCAATGCAAATATAACTGCAAGTATCACACCGATACTATATCGTCGCGCTGGTCGATCTGTTTTCTTTACCAATAGCGTGTATGCAACCCCTGTACCAAACATAAGCACGAAAGCAAAGACAAAGTCAGCTAGCGTCCAATTCCACCCTTGTCCATCTACACCAGTACCAATAGCTACCTGAACTACAAAGAGTGAAAGCGTTACAGCTGATACCCACAACGCAACGTGTAAAATATTTTTCATATATACAGTGTAGCACTTACCGATCCAGGTCAAACAACCCGCAAAACACTATATCAACTAAAACGTAGCGATTGTTTCAAATGCACGCACCGGAGGATTGTAATCAGGAGATGCTTCTTCAAACTCTTTTCTTTTCACTTCATACAGGTTTTCATGCTCTACAACTTTGAAATACCTACCCAGTCCCGCGTAATAGCAAATAATCATCGATGACTCAGAGTACACATCCGGATCACGGTTTTCATATTCATTGCAGGTTCCTTCTGTGGTGTCTATCTCTTTAGTTGTCGCAAAACCATTAGCATACCGTGCAGTCAAACTAATTGTTGTCCGCAAAATTTCATCTTTTTCAAATGAAGCATATGACCATGTAAATGTTGGCTTCTCTTCAGGAGTAGTTACTATTTCTTCCGATTGTTTTACCGGCTCTCGATTCTTAGTAAAAAAGAATATTCCACTCGCAACAAGAATCACACAGAGACTGTACACTAAGATTTTTAGAAGTTTCATTAAGTACCAGTATAGCAGTTAACATTTGAGCTATTTAATCAAATTTAGTTTTCTTAATCCTTCAATTACAAAAGGAGAAACCTGTTCAGGCAAAATACTTTGTACCGGAACCCAAACACAACCATTACTATCTTCTCCGTCGGCGTCTTCTTTTGGTGTTCCATATATAGTAACTTCAAACAAAACCCCTATGTGCCTAAAAAGCACTTCCTTGTTTTCTTGGGTATATTTAAAAAGTGTACTCACACTTCCTATTTCCTTGTGTGAAGTTGTCTCACATCCGACTTCTTCTTGTATTTCACGCACAAGCGCAGCGTCTATAAGTTCAGTTGGCTCTAGACTTCCTCCTGGTAGATCATATCTTCCTGTATATGGACCTCGAGCTTTTTTAATAACAAGAAGTTCTTGTCTAGTTGCATCTTTAAAAATAAATGCGTATACACCAAAATGTGATCGGACTTCTGTTTCTAACATGGTTTAAGTATACCAAACCATCACCAAGGAACCGAGTTTGTTTTTTATTGTCTTACAAGGCTATTTAGATGAAATCGTATCTGCTGATGACTCTGCCATTTCCGTTGACAAGAATAATAGGTTTAGATAGGATTGATTCGGTATCACTCTACAGAAAGGAATCGACGTGAACCTCAAGCTGCTCAACCCTTTGCGTCTTCGTCTCGTGATGGCCATCATCATCACCGTCGGCATCGTGGCAAGCTGTGACAACGGCCCGCCCGATCGCGAACGTGGACCTCTGCATGAAAGTACAGGCGAGTACCAGGGGCACAAGGTTTAACTTCGCCTCTCCATTCTCTGTAACACAGACCCCTACTTTACGTGGGGGTCTTTTATTTTAAAAAAATAAGCTGAGTATATAATTTCTAGCTTTACATGATGAAGTTGAAGCTTTTTTGAAAAGGTGTAGAATTACCGAAGACTTTGAAAGGTACCTCATCATGAAAATTGCATTTGCACTCATTGCATCTATGACTCTACTCTTCTTTTCATTCCTCGGAGTGATCACACTTGCGGACGTTGAGTACACAAGCAGTGACGGTCTATGCTGGACGATTCCACATGAACCACGTCTTTGCTTGAAGAAAAAGTAACGGCTTTGACCTTACAACCAAAGCACCCGCTCTGTCACACAGAAAGCGGGTGCTTTTTAATTTGTTTACTGTTAATTTTGATTTGCAAATCCTAGATACCAACAGATGGTAAACATAAAAGCAGTTGTGTTAGAATAGTTGAGGAACTTTACAGTAAACGGTCGTTTGCTGGTTTTCCAACTCATCCATATGTATGTGCACATAGGTATGGTATGAGCTGTCCTTTCTGGAGATTGTCATGACACTGACCCAAGTGGCGCAAGCCACAAAAACCACTACCAGGACCCCGACCATTCCGCTGAAGCACCGGCCCAACTGTCCGAGTGCGCAGCAGCTCTTCGCCGACATCATGGAGAACCACGATTTCAGCCCCATCATCCGTTCGCTTCTGCGCGAGCAGAAGGCGGCGAATGAAGCGGAGGCACGGGATCTGATCCAGGCCTTTGTCCAATGGTACGCCACCGGCTCGGTCACCAAGACCAAGTCCTACGTCATGTTCGAAGGTCAGGTTGACCAGGTCTTTCACCAGATGATCCTCAACAGCCCGTGGTACATGGCGTTTTGTCACAGCACCACCGGTGTCTACACCCACCACGAGCCCATCGGCGAGTCTCCGCTCACCGATGCGGAAGTCCTGGAAGCGGCCGTGTTCACCCTGCGCCTGCTCAACCACACCTGGGGCGAAGAGCTGCATCCGCAGTTCAAGGCCTTGAAGGAAGATGGACTGACCCCCGTCTCGGTGAGCTGTGTGGGCAACCAGGCAATCTTCGACATCGTCCCGATCACGCCGCAGTACTGATCCAACTCCCCGTGCCCCTTCCGTAGGAAGGGGCACTTTTACATGATAGTATCAAACTATATATGGAAAACGATATTACGCTCAAAGTAATACCTGGCAAACATTTAGAGACTCAGTCCGATTCTTCTTTTATAAAGAGCCTGTTTACCATGTTCCAAGAAGCAACCCTTGAAAGCGACTATATGGTTACAGGTGAAATTACATCTGAAGAAGATGTTGTAAAGATTTTTAACAATGAAAATCTCACCCATATTATCCTCTTTATTGAAAACCTCCCTGTCGGATACGCTCAAATCACACACCGTGTGACGTCATATGCATTTTCTTCAAATGCAAAAATCAACGCACTCTCTATCACTCCTCAATACAGACATCGTGGCTTAGGCAAAAAGCTTGTCCAGGCATGCTTAGACTGGTGTCTAGATAACAACATACGACTTGTATACCTAGACGTTGTTCACAAAAACACACCAGCTAAACATCTCTATGAATCATTTGGATTTAATAAAACAGGTGAACTAGTAGGCGCATTTAAAAAAGACGCAGTATATTTAAACATAGAAACATACAGCAAGGGTTTTTAGAGACGAAATAGCTCTATGTGCTTCGGCGGTTTTTTATTTACTCATTAAAACTTAATGTAATAGAACACTATTGACAATATATTTTAAATAGTGTATAATAAAAAATGTAGTTCGTTTAATCTTGTCTGCGTGTTTACAATCATTTTTCCATTTCTCATACAAAAATCAATCATAAGAGTTTAGCTGAAATAATCGCAACATGGTGTTGCGAAAGTAAGCTAATGGAGGAGTGTTATGAATAACACCCAGTCAACCGAAGACTCCCTGTTTGTGCTTGTTGCGGAAGCTAAAACGTATTTGCACCCAAATACGAATGGTTTCCCAAGAGGTATTGCAGGAGAAATTCTTCAGCATGTAGGCCGTCATGGTGACTATGGAGGTGTGGTGAGCGGGATCACCCCGTTTCTGATTGGTATCGCTATCCAGCGTATCGTTCAAAACTACACCGAAGGTGATGAATGGAAGATTGAGTTCCTTAAAGGACTCTTCTTCAACCCTCACACCGCCATAGAAACCAAGATGGACATACACGTTAGCCCCGAGGATCGCTATCTAGCGTAATCGACTAATGTGCCTACAAACCCCAGAGCAATCTGGGGTTTTGACTTTTTAGTGAAGAAATACTATTTATAGTTGATTATTTACTCTTTGTTGTAGAAGCAAATACATCAGCTCTTATTTTTGCTGCTTCACACTCTCTCATTGCAAGAATTCTTTTATATTCTGATCCTTCCTTTTCTAGAAAAGCTTCTGTGCTAGTCGCAATTTTACAAGGGTTATTAGATGGCTTAACGGTCGTCTGTCTAAACTGTGCTTCCTGTTGTACTTTTGAATAGTTGTAATCATCCATTATTTCTTTGTAGAAGTCTTTACTAAGAAATCCGGCAAGATAGCTAACCACTACTATTAAAATCACAAGTATGCTAATTAGTAGATTATGTAGTTTCATACGTAATGTGTGAATTATTTAGAAAGCAAAATATCACCTTGGAACTTAGCGACGAGTTTTGTATGTTGTTGATGGAGAGCTTTTTGCTGAAGATGCTTTTATATATCTTCCACTTACTGCGCTTTTATATTTTGCAGCAAAAGCTGGAACACTAAAGCCAAACATTACCAACAATCCTACTGCTATTATTTTAGTCATACTCTAAAGTATATTCCTTAATTAAAAAGGTACAAGGAATCTCTCCGACAAGCTTAAATTCAACAAGGACTCACCTCTCGGCATGCTTGCCTCGAAACCTACGTCTTCTCGTCGAAGACTGTGGCCCGCGGTTCGAGTCCTTATACTCCCAGCAACGAAAATAACTTTGTTATTTTCTAACACTAAAACACACATGTACTTGACATGTGTGTTTTAGTGTGTTGCTGGGGTATAAGGACTCGAACCTCAATTAACGGTGCCAGAAACCGTTGTCCTACCATTAGACGATACCCCAATTATTATTCTGTGACTTATCTATCTCTCACTGCCTCGTTTCGATTGTTGATTCTCGAGGTTATTTTGGTTAGAAACTGTGGTCAGGTTTCTAACTCTTCGCGGCCGAGCCGTCTCGACCCATTTTCATTACATTATCAACTGACTATTTCTACTGAAAACGTGCATATATGCTAGCATTTTCATGCTGAAAATTCAATAATACACACAATATAAAAACCTCGCACGATGCGAGGTTTGTTTCTTTCAGTAGAAAAGCTTGCCGAGAGAAGTCTTTGGTTTTATGTACATTTTTTTGAGCTACCAACCCAAGCCTCTTTTGGCAACCATTCCGAGTATCGAGGACCCATCCTATGAAACTGTCCAACAAACGCATGGAGAATTTCGTGAGCAGATGTACCCCTGTCCTCCTTTCCCTGCCTGTCAACATACGTCGGGATGTAAATAACTCCACAATACCCATCCCCTTCAAACAAATACCCCAAGCGGCCGCATTCGGACAGGCACAGTACCTGATGTGGAGAGAGCTTTGTTTTTGAGACCTCAAATTGTCGCTGCGCAACCTGATGTGGAACTTGAAGCGGGTAAAAGTTGAGGCGCTTGACCCCCTGCTCCACCTTTGCGAAACCTTTACCGCCACGAGCTTGGACACACACTTCAATCTGATCATCCACTCCTTTATTTACGGCTTCTTTGGTAAACCGCATATAGATGTTGCACACACCCTGTGCATCAAGGTAACCTTTACCCTCTTTGTCATGAAGACGAATGGATAATGAAAAGGCTGGATTATTGACCCAATCGGGTAGCAACATTGATGCACACCCTGATAGAAGCAATGTAGCAAGAACTGCCACAATCACAGGAAATCTGATACGAGTATTCATGAGAACCCCCTAAAGAACATGTCGCTAGTATAGCTTATTTACAAAAGTATTTCTATATGGTCTTGTGCAACAACTACAAGAGAAGTCTAACTAGTCTCAACTGATGATACGTGTATTTTCCTTTCACATGTTCAAATACTGGGGTTAGTTTTTTAGTATCTAATTCTTTGAAGGCTTTTTTTATAGCAGTTACATCTTTTTTGGCAGGCAAGATATGCTCGATGGTTATATCATCCCCCATTTCTGCGAGCTTTTCTATGTGTCCTATCACGGTGTCTTCGGATATGTCTCGTTCCTTGGCTATCTCCTTGATGGTCTTTCCAAGTTTGAGCATTTCTTGGGTAACCACATGAGAAAGAGGTTTATCTTGGATGTCTTCTGCATCTTCTTCGGAGAGTTCTATGAGTGTTCCTCCGCTTTGAGTAAGGAATGCACCATGTAACTCCTCCAGTTGTTCTTTGGTGTATTTGTCGATAGCGATTTCTGCTTGCTCGCTCTTTGATCTAAAGGTGTAATCCATTTCTCGTACCTCTTCGGATATTTGGAGCGCTTGTGGATTGAAGCCAACCAAATGCAGTCCCTCAAGCGATTTGAGGCGAGAAAGAGCAACATACCCCTGACCTGACGCAAACGCGCGACTGAGGTCAATTTCTGCCCTATCAAGGGTCATTCCTTGGCTCTTGTGAACCGTGATAGCCCACGCTAGTTTGATGGGCAGCTGAGATATCTCGGCGCGCACTTTACCGTCTTCTTCGATGCGCCATGTATCTGCTTTGATAGACACTCGTTTGCCGCTGGCTAGTTCAACAACCGGTGCATTATCTTGTTCAAAGTCTACAATGATACCCATAGAGCCATTCACGTATTTGCGCTCCATATCGTTTTTGATACAAATAACTTTTGCACCGATTTTAAGCTCAAGCATTTCGTCTGCTAGGCAGTTGTTTTTGAGGGATTCAAGAACTGGGCCTTTACCTTTTGTTACCATTGCGTACACACGCACATCTCCCTCTAGAGCGTCGAACGCTTTGCGGTTAATGAGGTCTACATTTTCGTTGTGTGTGTAGAGTTTGATATGGTCATCGGTGTGAGGCTTTTTACTCGTTTCTTGGAGTGACAGATAGTGATCTTCCTCAACTTCTCCTGAACGGATAGCATTTAAAATATTTGTCAGTGTGTCGTCTTCTTGGCGAAACTGTTCGGTCAGATAGCACACAACTGGTTTAGCAGCTTTCCACGCAGATGATGCAAACGCAAATACATCAATACTTTCGTATTCGTTACCCTGGCGCACAACAGGTGGCAATTGGAAAAAGTCTCCCGTAAAAACAACTTGCATACCTCCAAACGGAGCATCATTTCGTCGTAGATGTTTTGCTAGTTTATCCAGCATATCCACAAACGACGCGTGAAGCATCGATATTTCATCGATAATGAGTACTTGGGTGTCGTTCCAACGTTTGTAGACGTTTGCTTTTTCTTCTATACCATCTAGATCATACGCGGTGAGTTTTTGTCGTATACCGATACCACTCCACGCATGAATAGTTGTCCCGCCTATATGGGTAGATGCGATACCGGTGGATGCAGTCACTGCATACCGCACACCGTGGCGCTTGAGATATGAAATGTATTCTCGAAGTACGTATGATTTTCCAGCTCCTGCGGCCCCTGTGAGAAATGTCGTATGTCCAAGCTTTAAAATAGTAAGCGCTGTTGCTTGTGTCATGAGATATTCAGTATATCAGGAGATACGCCGAATGCCTGTTGATAGTAGAACGATTGTTCTACATATAAAAAAACCCGCATGAATGCGGGTTGAGTTTGGGTGACGGTCAGTTACCGCCAGAAAAGTGAGTAGAGGAATGTTTTCAAGTGCCGCACCGTGCACGGATTCTCTTCCGAGTAACCGCAGAGCGCTGCAGCGCCGGGATTTTGCGCCAAAGCAGTAGAACCAGTAATGAGGTCTGGGTTGGCGGCAAAGAGGAGGCAGAAGAGTCCGATTATCATGAACCCTGCGCCTGCAATTCTTTGCAGGTCGCTCATGTCTGCTGCGCCAAACGACGCAACAAAAACAAAAAATCCGATGACGATGATGACCAAGCTCATCAGTGGAGGAGTGACGAAAACCGTTCCAGTAATCATCAGCAAAAACCCGATGAGTGCACACAGAGCGCGCGAAGCTATCTCCTTGTTGACGTTGTCCAATTCCATACCTGTTCCCCTTTCGCGCACAAAGCGCACATGTTACGGCAACATTGCCAAAAAACCTATCTTTCTATTATACAATAGAAATACGTTATAGTCAACTATCTAAGCTCCAGCAGAAGTGCCGCATGATCTGATACTTCATCTGGTAATACCTTAAAGTCACCCACCTCAAGCTCTTTACTTATGATGCAATAATCTGCAAACTTTTCTGGTTTAGAATAAAGACTTGTTCGTGTGCTTGTAATACCATACTCACGTATCAAATTTTTTGCAGGAGTCTCTTCTATACGTTTAATACTCTCAGTGTCTGGAAGTAAATTAAAATCACCCATAAGCACAAACGGGTTTGTTAGATTACGCAAAAATGTAACTATCTTGTCTGACTGAACTAGTCTATCTTGGCTATCTGTTTTCCCTTTCCCGTTCCAGAGTCCGTGAAAGTTAATCACGGTTAGCTTTCCTTGTTCAGATTGAATAGTAATGTACTGAATGTTTCGAGCATGTCCACCAACATCTCCCACAGGAATAAAATCTCTGGTTTTATATACAAATACCTCTCCTTCTTCTATAACCTCTATATCTTTCCGTACATACATAGCCAAGCCATAATCATCAAGATGATGAGGTCTGAAGTAACACCTGAAATCTGGTAAAGCTTCCTGAATCTTTTGCACACCATCTGTCATAACATCGTCATGAGATATCGCAAGACCTCCTGCAGAAATACCTTCAAGGTGCTTGTATGGTGCTCGCCACATTTCTTGCAAGCAAAAAATATCAACACGTTCTTCTGCTTGTTTTTTAAAAAATACAAGAAGCTCTTCTTGCCCAGCGCGACCACCCCAAGTGTTAAGTGAGAGTATTTTCATAACTAAAACAGTATACATGCTCACTCATGTTCAGTCTAAACAGCCCTAAAACAGCTTACACTGACAGATACTTACGAACAGCAAGGAGTGAAGAAATCACTGCGAGAATAACTCCCGAAACAAGGAGAAGGAGAGCTAGTTCAAAGAAGTGCTGCATGTAGTATGCGTGGATATTCATCCCTTCAAAGAAAAATATTGTCTTTTTGGTAACCCACACTGTTGCAGGGTATGCAAGAACAAGTGTAATGACCGTAGCAACCAAACCATAGAGCATAGCCTCAACCACAAACGGACCACGGATAAACATGTTTGATGCTCCAACGAGTTTCATCACAGCGATTTCGTCACGGTACACAAAGATAGCTAGTCTGATAGTGTTGTACACAATCATACAACTCATAAGGATAAAGATAACCGACAACCAGAACCCTACAGTGTTTACCCAACCGATGATATTGTTGAGTTTGTCGATAGAGTCTTTGAGCTGATAGTAGTTGATTTTATCAACCGAAGCGGCCTGATCCCCCAAAAAACCTGATCCTTCCTGTAACTGTTGTGCAATAGCTTCATACTGAGACGTGTCTTTTGCTAAAACTGAAAGAGATGCGCCAAATGGGTTCTCTCCGAGCTCTTCGAGTGCTTGAAGTGTCAACTGATCCCCTGCATGTTTAACTCGAAATTCTTCAAGGGCCTGCTCTCGTGATGTATAGATAACAGATTTCACCTGTGGAAGTCCAGCAAGCTTTGCTTTGACATCCATGATTTGGTTTTCGGTTGCATCTACTGTGAAATACACGCGAACATCCACCTTTTCACGGATTTCGGTCAGTGTGTAATCAAAAATAGCTCTGAAAAAGAAAAACGAAGCGAGGATCGAAAGCGTGATCGTCAAAATAAAAATAGATGACAATGATACGGTACGGTTACGATAAAATCCGCGTAACCCTGCCTGAATAATCCTTCGTGTGAGTGTTGTTTTTGTTGCCATAAATATTACATTGCGAACTTACCTGATTTTTGATCACGGATAACACGACCGTCTTCCATAGTGATAACGCGACGACCGAGATTGTCCACGATGCCTTTGTTGTGAGTAGTCAAAATAACTGTAGTACCGAGATCGTTTATCTTTTTGAGAATCTGTACGATATCGTAGGTATTAAGTGGATCAAGGTTCCCTGTTGGTTCATCGGCGATGATGATTTCTGGACGATTGATAATAGCTCGAGCAATCGCAACACGCTGCTGCTCTCCACCTGAAAGCTGGTGCGGGAAATGATGCATCTTGTCTTTCAAGTCAACAAGATCAAGAACGTGTGGAACATCTTCTGCGATGTCATCATCGTGTTTTCCTGCTGCTTCCATAGCAAACGCAACATTTTCGTACGCGGTTTTGTTTGGGATGAGGCGAAAGTCTTGGAACACAACTCCGACTTTGCGGCGATAGTTTGACATACCGTTGCCACGAAGTTTGTGAATGTCTTCTGAGTGAAATGAAACCTTCCCTTCGGTTGGGTGCTCTTCTGCAAGAAGTAGTTTGATAAGTGTTGTTTTTCCAGCACCTGAGTGTCCTACGATAGAGACGAGTTCACCTGGTTGTATTGTGAGGGAAATATCTTCGAGAACTTTATTTCCATTGTCGTACTCTTTAGAAACGCGGTCAAAGTAAAGCATATCTTCTATTGTAACACACGCAACAGATGCTTTGTGACATCCTGTGCATAAACAAAACCCCCTCACGATGTGAAGGGGTTTTGTAAGGTAAACCTCGTTTTTACTTGGTAACGTTGATTACTTTTGTAGCAACGTTATTTGCGGCATCGTAGGCCTTTGCTGTGATTGTATGAGCTCCAGTAGTAAAGGTTGAGTTCTTTACTGAGATAGAACATGTATTTACGTTTGTACATGTCTTGAGCGTCGTTGTGTCACGCATGAGCACGATCTTGGTAACCTTCACATTGTCAGTTGCTGACCCTGCAATAGTTGTGTTTCCAGAACTTGGAATGACAGCACCGTTAGCAGGACTAGTTATGTTTACTGTTGGAGCAGTAGTGTCCGGCGGAGTAACAAGTGTAACTGTTATCTGTGTTGATGTACCAGTGTTCCCTGAGTAGTCGTATGACTTTACATAGAACTTGTACCCCTTGAGCGTTTCTGGAGATGTATCCCACTTGAGTCTGTACGGCGCAACAGATGTTGTGTCGATGAGAACATTGTCCTTGTACAGTTCCAGCTTATCAACAAAACCTGAGTTATCAGTTGATGAAGCGTTAAAGTAGAACCATCCACCAAGTTTTGGTGTTGTTGTAGACGTTGCTGGAGATGTAAGAGTGACTACTGGCTTTGTCGTGTCTGTTGGGTTACTTGTTGTAACTGTTACAAGTTCAGAAGCTCCTGCGTTTCCAGCTACGTCATATGTAGTTACTTGGAGCGTATGATTTCCATTTGCAAACTTCATTGATGGGAACTGGAACGTAAACGGCTGGAGATATTCTGTTTTGTACAAAACACCATCCACTCGTAGTTCAGCACGAGCAACACCTTGGTCATCCGCAAGTGTTGTTGTTACTGGAATAAGCCCAGATACTGTAGAACTTGATGTTGGAGATGTTATTTCTGATGTTGGAGCAACGCCATTTGTAAATGGTGCTGCGTAGAAATCTAGACGTTCATTGAGAGCTCGCTGAGAAATAACATTAAAGTATGTATCTGTAATGATATTCATCAAGCTATTTGCAGATGAGCGGTAGTAATTTGGGAAGTTACATCCCTTTGTGTAATCAGCTGGTGCAACAAGTCCTACCCATGAAGCAGGCATAGTGGCTGTGGTGCTGCAGTTGACCATCTGGAACTCTGTCATGCTGAGTTGGTACTCATCTGAAAGGTTCCCAATTGAGTGACCTCCAAGTTCGTGAAGTCCAACGAGTGGACCAAATGTTCCGCTGTATGTTGCAGCGATTGGATCATCTCCTGCTCCACCGTAGGCAGCGTTGTTTAAGATAATGAGTGCCTTGTCATACGGAACACCGGCAGTGTTCAAGAGTGAAGCAGTAAGCGCACGGTCACAGATGATTAAACGTCCTTGGTACGCACACTTTAGGTCGTCAGTGTTGTCTACATAGTGAAGCATGATCTGTGAAGCACGGCTCTTGAACGGTTCAACCGCAAGAATCTGCGCAACCATACGATCTACGTCATCATGGAACTTTGCCATATCAGCCGCTGTATAGTCATCTCCGATAAATGCGATATCAAGTGTTGTACTTGATGACTGAGTAGCTGTTCCACCAGTTGAGCCAGGAACGAGGTACTCTGCACCAGAAATAGAACTAAACGCAGGTGGCGGTGGAGTTACCGATGTGACGTTGCGAACGTCTACAGATGCAAGCACTTTACCCAATTCATTAACAAGACGAACCTCAGTCGCGTCTTTGTGAAGCGGCAAATTTTCTGTAAAGGTAAACTTTTCAAGCGTAACACTACCAGGACGAGTGTCATTTTCGTTTTCTGGTGGTGGACCATCAACTTCTGTTGGTGGAACAAATGCGATTGAATTTAAAGTTTTCCCTTGAGCATCCACAAGACTGAGTGAGTACTCAGCTTCGTCTTTGTGTGACTGAGGAGATTTTTTTGGAATATATCCAACTTTTTTAAATGTCGATGCTATTGTGAGTGGTTGCTCATTTGCAGCATCGTACGCAAGGTTTACTTCCAAGATAGACTGACTATCTTTGAACGCTCCTTTTTGCTTGGCATCTTTTCCAGATTTCCAAGCTTTACCAACTTGTTGCTGTTGTGCAACTTTTGGTTTTTCTTTTGCAAAGAGAGTTGTGTATCCGACAATAAGTCCGATAACAACCATAACGATGAGCACTTTTATATGAAGATGGGAATGCGAATGCGATTCAGTAGTCGGTGTTGAAGAATTCATGCTGATAGATAAAATAAAAAGTAAAAGTAACCAGAAAGTGCAATATCTAGCATAAGGATATCACGCTTACCTTACAGGCTTATGTTAATAGCTTTTTAGAGAGTTTTCTCAGCTTCTATAAATGCATCCAATTCCCCTCGTTCAAGTACCGCCTCTACATTGCTTGTTTCTACATCAGTTCTGTGGTCTTTGACCATTTTGTATGGATGAAGAACATATGAACGTATCTGATTCCCCCATTCAATTTCCATGGTTTTACTGATTTGTCTACCTTCTATCTCTGCTTTGCGTTTTTCTTCTTCCAATTTAAAGAGTTTTGCAGACAAAATCTCAAGCGCTTTTTGCTTGTTTCGTTCCTGTTCGCGCTCTGTTGCCACATACACTGCAATATTTGTCGGAATATGCACGATACGCACTGCTGTTTCGCGTTTGTTCACATTTTGCCCGCCTGGACCGGATGATTTTGATGTTTCGATACGAATCTCGTCAGGTAGGATAGGTTTGCGTTCTGCTTGCGGGATAACTGGAAGCACTTCAACGAGTGCAAAAGATGTATGTCGCTTTGCCTGCGCATTAAACGGTGAAATACGCACCAGACGATGCACCCCAGATTCGTTCTTGAGGTTTCCGTATGCACCTTTCCCGTCGATCTCAATAGTTAGATTACGATACCCGCCATGGTCGTTTTTGTTGTCGTGAAGCGTTGTGTATGAGTACCCTTGCCGTTTGAAGTACGCATCATACATTTGAAAAAGCATATATGCGAAATCTTCACTGTCATCTCCACCTGCTCCGGCTAGGATAGTCAGCACAGCGTTCCCACGATCCAAAGAAGAAACCCCGTCACGTTTGTCTTTGAGTTCTTTGATACGTTTGATGGTTTCCTGAGCTTTTTCTTTATCACTCCAAAAATCTACCTCATTCATGCGGGCTTCGAGCTCTACTATTTCTAGGTCTATATCTGAAGTGTTGTCCATTGGTTTAGTATAGCAAAATAAAAGCTACCATTGCTGGTAGCTTTATCTCTTTTTGGACAAATATCCTACACCTTTTATGGAAAGGCTGTAAACCTTTGTGTCGTGCTTGAGCGGTTTTTCGAGGTATCTAGTAACCTCTTGGTTTACATACCCCTCCTGTACAAGATACGCGAGTGCCCATTTGAGATTAGAAATAGTGACCGAGGGTGAACCCCTGAAAAGAAAGATTGGCGGGTAAAGCTTTGTGAATACTTCTTGCACCTCCTCTATTGTTCGCTTTCTCATTGCAACTGACCTAAGTGTTTTATTAACCAGGCCGTTATGCATAGACAACGTCGCCATATGACCTCCTGGTAGTGTTGAACAATTATTCTCTACACTACCCAAAATCAGAGAACTTGTCTATACAAGCTACTCATTTAGATACTTTTTACCACGCAGCTTTTCTGGTAGAAGATCTTCTTTAGTGTATATTTCGTATCCATCTCCATACCCAGCATCTTTCATAAGTTTTGTTGGAGCGTTACGTATCATCATGGGAATAGGCAGGTTACCAAGTGTTTGAGCATCGTAAAGAGCGGACTTGTATGCGTCGTACACCACTCGCTCTTTTGGTGCGGAAGCTAGATAGATAACACCGTGAGCTAAGTTAATTCCACACTCAGGTAAACCGATAGTTTCAACAGCCCTAAACACTTCATTTGCTACCACAAGCGCCTGTGAGTCTTTCATACCTATGTCTTCGGAAGCAAATATCACCATACGCCGTGCGATGAACTTTGGATCTTCTCCTGCTTCTATCATGCGCGCAAGATAGTAGAGCGCTGCATTTGCTTGAGATGCACGCATGCTTTTAATAAATGCGCTAATTGTGTTGTGATGCTCTTCGCCTTTCTTGTCATAGCGTAGGTGTTTGGACTGTATCGTGTTCTGTAGATTATCTACAGTTATATCGTCGTAGAGCTCTTTGGTATGTGAAAGTACACCTAATGCTTGGCGGGCATCTCCAGAAGCTAAAGCAATAATCCAATTCATTGCATCATCGGGAATAGAGTACCCAGATCTCGATATAATTTCTTTCATGTCAGCGGGTGTTAACTCATGTAAGATAAACACTCTACAACGCGAAAGAAGTGCAGGAATAACTTCAAACGAAGGATTTTCTGTTGTTGCTCCGATCAAGATAAGTTTTCCCTTTTCAACATGTGGCAAAAGATAGTCCTGCTGAGCTTTATTGAAACGATGTATCTCATCCAAGAAAAGAACTTTGGGTCCAAACAAGTCGCCCCCTTTATCGATAATATTTCGTATATCATCTTTTCCAGCGGACACAGCAGACAGCTCGTGATAATCAGCGTTGATTGCTTGTGCGTAGATGCGAGCAAGCGTTGTCTTACCAACTCCAGGTGGACCCCACAAGATAAACGAGAAAATATGCTTCTTTTCGATAGCAACACGAAGAGGTTTACCATCGCCCACGAGATGAGCTTGTCCTATGTATTCGTCGAGTGTTTTTGGGCGAAGAATATGAGCCAAAGGTTCCATATCTACAGTATACACCACCTATTAGAACAACTGTTCTTATGCCCCGCGATTATTTAGTTGTAATATCTATATACCCTTTCCTGATAGAATCAACAAGAACCATATCTGACTGTTTGGCTATATGATCGAGGATACGTAAACGTGCGCTTTCTGTGGCGATTGCCGGTATAGATCTTGATGAACGAACAGGTACAAGCTCATACCTAATACCACTATCTAGACTGGATATGCGAACCATATAACCATCTTCTAGGTCACTTCGCCAATACTGGTCAAAAATAAAATTACCAAGTGAATAAAATATCGGCTTCTCTTTATATAGTTCCACACCTTGTGCAACATGAGGATGCGCTCCGATGACAGTGTCTACGCCTCTATCAATGAGCTTGTGAGCAAATGCACGCTGATAGATGTTTTGAGTAACATACTCATCACCCCAGTGTAGATATGCGATCAGATGGGCCTGTGGAAACTCTTTCCGTAGCTTTTCAGTCACGTTAAGTGCTTGTGATTCATCCCATCCGGTAGCAATCATGGTGATGCCGTAAACAATGACTGTCGTTGTGCCAAGCTTTGTTTCAAAATAATCATCTGCAGTTGGAGAATAACCACCAAAATGAGCTACACCGCCCTGACCCAGGGCTTCTTTTGTTTCTTCGTATCCACTGCGACCTTTATCGAACATATGGTTATTTGCAAGCGACACTGCTTGTATACCCCCAAGTTTTAAAATACGAGGAGTTGAGGAAGCAAATGAAAAACTAAATCCATTAATCGGAGTCTGTACGTGATTATCGGGTATTGGACCCTCTAGGTTTGCAATAGTTACATGCTGCTTCAAGTACTCTGTCGTAGAGGCGAACATAAACAGTTCGTCTCCATGTCGTTTAGCTAGAGTTTCCACATGTCTTCCAAGCATGATATCTCCAACAAAAAGAAGTGGCTGGGCATTTTTTTGGTTTATGTGAGGCACTTGTTCAATATCTTTGTAATAAACATCGTGTTTATTCTGAGTAAAAAATATCGCACAAACACCTATCAAAACAATCCCAACAAGGGCTAGTCTTTTATTCATGCTATGAAGTATAGCAGTCGACACTTTTGCGTTGAAAATATA
The DNA here is from genome assembly GCA_018062965.1 of Minisyncoccota bacterium. GTDB lineage: Bacteria > Patescibacteriota > Minisyncoccia > Phycocordibacterales > UBA5272 > UBA11704. Next base: position 22,113 of record JAGORG010000004.1, read on the forward strand.
GCTCAAATCAGATAGAATGGAGCGACTGTTTTGAAATCAGCCAAGATAGCTCAGTCGGTAGAGCACTTCCATGGTAAGGAAGAGGTCGCGGGTTCGATTCCCGCTCTTGGCTCACGAAGTGAGCCAAGGCTGTGAGGGGGGGTCGGGGAAACGGGAGTTTCCCCGTGGCGGAGGAGTCGGAACCGAGGGGTTCCGAAACCGAAGCGAATGATAGTGAGTGCAGGTTGCTCTTGGCTCATGAAGGAGTAAAGAAAAAGCGCGACCATGGTCGCGCTTTTTAGTTGGCTGTTATCGTGTTACACACGCTCCCCAAAGTCCTGGATTGACACCTCCACATCCACCACCGAGCGAACAAGATGCAACTTGAGAGCCGTAAGCGCTTACGATATCAGCATTACATGCACCTTGACCGTTTCCATTTACAAAGTTGCGAGTAACTGGCTCAGTTACAGTAATGGTAGCTGCAGCAGAATACGTGCTACATCCAACTATATTACAAGCTTGCGCCTGTATAAGATGACTTCCTGCAGAAAGCCCAAGAGATGCGGGTGTCCCCGTCCAAGATGTTCCTGTTTGAGGATATATAGTACCACCAACTTTAACGTTATATGAGGTTGGTGAATTATTGGCTGACCATGTTACTGTAAAGTTTTGAGTTGTAGAAAGACTTGTCGGGGTTACGGTTAATTGAGTTTGGGTTGGCGCAGCAGCTGCAACACTAGTAGCAGGAGTACTATTAATACATGCACCCCATAAACCTGGATTCAATCCTCCACACCCACCACCAAGTGAACATGATGCAACTTGTGAACCATAGATACTCACAATCGTTGCATTACAAGAAGCTTGGCCGTTCCCATCAACAATATTACGAGAACCTGTAGTCGAAGCAGATGTCACATTAACGGTGATTGATTTTTCGGCAGAATAACTATTATTTGCACACACGATTCTATAAGTCGTCGTCTGAGTTGGGTACACAGTGTACAACCCTTGAGTAAGATTCTTTTCAGTATTACCTCCGTAGTACAAGGTACATGTGTCTGCACCAGTTGTGTTCCAAGCAATTTGAGTACTTTGTCCTGCGGTAATGCTGTACGAAGAGGCCGAGAAACCGATAATCGGAACCCCGGTATTTGTTGAAGTATTAGTTGTTGTGTTTGTGGTTGCAGTTGATTCAACTGTTACTGTTTTATCAACTGAAACAACCTGTCCTTGTGTATTCATACACTCCACTCTGTACGTAGTTGTTTGTACTGGATACAGAGTCTTTGTTCCCCACGTTGTTAATGTTTCTGAAGCTCCACTTGTTATATTTCTTCCACTGCAACTTGTTGCATTTGCTGCATTCCATGACAAATATGTTGCGGCACCTCTTTGAATATATGAAGGAGAGAGCGTGACATTTAGAGTTGGAGCTGAAACATATGTTGTGTTTGTAGTGGTGAGTGTACTTAGAATTTTAATTGGTACACCATTACTCTGCCCACGATCAGTTGTAATAGTTGTCATATAGGTAAACCCTGGGACAAAACTTGCCGGGACTCGAATCGTGATACGATCATATGTTGCAGATGTAACCGGCACATCAACCCCTGCCATGGTGACTCGTGGAGTAAACGTATTCCCTCCAATAAGGTTGGTACCGATAAATGTACCATCTCCATTTGCATCCATTTCAAAATTCCCTGCCGCTCTTGCATTTGTACTTACGATAACAGGCGCACCGCTTTGTGATGAACCTGATTGGTAGGTAGTATTTGTTGTAGAAGTGGTTACATTTCCAGAACAAACTCGAGCAATCACAGCGCGAGTAAGTGACCCCGCAATTCCGTATGAAGGCAAATTATTATCTATCTGAAAATCTTTAATCGCCTGAACAGTAAGCCCTGCAACTCTACCTGTTGGAGCTTCGATATCGAGATACCCTCGCTCAATGAGGAATCTCTGTAACTGAGACGCTTGACCTTGTGTGGTTGCGTCCGTTGAACCTCGTTGCATAGTAATAGAGAGGTTTGGGCAATACCCAGCACGTGAGTTTGTAGCTGTGCCGTAGTCGTCAGCCATTTGAGCCATAGCGTGTGTACCAGATATCAGCGCAATAAGAAGTGCGAGTAAAGTTGTTTTCATAAATAGTGAATGATAGATTACACACTAAAGTGTACCATCAAAGTCAGGACACATACGTAGCAATTGTTGACAACTACTAACCTTAAGTGTAGATTGACAATAGATTTTAAGGAGTGAATCATGTTTTTCTTTAGAAGGAATCACTACAACAAGCCATTTCGGGTTAAGGACATGAAACCCATGGACATGTTTTTATTTTTCAAGGGTATCATCACACCTGAAGATTTCCTTTGTCCGTTTTCTACTACAATAGATGACGTTGTCTGTTCTTATTTTTTTCCAACCAGGGATAAAATATCTCCGTATGCAGGTTTAGGGTTGTATCCTTTTTCGGGCCAGCCTTATACCTCACCAGATAGTCAGGGGGTTCTTTTGATAATTTACGAAGAAATTCGTGACCCGCAAAACCCTCTTGCCATTAAACGCTCGGCCCCAAACTTTATGAGGATGGAGTTCTTTTGGTCAATATATCCTCCATACCCTTTTAAATCCATTAGCTGTATTCTTATCGGGGAAAGTCAACAATACCCTTTGAGCATAGAAAATCCAGTCTTCGGCTTAGCTCTAGAGATAGCGCGTAGGGCTCAAAAAACATGGACGGGTGCTTATCAACATAGTTAAGGAACCATCTAACAAAGCCTCCACGTGGAGGCTTTTTATTTTCCTATTTTATTTTCTTTCTTTGCGCGATACGCTTCGATCAGTTTATGATTTCCTGACAAAAGGACTTTTGGTACACGGTACTTCTTTCCTTTATATTCATATACTTCTGGTCGGGCGTAGATTTCGTGGGATGCGATACGGTTCTCTTCGAGAGACGCTTCGTCGTTAAGTGTTCCTTTTATTTGACGTGTAATTGCATCAATACAAACCATTGCAGGAAGCTCTCCTCCTGTGAGCACATAGTTACCAATACTCCACTCTTTGGCTTTCAAAATTTTCTTTACACGAGCGTCTATCCCTTCATAACGACCGCAAATAAAAACAATATCGGTGTATTTTGTCGCAACATTCTTTGCTAATGTATTTGAAAACATATCTCCACCTGGATTAAACATCACAAAGAGGATTTTTGTATTCTTTTTTCGGGCAAGTTTCTTTTCGATTTTTGTAACACAGTTTAGTATTGGATCTGCCCACATAACCATTCCAGGTCCACCACCGTATGGTTTACCATCAACGCGTCTGTGTTTGTCGGTTGTGTATTCACGCAGTGCATATGTATGAATTTCTATAAGCTTGTTTTCTACAGCACGGGAAATAATCGACTCAGCAAAATACGAGTCGAGCATGTTTGGGAAAATAGTAACCACGTGATATCTCATACTTGACAGTATAACAAATATAATGTCAAAAGAAAAGCCTGCCGATGGGCAGGCTTTTCAAACTTTGAGAACCTTACAAACTCTTGAGATCGTTCATCACCGCATCTACATCTGTCGTGTCATACTCTGCACGAGCATACCCTTCGCGACCTGCTGGCTCGTTGATTTTGAGATTTACACGAGCGTTGTTTTTCATACCAACAACACGGAGAAGTGTACGGAGAGCCTTTGCCGTTGCTCCGTCACGTCCAATGATTTTACCCATATCAACACCTGCAACATCAAGCGTAATAAGCACACCCATTTCGTCCACTCGTCGATCTACCTTTACCTGATCTGGATTATCTACCAAAGCTTTCACTACATACTCGACAAATTCTTGATCTTTCATATTGATTTGTTCTTATATATCTATCGTAACAGTAATACGGAAATACCTACACTCACTTATACACAGATGGGAATCACTAAAAACTAAGCAGCTTTTTCTTCTTTCTTTTGTGGAGTCTTCTTTGGAAGTACGTTTACTTTCTTTCCTTCAAGAACACCCTTTGAGACGAGGAGATTGTGCACTGTTGGAGTAACTTGAGCACCTACTGAGATCCAGTGCTTAACACGGTCAGCCTTTGCTTCGAAAATACCTGCCTTAACATTGTATGTTCCAACAATCTCAGCAAACTGAGACGTCTTTGGTTTGAGTGTACTTTCGGTCACAATAAGGCGGAAATGTGGGTCGTTCTTGCGTCCTGTACGTTGTAGTCTGATTTTTAACATGTGCTGTATTCTACCATAAACCCCTGAAAAAGAAAAGCCCCTTACGGGCACCAATTTTATTGACTAACTTAATAAAAAATAAAAACCAACCGCTACCGGCTGGTTTTAGTGGGACCTTAGGCGTCCATTGTGAATCCTTGAGGCTTTAAGCTGTTCGCCTCATCGTTGGGCGATTTAGGAAAATCTTCATGCATTTCACGCAATACTTTTTGCCATTTAGGATGGGTAAGGCAAGCAAGCTGACAACGAAGATTGTCTAGGTCTTCTAGGTCAACTTTATTTGGCACACCAGATTTGTGGTAAACCTTATGTTCTCCGCCGACAATATCACGAAGGAGAATAATCGTCGGATGACTCTCGGTATATGACCTGCTGACAGAAAGAACCACAAACCAATCTACGATTGCTAGACCATTGAGTCGATCAAGCACATCGATGGCAGAGTTTTTTGCCTTCATGGCGATGATGGGTGCAACCACGACTGACATAAATGCTATAAGTACGACAAATGGGTACGGAACCGGTATAGAGTCAAGTGTGTAGCCGACACCCAGAGTAGCGACAAGTGGTAAAAATGACCATCCCAAATGACTCCAAAAGTGGCGAAGAATCCACTTCCGCACAATCAGGCGCTGTATTCCACGCCTAAGCTCAGTAGTAGGGTCAGTGTTCACAGGAAACTCCTTATCTATATTTGATGACAACATATCACCAATTCAAAGTAAACTCTACAGTTCCAAAAACTCCTTGTCAACTAGGCAACCAGCTCGTAATCGATCACTCTTAGATCGAGATTTGCTGCTTTTACTTTTATTTTTACAGGGGTTCCGATTTTCCATTCAATACCTGTTCGTTCACCAAATACACGGCTATTCTTTTGATCATACACATAGAAGTCATTTCCAAGATCACGAAGACGAATCATCCCTTCACATTTACTCTTCTTCTCAGAAACAAAGAGTCCCCACTCTGAAACACCAGAGATAACACCATCAAACTGCTGTCCGAGGCGATACGACATGTATTCAACTTGTTTGTATTTAACACTTCCACGTTCTGCGTCAGCTGCTTCTTTTTCACGATTAGATGCTTGCACACACAATCTGTCATAGAGTGGTCGCTCTTCTTCTCTTGGGTAGTCATTTTCTAGGACACGCATGAGTAGTCGATGGGTAAGCACATCAGGATAACGACGAATCGGAGATGTGAAGTGTGAGTAGTAGTCAAACGCAAGTCCGTAGTGTCCAATATTTTTGGTACTATATACAGCTTTTGCCATAGAACGAGTAATGTGCATTTGAAGCAAGTCTTTTTCTGGATGACCTTCGAGTTTCTTAAGGAGTGCATTCAAATCCTGAGATGGGATAAGTCCATCCATAAATCTGACATGGTGCCCAAGTCCACGAATATACAAGTCCAAATCATGCATGCGATCAGCATCTGGTTTGTCGTGAACACGATAGATACAAATACCTTTTCCCTCGCCCGCTTTTTCCTCTTGCTTCTTGGTGATGAACTTGCTCACGTATTTGTTCGCAAGGAGCATGTACTCTTCAATGAGCTTGTGTGTATCGCCTCGAACTTTTACATACACATCAACTGGTACACCCTTTTCATCGAGTTTAAATTTAACCTCTTCAGTTTCTAGAGATAATGCACCGTTTGCAAAACGTGCTTGCGTCATTTTTTTAGCAATGGTATTCAAAATCTGAAGCTCTTCGGCAAAATCACCTTTTCCTTGGTCAAGGGTTATTTGAGCATCTTCGTAAGTGTATCGTCTCTGTGAGTTGATAACAGAACGACCAAACCATTCACCGTGCACTGTACCCTCATCATCTAGTTCTAGCACTGCACTCATCACGAGACGGTCTTGTCCTTGTACAAGCGAACACAGATCGTTTGATAGCACTTCAGGAAGCATTGGAATCACTCGGTCAACGAGATATACAGACGTCTGGCGAGAAACAGCTTCTTCATCAAGCGCCATACCAGGCTGCACATAGTACGATACGTCAGCAATGTGAATACCTACCTCATAATGTCCGTTTGGAAGTTTTTGAAACGAAATAGCGTCGTCAAAGTCCTTTGCGTCAATTGGGTCGATAGTAAATGTTGGTATAGATCGAAAATCTCGACGGTTAAGCTTGTCTTCTTCTGTGATACCGCGCGCTTTGATAGCATCAGCTTCTTCGTTTACTTTTGCATCATGCTTATCTGAAAAGCCACGCTCAAGAGCGTACGCGAGCATTTCTGCATCGTTATCCCCTGGGTAGCCGAGCGCTTGCACCACTTCTCCGCGTGGAGATTTTTTGTGATCAGTCCAGTCAGTGATAGAGGCGATGACTTTCATACCTGGTTCTGCCTCGTTTAGATGATCATGAGAAATCATGATATCTGTATACATACGCTTGTCATCTGGAACCAGGAAATACATGCCATTATCTTCTTCAAGAATTCCAGCATACCCACGACGTCCGCGACTAACTACTTTTGCAATTTTTCCATACAGCTCATCCTCGTCTTTTTGATTTTTCTTTTTCCCAAGAAGTTCAACTTCTACGGTGTCACCGTGAAGTGCAGTGTGTAGATGGTCATGGTCAACAAAAATAGCCCCTTCGTGTTCGAGCTCTGGCACACGCACATATCCGTCTTTTTTAGAGGTAATACTAATAGTCCCCGTGTAGATTCTTTCCATAATTCCTTCTACTATACCACATGTGACATATATTTCATTTGATCTTTACAGAAAATTGACACCCTAGAAAAAAGTTGTAGTATATGAAATATTACAATTGTTCTTTAAGGAGCCGAGAATGAGACTCAACCCGTATGTTTTTTGGGCAATCAGTATCTTGCTTACTGCTCTTCAACTTTTTATCCATATGAATATCGCCCGTCGACTACTCCCGATGGTACGTAAGGCGCACGAGCTTACACGTAATCAACGTATCAATCTCATTGCAGATGCAGATCTTCAAACACAACGAGCCAGATACGGGAGTTTGTTTATTTTATTTGTGATTTACTTGCCCAGCGTCCCCTTTCTCATACCGAAGGAAGAATCAATCTGGTCGGGTTTTATATTCATGTTAGTATGCAACGCCCAAATATTCATCATTCGGGTTGCTAGTAATCATGCAAAAATCGTCGCGATACAACTCAATAAATTGATACTAAGCGACCCAGAAGCCTACATTGCCTATATCCAAAAAAGACGACCCTAAGTAAGGAGCTCCATCAACCCGCCACAGCGGGTTTTATTTATACTACATGCGCTACATCTTTGAAGTTAATGGAGAGTAGTTTAGATGCACCTTCTGCGCCTATTGTGACACCGTAGAGCATGTCACAATGATTCATCGTTTCGCGATTGTGTGTAATCACAAGAAGTTTAGACTTTTCAGCAAGTCGTCCAAGCATGTGACCGTATTTGCGCGCATTATGCTCATCAAGCGGAGCATCTGTTTCATCGAGCACCATAAATGGAGGCGGTGTAAGAGATGACATAGCAAATAAGAGCGCAATAGAGGTGAGTGCTCGTTCCCCTCCTGAGAACATAGCGAGCTCTTGCACTTTTTTACTTGGAAGTTTTACTTCAATATCAACGCCTTGCTCTTTTGTTTGCTCACCATCTTCGTCGACTTTGATAATATCCATAAGCGTTAGTTTTGCCTTGCCACCATCAAATACCTCTGCAAAGAAATCACTAAAACTCTTTGAAACATGCTCAACCCCTGATGCAAAACGTTCTTTGAGCTGCACAGAAAGATCATCAATAAGTGCGAGTAATTTTCCTTCTGTTTCTTTAATATCCGCAAGCTCTTTGCTTAAGTATTGTTCTCGTTCTACGGTTAGACGGTACTCTTCACGAACCTCAGCTGCATTTGGGATACCTGCTTCTTCTATTTTTATTTTTGAACGCTCTATTGCACGCATGAGATCTGTCATAGGGAGTGTTTTGTATACATCATGCACAGCTGTTTCTTTGTATCCAAGTATTTCTCTGCCGACAATAACAGCACCTTCTGAAAGGAGAGCGTCAAAGCGCTCTTTACGCATAGCAACTTCCGCCTCTTCCTGTTTACGAAGCGCAATCGTAGATTCAAGTTCACGTAGCTTGCTCTCTAAGAGCATTTTCTTCTTTTCCTCTTCATGAAGTGAGATAAGCGTATTTTGAGCAACTGAGTCTAGAGTGTCTATCTTTTCCTGTAATGCCTCAATGTCGCTTTTTAGACCCCGCTCTTTTTGTTCATGCTCTTGTATCTCGTCATTAGCGCGAGCAATAGAACTACGAAGTTTTTCTTTTTTATCTTCATCGGTCTGGCTACCTGCTTGTGCAAAAAATGCATCTGCATGGGACGAAAGAGATTCGGTATGTGTTTTTGCAAGTGTTGCATCCCATATGTCGAGTGCTTTTTTGAGTGAATTTATACCAGATGTAAACGTTGTCCCTGCCTCCACAAAAGCATCACGAGGGATAACAACATCTTTTCGTACATCATCTTGATTAAGCTCTCGAACAAGATACCCCTTTTCTGCTTCTAATCGCCCAATTGTTTTTGTGATTTGCTCTTTACGTTCAAGAAGCGATCGCAGTTCTGCTTGTAGTGTTTGTTTTTCATTACGAGAAACTGTGTGCACATCTCGGTTAGATGATTGATAGATAGCAAGCTCTTTTTTGATGGAATCTGTGATAAGTGAAAGTGATACCGAAGACCCAGCTTCACGGATTTTTTCTACACGTAGAGCTATGTCGTGCTCTTCTCGATTAAAATATGCAACTAAAAGATTCCCGAGAAGTATTCGTTCTTGTTCTTTTGATTCTAGTTTTTCAACTTGTCGTTTGAGGTGGAGTAGGTGTGGTGCAATTTCTTTACGCAATAGTTCAACTTCATGCACATGTATTTTTACTTTCTCCAACTTTCGTCGAGATTCGTTCAGTCGAATATGATATACACGCAAGCCAAGTGCATCTTCGAGAGCTTCTTTGCGTTCTTTTGGAGAAGCGAGTAAGATTCTATCTGCTTCGCCTTGGTTGATGATTGTATGAGCACTCCCACCGATACCAGCAAAGGCAAGTAACTCCTGAACGTCTTTGAGGCGTACTTTTGCATCGTTTAACGTATAGTCACTTGTACCATCAGCATAGATGACACGAGATAACACCAGTTCATCATACACAAGGTATGGAGCGAGTTCATCACTTGCGTGATGTGTTGCAACATTTGTATGTTTGTCGCGATTATCAATCACCATTGTTACAGATGCACGAGACATTCCCGGTAACATATGAGAACCTTTGAAAATCAGGTCTGCACCCTGTTTACCTCGCATAGACTTCATCGACTGTTCACCAAGTACGAATCGAATAGCCTCTGCTACGTTTGATTTACCAGAACCATTTGGCCCAACAACACCAGTAACTTGATGTGTGACATCAAGTGTTGTTTTTTTGGCGAATGATTTGAACCCGTGAAGTGTGATGTGCGAAAGCCGCATGATAGTAAAAGTCTATCATGCATACGAGACTACTTGGTGTGTGTAAACAAAAAACCTACGCATTGCGTAGGTGTGTGCATACTCATATCGTCCTGTGTTTGGCAGGTAAACGATTCGGTTTGACGCTTCTTGCAGATCCGGCGTGATAGGTATTTGCAAAATACCTGAAACGTCGGGGCAAGTTTTTCCATGGAGATTCCCCATGAAAGAAACTTAGGTCCGGTCGACGATGAGAGGTGTGTTGCTTATTCTTTGAACACGGTTCGTCAAGCGCACCACACCCAACGTTTCTTGAAGTTGTAGGCTTTTTCCTGAGCCGAACCGGACCAGGACCCGCTACAACCGAAACAACTTGCTCGCTCGTGCCGTGACGGTGCACGACACGGTAACCACGCCCATCAGCCAAAGCTGCCACAAAAATTCCAATCATGATGACTCCTCTGTGTGTGAAAAACCTTATGCTACACTACACCTTATATGACACTTTTGCAATCGATATATCTTGGGATTATCGAAGGTCTCACCGAGTTTCTTCCTATATCTTCCACGGGACACTTGATCCTTGTTTCGCACCTTTTGGAAATTCCTCAAGACACATTCCTTGTTACATTTGAAATAGCGATTCAACTCGGTGCGATATCTGCAGTAGTATTTCTCTTTTGGAAACGACTCATGCGCATTTCGATGCTACAAAAACTTATAGTTGGTTTTATACCAACAGCAATCATTGGTTTTTTGGTCTACCCATATATAAAAGTACTTCTCACTAACCCGATCATCGTTGGTGTTACTCTTTTTATTGGCGGAATCATTATTCTGTTTGCAGAAAACTATTACTACAAACAACAGCTTCTTGGTGCGGTTGAGCTACGTCACGAGGTTTCAATGAAGCAAGCATTCCTCCTTGGAATATATCAAACTATCGCCATGATTCCTGGCGTTTCTAGGTCTGGCGCCATTATTGTTGGCGGGTTATTTATGAACATGGAACGCAAACTGCTCACCGAATTTACGTTTTTGCTCGCTGTTCCTACTATGTCAGCAGCAACCCTCTACTCGCTCTACAAAAACCACGAAGTAGTCATGCAAACTGGGAACATATCGCTATTGCTTACTGGGGCACTAACATCTTTTATCGTCGCGACACTGGTCATCAAACTATTCCTAGATTACATCAAACGCCATACGTTTGTGATTTTTGGTATCTATAGAATAATCTTAGGTATTATCGTCTGTTTGATTTTCCTTCCGTAACTATCTCTTGTACTTTCGAGCGATCTTAATACGATTAAGCTCTCGTTCGATGATTGATTCGGTTGCCCCAAACTCAAGTTCTTCTTCTTTTTCGTTTTGCATTTCTTCTGCACGAGTAAGTGCCGCTTGAGCTATTTCTTCATCAAGCTGATCAACTTTTTCACTCGATTCAAGAAGCACAACAACTTCTGTGAGGCCTTTGATATGTGGGCGCACATTTACAAGACCTTTGTATACAGCATACCCAATACCTGCTTCTCCTTTGCGCACGGTCATTTCACCTGATTTGATAGTCGCAACAAGTGGCACGTGCTTATTGAGCACGGTAATCATACCTGACTCTGTTGGGAGACTGATACTGTCGACTATTTCATCGACGATGATTGCATCTGGTGTAACAACTTTAAGCTTAAGCATTGTGATTGAGTACTTCGTCAATTGATCCCTTCATATAGAAGTGAGATTCTGGGATATGATCGTGCTTACCTTCGAGAATTTCTTTAAATGATCTAATCGTGTCTTCGAGACGAACATATGTTCCCTTTGCTCCAGTAAACTGCTCTGCCACGAAAAATGGTTGTGAGAGGAATTTTTGAATACGACGCGCACGCTGCACAGTCTTTTTGTCATCATCAGAAAGTTCATCCATACCCAAGATGGCGATGATATCTTGTAGGTCTTTGTATCGCTGAAGCACCTTTTGTACACCACGAGCAACATTGTAGTGATCTTCCCCTACAATATCTTTTTGCAAAACAGTAGATGATGAATCGAGTGGATCAACAGCTGGATAGATACCAAGTTCAGAAAGTGGGCGTGACAACACTACCGTTGAGTCAAGGTGAGAAAACGTTGTCGCAGGAGCTGGGTCAGTAAGGTCATCCGCTGGTACATACACTGCTTGAACAGATGTAATAGACCCCTTTTTCGTTGACGTAATACGTTCCTGTAGTTGCCCCATTTCTGTCGCAAGCGTTGGCTGATACCCCACAGCAGATGGCATACGACCAAGAAGTGCAGAGAGTTCAGAACCTGCTTGTGTAAATCGGAAAATGTTATCAACGAACAAAAGAATATCTTTGTGTTCTTCGTCACGGAAGTATTCGGCCATCGAAAGCGCAGAAAGCGCAACACGAGCACGAGCCCCTGGTGGTTCGTTCATCTGACCGAACACAAGAACTGTTTTATCTAGCACACCAGACTCTTCCATTTCGCGATACAAATCGTTTCCTTCACGAGATCGTTCTCCAACTCCAGCAAACACAGAGTACCCACCATGTTCTGCCGCGATGTTACGAATGAGTTCTTGGATCACCACTGTTTTACCTACTCCAGCACCACCAAAGAGACCAACCTTTCCACCTTTTAGGAATGGACAGATGAGGTCGATTACTTTGATACCAGTTTCGAGCACTTCAGCTTTTGTTGATTGCTCATCAAATGCTGGGGCTTCACGGTGAATCGGATAGTGCTTATCTACCTTCACATCACCTTTCAAGTCAATCGGAGCTCCAACCACATCAAACATACGTCCGAGCACCATTTGTCCAACAGGAACAGAAATAGGGGCTCCTGTGTCAATTACTTCCATACCACGAGCAAGCCCATCCGTTGTAGACATCGCAACAGCGCGGATATCAGAAAACCCAAGATGCTGTGCAACTTCAAGCACAAGCGTATCCCCGTTTGGATGCTTGATGGTGAGCGCATTTTTGAGCGCAGGAAGTTCCCCTGTAAATGTTACGTCGACAACTGGCCCGATAATTTGTGTGATTGTTCCTTTATGCATGATGGTTTGGTTAGTACGTTAGTAATTGATATGGCTTATGTTGTGAGCGCCATAGCTCCTGAAGTAATCTCTGCAATTTCTTGCGTTACAGCACCCTGTCGTGCTCGGTTAAAGTATAGTTTTAGATCTTTTTGCAAATCTCCAGCGTTATCTGTTGCGTTTTTCATCGCAAACATACGCGCTGAGTGTTCCGATGCGTAGCTTTCTAATATTCCCCCAAAAATAATGTTGTGAATCATCATTGGGATAATCGTCTCAAGTACATGATTCTGATCAGGCTCATATTCGTATCGAGGTTCTCCGCGAGTATCTGGTTTGCCTTCTGATGAAAACGGTAGGAGCTGAATAAGTGTTGGAGTAAATGTGCTGGCGGACGTAAAGTGTGTATATAAAAGACGAACTGTTCCTATAGATTTTGCTTTGTAATTATCCACAATGAGCTTTGTGATGACGCGAGCATCTCGCGCTGTGAGGACCGCATGATTAAACGATGCGAGTGTTTCAAGATGCATTTTCTTTGCAACTTTTTCAGAAAACTTTCCCACGGTAATCAACTTGAGATTCTTTTTATTCTCGCCAGAATACGCGGCTAATAGTTTGCGGTACACGTTTACGTTATAACTTCCACAAAGTCCTTTGTTTGAAGCAATCATCACAACCAATTCTGTGTCTACACCATTGTGCATAAGGAGTTCATGTTGAACAAGCGAATCAAGTGAAAGATCTTCGAGAATATGCTGAGCTTCTGTATGAAATGGACGAAGCGTGAGGGCTTGGTCAATAGCTTTTTTCATTTTTGCAGCAGAAACCATCTCCATTGTTTTGGTGATCTTTTTGATATTCCCAACGCTTTTGATTTTTTCTTTGATAGCTTTTGTCTGCATGAGTATTATTTCGCCTGCGTGCTGTATGTTTCAAGTGCGAGCTTGAGATCTGCTTCAATAGCGTCGTCCCATCCGCCTTCAATCTTTTCAAGAAGTGCCCCTTCTTTTTCTTGCATGTGTGTATGCATACCAGATTCCCATGTACCGATATCTGTAACCGCAACAGTATCAAGAAAACCATTGTTTACTGCGTACACAGAAGCAACCTGTAACCCGACACGAAGTGGAGACCCTTGTGCTTGCTTCAACATTTCAGCTGTTCGCTTGCCGCGTTCAATCGTTCGTTTTGTATCAACATCAAGATCAGAGTCAAACTGCGCAAATGATTCTAGTTCACGATACTGCGCCATGGCGAGCTTCATTTTGCCGGCGTTTTTCTTCATCGCCTTTGACTGTGCAGACCCTCCCACACGAGATACCGAAAGACCAACATCAATCGCTGGACGCATACCTTTATAAAAAAGATTGGCATCCAAGAAAATCTGTCCGTCAGTAATCGAAATCACGTTTGTCGGAACGTATGCCGAAATATCCCCAGCCTGAGTTTCGATAATAGGAAGTGCGGTGATAGACCCTCCACCTGACGCTTCATTTCGACGACACGCACGTTCAAGTAATCGAGAGTGAAGATAAAACACATCCCCTGGATAGGCTTCACGTCCTGGTGGGCGCTTAAGAAGAAGTGACATTTCACGATACGCAATAGCATGCTTGGTCAAATCATCATAAACAACCAAAACATCTTTCTTTTTATTCATAAAATATTCAGCAACAGCAACCCCAGAGTACGGTGCCAAAAATGAAAGTGCAGCGGACTTAGACGCTCCAGCAAGCACTACTACCGTATACTCCATCGCACCTGATGCTTTTAGCTTTTCAACGATCTGAGCAATCTTTGATTCTTTTTGGCCGATAGCAACATACACACAGATAACATCTTTTCCTTTTTGGTTGATGATAGTATCGATAGCAATCGTTGTCTTTCCTGTTTGTCTATCCCCGATGATGAGTTCACGCTGCCCACGACCAACAGGAATCATAGCGTCTATCGCTTTTACACCTGTTTGAAGCGGCTGATTAACTGGCTCACGAGACATAACACCGGGAGCAATTTTTTCTACAAGTTCTTTGTGTTTGTATTCAATTGCTTTACCTCCATCAAGTGCGTTCATGAGTGGGTCAACAACACGACCAAGAACGCCGTCTCCAACAGAAATCGCAAGCACATTCTCTGTTCTTCGCACTGTCTCCCCTTCAGAAACCATGTCTGCACCAGAAACAATAACCACACCAACCATGTCAGTTTCTAGGTTAAGCGCTATACCTCGAGCACCGGATGCAAATGTTACCTCTTCCATCGATACAACACGAGAAAGTCCCGCAACACGTGCAATACCATCTGATACAGATACAACAGTACCAATCTCCTGCTCTTGTACATCAGTTCCGAGATTATTTATTTTCTTTTCGAGATCTTTGATGATTGTTTCTACTGACATAGGTATTATTGTTCTTGTATAAATTGTCTAATAATGGTTTTTGCTGATGCGTCGTATTCTTTGCTTTTGTATCGGGCGAGGAATCCTGCGAGGAGCGATGTGTTTTCTATTTCTCGAACTTCGGCCATATCGTTACCAACCATCCGCCGTATCGCCTGTACCCCTTTATCTCCAACAGGAAACGGAGATTCGATAATGAGCGTATTTCTCTCATCATCTTTACGCTTAAGTGTATAAAGATGCTTGAGAACAAGCGGTAAAAGTGACGTAAGATTATGTTCCTTGAGGTAGGTAACTACACCCTCGACATGAATTGACTCTTTATGAAGTAACTGTGCAAGTGTGCGAGATAACATGGATTATGAGCGTGCCACAGAAGCGACAATAGAGTCGTTGATGTCTTTAGTCATCGTGTCGCGAAGCGCTTTTTCAACAAGAGAAGCAACCAAAGCAGGAGCCTGTGCTCGAAGCTCTTTCTCACCGTCAGCACGAGCTTTTTCTTTTTTGAGGGCTGCTTCTTGGACGAGATCATTTGCGTCACGTGTTGCTTTGTCTTTGATGTCAGCCGCGAGTAGTTCTGCTTTTTTATAAGCATCGTTTACAATAGTGTGCGCTTCCACTTCTGCTTGCTTTACTATTACTTGCTTTTTTTCTTCAGCTTCACGCTTTGCGTGTCCTGCTTCTTGTGCGTCCAAGAGACCTTGCTTGACCAATTGATCTCGGTTGTCGATTGTAATTCCAATTTTCTTAAAGATAAAACGATTAAGAAGGTAGAGAATAATCAGAAAGTTCACAAAATTGGCAAGTGCTACATGCCAATTAAAACCAACACTTCCCAACATTTCTA
Source organism: Minisyncoccota bacterium (assembly GCA_018062965.1). Classification (GTDB taxonomy): domain Bacteria; phylum Patescibacteriota; class Minisyncoccia; order Phycocordibacterales; family UBA5272; genus UBA11704. Next base: position 38,114 of record JAGORG010000004.1, read on the forward strand.
AAATCGCTTGCATAGGTTATGTGTCCTATAAGATATTAACCAAGGAGGAAGAACGCAACGAGCGCAAAAATAGCAGTCGTTTCTGTCATCGCAATAGCAATAATCATCTTAGAAAAGAGTGACCCTTCGATATCTGGGTTACGTCCGATTGCTTCCATAGTCTTACCTACGAGGTATCCTTGTCCGATAGCTGTTCCAACCATGGCGATAATCGTCATGCCTTTTGCTATATACATTGCTGCTTCTGGTGTCATAAAATTAAAATAAAAGATGTTATCAATAAAAATCCGCCCTTAGGGCTTTGGTGTACAGTATACCAGAAACCTATCAATAATCCACAGCGCGTTTAACTAAACTAGTGAGAATCCTTTCCTTCTTTTTTCAAGATGAGTGAGTAGTACACCGTGATAAGTGCTGTAAACACGATACCTTGCACAATACCAACCAAAACCCCCATACCCATCCAAATAGCAGGCAAACCAAATGCAAACACACCGAGAAGCACCACCGTGAGCACTTCATGAGCAAACAGGTTTCCAAACAAACGAAGTGATAGCGAAGCCATCTTTGCAAACTCAGAAATAATTTCAATCAAACCAACGAGGAACCCAACACAGGCAACCAATCCTGCTCCAAGACCTTTTCTGAAGCCCTGAATAACCTGCTTGATCTGAATAAAATGTGAAAGATATCCGAAAACACCCTGCTCTTTCATGCCAAAGTACTGCATAGCTAAAACAGCAGCGAGAGCCAGTCCAAATGTTGTATTAAAGTCAGTAGTCGCACCACGGAACAATTGAACATGCTCACCTGATTCAGTTGTAATATAAAAACTAGCAATACCAGGAATCATTGGAAGCAAGTTAGCAACTATCAGATACACCATAACAGCTCCCACATACGGAACTATTTTCTTTCCTTTTTCTTTACTACCAACAACAGATGAAACAAAACCAAGAATTGCTTCGTATACAATTTCAAAAAAGTGCTGAACTCTGTTTGGGATAAGCTTAAATCGAGCAACCACAAGCGCCACAACTGCAAATATGAGCCCAATCAATACAATCGTTGTTGTGGTATTTGCAATACTAAACACACCAACATCAGCAATGACATGTGATGCTATTGTAGGGATTTCTTCGTGTGCCTGATAAAACGGCGCAGCAACGTGAGCTTCGGTCATAACAATAATCGTTCGATTATATCATATATACAAAATGTATCATCAGGTCACGACGTCTTTTGTGAATCATGCGTGATATACTTTTTGACATAGTCACACCATATCATTTTATACTCATGCAACGTATTACAACATTTTGGAAGTCACTCGTTAGAATCTGCAAAGACAAGCGCATCACAACACCTGAGATGATTCTTATTGGAGCGATTATTATTTCGCTTTCTATTTTGGCACATGGAGTTCTCATTCGAAATACTGTTCTCAAAGAACTTAGTGGTTACCTACAAGGAGCACCACAAGAACAAAACTCTCCTACACCCTTTACAGGTAAAGCTCCTGGTGAAAATGAGTACGTTTCTGGTCCGCGTGATAATGACGTATTTCTCATTGAGTACTCAGACACTGAATGTCCGTATTGTTTGAGTGTTTACCCAACAATAGACCTGTTGCAGCAACAATATAAGGACGCAATTACATTTATCTATAGACATTTTCCGCTGACAAATATTCACCCTGGAGCATTTCCTGAGGCTGTAGCTATCACCTGTGCAGGAAATATCGGTGGAGAAAAAAGATACTACGACTACATGAACGCGATGCTTTCATATAAGTACAACAGAAATGTGACGACCATCACCGAGGCTGAGCGTCTTTCATTTGCAACGAATCTTGGCATAGACAAAACGGCTTTCACAGCATGCCTTCAAAGCCAAGACGTAGCAAATAGTGTTGAAGCTTCTATAGCAGACGGTGTTAAAGCTGGTGTAAAAGGAACCCCTGCAACATATGTTGTCGTCAAGACAAAAAGCGGATACGAAGTGGTAGCAATGCTTGATGGGGCACAGCCATATGACTTGTTTAAGGTAGCTATTGACGAAGCGCTTTCAAGGTAACAAAACTATACTACGTATACAAACAACAGAGTAGACAATGTGTCTACTCTGTTGTTCTTTACATATGGCAAAAATAGGTATATTATTCGGGACGTAGGCAGTTAACACATATAACGATTCCCTACACAAGAGGAGCCACCTTTGGTGGTGTTGTACATTAGAATCGACGAGGAAAGAACATGATAGTTGTGGCAACCAATGAAACTCATCTGGTGAAGCTTTGTGATCTGTTTGCTCAAAGCCTGGAACAGGGCGGCGTACAAATGCATGCGAACATTTCTGGTCTCACCTTGCCGGAGTACCTACTCCGAGGAAACCTTTCTGGCATCAGTGCCTCTGGTCAACGCTTTGCGTTTGAGGTGAAAAACCCTCAAAACCAACGTCTCCAGTTCGCTTTTGAACAAAGAGCCCTGTTTCCGCGCTTTCTTACTTGGGCAGAAACAGCTCAACAAGCAACCTGTGCACCACTCATAATCCCTGCGATCTTCAAGTTCACGGGGGGTGTTGGGGAAAGTACGGGCGTCATGAAAATCTATAAAAATAAAACTGAGGATGCTGACAACCTGCCATTGGCAGCGTAAAGAAGCAATTGAAGCAAGCGCGGGACATCTACGGATGCCCCGCTTTTTTATATTCAAAAAGCACCACAATATTTGACATATATATCTATTATGTGGTATAATGTATAGATAGGTTCCTTCACTTTTGAAGGGTAAACAATCAACTTTGGAGCAATCAAATGTACCGAAAACTTGGCGCATTCAGCGTCTTTGTCTTTCTTGTGACCATGTGTGGGCTGGCTTTCTTTCTTGATAGCCTCACACTTGGTATTTCCGTAGGACTCATCACCGCAGCGTGTTTTACGCTCGCATGGACTGCACCTGTCGCCCTTTCCATCGCAATCAAGAACAATGAAAACTCTCTTGAGCGCTGGATTGGTATCGGAGCTGTCGCATTCAGCGGTTTGATGCTTGGTGCACTCTATCTGTGGTGTGAATGGGCCGGTTGGGTGCATAACACCCCTCGAGAGCACGGCATTACCTGGTATTCGACGGTTGCGCTCATGGCAAACACAGCCATGTTCGTATTCCTGACAGCACTCCTGATGCTGTGGTACAAAGAGTGCCGTGAAAACCCTCGCGACCAACCACACTTTCCATTTGTGGTGGCAACACTGCCACTAGCGATCTTCCTCACCATTTCGGCGCAAGGCCCGTCTGTGGTTATCCTCAACATACTGTTTGCCACCGTGCAAATCGTAATTGCTTGGGTTTTCACACGACGAGGAGTTCGCATCCTCGTATCACTCATACCAAGTATCTACTTCTTTACTTCTGGTTGGTATTGGATTTACATCAAAACATCGTCTATCCCTGAGTTCATCTCAAGCGGCGACGCTGCACATCCGGGGATGGACCAGTTCCTCTCCTTTGGGCACTTTGTGCTCTTCGGAGCTGTACCACTTCTGCTCTCCATCGTATGGTTTGCGGCCTACAAGCCAAAGAAACCAGAAGATCAGGAATCGGATGAGGGTATTACACCCCTTATTCCGATCAACCCAGAAGATCCCCCTTACAAAGGCAGGAATAGGAAGCGACTCTCGTCGTAACCTACCCGCAACAATCGCCCTCAACCGAGGGCGATTTTATATGTCTTTTTTTACTTCATCTGCATGTACAGCGGATTTTACTTGTTCGTATATTTTTGCGATACTCCCCTTTTCATCAATAAGAAAACTCATACGATCGATTCCCACATATTCACGCCCCATGAACTTCTTTAATTTCCACACACCGTAACTTTTGATAACGTCAGTACTTTCATCTGATAGTAGCGGAAACTGAAGAGAAAACTTATCTGCAAATTTCTTGTGACTTTTTACAGAGTCTTTGCTCATACCCAAAATAACTAGCCCACTATCTGCAAATGACGTGTACCCATCACGAAAGTTACACGCTTCGGTAGTACATCCTGGTGTATCATCTTTTGGATAGAAATAGAGCAGCACCTTTTTACCTTTGTATTGGTCAAGCCTGTGCAGTACACCGTCTTGATCTGGAAGAGAAAATGATGGAGCAACGTCTCCGACTTTTAGCATATCCTCAGTATACCATTGCTAAATAGTGTGGCCATGAGTATGCGCATGGGTATGCTTTTCTGTATGTCCATACATAAGCCACACAGCAATCAGTGTGGTTAATGGCACAGCAGCGAGTAGCCCTATTGAGCCGACAATAGCTCGAATGATTTCAGTAGCGATTGCTTCACGGTTGATGAGTTCTATCACTGGTGCTGTTGATGTATACAAAAGTAAAACAAGTGGAAGCGAAGCACCGGTATACGCAAGGATAAGTGTATTGATAACTGCACCCATATGATCCTTGCCAACCTTGAGAGCTTTTATGTAGAGTGTCCTACGAGAATAGGCAGGATTTGCAGCGTGAAGCTCATGTACAACAGATGCTTGCGTGATAGCTATATCATCAATCACCCCAATCACCCCAATAATAATTCCACCTATAAGGAGTGCTACAAAATCTAGCCGGCCGCTAGTTGCTAGGTTGAGATACACACTCTCTTCGCTTGCAAACCCAGTCAATCGCGCAGCCGTCACTGCGTACTGTGCCAAGAGTATTGTTACAAAGACTGAAGCAGAACAACCCAAAAATGCAGAGACCGTAAGTCGTGAACGGCCATGTGTCACAAACATAACAATAAAGAGCGAAACAAGCGCCGCAACCGTTGCAACAAGAACAACACTATCTGTTGTGAGTAACTTAGGAAACAAAAATGTAAACACTCCTCCAAAAGAAATAGCCAGTGCAACGAGTGCTAAAAAGCCTTGTTTACCTCCAAAAAGAAGGACACAGACCACAAATAACCCGAGAAGCCATATAAGCACTGGTATACGATACGGCTCTTGAACGCTAAAATATTCTGTACCATCAAATGTTTTGAGGTAGCTAAGATACAACATATCTCCTACCTGTATTTCAAAAACACTTTCTTCTATGGTTTTAGTCGCTCCAACATATGGACCATCCAAAATAACAACTTCGAGTTTTTTTGGGTGTGCTGTGGTAAGCGATTGTTCACCACCTCTTGGTTCGAGCAGCGTTACAGATGTGACTTTTGCTTTATAAATAGCTTGAACTTCTGTAACAGATTGAGTTTGCGCATAAGCAAATCCAAAAAAAGTAACAGCAAGTGAAACAAGTACAGCTAAGCGCAGTTTTTGCATAGGCCGTAAATTTCCATTGAGTGTGTAGTTGTGTGTTTAAACTTTTTAGACTTCTTGATCATCTTTTTGACGACATCATCAATAGATACGCCTTCGATTTTTTCAATTGTTTCGCAACTGCCGCAAACAAGCTGATGTGAAGCTCGTCCTGTTTCTAGTTCGTAGTGGGCGTGTCCATGGTTAAAATCAAGACGACGCAAGAGTCCAGCTTCGTGAAGGGAGTTTAGATTACGATATACAGTTGCTTGGTCGATGTTTTCTTTTTTGCGAAGCGTATCAACAAGCTCATATACAGTAATTGGGGTTTTGACTTTTGCCACAGTTGCCAAAACCATCAAACGATGATCAGTCACACGAAGCCCAGCCCCTTGAAGGAGTGCCGTGAGGTCGTCTTTTGAGTATGTTGCCATAATATACCTAGTATACCACGATAGAAGCATCTGTTCCACTACATGCAAAGCATTTGCATTGCACAAAAGAAGGCCGTAGAGTAGACTGTATATATGGACATACTTATAGATCAGCAGTTTATGTTTACATTACTGAGTGCGAGTGCGCTTCCTTTTTTGGCGATACTTGCTCTTGTGCTCCGACGAAATCTCTTTAAAGGACGATGGAAAAATGTCTTTCTTGTTTTAGGGCTTGCTCTCCTTGGTTTTGCTGTATACGAAACACTTCACGAACATGGTGGAGAGCTGACATGGGGAGACGGACTGATTGGTATTGTTACCGCATCTGTTACTGTATATATTCTTTCTCGGTTTAATCACGGGCACAGCCATGCCAAGGAGGCGTATGGTGCAAAAGGTATAGCTATAAGTGAAGCATTTCACTCACTCTTAGACGGTGCAGTTATCGGCTCAAGTTATCTTGTGAATCCCCTTTTGGGATATGCAGCTACTGTTGGGATTATTACACACGAACTGCCAAAAATCGTTGGTACCATAACTGTATTTAGATCTCTTGGTTTGTCTATCAAACAAACTATTATGTACGGCGTCTTTGCACAAATTGGGTCTCCTGTTGCTGCGGTGCTTGTTTATATACTTGGAGCACGCTTTTCTCATGAGGACTTCCAGGCTTTTGAAATAGCCTCTATTTCATCTTTAGGCGCTATAGTACTTTGGATTATTTATCTAGAGATTCGATTTCACACAAAACACGATAAGCATACTCACTAAATATATATGGTTTATATCTGCGAGTTATTTGCATATAGGCGTATATATATGCTAGGATAACCAACGTACCGTACCACCTTTTGGTGTAGTACTTTGTTCATTGTTTCAAACCATTTAGAGAGGTTCCCGTTATGAAAGTCATCGCACTCGTTGGCCCCTACGGTTCTGGTAAAACGGATCTGGGATCCAATACTATCTCTGCGCTCCTTGCGTCTGGATGGGAAACCAACCAGATTGCCTACGTTTTAAACGACGAAGGTGATTTGCAGACGTCTATACACGACAAAGCCAAAATCCTTCCGATGGTGAATGGCTGTTTCACCTGTTCTGACAACCAGGATTTACAAAACATTCTGGACAAACTCGCACAGGAAAAAACCGTCGACCTCGTTTTTCTCGAGGGTTTCGGTGTTGTGTCAGGATATGAGACCACTCAATTCCTGGAGAGCACAGGGTATGAGTACGAGGTTATAGCCCTCATTGACCACCTTCATTTCAAACAAAACCAAGTGCGCTACGGCGACGTGATGAAATCCCATATTGCGGTCGCAACCCTTGGTATCTGTATTACCAAATCAGGAGTTGCCACCCTTGAAGATGTCCACCACGACACACTTGTGTATATTGAAGACAACATGGCTCAACGGGTGCGAACCATCCTGCTTGACCGCGGTGCGCCGTTTCCGATTGGGCACTTGGTTGATGTGGTCACAGGCGCCGGCAAAGTTCCAAGTTTTTCGTGCGGTGGTTGTAAGCATTGCCATACTCATGGGGAGGCACATCATCATCACGAACATGAAGAACATGGTCACGCACATGCCGACCATGGGTACATGTACAAATACACGCCTCTGCCAGGAGTTACGCTAGAAGTACTGAAAGCAGCGTTTATGCCTTACATGGAACGCTTTGGTATAACCCGTATCAAGGGCGCAACCCTTGGGCGAACATTCCACGGTGTCTACGAAACCTGGCAAAACGGATGCGCAAGTGATCAGCGTTTGGTTATCTTTTACAGCGCAAAGCAAGTTGAGATTGAGCGTGACATGCCTCGACTGTTTGACTGTATCGAGCACTCAACTCCTTCCTCACAAGAAGCTGGTAAGAAAAGTTATGAGTTGATGCGCACCAAGAACGTTTCCACCGAAGCAACCCTCGCTGAAATCACAACACTGCTTGGTCAAATACCGAAAACACCGATGGTGGTGAGAGGTACTGACAAAGTTCGAGTCATCACACACCCTGAACTACTTCAGGTTGTGAAAGAAATCGTCAGGCGACCCTATCCGGAGCTTGAGAAGAACTTCGCAGAAGTCATAATCGTTTGCATGGGTTACTGGACTGAGTGCGCTGTTTATATCACCGTAAACGAAATGGCGATCGACCAAAACGAGCTTCCGGTAAACCAGCGCGAGCTTGGCGTGTCACTCGCTTGGTGGACACACCGCTTCGGAAAGATGTTTCCAAAAGAACTCACGGAACGAGTGATCCTTCTCAAACCCGGAGAAATGGTTGCGCGCGGGATTCTGGGCGGACTTCTGAGTCTCAACAGTGATCCTGAGCGTGCCTACTGGCAGTGTGAGGAATATGCTCGTGCTTTTGAGTTTGGTCTTGACCACTGCGAAGATCGCGAGCTCATGATGCGCGCTGCGCACCATGCACTATCCCTTGTTCCAAATGATCGCAAAGATCTCAAAGAACAATGGGAAAAGCATGTAGCGAATCTGGAAACCAGGTAAACATCCCTTGGGCACTTCACAACTTTGGTTGTGGAGATGCCCATTTTTATACTATGAATATAGCACAGACACCTTATATAGCACTTCAGAAAAAAATCATAGAAATCTATGATGCTCTTTCGTCACACCAAGACCTCACCCCTCGCGAAGAAATAAATAATTTGTTCAGTTCACTTGTTGATATTGTTATTTCTACACCAAAAGACCTATCTGCACAGCTGCTATCGACACCAGAAATACAAACTATTCAGCAAGACCTACTTTCTATATGTTCCAAGGGGGAATACGAGCTAGAATTAGCTTATGCAAAAAAGATACGAGAAAGCCACGTCCCTTATGAAACTCTTGCAGAGTTTCCATATATTGAAAACTATAAAAACCTAACAGCCATGGAAGTAGAGCATCTGCAACCACATACATCAGATGCACATCGTATTCTTTTTATTGGAGGAGGACCATTGCCATTATCTGCAATTCTTATGGCACAGATACACAACATACAGGTGGACATCTTAGATAAGGACGAGACTGCTTGTAGCGCATCTAAAGACGTACTGCAGGCTCTTGGTTTAGAAGACCAAATACGGGTTATCCATGGAGACATATCACATACAAAAACCTTAGAAACATACACAACTGTTATTCTGGCAGCGCTGGTGGGAGAATCTCAGCAGGAAAAAGATAAGATTCTACAACACATTGCAGAACATACTCACAAGGGAACATGTCTTATGCTACGCAGTGTGCAAGATCTTGGCAAACTCCTCTATCCTGAGGTTATACTAAACAATGACGCTGTAACTATAGTTGATTTTGTCCATCCAAAAAAAGACGTAATCAACCCAATACTTATATGTACAACAAAGTAACTCTACTAACTCAAGCTCGAGAATATACGGACCATCTCCTCATGCAATACCATGAGTATAAGGAAGTATCTCATGCACTTCACGAAGCTTATTCAGACGAAACAAAAAGTATTCTCAAGGAACGGCTGAACCAAATCTCTGATGCTATGACATTTGCCAACCCAATTGTTTGGCTTATGTATAAACGCGATGCTTACCAAGGAACTCCTCGAGCTATTTCTTCACTAGGAGACCTAAGGTCTCATGTAGACCACCCAGAAGACATATGCTACAAACGGTATGATTTCTTCACCAAAGAACTCCTTAAACATGGAGTAAATCTGAAAGATACTGAGGTATTTCCAGATACTATGGAGCTTGGAGAACTTCTAGAGCAAGATGCTATATACACTGTTTTCCAAGACGGAACATTTTTACCAACGTGGGAGGAGTATGAGTACAACAGAATTGAGGGGAAGGTTGCTAAGTGGCAAAACTATCTACCGCAGTAATCCTTGTCGGTACATAGAAGGTTATTTGTTTTTGCGTCAAAACATCCATCACACACAAGAATTTTCTTGTTACACATTTGATTTGAGCAGTTTCTATAGGTTTCTGTTTTTGTGTCACAGTACGAACATATACCAACTATATCTCTTTCTCCACCAAAATCCATCGTGATTCGATTATCAAATGTAAACAGTGTTCCTTTGAAATGTTTTCCTGGATATTTTTCCATAAAACCATGCATACCATTATGAAGCTGATGTACATCTTTGAAGCCTTGATCAAGAAGATACGCTGACATTTTTTCACAGCGCACACCACCAGTACAAACAGTTACCACGGTTGTATCTTTGTGAATACGTAGTTTTTCCATAGCTTGTGGCAAATCTCGCGATGCTCTGAGTCCTGGATTTACGGTTTTTTCAAAATACCCACTCGCAATCTCAAAATCGTTTCGCATATCGATAACAACAAAGTCTTTGCCTTCATCGTACCAACGCTTGAGTTCATGTGGTGGAAGATACTTACCCGTCTGTTTTGTTGGGTCAATATGAGATGGAAACTTTGTAGCCACGATTTCTGGTTTGAGCATAACTTTAAGCCGTGGGAAAGCTGTTCCTGTACCTACACTTGTTTTGATGTTCATGTTCTTGAACCGAGCATCTGAAAGAATATGTTTTTTGTATTTTTCTGTAGCTTCAGGGGTTCCTTCAAGTGTTCCGTTGATTCCTTCACTTGCAACAATAATACGCCCTGTGAGCCCTAAAACAGAGCACACTGAACGTTCACGCTCTGCGAGTGCTTCAGGATCTTTGACACCAACATATTTATAAAAAAGAAGGATTTCTGTTTCCATGTGTTTGAGTATTCTACTATATGCATATACACTTTACAAATGAACATACTGTGATAGTCTGTATACACCTTCAGGGAATAAGCCTTGTTGGTACTTGTATAAATGCACATTTTTCGAGGGGCAATGCATGCAAACGTTTCAAAATAACAAGCCGGCACGGGTAATCCAACGTGGTCACCTGCAGTGGGGTAAGATTCCCCCACGCGGTGGCATGAACGGCCTGGGGCGTGACAGGAGAACTGGGCAAAAGGAAGGTCACAACAAGCGCGATCGCGGATAACGCGAAGCGCAACCACGAGGGCGCCTCATGTGAGGCGCCCCTTTTTTATTGTATAATTCCCCCTCCGATACACACTGTTCCGTCGTATATAACAAGAGATTGCCCACTTGCAGGCACCAGCTCACCATGCACCACTTCAACCACACCATCTTTAGTAACTGTAATTTCTGCAAGAGGTGCTCTATATCGTGCGCGTGCTGTGTACACTTTTCCACTATCTGGCGTATCTTGCACCCAGCTTACTCGTTCAAGTTTAATGCTGTGTGAGTTTTGTGTTTCCGGTTTATCATGAGAAACAGTGAGTATATTAGTCTCTATGTCTTTTGCAACCACATAATAAGCTTTGTCTTCGGTACTCTTTTTTGTAATAGTAAATCCGTGTCGCTCACCAATGGTATAAAACATAACCCCAGCATGAGTGCCAATTACATTCCCCTCTATATCACACACATCCCCCGGCTTTTCCTTGATGTACTCTTTAAGGAGCGTTTTAATATCAATCGTCCCAACAAAACATAATCCCTGACTATCTTTTTTGAAACTCGTTGTTAAGTTTCGTTTTTCTGCTTCACGACGAACATCATCTTTTACCATGTGCCCAATAGGAAACAGTACATGGCTCAAGTCTTTCTGAGTAAGCGTCCACAAAAAATACGTCTGATCTTTGTTGACATCTTGTGAAGCAAGCAACCTCGTTCCATCTGTCTGCGCATAGTGACCCGTTGCGATATAGTCCGCACCTTGTGCTTGTGCCCACTTCCAAAACGCACCAAATTTTACCTCACGGTTACACATAACATCTGGGTTAGGAGTTCTTCCGATACGATACTCTTCGATCATATAGTCAATAACGCCTTGCTTGTATTCCTGTTCAAGGTCAAGTGTTACAAATGGTATACCTAGATGCGCAGCAACTCGCATAGCGTCTAACCTATCTTCTTTCCATGTACACTCTACAAAATCTGGTTGCCAAACTTTGATAAATACCCCCGTCACATCATAGCCCTGTTCGAGTAAAAGCGCAGCAGAAAGCGACGAGTCGACCCCGCCTGACATACCAACATAGACCTTCTTGCCTTTTGTCATAATTGGCGTATTATAGCAAACAGAATCCCCAAACCATAGGAGACCGTTCATGAACATTCGGACTTTGATTTTCGGACTTCTTCTGATCTTTTCAGGAACCCATGCGCTCGCCGATCACAGGCATCACCGACACCATCGCCACTACTATCAACCACCCGAGCCCCGTGTTGTTTGTTGGTGGGAACACATCCCTACAGGCCGTTACTTCATTGATCGCTATGGACGTAGACACGACCAATTCACCGTTGTACGTCGATGCCATCAACGGTGGTAAAGCGAAATCGCTCCAAAGGAGCGATTTTTATTATGCTTACGCACCCATCATCTTACGGTAACACTCTACAAGAGCTCGAGTGTCAGCCAAAGCAGTGTGCGCTTTTGTATTATCTACTTTTAAAAGTTCACACAATGCGCGCAATGAAAACTTATCTGCCTGTGGTGCATCGTACAAACGAGCAAATGCCATTGAGATAGTATCCATCTTTGCATAATGCATCAGATTTTCAACGCCTGTTTCTTCAAAGGCTTTTTGAACGAAAGCATAGTCAAATACAAGATTGTGCGAAACAAAACTACAGCTCTGTGTCTTTTTTGCAAACTGTTCCATGACTGGCTTCAACTCTGATGCAAACATCCAATCAACCTCGTTATACCCGTTTACACGAAGAGCTTGTTCCTCTGCTGTTTCAAGATGCATTGGTTTTATTTTCCACTCACACTCTTCTATGATTTCAAGTTTTGGCCCCTTACCTTCACGTGGAACTTGTCGAGCGATAATAACCGCTAGTTCTATGATTTCGTGTTTGTTTGGATCTGTTCCCGTTGTTTCTGTGTCAATAAATGCGAGATTGTGAGTTTTCATGCGGTAGTATCTATCGTAAATATTTTCTAATGTTTTCTTTGTGTTCGGCAAATGTTGTAGCGTAATACATTTTACCATCATCTCCTGTTATATAGTAGAGATACGGTGTAGGAATTGGATCAAATACAGCATTCATAGCAACTAATCCAGGATTATTGATAGGCTGCTCGGGGATACCAGCTTCATCGTAAGTGATTTCAGCCACATCAACCTGCAAGCGCATACCCTGCGCCAAGCGAGTTTGCAAGATACCAGATACGATACGCATATCTTCTTCTCCTTTTGCTTCACCTTCTAAAATAGCCGCAAGAGATACAACACTTTTTTGGTTTGGTACATATCGTGGGTAGTTCTTATCTTTGAAAGCAGCTTCGTATTGTTTATCAAACGTCGCTCTCATTCGCGCTATGATATCTGACTCTTGCTGCGACGGAACAAGGTAGTAGGTAGATGGAAACAAATACCCGTCAGCCCGCTCTCTATACACAAGCTCTCCAAATATATCGATAGACAGTGCAGGTTGAGCTTTTTTGATAATAGCAGCTATTTCTTGTGTAGTGCTTCCCTCTGGAATAGTGATTGATAGTAAGGGCTCTTGAGGTCCAGCGATAAATCTACGTACCACCCCTGTTATATGTGTAGGAGTTTCAAACCGATACACGCCAAGTTGAACAGCTCTGTCATGCCCCAAAAATGAAATAGCTGCGCGAAATAATACAGACGAGGTAATAAATCCCTCCTCTTTTAAACGCAAACTTATACTACGTAAACTTTCATATTCATTTACAGTGAATCTTGCTTGCTCAGGAAAAGTTGAAGGTATACGGAAAAAACTTACCCACAATGTAATTATGAGGGCACATATAGATCCTATGATGAGTATTTTTTTAGTTGTTTGTGAGGGTGTTGTGATTTCAAATGTCATATCAGAATCTACTGTGGTAAGTTAACTGGGGCGACACCTTTAGCACTATCAATACGTGGAAGCGTAGGAGTTGCAGCAACTGAACCTGGGAAATGCCAGAGTGTTGCCAATTCCTCCAAGTTTAACACTACAACCTCATCTGCTTCTGGATGGTCAAATGGATGGAAAATAGCTTCATAGAACATACGCCACTTCTTTCTTGTTTTCATTGGGAATGACCAGAAAATACTGTCTTCCCATTTATCCAACTCTTTCCGACTTCCCACATGAGGATGGAAACCTTCACGTTCAACAAATGCTTCAAATTTTTCTTCAGTTCGCCACGGAACGCGACGCTTACGAAAGTTCTCCCAAGGAAATTCATATGGATCTGTTGGCCCTAGACCAAATTTATTCCAACCAGCGAACGGTTTCATAATACTCAATATGTTTTGTATATGAGAACCTTTAAAATTCTCTGACTTTGCGACATATAATAGTCTAATAATAGCTCTAACTAAAGGTTTAGAGAGCTTCATGTTGATTGCTTCTATTTCATTTTTTTCTTCTACGGTTAACTCAGACTCTCGCAGTCCGATTTCTCGAGCATCTCCATAGGTCAAAGGTTCGTACGAAATAGTTCCGTCAGGCGCGCGAACAGTTTTTTGCACAGGGTGCCCGTACTGATCATACGCAAGATCTCCTTCTTTTATTTTTTTGGTTTTACGAATGAACTTCTTACGCAGTGTTGCAAGGTCAGACAACGATACGTGTTCATGTGTTTCTGGATGAACATACATTTTAGGCATTTTTTTATCGTTAAACACAGACTCGTCTTGAACGATAACCTGATACCAAGCGTACTCACCTTTACCCATACTACCCATAAACTCAAGAAGTGGAGTTATTGGATCTATTTTAAACTCTTCTTTAGGATCTTTATCAAGGCCATAGTCAACATATGTTTTAAGAGGCAAATAGTCCGCATTCATTTCTATGCTGTCACCTTTTGAATTAACACCAATAGGTCTTTTTTCACCAAGAGGGTATGTCGCCCCCCAAACATTAACATCCTGACTTAAATGATGATATCTAATGAGCTTTGTATAATCATCCGCTTCACTGATCTCTATTCCAGGATATTGTGCATATAGATTAGCTTCAAATAAATCACGATATTTTTTCTGTGTTCGAATATAAAAGTGAATAATCCCTTCAAGAGATGCAATCTCAAGTGATGTCCAGGCAGGTAAGTTGCCTAAAAATAATCGCTTATACCGTGAACCAAGCCCTCCTGTTTGCAAGAGCATAGCAAGAGCCGTTTCCATAGCAAGTGGAGATTTCATAATCTCTCGAGGAAGCTTAATCTCAAGCATTATCCAATCAAGACCATTCATATGTTTTTGACCCACATACATCATCCAGAATCGCCACATCCATGCAAAGATAAGCAATACAGCTCCTGCGTATATAAGGATAAGCACAAGGTCAATAAGGAATTGCATATACAGCAAAGTATACCAGAAGCAAAACAAAAGAGCGCAGCGCTGCTGTGCTCTTTTGTGGGTAAACTAGAGTGTTGCTATTATGCGATAGTATATTCTCCAGCGACTTTTCTAAAATGCTTGCTATTTTGAAGGTTAACCAATACAGTGTTTGGCTTTACGATACGCTTCGCGAGAACTCGTTTAACTATTTCATCCTTTGAGAGCGGACGTCCAGCGTCTTTGAGAACTTCTGTGATAACATCACGGACAACTCCACCGGTATGCCCCCAGTCTTTCAAACCATACATACCACGGCCAACGAGTACAAAACGTGGATCCTTGATAAGTTCGTTGTGGCATGTGGCAACGTGAGCGCGCTTACCAAATGTCTTATTGATTTCAGTTGCAACTTCTTTGAAGTGCATTGGCTCTCCTTTACGGCGCATGATCAAATATGCGTAATCCTTGATCCCACGAGCCTTTACATGAGGTGAAGATGTTCGCCCCCATTCATTGAGCTGGTTCTTTCCGATAACCTTAGAAAGTGCGAGATATCGATAGATAATATCTTTATTGTTTTTGTATTCACCGATAAGATCTGTTAGGTGACTAAGGAATCGTTCGTAGATTTCTTCTTCTTTAACCAAATCTTCTTCATCAATTGATGTATACAATTTGCCAAGCGCTTCACGGACATGGGTTGCTGTATCGTCATCAGTTGTAAAATGCGCTTGATAGTGATCACTTTCCTTGTGCTTGATAAAATCTTCACCTAGAGCGAGATATAGATTGATATGGTTCTGAATAACAGGATCCTTTGAAATATGACGCATGAGGTGCTCCTCTGAAACAACGGCACCGAGTTCTTTTACAATTGCTTTCAATTCATCAAAAACAAAAGCATGTTCTTTGAAATCCTTAGATTTCTTGATAGTTGCAAGTGCGAAGTTTTCAATCTGACGAACACGTTCGCGAGTAATATCGTATGTCTTGCCGATAGCTTCTAGCGTCATGCGTTCACCTTTTTCAAGGCCATAACGGTTAACCACAATCTCGCGTGTACGAGGATTGAGGCTTGTAAGAAGCTTCTTTGAGACCGCTTTTGGTTTGAAAGTAATTCCTGACATGTAATTAAAGTACATCTATTCTACCAGAACTTGCCAAAAACGTCAAATTACGATATTTATAAGCTTGTTTGGTACGAAGATAACCTTTTTAGGGGTAGTCTGAGCCACATATTTTGTGTACACATCCAGCTTCGCAACCTTAGAAAGCACTGTGTTTTCATCAGCATCTCGAGCAACGGTAATAGTTCCTCGCAACTTTCCAGAAATCTGAATAGCAAGTGTTACCTCTTTTTCAACAAGTAATGTCTGATCTGCAACTGGCCAAGAAGATCTGTGAACGGACTCCGCATACCCTCTTTCGTTCCACAGCTCTTCTGCAAGAAATGGAGCAAATGGTGCGAGCAACTTGATGAACGTATCAAAATCACTAGCACTCACAGTTCCGCGCTTTTCAAACTCGTTAGCGCAAATCATGAGTTGTGAAATACACGTATTAAACGTCATTGCTTCTACCCCTTCTGTAACCTTACTAATAGTTTGGTGCACTATAGAAAGCGAACCAGTTGTTTCTGTATCAACCTGCTTTGAAAGTTTGTATACTTTATCCAAAAATCTTTCAACCCCAACTATTGCTTTATCGTCCCATGCAACAGACTGATCAAATGGACCAATGAACATTTCATAAACTCGAAGTACATCCGCACCAGAAGATGTAATAATCTGATCTGGATTCACAACATTGCCGAGTGACTTACTCATCTTTACCCCACCAGCACCAAGGATCATTCCTTGAGAAGTTCGCTTGTAGTACGGCTCACTTGTTGGCACTAACCCGATATCAAACAAGAATTTATACCAGAATCGAGAGTACAAAAGGTGTAGCGTTGTATGCTCCATCCCACCGTTGTACCAATCCACAGGAAGCCATGCCTTAAGAAGTTCTGGGTCCCCAAGAGCTGTCTCATTTTTGGGATCGATATATCGCATAAAGTACCACGAAGATCCCGCCCACTGCGGCATCGTATCTGTTTCGCGACGAAATACTTCACCTGTTTCGTCTGATACAAAATGTCCTGTTGCGTCGATTTTTCCTTTGATATTGACCCACTCAGAAATAGTTGCAAGTGGTGATTCACCGTTATCTGTTGGCTCATATTTATCAACCATTGGAAGCACTATAGGAAGCTCACTTTCTGCAACTGGATACATCGTCCCTTCTTTGTCATACACAACAGGAATAGGTTCTCCCCAATATCGTTGACGAGCAAATACCCAGTCACGAAGCTTGGACTTTATTACAACTCGACCATGAAGTGCTTCTGTGATTTTATTACGAGCAACTTGAGAAGTGAGCCCGTTATGCTCACCGGAGTTAATAAGCGCACCATCTTCTGTGATATATACCGAATCTGATGCTAATTCTTTCTCCCAAATACCCCATTCACTACAAATAAATTCTGACGGGAATTCATTTTTATGAACCCACATTTTTTCATACCGTGTAGTTTCTTCTTGAGAAGGCGTCTCTTCAGTAGTCGTGTCACTCATATCTAAAACCACTGCTTTACAATATGAAATTCTATTTTGCTTTTTATGGTTTGCACTATACTCACTTCTAACAACTGAAAGTTCTCTAATAAAAGTAACGTTTGAAATGCCAGCTTCTTCTTTAAGTTCTCTTAATGCAGCATCACGTGCACTTTCACCATTTTCTATCCCCCCGCCGACAAAAGTAACCCATGGGAGCTCTTTCCATTTAAGCATTAAATATGTTTGGTCTTTTGGATTACGAAGTATAATCTGCACCATTTGCCGCTCTATTGTTGGCCAGTCTTTTACAAACGGATTCTTTAAGTCGTAACGAACAGGTGCAATAACTTGTTTCACTGTAATCCCATATTTTTTTGCAAACTCTCCATCTCGCTCATCGTGAGCTGGAACAGCCATAATAGCCCCCGCCCCATACTGAGGCAATACATAATCCGCAATAAAGACCGGGACAGACTCTTTAGTTGCAGGATTGATTGCTGTCACACCTTCTAACTTAACACCAGTTTTTTCTTTACCTTCAGCGGAACGATCTATATCAGGTTTTGAAACTGCTTCGTCGATATATGACCTAACCTCTTGGCTGTTAGTAACAGCTCCCATATCAAGGAGCTGCTTTACACGTGGATGTTCTGGTGCAAGCACACAATAGGTACAACCAAAAATAGTGTCGGCACGGGTAGTGAAGATGGTAAACGGAATACTTGTATCGCCTGCTTGTAATGTAAAATCAATTTCGCTTCCTTCTGAAAGCCCAATCCAATTACGCTGCTGAATTTTTATTTTCTCTAGATAGGTTGTCTCATCGAGATCCTTATCAAGCCTCTCAGCGTATTTTGTAATAGCAAGCATCCACTGTTCTTTATTTCTTTTTTCAACCAAGGTTCCACATCGTTCACATGCACCATCCACTACTTCTTCGTTTGCGAGCACGCATTTATCTTTTGGACACCAGTTTACTGGCATTTCTTTTTTGTATGCCAGCCCTTGTTCGTATAGTTTAAGGAAAATCCATTGCGTCCACTTGTAGTACTGCGGGTCTGTTGTTTCAAACCTTCTCTCCCAATCAAACGAAAACCCACAATTCTTCATCTGACGCTCAAAGTTGTCTATATTCTTACGTGTTGTAATACTTGGGTGAATACCTGTCTTGATCGCATAGTTCTCAGCAGGAAGCCCAAATGAGTCATACCCAATAGGAAAGAGAACTTCATACCCCTGGCGACGAGATGCGCGTGCGATAACATCCATAGCAGTGTAGCTACGAACATGCCCCACATGGAGACCTTCACCTGAAGGATACGGGAATTCAACGAGCAAATATCGCTTCTTTTTGTCGCTATGAATATCTGTTCTATAGATACCGTCTTCTTCCCATTTTTTAGTCCAATACTCAGCTATCTTGATATGGTCGTATGCGCTCATAGTTTCTCTATAGTATCAATAAATACGTCGAAAGTCGAAAAGAGTGACGCCGTAGGCGTCACTCTTTTCGACTTTTAAAAATAAGAATACGAGGTAATCAACTATATGACCTAAGATTCAAGGCGCGATGAAGCGCGCGAGGAGACGTACATGGAGTACGTTGACGAACGAGGTGAAATCAGCAACGCAGAAGATTGGGTTAGAGAGTTGATTACCTGCCGTAGTACATGTCAGAAGTAATAACCCTCTTAAAACATGTCTCTCCAATCCCATGATTCCAAAACGGTGAAACATCTCCTGAGTAGTAGTAGTTTGCTACTGAGTACATTTTTTCAGAGTACACAGGCGTTCCGCGTCCATTGTATTCTCGAACTGTGTCAAATGTAGCACAGAGCTCAAACGTTGCAGGAGATACCATTTCTTTTTTACTTGTAAGCGCATTCACTCGAATTGTAGGCTGCTGAATAACGCGGTATACATATGATTCTTTAGTCACAGGATCTTGTGGAACTGTGTATCCTTGGAAAGCGTCATTGAGTTCACTCAGCTGAACTGGGAGCCTGTCTGTGTTTTGAAGACGATTAAAGACTTCTTGTTGAATTCGTGAAATATCTGATAGACGAGTGTCATCTATTCTCATAAGACGCATTTCTTTTGGTGTGCCGATAATTGAAACACTCCAGACAAGAGAACCAAGAACAAATAGCGAAGCTGCTACTGCAATTAACTTTGGAAGACGTGTGGTCTTTGAATAGTCACGTCGAAGTGCGTAAACATAGTATCCACATACCGCTCCGGCTATCACAAACACCGTGAGGGCCTTAAACCCAAAACGTACAGTGAGCTCTCCTCCTAAGAATGTATAGATAGTTGCAACGAGTGTACCTAGCAAAGTGCAGATAGTTACAAAGAGCGTTGTGTATACAAATACCTTACGAATAAGAAGGTCTCGTTTGTACAAGAATTTCTTGATATCGTTTGATACGTAGAGTGATAATCCTAGGTAAATTGGAAACATAACCACAAGGGACGCAATGGCCATGCGCATGTCACTTCCGTACATGTCGACATATTGTCCAACTTCAAGCACATCAATAAACTTGCGTTCGATTGCTGTAAAGAGAATTTGGATGATATTAGTAACTGAAACAACGAGTGAGATAAAAATCCCAAGGTACACGAATACATCAAGTGCTTTTGTTTTTGATTCCATATGAGTAGTGTGTTTTGTAATAAGCATGTATAGCAAAGTCCCCACCCCAACAATAACAAGGAGAGGTACCAGCAATGCGACAAGGATAAATATTGTCATACATCTATAGTACCATTTCCATGGTATAGTGGAAATATCTTAAAAACACCTATGGATAAGCTAGAAAACCTCGCATTATCAGTTACTAAATGGATTGGATCAATCTGGTCAGTCATCGCCCACACAATAATCTTTATGGGTGCTTTTGTTTTAGTTCTGATAGGAGTTGATCTAGAGCGCGTCCTTTTGACACTTACAACACTTGTTTCTCTCGAAGCAATCTATCTTTCAATTTTTATTCAGATGAGTGTGAACCACCAGGCGCGCGCGCTTGCAAATGTAGAAAAAGACATCGATGAAATTCAGGTGGACGTGGAAGAAATCTCTCATGATGTCGAAGAAATTTCACATGACGTTGAGGAAATCGCCGAAGATGTGGAAGAAATTGCAGAGGACGTGGAAGACATCCAAGAGGACATGGAGGAAATCCAGGAAGATCTAGAAGATATCCAAGAAGAGCACGAGCCGAAGAAATAAAACCTTAAGGGGTTTATTCGAAGATAAATAGTGCCCAGTTTACAATCGAAAGCACAACAGCAAAGACAAGCGCCATCCAAAATGACGGAATACTAAACCCAGGAACAATCCACGACGCAATCGTGATCATAAGTGCGTTAATAACAAATGAGAAGAGCCCGAGCGTTACAACAGTAACAGGAAGCGTCACGACAGAAATGATAGGTTTGATTGTGTGATTGATAACAGCGAGCACAAGCGCAACCACAAACCCAGTAAGCCCAGTACTCCAGGCAAATACAATCGGTACCCCCACCTTTGTTATGTAGCTTGTAATAAGTACTGCGATTGTTCGTACAAGTAAATATGTCATACCTACAGTGTAGCACCTTCACTTTCCAAGATACTACGCTTTGTATCAACACCGCCACGATTATACCCACCCATTCCTCCATCACTTCGAATTACTCTGTGACATGGAACATCTGGGTTATAGTTTTTAGCGAGCACAGTTGCTACAGCACGAAATGCTTGAGGTCTACCGATCTGTATCGCCACCTCTTTGTAGGTCATCACAGACCCCTTTGGAATACGTGATACAACTGCATACACAGCGTCTTTAAACGAAGTATCCTTCATGAATTTAATGAGCAAGAAGCTCTTGCATCTCACGTAGCTCGTCTTCGGATGCTTTATATACATGAACCTTATCGAAATCCTCTGGTTTGTTGGTTGGCACAAGATGCACATGCACGTGAGGCACGCCGTAACCTTCGACAAACACACAAACACGAGCACACCCTGTCTTTGCTTTCATAACCTGAGCTATATACCTAACTCGACGCATCATTTCGTCATACATGACTTCATCGAGTTCAAACATTTGATCAACTTCCTGCTTTGGGATAACAAGCACATGACCTTTCTGGATTGGATTAAGGTCTAAAATAGCAATAACATACTCGTCTTCGTAGATTTTGTATGAAGGTAACTCTCCGTTAATTATCTTTGTGAAAATTGATGACATGGTGTATTTAGTATAAAGGATAGAAACATAAAAAGCAGCTACGGTAGTACGCTTTGGTTTACACACCACATAAGCTATATCAACTTCTTTACCTGATCAATACGCTCCTTTCGTGTTCCAGATATAACTTTTACGGTTATATTGTTCGAACGAATCAGTTCAAACAATAATTTCAGGAACTGAGTATTTGTGGCGTCGATAAACGAAGTATCGATATCTCGAAGCTCGTCATTAACAAGTGGAACAGAGACAGCGGTTGGGATAAAAAGATACAGATCCACACTTTGAAGCGTATCTCGCATCATTGCTTCACTTTCATCTACAAACCACTTTGGGATGGTTCCTTGTTCGTATTGCAAACATGTATACACAAAGTTATCTATCAAACAGCGGTCAAAAATAACATTGTAGTCTGTGTTGTGACGCAGCTGCCCAAACATAAAATCTCGAATAGCTTTCTGACTTTCTGTGGTAGTTTGTTGATTTATTTGTAGGCCACCCTCTGTCACAACATCTCGATATGTTTTATCTGATGCCACATAGTGCGGAAACTCTTTGAGGAAGTCTTGGATGAATGTAGATTTGCCGGTATTTTGTGGGCCAATAACTGCGATTCTCATATGTTCAGTATACGGACGAGAGTTAGTTGCTCCAAGGGATATTCTTTTCTTCCCGTATTTTGCAAGTTTTATTCACAAAATCTTCACGCCCAGAACCTTGTCTATACAAACCATACCGGAGAGGGTTCTTTTCCGCATACTGTTGGTGATATTCTTCTGCTCTATAAAATGGCTTTCTTTCTACAATATCAACCTGTGCAGGTACCTCATACACATGACTTTGGTTAAGTTCCTCAATAACAGCTTCTGCAATAAGCTTTTCGTCTTCAGTTTCATAATAGATAGCAGTACGATAGCTTTCTCCCCGATCTGCAAACTGCCCACCTGCATCCGTTGGGTCAATATGGTCAATAAAAAATTGAAGTAGTTTTTTATACGATGTTTCTGAGTCGTTATATTCAACAAGAACTACTTCACGATGACCCGCATGATTCTCGTATGTTGGACTAGTTGACGCCCCACCAGAGTACCCAGAAGTTACAGAAATCACACCTGGGGCTTCGCGCAGATCATGCTCTACACACCAAAAACATCCACCAGCAAGAATGAGAGATTTAGTCATACTCCAATGGTATCACATGACAATTCACAGACGCACTAATTTGTGATAGTATATTTGCTACACGCGTCGGTGGTGGAGTGGTCAATCACAACAGACTGTAAATCTGTCGCCCTTCGGGCTTCGCTGGTTCAAATCCAGCCCGGCGCACTGAATTCAAAAAGCACCTTCAGGTGCTTTTTGTGTGTCTGGTTGGATTTGAACCGCGGGCCGCAACCCGCGAAGAGCGGGTGTAGGTCTCGAGGCAAGCATGCCGAGAGGCAAATCCAGCCCGGCGCACCAATATAAGCAACTAAAAACACCCTGTACAGGGTGTTTTTAGTTTACTATTTCTTTGCTACAGCTTTTGCTGGAGTGATAGGACTTGGTATCTTCTTCGGGCGCTTTGCTTCAACAACAATCTCGCCTTTTTTATCGACAGTTACAACAGCACTACTTCCCTTTGCAAACTTTTTAAGGAGAATAAACTGTGCAACTTTGTTCAAGATATTTGTCTGCATGTATCGCTTGATAGGTCGTGCACCGTAGTGTGGATCAAATGACTTCTCCGCAATCAGGGCGACCGCTTCATCAGACACTTCTAGAACAATTTCCTTTTGTGCGAGGCGCTTTGCAATGTCTGCCACCTGTAGACGTACAACTTCTTTGATTTCGTCCTTGACCAATACATCAAAGATAACAGTATCGTCGAGACGATTCAAAAACTCAGGCTTGAAGTATTCTTTCAGAGCTTCAAGCACTCGCTCTTTGACTTGGACATACTCTTTGCCAACTTCACCGTTTCCAAAACCGATCTGCTCCATTTTTTGAATGTACTGACTACCGATATTTGATGTCATAACAATGATCGTATTTTTGAAGTTAACCACTCGTCCCTTTGAGTCAGTGAGTCGCCCTTCATCGAGCACTTGGAGTAGCAGGTTAAACACTTCTGGGTGAGCCTTTTCTACTTCATCAAACAATATGACAGCATACGGACGATGACGCACTGCTTCTGTGAGCTGTCCTGATTCTTCGTATCCAATATATCCAGGAGGTGAACCAATCAACTTCGATGTTGAAT
This sequence comes from Minisyncoccota bacterium, assembly GCA_018062965.1. Lineage (GTDB taxonomy): Bacteria > Patescibacteriota > Minisyncoccia > Phycocordibacterales > UBA5272 > UBA11704. The sequence continues at coordinate 62,258 of JAGORG010000004.1, forward strand.
GTTTCTCCATGTATTCACTCATATCCACCTTGATGAGGGCTTTTTCGTCGTTGAAGATAAATTCAGCGAGAGCTTTGGTGAGCTCTGTTTTACCTACACCAGTAGGACCCAAGAACATAAACGAACCAATTGGTCGCTCTGGATCATTTACTCCAGCACGTGAACGTCTCACCGCATCAGATACTTTTCCAATAGCTTCACGTTGTCCAATAACTCGTTTGCCGAGCTCTTCTTCCATACGCACCAGCTTCTCCTGCTCTTCTTCAAGCATGCGCGATACAGGAATACCCGTCCAACGAGCAACCACTCCTGCAATGTCTTCTTCGGTAATTTCTTCTTTCAAGATTCTGCGTGTCTTTTGTAGTTTGCGAAGCTTTTCGAGATTTGCGTGCAATTCTTTTGTAAGCTCTGGAATTTGCCCATAACGAATCTCTGCAACACGAGTTAGATCCGCACGAAGCTCTGCATTGTCTGCTTCTGTGCGAAGGGATTCAAGAGTCTTCTTGATTTCACCTATTTCGTTTAATGTCTTCTTTTCGTTTTGCCACTTCAGTTCAAGCTCGCGAGTTTTTTCTTGCACGTTAGCTATTTCTTCTTCGATACCTTCAATGCGTTTCTTTGTAGATGTGCCGCTTTCATCTTCTGCAGATACAAGCTCCTTTGTGAGGGCTTCTTTTTCAATTTCAAGACGCATGATTCTGCGATGTGCTTCATCTAGTACTGGTGGCTTGTTTTCAAGTGCAATACGAAGAGCAGACGCCGCTTCGTCGATCAAATCGATAGCCTTGTCTGGCAAATAGCGAGACGTGATATAGCGTGTCGAAAGATTTACCGCAGATACAAGCGCATCATCTGTGATACGTACACCGTGAAAGAGTTCATATTTTTCTTTGAGACCACGCAAAATAGCAAGCGCGTCTTCTTCAGATGGTTCTTCTACAAATACTGGCTGGAAACGTCGAGCAAGTGCTGGATCTTTTTCGATATGCTTTTGATACTCCTTCATCGTTGTCGCACCGATTGCTCGGAGTTCTCCTCGAGAAAGCGCAGGTTTGAGCAAGTTTGCAGCATCAGCAGATCCTTCTGCAGCCCCTGCTCCTACGATAGTGTGAATTTCATCGATGAACAAAATAATACCGCCTTCTGAACGCTCGATTTCTTTCATGATAGCCTTTAGACGCTCTTCGAATTCTCCGCGAAACTTTGTTCCAGCGATGAGCATACCAAGATCAAGCGAAACGAGTTCTTTGTTTTTCAAACTCTCTGGTACATCTCCCTTTGCCATACGAATAGCGAGACCTTCAACAACCGCAGTCTTTCCAGTTCCCGCTTCTCCGATCAAAATCGGATTATTTTTTGTACGACGTGAAAGGATTTGCATCAAGCGCATGATTTCCATATCGCGACCAATCACTGGGTCGAGTTTGTCCTGACGAGCAAGATCTGTGAAATTACGTGTGTACTTTGCAAGCGCTTTGTTCTTCTTTGGACCCTGAGCTTCGGTGATATTGTTTGCACGCAAGTCTTCAAGGATATGCTTTGCTTCGTCTTTATCGATACGAAAACGAGCCAACACTTCTCGTGCAGGACCTGCTGCTTCAAGAAGCGCCAAGAAAAGGTGCTCTGTTGAGACAAATTCATCCGAAAGACCCTGAGCAACCACCAGAGAATGCTCAAGAACCTGAGCAAGCTCAGGTGTCAGATACATTTGATATGACGGACTCATCGTAGCCCCAACTGGTGGGACTTCAATAGCATCCGCAACGGTGTCCATGAGAAGTACGAGGTCGACTTCGAGTTTTTCAAGCATTGCTTGAACAATTGACTCTTCTTGTGTCAGAAGTGCACCGAGCAAATGAAGTGGGTTCACCTGATTCTGCCCTCGCTCAATTGCTAACTCGTGTGATTTTCGAATCGCTTCTTTGGCTTTTGTGGTGAAATTATTAAATGCTGGAGGCATAAGATATATATAGTAATTAGAATGTAGGGAACAATAAACAAAGAATTCACAGCACCAATAAACTAATAACTAACGTAAAGATACATATACAGTTTAACAGATTACAGAGTTCAGTCGTGGTGGATAATCAGACGATTCAGGATATATTCACAATACCGATATTTGCACCATCACGCAACTTGACTTATATATAGATATATTGTATAATATAAAGATGTTCCATGTGTTGTCAACACTGTCTGTTGCCGCATGGAAAAGGAGATCTTTATGAAGTCCGTACCCATTCTTGGGTTGAAGATTTTTGCAACTGCGGTAGCGGTGTGGCTTGTGATGCTTGCGCTTCGCGCAGACCCCAAGTTTGCTACATGGATTGCGGCAACTGTCGCAATGGGTGCCTACCGCAACGAGCTCACAGAGTTCGTGCTTGACCCATTCGCAAAAGACGTACTCGGCATGCAGCTCCCGACGCCAAGCTGGATCAGTAAGCCCAACCTGACCGCTCTACTTGCGTCTCTGGCGGCCGGACTGAGCCTGCTGTTTGCTTGACCAACCACCGACCATCCCAGGTCGGTTTTTATATTTTTGACAAAACTATACATATAGTGTAGTTTTAATCCCGGCTGTACTTAGGCATATCGCCTTCAATCAACATACGGAGAAACACCATGATCACTTTCTTTTATGAACTCTTTGGTGCCTTTCGTGGCATTGATTGGTTCCTGATCATTCTCTTAGGCATGTTACTCACGTTATCTTTCATTGTAGGAATAACTGAAAACTCCCTCTACAGGGAAATCGAAATGGAGACCCTAATGCAAGGCTTTAATGTGCATGTATTAACATCTCTGTACATGAGCCCTTTTATGTACGCATTCATTGTGTACGAAAATGAAAAGATATTTTCCATCCTTGGAAACGTACATGTCTTTATACCCTACATCATTGGTATTCTTTTCCCATTTTTGGTTATCGCGCTACATGTAATCCTTCTCCTGGGAGGGGTAATCATTCGCGCCTTACCAGGCAATCTATACGATTGGTATCAGTGGAAAAAGATGGCCACCCAATATCACTAAAACATAAAAACAAACCGGTCTTTTCAGGCCGGTTTTATTATTTATACAAATCGTTTTTCAACAACACTCCAATCAATTGCATTCATGAATGCTGCGATGTAATCTGCTTTCTTAATACCGTAATCAGTCATATATGCATGTTCCCAGCAATCCATTACAAGAAGAACTTTGCAGTTAACTGGAATACCTTGCTCATGCTCACGAACCCATGTTATAAATAGCTCTCCATTTGTAGGATCTTCAAAAAGAACAACCCATCCGATGCCACGCATCATCCCTTTTGCTTTAAAGCACTCAACCCATTTTTCATAGCCACCATAAATCTTTTCAATTTTTTCCTTAAGAACCCCTCTGACTTCTGTTTTTTCTTTGGTCATATTCTCGAAATAGAGTTCATGCATACGCATACCATCAAATTCCCAACCGAAACGTCGTTCAAGTTCACTTGCTTCGACAGATGATTGTTCTGCAGCTTCTAACTTTTCAACAAGAAGATTTACGTTCTTCACATACCCCTGATACAACGTGAAGTGATTGTTGAGTAACGTATCTGAAAAACCTGGAAGCCCGAGCAAATGTGAAAAATCTTTTGGTTCGTACATATAAATAGTAATTAGTTGGTAGTAAGTAGTATACAGTGTAATACAACAAAAAATCGCTTGCTACTTGCTGAAGTTTTCTTGTATCTCTTTCATAGCACGCACAAGTGCGTCCATATCCCCTTTGGTTGTATCTCTTCCAAGCGTGATGCGTATATTTTGAAGAGCTTCTTCACGAGACGCGCCAAGTGCTTCTATCACATAACTGCCGTCCGTCTCAGATGATGCACACGCACTCTTGTGAGACACTGCAAACCCTTTCGCATCTAGTCGAATAATCATCTCATCCGATGAAATCCCTGGTATGCGACAGTTGATGTTATTTGGAAGACGCTTTTCATCATGAAGCACACGCACTCCGTTGTGTGACATATATTCATCCCATGCACCATAGAATGTAATCCCTTGTATAGATTTCTGTAGTTCTTCATACGCATAATCACGCACATCGCGCAGTCGAGCACTTTCTCGCTCTCTCATTTCGTACGCTTCACGAAGTGCTACACCAAATGCATACAAGCTTGGTGCGTTTTCTGTACCACTACGAAGTCCGCGTTCCTGTCCGCCGCCAAACAAAACTTCACCCAAACGAAGACCTTCACGTTTATACAAAAGCGCTGTACCTTTTGGCCCATAACACTTGCTTCCATTTACTGTCATCAGATGACACTTGAGACGCACCACATCTAGGTTCAAATAATTCGCCGCCTGACATGCGTCTGTGTGCAGATATGGATATTCGTTAAATGTCCTACCATTTTCTCGCTTCCACTCATCTATCGCGCGTCCGATTTCTTTTATAGGTAAAATAGTCCCGATTTCGTTATTTGCATACATGATAGATACGAGTATCGTATCTTCAGATAACGCTTCTCGTATATCCTGCACACGAACAATACCTTCTTTAGAAACAGGTATGTATGTCACACGGACTTTACCAGCCCGCTCGAGATGACGAATAGGTTCAAGCACACTTGGATGCTCTATCGTACTCGTGATGATATGTGGGATGTTTGTCGATGCTTTCTGGTGCGCGTTATACGTGCCCAAAATAGCCATGTTGCAACTCTCAGTTCCAGAGGATGCAAAATATATTTCGTATCCATGAGCATTAAGTGTAGACGCACACAAACCGCGCGCTCTATCTAGTAGATTTCCAGCCTCAACCCCTTCTTTATGAATACCTGATGCATTTCCATAGGTAGTAAGAGATGCGATGAGTGCATCCTGTGACTGTTTACTGATGTGAGTTGCTCCTGCATTGTCTAAATAGACACGTTTTTGTGTAGATCGTAAAAAAGAAAACATGATAATGGTGATATATACCCAAACTCTACCATACAAAATAAAAAGCGCTTCCTTCGCTACTTCCCCATGCGGGGATATGTAAACGAGGAAGCGCGGTGGTCGACCGTCAGATGGAGACAGGGCTCAGATCAATCGACAGTGACCGGGCGATCAGACATCGCTCGGGTCGGTACTGCCCGTGCCCAGGTGTGTGGGCGGAGCTTGCGCGGTCAGGCAGCTGGAACCGCCACCATTGGCCGAAGTGATGCCGCCCGAGCCGCCACCGTTGATCGTCTTCATGCCGGTCACGTCACTGGAGCCACCGCCGGGGTTCATCTTGGTGATACCGTCTGCACTCGCAATGGACACGCCAGTGATCATGAGGGCGCCGCCCTGGAACGTGTTGATGTTGGTCGGGGGAGCTTGGCCGGCAGATGCCACGCCAGCAGCGCAAGCCAGAACGGCGAGCGCAATCAGGGACTTTTTCATGTCGTTTCTCCTGGGTTCAATAATCACGCGGAAATTTTTTTGTACAAGCATAAAGGTATTCCGATAACCTTTACCTACCCAAACTCTAGCACACAGGAATCATGCCATACAAGAGTTATGCACATATTCTTTTCTTACATTTTTTTCTGTTACAATACATCACACATGAATCTCTCTGCGATTATTTCTTATATAACCACCTACCCATCTATCCCGCTTGCTATCGCACTTGGTATCGTTCTTGCATACGTCGTTTACCTCCACCGCAAAATCCACCACTTTACAAAAGGTGAAACTGGGGCATCACTTGAGTCTCTCATCAAAAACTGCATCGACAGCGTCAAAGATATAGAAGACCGTAACGAACTCATCTCAAAACACGCTCTGTCACTCGATACACGACTATCTCATGCGCTCCGCAATGTACACATGATGCGCTACAAAGCATTTGAACAAAACGGATCAAATCAATCGTTCTCACTCGCACTCGTAAACGAAAAAGGAAATGGAGTTATCATCTCTACACTTCACTCTCATGACCGCGTGAGCACCTTTGCAAAGCCGATAGAAAAATATACGAGCACCTATGAACTCACCGACGAAGAAAAAGAAGTTCTCAGCAAGAGCAAAGACGAGCACCGCAGTATCCGTTAATCAACCCAAAGACCTAGCAATCTAAGCGATTTTGTGGTATTATTGTAAAACATTTTTATGGCTACATCTTCATCTCAAACATTGTCCCCTCGTCAACCGGTTATCGCGGTTCTTGGGCACGTCGACCACGGCAAAAGTTCTCTTTTGGACTTTATCCGCAAATCAAACGTCGTAGACGGTGAAGCAGGTGGCATCACACAGCGTATTTCGGCATACGAAGTCAGCTTTACCGGTGAATCAAAGCTCGCTCGCAAAATCACCTTCCTTGATACTCCAGGACATGAAGCATTTCAATCGATGCGTGAGCGCGGCGTAGAAATCGCAGACATTGCCATCCTCGTTGTTTCAGCAGAAGACGGCGTAAAAGCTCAAACACTCGAAGCATGGAAAACAATTGACACTCGAAAAATCCCCTATGTTGTAGCTATCAACAAAATCGACAAGCCAGGAGCTGATGTTCAAAAAACAAAAAACTCTCTCGTTGAAAACGGTATCTATATCGAAGGGTACGGTGGAGATGTTCCATGTGTAGAAATCTCTGCAAAAACAGGACAAGGAATCGATTTCCTTCTTGAAACACTTGTTCTCGTTGCTGATATCGCAGAACTCACAGCAAATCTAACTATAGATGCAACGGGATATGTTCTTGAAAGCTTTGTGGACCAGAAGCGCGGTGTTTCTGCAACACTCATCATCAAAGACGGAACACTTGCTACAAGCGGGGCAATCATGGCAGGCACTGCTGTTTCCCCTATTCGTATTGTCGAAGACTTTACAGGTAAACCAATTCGCGCACCACATGCAGGGCAACCAATCAAAGTAACTGGTTTTGATGATATCCCAGCATCAGGATCTGTATTTATATCTTCATCAGATAAAAAAGAACTCGAGAAGCTACAATCAGAAGCAAAGCAAAACGCAGTCAAAGATGTTCTTGATCCTCGTGTATATCGAAATGCAAAAGTGGTAATCCCTGTTGCGATTAAAGCAGACTCACTTGGAACATTGGATGCTGTTGTGCGAGAACTCAAAAAACGCGAAACAGATGACGTCAAGATAAAAATCATCGGAAAAGGAATCGGGGCCATCAGTGAAGGAGATATCATGCTTGCTTCATCTGATGAAAAAGCGGTTGTACTTGGTTTTGCTGTAAAGCTCGACCCGCGCGCTCGCGAACAATCAGAACGATTTGCTATCGAACCACAACTCTTTGATATCATCTACAAACTCGGTGAATGGTTTGACACACTCGTTGAATCTCGCCTTCCATACGAAGAAAAAGAAACGATTCTTGGAACTCTCAAAGTCCTCAAAAACTTTTCAACACAAAAAGACAAGCACGTTATCGGTGGACGTGTAGAAACAGGTCGCATCCAACTTAACTCACTCGTCAAAATCGTTCGTCGTGGCGTAGAACTCGGTCGTGGACGCGTGATTGAACTTCAGTCACAAAAGATTAAGACAAACGAAGTCCTCGAAGGTACAGAATGTGGTCTCATGGTGGAATCAAAGATAGACATGATTCCAACTGACATCCTCGAGTCTGTTGTTGTTGAAAAACTAAAAATGTAATCTATGGATGCAAACCGAGAACCAACCCAACGTCAGCTAAAAGTAACTCTTGAAGTCCAAGGACTTGCACAGGATTTCTTTCAGCGTGAGTCATCTGGTGCTTCTATGATAACCGTGACACGAGCAGAAGTGTCAGCCGATATGCGTCACGGAACTATTTTTATTTCAGTACTTCCAGAAAACAAAGAGGCCGCTGCGCTAGATTTTGCAAAACGCATGCGAACAGATTTGCGAAAGTATGTCATGAAGCGACTACCGGTGCGTGTTATTCCATTTTTTGAAATCGAAGTAGACTACGGAGAAAAGAATCGCAGAAACATCGATGACATCCTCCGCAAAGAAAAACTTGAACGAGGAACTGTAGAAGAGAAAGCTGTCGAGGAAACAGACTAAAATACACAAGAAAAGCGCGCCTACGGCGCGCTTTTCTCTGCGTTTCTAACCCCTCCCAATACTTGACAAAATGTATATTTTATGTATAATATAATATGACATTTGTCGTTAGGACGACATGTCAGTTGTACCTCGTTTTTTTTAATTCAACCCAAGCCCTTCAAGGCTTTTACTTCTGGAGATATCACATGGGAAGTGGAAAATCCTTTCGTCGCGAAGACAAGCGCGCCATCCCGCGCGGCCCCGGCCCTCAAGCCAGTCGTGCCGCAATCCTGTCCCGTCAGTCTGAGACCCGCCACCAACCGGCACCTGCATGGACCTGGATCACAGGTGAAGACGCCTTGGTGAAAGCTTGCCTGGATATGCTGCATGGCATTCCTGGCATGTACCCGATCTTCGGCATCAAACTGGAAATCCAGGTGCGCCAAAGCAAAACCGAAGACTACCCAGTCCTCGTTTACTACGGCGCCGAAGCGAGCGACAGGCACGAAGGCCTACACGAGACGGATATGAGGGATGGCTTTGCTATGAGCCCTGACTCCTTGAAGTGGAACGTGACCAAAACCACGCGCTTCAAAACTGAGTGGCATGAACTACTCACTCGCACGCTCCTGGGGCAACCTGAGATGCAAATGGCACGCCAAGACTTCTTCGCAGAACAAGAGAAGCTCGCTAAGCAACAAGATGAACAGGCTCGCGAGGCACAAACCAAGCGAACCAGTCTCGTCGCTCGCCTGCGAAACCAAGTGGCTACGCCCATGACGGAACCCGCCGACCTGCCGATCGCCGAAAAAGCGCGCCCGCAAAGGCGCCAGAAACCGGAGTACCCGGAAGTCGACCACATCAGTGAACTGATCGACGGTGACATCTGCGTCTTTTACCACTATTCGGGGACAACCCTGAAGACCTGCGAAGGCGACAAGAGGCAACTCGTGGTCCGCATCAGTGGGCTGAAGGACGAAAATCACCCGATGTTCCGTGCATCCCAGCTGAACGTGTTCGCCTTCCTCGACGAGGTCGTCGAGGAGCCGGAAAACCCCAAGCTCGAGACCGAAATGCAGCGTGAAGGTCAAGCATTCCGCGTGTGGCTGCGCGAAGAAGGTATCCTGAACACACCGCAGCAGTCTACTGAGGGTGAACCCTCGGGAAACGTGGTGGGCACCGCGACAGAATTGTCGACTTCCTGAAGTCGATTTTCCGTATCGGTGCCGCCAAAGGTGCCTAAGCCAACAATGGCTTCATAATAGCGTATCTACCTAGCTTTTTAGCGACAGTAGATACGCTGTTTTTTATTTTCTATACTTGACAAAATACATATTTCGTGTATAATATATATTAGCCCTTTGAACGATTCTGTTCATTGGATTCTTTGAAAACTCCCCTGTTGAATTGAAGGAGAAAGTAATGGCAAAGACCAAAACAACCCAGCAAAAGAAATCCCCACATGGGAAAGTAAACCCCGTGAACATGGGAACTCCGGGCGCAAACATCGCCCGAAGCGAAGCTGGTCGTTTGCACAAGAAGCAGGTGCAAAAAGTGCGCCATAATAGCGCTGTCGCACAACGTGAAGCAGCGCAGCATGTCGAGCATCGCAAGCTGACTATCCAGTTCGACTCTCTGTCCCGAAACTACGAAGCAATGCTTCGTGGCACACAGGGCAAATCCTTCGGACTGAGACTGAACAAGTCATTCGAAAACTATTCTGCTTTTGGCATAATCAGAATGGAAATCCGTATCTGCGGCAAACACAACTTGCCGTCGATCATGGTGACTGGTTCAACCTTCGACCCCATCCCGGAGAGCGAAGGGAACTTCTTGCCATTGGTTACGCTGGCGCACAAGACCCTGAAAGACGTTGGTCAACCGAAGCACGTCCTCGACTGGCAGGTGGAACTCCATTCGACGCTCCGCCATTTCCTGAAAGACGAACTCGGAGCAAACCCTCCCTTCAGCTCCAAACTGACACCGCCTGTTCACATCGTTGCTCCGCAGCTTCAACTCCGACCGCAACGCACCGCAGATCACGAGTCTGCAACTGCACAAGCAAATAAAAGCGAAGAAGGGGTGGATGTCACCGGCCACAAGCCGCTGACAGGCACCCAATTCTTCGCAAAGGATACATCTGGCATCTACACCCACGAAAAAAATGGGTGTCTCGCCTACTTCCGGTTGGAGCGTATCGCCGGCGTGCAATCGTTCAAACTGGTTGCAGTGGACGAAGGCCATCCGCTCATGCACTGCCTGGAGCACCACGACACCGTCCATGTGCACCTGCAGGACCTACCGGCGAACAACCGCCCATATGGTGCACTGCAGGAAATGCGCAACGCGCGCGAGTGTGTACGCCAGTACCTGCGCCAGGTCGGCATGAGTTTCGGCATCAAACCGAAAATGAAACATGGCTCCCCTGAACAGCAGCAATCAGTGGCCTGATTAAGTTCACGCAATGTGATACACAAACCCCGTCAAACGTTAAATCGTTTCGGGGTTTTTTCTTTTGTCCATTTTAATGTATAATCATCAAACACTCGACGCCCGGGTGGCGAAATTGGTAGACGCACTTGCCTTAGGAGCAAGCGCCGCAAGGCATGAAGGTTCAAGTCCTTTCCCGGGCACTTTATGAAAATCCCCGTTATATTCGAGGATGAAAACATACTTGTCATCAACAAACCTGCAGGACTTGTTGTACACCCTTTTGATAACTCTACAGAGGAGACGCTTTTGGATATTCTTAAGGAGCGTAATCCTGAATGTTTTTCGTTTGATAATCTACTAACACTTCAAGACGGCAGAGTTATTAATCTTGGTGGCATTGTTCATAAGCTTGACCGAGAAACATCTGGTGTTATGGTTATCGCAAAGTCACATGAAGTGTTTGAAGGCCTTCAGAAACAGTTTCTAAACCACGCAACACAAAAAGAATACATAGCTCTCGTTGAGGGTGGTGTTGACCAAAACACATTTGTAATTGATGCACCGCTATCACGCATCAAAAAAAGTTTTAAGCGTACAACAGACATGAATATTGCTCGAGGGAAACAAGTGAGCGCACTCACTCACGGAGAAGTTATTTCACGAAATGAATCGACAACCTGTGTTCGTTTGTTACCTGTTACTGGACGCACACATCAATTGCGTGCACACATGGCACATATCAGTCACCCAATAGTAGGAGACAATGTATACGGAACTAAAGGCACCAATTCCCCACTCATGCTTCACGCCCACAAACTAACCCTCAACGTGAAAGGTGAACAAAAAACCTATGAGGCACAGGTGCCAGAAATATTTGGGTACCCGGCGTACCACTAATTACCCACGGTTCGGGTCTCATTATAAACTGTAAAAACAAAAACACGGAAAAGCATTTCCGTGTTTTTGTTTTCATGTGCCCAGGGCGGGACTCGAACCCGCACGCCATTAGATGACAGAAAATTTTAAGTCTTCCGCGGCTACCATTACGCCACCCGGGCATTATTGTTATTTACCTTTTTATTTCTACCTCTGTGCGTTGACTGCATACTGTGACAGTTAGGACAAAGAATCCTTAGATTTTCTATCCTGTTGTCTCTATGTTTTCCATTAATATGGTCAAGCTCAACAGGGATTCTACCATCTTCTGTGACTCTCGCCCAGCCACACATTTCACATTTAGGTTTCTTGATACCTTCTTTAAAGAGTCTTTGTTTCAATTTAAAACTCTGGAAGTCGCTATTTTCAACTAAAATATCTTTTGTTGCTATAAGTACTTTTCTCGGAATAACTTTGCCCTTGTTGGATCCTTTACCTAAAAAGTGTTTTATATCAAGATCGTGAATACGAATATATTTCTTAATTTGCTCGTAGTTTCCGCCAGCTTGAACTAAGTTAAGTTTCTTTAAAACTTGGCGTATACTCGTAGAATTTTTTATAGCCACCTTCAAGCCAGGCAAATCCCACTTTTTTGTTCTTACCATAATGGTATAGTAACACAAATAACTATTCTTCTATGTGTACCTATTTCTTTCTATTAACAAAAAAGTGGAGAAGTGCAGCAAACAGTGCGCCACTCGTATCCATCAATATATCCTTCTGGGCATCCCAAATATCTCCCTGAGCACCTAGAACTGCAATCCCAGCTTCTGGGTCTGCTGCAAGAGCATACCGCCATTCAAATAGTTCGTATGCTGCAGCAACAGCCATAATAATAGCTACAGCAGAAAGGTATGCAAACCACTTTTGGTTAACGACTTTGTACTTGATAAGCTCTTCAATAATTGGATATGCATACAATCCTACCATTGCATGAGCAACACGGTCGTACATATTTCTTTCAAAGCCAAATAAGTTGTTAAACCAATCAAACGGTACAAGCGCAAATGTATAATGTCCGCCAATCGTGTGAAGATAAATAAGAACACTCATCAATACGTATGAAAGTACCGAGAGTCGAATATTTTTTATATAGAGCACCACTAAGAGTACAGCGATGGGTAGCACTGTCATATTTTCTGTAAACCAAACAGCCCTATCGACTGGATTGATAGCCAAAAATGCAAACTCTACTATATAGATACCTAAGAGAGCGTGCGGAATGTATTTCTTCATATAATGAAGTATACAGTACTTTGGAGACGCAGGCGGGAGGTTCGGTCACAAAACTACCTCGCTTCGCTCGAAGCAGTTTCGCTTGTTCCAAGAACCGAACTTGCTAGTTCGCCTATTCAAGTCCTTACGCAAACAAAGCAGTTGGCTTTTTCCTGCGTCTCAAAAACGCTTCGCTTATTTTGGGAGACGCAGGCGGGAGTCGAACCCGCGAATGGCGGTTTTGCAAACCGCAGCGTTAGGCCACTTCGCCACTGCGTCATTCACTTTAATTCAAAAGTTTTTACATTCTAGCATACTTGCATACAAGACTCTAGAAATTATTTAAAACTCATGGTATAGTATGTGGCACATATTTGCCCCTATAGCTCAGCTGGTAGAGCATCGGACTCTTAATCCGCAGGTCGTAGGTTCGATCCCTACTGGGGGCACAAATAAAAAAGCGCGCCGTAGGCGCGCTTTTGTGTTTATTGTTCACCAGTAAACTTTTTTACGAGAATGAAAACCCATAGTTCCCGCGGTCACCTTTGTGGAATGTTTCCCACATACGCTCTGCATCTCTCATCGTAAAGGATGGGTCGTCTTTGTGCATGAGTTCAAACAGAGACTTCACTTCTCGCTGTTTCGCATTGGTATCACGTGAACGCATGTTACTCCCTGCAATAGACTGAAACAGCTCTTGCAGTGCATCGTTTTCAAATCGCACAAAACGATTTGAGATGTTTTGAAGCTTGAGCCCGTGCACCACTTCTTGAGTTATTGAATGTAACCCTAGCATTAAGTTCTTTGCTTTCTTGCCTTGAACCTCCTCAAATGAAAACCTTTGGGCAGCATTGTGGAGTGCTTGAGCAGTGAGCTCTTTGACAGCATCAATGAGTGGCTTACGCTGTTCTGGGAGCGTTTGAGCATTAGTATCGAGTGCATCCTCATATGCATAGACATCAACAATGCGCCATGTCGCGACGAGCGAGAGAACAACAGCCTTGTTGTCTCTTGTATACACCACAACTGTTTCGTTAAAGACAATCGGAGACATATCCACACCACGCACCGCATTGTAGCCAAGCACAACACGAGAGAAGGTGTAGATAAATACTTCGGCCATAAGCGGAAGAAGTCCAGGCAGCCAGTTCATCCCCTCGTGAATACTTGCGCTTGTGCGTTTGCCGTTAAACGATTCGACAGCTGCACGCTTTTCTTTTTCAAACCAGATGTGGGCTGCGATTTCGGTTGCTATGTAGAGCAGTGTGATTGTTGCTATAGTCCACCCGCTATTGATGACAGATTTTTGCCACCACAAAAATGTAAATCTAAACGGCGCAAACAGGTACAGCGGCAAAGCAACAAGTGCCATGCTGTATCCAACAGCAGATGAGACGATGAGTCCGATTTTTACAGACTCTGAAACCACATACCCCTGTCTGCGGGCTTGAGAAAATAGTGCCAGAAACACAAGTAGTGAAATAGTTGCACAAGCAACAATGCCAACCCAGACAAAGTCTATGTTGGCAAAGAATTGCGTAATAGTTTGATTCATCACAAACTCCTTGAAAAGATCTTTCTCGCGACATGCGAGCTCGTCAAACATTCTGCCACTATTGTAGATGTTTTACAACCACACTTGCTAGAGACCCTAGTCTCATGTAGATTATGAGATATCGTTCTTTTTGAGGAGGCATCTATGGCACACCATACACATGATGTGAATGTCCAGGTTCGTTTGCCTGGATTCTTTAGTAGATTTTTTGCCCAGATTGGAGACAAGCTTGGGTATCTGGTTGGCGTACTGATTGCTCTGGCAATCGGGCTTCTCGTAATCGCAAAGGCTATTGCGTTTATCTGGCCGACACTCATATGGCTCATACCAAGTCTTGTGATACTAGCCATCACCACGCTGGTACTTTACAAGGCCTACACCATGCCACATGGTGAAGCTATCCCATTTTTCCAACACAAGGCAACCGTACTTGCTGTTAGAGTTATTTTTGTCATCTTCCTACTCCTTGCGGACATCAAGAATGTCCCGTGAAAACATACGGCGTACATTTGAGATCATTTGCAGGAATCTGTAGATAAAGACATGTACGCCGTTTTTATTTTGTATACTAATAATTGACATACATCACTAGTTGTTGTAGTTTAGAAGTAAGAGTTCAATCAATATATTATTAGGAGAACACATGGCAACAGAAAGAAATATCCAAGGCCGACCACACCTACCTGAAAAGGAGGAGCACATCATTGTTGATGAAGTACTCGGCAGAAAGAAGTTTCCTTGGAAGAAAACCTTTGATGCGCGCAAACCACCAGGTCCGGTGACAATTGACATCGCTGCGCGAGTAAAAGAAGTCGCACCTAAACCCGCAGAACCAGAACCGCTCCGTGGGACATCTTTGATGAACACCCTAGTTGGCGTCAACTGGAGTCCACGCATGTGGGTTGGTGTTTGTCTGGTTGTGATAATCATCATCGTGATGATCGCACCCAAAAAGAAACAGCCCGCGGAAGAACCAAAACCTGTACAATCTGTGCAACAGCCCGCACAGTCACAACAAGGAACAAAAGAAAGGCCGATACCTTGGCCGTACGCTCCCAAATAACCCAAACCAGCCGCCCCTTCGGGGCGGCTTTTTCTTGTCTTTCAGAAACTTGACACCTACATACTAAAGTTGTAGGATAAAAATTGAACCTTCTTTGTATTACCTTACGGTCGTAAAGACCATAGAAAGGAACCTATGAGCCAACAGGAGATTGTTAA
This sequence comes from Minisyncoccota bacterium, assembly GCA_018062965.1. Taxonomy (GTDB): domain Bacteria; phylum Patescibacteriota; class Minisyncoccia; order Phycocordibacterales; family UBA5272; genus UBA11704. The sequence continues at coordinate 77,630 of JAGORG010000004.1, forward strand.
TAACCATATCAAACCTTGGTTGCCGGTTGCGATGATCGTAATCGGCGCAATCACAATCACCAGGCTTGCTTTCGACTCACACACGGAAGCACAAGAGCCACCGGCGGTGAAAATCGAAAAAGAAAAGACCAAGCAAGCCTTTTTTGAGGCAAACAAGAGAAAGTACGACGCGGAAATTGCAAAGGCGGAGGCTCGCAAGAACCAACCGCCAATCATCGTCCCGTCGCCGTTTTCTCAAGTCCAACAACGGCCGCAACAATGGCCATACCAACCGTAAAGGAGAACACCATGAGTGACAGTCACGCTGCACCCAAAGAGAGTAAAGCTCAGCTTGCTGGAGGTATCGTTCTCCTGGCAATTGCAGGGACCCTTGCCTTGTACTTGCTGTCGGATGGATTCCGGTCAGCAATGGACAACATCGTCCATGCGATGTTTGGCTACCGGATGGTGAAGAACGACCTGACGAACTTCCTCGCCATTCTGCTCGTTTTCGTTGGTGTCATCATGGTGATGACCCGAAAACCTGCAGCGCCCCACCATTGATCTTTCCAGCGGAATCAAAACCGCTTCATCAAATAACGAGGTCCCTCTGACTTCGTGTACGAAACTGTGTTCTCGTTTAACCGCGAGGCACATAGATGTACGCGGAGAACGGGTGACCTCGTTTTTATTTTGTCTATTTTTATTGTGTAAGAAAGATGATGGGCGCCTACGGCGCCCATCATCTACACAGCCCATATCATCACCGTGACGGTATACTAGTCACATGTCCATTTCAAGTATCGAGCGTGAAGAATTTGCACAACACTCTTTTCTCAAACGCCTCCTTGAACTACACGATATACCTGAACGACTCTACATCAAAGGATCTCTTCCAGAAGTCACCTTTGATACCTACGGTCGCGCCACTCCACGCATCCTCGCAGTGATTGGTTCACGCAAAAATACCACCTATGGAAAAGAAGTTGTAAAGAAACTACTGACCTCTCTAGCAGGGCAACAGGTTGTCATCCTTTCAGGGTTAGCACTCGGTATTGATGGGCTCTCCCACAAAGAGGCTCTCAACAACAGCCTCATCACTGTTGCGGTTCCAGGCTCAGGGTTAGATGAAGCAGTTCTCTACCCACATGCTCATATAGAGCTGTCGCGTAATATTCTGGAGAACAATGGATGCCTCATATCTGAACTATCCCCTGACACAAAACCTGCACAGTGGACATTTCCATCACGAAACCGTATTGTTGCCGCACTTGCGGATGCGATTCTTGTCATAGAGGCTGCGAGCAAGTCAGGTGCGCTGATTACAGCGCGCCTCGGCCTTGAACTCGGTCGTGACATCGGCGCAATTCCTGGAGACATTTTCTCAGAACAAGCAGAAGGCACAAACCTACTCATCAAAGATGGTGCGTACATCATACGAAATGGAGATGATCTCTATGACCTTTTACATCTTACCCAAGAAACAAAACAACAGCAGACAATGTCCCTAAGTAATGACGAACGAATACTCTTTGACATCCTCTCTGAACCACATGACAAAGATACTCTGTTGCATAAAAGTGGACTCGGTCAATCACACTTTTTAGTAGCTCTTACGTCACTCGAAATGAAAGGTTATATACAGGACACATTTGGCGAAGTGAAGCGTTTAGTGTAAAGTACACAACACAACTATGAAACTACTTATCGTTGAGTCACCATCAAAAGCAAAAACGATTGCCAAATATCTGGGCAGCGATTTTGAGGTGCGCGCATCGGTTGGACACATTCGCGACCTTCCAAAATCAAACAAAAAAGCCATCGACATCGAGGGTGGTTTTATTCCGCATTATGAAATTTCTGCTGGAAAAGAAAAAGTAGTGAGCGAACTTAAATTACTTTCAAAAAAAGCAAGTACCGTACTGCTCGCAACTGACCCTGACCGAGAAGGAGAAGCTATTGCATGGCATATCAAAGAAGCCATTGGACTCAAGGATGCAAAGCGTGTTGCTTTTCATGAAATCACTGAAAGCGCGATCAAAGAAGCCATCAAACATCCACGAGAGATAGACAATAACCTCAAAGAAGCTCAGGAAGCTCGCCGCGTACTGGATCGTTTGGTTGGATACGACCTTTCTGGCATTATCTGGAAAAAGGTACGCTACGGTCTTTCTGCTGGACGTGTGCAGTCCCCTGCACTTCGTATCGTCATGGAGCGCGAACGAGAAATCCGCGCATTTATTCCAGAAACATATTTTGTACTCGCTGGAGAATGGAAAACATCTGGCCGTATAAAAGAAAGCAAGAGTTACACGCTTGCACTTGAATGCGACGTACAACCAAAAGAACTCGCCGAAGCAGAACGAATTCTCAAATTAGGACGCGCAAGTGCGTGGACTGTTGTATCACTAGATTCAACAGATGTATCACGCTCACCACGTGCACCTTTTACAACATCTACTCTTCAACAAACAGCATCATCTCGTTTAGGCTTTTCTCCTTCACGTACGATGAGCATCGCTCAAAAGCTCTACGAAAAAGGTCTCATCACCTACATGCGTACAGACTCGACAACACTTTCTCAAGTCGCTCTTGGTGAAATCGCTACAACAATCGAAAGCACATGGGGTAAAGACTATCTAGAAGTTCGTACCTACAAAACAAAAGCAAAGAACGCTCAAGAGGCCCATGAAGCTGTACGCCCAACACATGCGAGTACTCGCAATGGTGGAAGCACAGATGACGAAAAGAAACTCTACACACTCATTTGGGACAGAACTATCGCTTCTCAAATGAAGGATGCAAAACTTCGCCGCAGTAAAGTATCTGCAAACATAGATGACAAAGAAACTATTCCGAATTTTTCTGTAACAGGTTCAGTTGTGACATTCCCAGGATGGTTGATTGCAGATCCAGATGCGCGCGGCGAAGATGTGCAGCTACCAGTGTTAAACGTTGGCGATCCACTCGAACTACTGACACTTCAATCAATAGAAAAACAAACTCAACCACCCGCTCGCTATTCAGAAGCAGGACTGATTAAAGAACTTGAGAAGCGTGGTATCGGACGACCTTCAACATATGCTTCTATCATCGGCACTATCGAAGCGCGTGGGTACGTAGAAAAAATAAACAAAGCGCTTCACCCAACAGACACAGGTGAAGTAGTAACAACATTCCTAGAAGAACAACTTGGTCAATACATCTCTGATACGTTCACTGCAGATATGGAAGACAAGCTTGACCTCATCGCTGACGGTAAGGCAACATATTTGAAAACACTCACTGATTTTTACGGACCATTTTTGAAAGATGTTAAGTCAAAAGAAAAGTTAGATAAAGCAACAAACCTAGGAGACGCACCAGAGGATATCCTTTGTCCGATTTGTCAGTCACATATGGTTATCAAACTCGCAAAGAATGGTAAGTTCTACTCATGTTCACGCTACCCAGATTGTATGGGAGCACGCAAGCTCGATGGAACACTCATGGAAGGACCAAAGAAACTCGGCCGCAAGTGTCCAAAGTGTGGAGATATTGCAGGAAAAAATGGTGGCGGAGAACTCATGGAGCGTGATGGTCGTTATGGCAAATTCATCGCCTGCTCAAACTATCCAAAGTGTAAATACATAGAACAAGACGAAGAGGAGCGTAAGAAAAAGTCCACGGGTATCGCATGCGGATGGTGTTCAGACGGAGTATTTGAAGAACGTCGTGGGCGCTTCGGTGTTTTCTATTCATGTACCAACTACCCAGATTGTAAGCATGCAATAAAAACCAAGCCAACTGGCAACCGCTGCCCAATGTGTAACGAACTGATGATGGAAGGAACTAAGACGATTCCAGAGCGCTGTTCGGTAAAAACCTGCCCAATGCACAACCCACACAAAATGGGAGAACCGGCAAAAAAGAAGAAATAATACAAAACCACCCTCGGGTGGTTTTTTTAGTGACAAAATCAAATTAATGTGCTATTGTATTTTTGGCGAGCATGGTCTCAGACCAGGCGTCCTTGTTCTTTTAATCAACCGACTCAATCTTTAGAAGGAGAGTCATCATGCGTTATGCAAACATCGCGTTTTTCCTCGTGGCAGCGGTACTGGGTTTTACCCTCTCCGCGGCGGCAATTTCAAGCCTTCCGTTCTACATGTTCAGTGTCCCGGAAAAAGACGGTTTCGATGCTTCAATCGAAGTGTTGAATGCCGCAAAACCGGGCATGTTCACTGAAGGAGGACACTTTTACGCCGTCATGGCACTGGAAACTGTGAGCAAATGGGCAGGCATCGTCAACTTCGTAGTTGCAGCACTTTGCGCTGTGGTGTCAGTCATGCCGGCGCTGATCACCATTCGCATCGCAGAGAGGAAACTCTTTGACCGCTACGCCGACCGTGGGTGGGCAATGATGGGCTGGATGAGCATCCTCGGTGCACTCGCCGTTGCCATTCACACGACACATCTCAATGCTTTGCTGTATATCGTTGCTTGCTCGGCGGTGATATGCGGCTACATCGTCACCTATCAGTGGCCCAAGAAACATCATCATGGGCACAATGAGCGTGACCATGACAACAGCGTACGTCACGCTCATCCCTGAGCCAGGTCACGCAAAACAACCAAAACCACCCTCGGGTGGTTTTTTTATTTTGCTATACTTGATACATCATGTTTGCCTTTTACGCACTTGCACTCGTCGTTGTTTTTCTGGGAACAGTTATCAACATACCTGGGTCGCTTCATATCAACCCTCTCCTTCTACACTTCTATGAACCACATAGAGTTCTTTTCCTTACTATGTTGTTTCTTGTTTTGGGTGCAATAAGTAGAATTATAGTTATGTGGGACAAGATAGTTTGGCGAGATGCAACGACTCTTGCTGTATGGGGACTTTTTGGTGGGATTTTTGGAGGGTACTTTGTCGGAATAATTCCACAAAAAATAATCGTTGCCATCTTTTTTCTTTCAGGACTATTTTATATATACAAATACATCAAACGAAACGAGCCTCAACATCAGAAACAACATGGAGCATTTCTTTCAGGCTTTATAACAGCATTCTTTCAAGCTTTTGGAATGTCTGTTGGTGTCCTACGACAAGGCTATCTGTTTTCTAAAGGGTACGATCTACCAACCGTTCAAGCAACTGCCGCCATCGCATTCATAACAGGTGGACTAGCTACGATAGTAACCAGAATGCTTCATGAGCCATTCTTTGTAAAAGACACATTTTCTATTCTTATCCTATTTCCATTTATGCTCTTTACGGTATATATTGCAAAAAGAGTTATTTATAAAATACCAAAAAACATTCAAGACAAGATAATCATCTATTCACTTCTACTGTCGCTTGCATCCGCTATTCCATACTTGATTGCTTAGAACTTGAATCTAAAAACTCTACACTGTATAGTACATATATGGATACAAACCCCGAGAGGATTTTTGAGTTGCTACCAAACTTGTCAAAAGACGACAAGGCTCTCATTGTTCGCGCCTGCGAATTTGCACAAAAGGCCCACGAGGGTCAACTTCGCAAATCTGGCGAACCCTACTACAACCACGTCTTTGCAACTGGAGTAAACTTGGCAACCCTTAAAATGGACGCAGATACAATCGCAGCAGGAATCATGCATGATGTACTAGAAGACACGGCAGTGACTGAAGAAGAGATGGTTAAAGAGTTCGGTGAACACATCACAAAACTCGTTAACGGTGTAACAAAACTAGGAAAGCTTCGCTACTCTGGCGTCGAACGACACGTTGAATCACTGCGTAAGTTTTTCGTAGCGATGGCAGACGACATCCGTGTGGTCGTTATTAAGCTCTGTGACAGACTGCATAATATCCAAACACTACAGTATGTAGACAACGAAAAGCAGCGACGTATCGCACTTGAAACAATCGAACTTCACGCACGTCTTGCAGATCGCCTCGGTATGGGACGCCTCAAAGCAGAACTCGAGGACGCAGCATTTCCATATGTATACCCAGAAGACTACAAACAAACAGTGGAACTATTTAAATCTCTTCGACCAATTTCTGATGAGCAACTTGAAAAGGTTTCGAGCAAACTCGGTGAAGAGCTTTCGGTTTTTGACGTACACATCGAACGTATCGACTCTCGTATTAAACACTTGTACTCACTCTGGCAAAAACTGAAAAAGTACAAAATGGACCAAAACAAGATATACGACGTGATTGCGCTTCGTATCATTGTTCCAACCATTGCAGAGTGCTATCAGGCTCTTGGGGTCATCCACGGCCTCTACAAGCCTGTTCCTGGGCGTTTCAAAGACTATATCGCAGTACCAAAGCCAAACGGCTACCGATCACTTCACACGACCATCTTTTCTGGAGATGGTACAACGCTTGAAATCCAAATCAGAACAAAAGACATGCATCAAGAAGCCGAATACGGTATCGCGTCTCACCTCTCATACAAAGAGGTTGGTAAAAATATGTCTGAGCAGGAAATCAAGAAAAAGGTTGGCTGGACAAAAGACCTACTTGAATGGCAAAAAGATGTAGAACACCATCAAGAGTTTATGAAAAACTTAAAGACAGATTTTTTTGAAAAGCGCGTGTTTGTACTAACACCGAAAGGTGATGTCATCGACCTTCCTGAAGGATCAACCCCTATCGATTTTGCATACGCTGTGCACTCAAAAATCGGTGACCATATCGCAGGTTCAAAAGTTAATGGCAAACTAGCGCCACTTGATACCACACTGCGCAATCGTGATGTTGTAGAAATCGAAGTAAAAGAAAGTGCTACTCCAAAACGAAAATGGATAGACATGGCACGCACCACTATGGCCAAGCGAAAAATCCGCCAATACATTCGCGAAAACGGAGGCCTCCTCGACAAATTCCTGACTCGTTAAAGAGTGTAGGTGTATCTATGGCTATACACCATAAAAAGACACAGGTGTTTTCTTTGCTAAGAAAATCCTTCCCTCTCAGCTACCCGCTTCCGAGAGTTCTTTTTATGGTATATAGCTGAAAAAATACATAACATAGGAGCTGGCTCAGAAAATACTCTCTAAAACAAACTCGCGGAGACTGACGAGTCGAGCGGGAGATACTTTTTCACCAGACTCCCGACTTTTTTAAACTGTACTCAGTTTGTTAAAAGTCGCAGCACCTTTAGGTGAAAAGATATCGTTTTGTTTTAGAGAGTATTTTCTATATCCAGCTCACACTACACCGTAAACTTAGATACGTTATATAAATCTTCGTTTTGCTCTTCTGCTTTTACATCATCAAGAGACCTGTCATCCACTGCGACTTCTGGTTCATCAAAAATATCTTCTTCTATCGCTTCGCTTGATACTTGTGTAGCGGCACCGTCAACGAGTTCTCTCACTTCTTCTGGAGTCGCTTGTGGTCTTAGGTGAGTAAGTTCTTCATCTGTTACAGGACGCACTTCACGTGGTGTGTTTGGAACCTGCTTGAGCGCCTCCATATCTTCCTCTCGCAACGTATCAAACATCCCCTTGTGTGTCTTTTCTTCTCCTGCTTTACGAATAGTTATAGAAAGAGCAAGTAGTTCTTCATGAGAAAAGTAATCAATCCAAATACGCCCTCCGCGTTCACGGGGTTCGATTTGTACACGCGTACCGAGTGTCTCTGCGAGCTTTTCTTCCATATCTACCACTTCAGGTGTCATAAAGTGATCCTTCTTGCGTACTTTTTCAAAAGCAATACGTCGCGCGATTTGTTCTGCTTCACGTACAGTCATTTTGCGCACCATCATTTCCTTAAAGAGGGTCATTTGCTCAGCTGGTCTATCGATAAGCATTAGGAGTGGACGAGTGTGCCCTTCACTGATCTGCCCTTTTGAAAGCGCATCCAAAATATCCTGAGGGAGCATCAAGATACGCACTGTGTTTGAAACATATTCACGACTCTTTCCCACCTTTCGCCCAACTTCTGCCCATGAGATTTTGAACTCATCTGCAAGACGCTGAAATGACTGTGCGCGCTCAACAGCGTTTAAGTCTTCACGTTGAAGGTTTTCAATGATTGCAAGCTCAAGCTTTGCTCGACTATCATCCCCTGTACGCACAACAACAGGTACTTGTGTTACTCCTGCGAGTTTTGAAGCACGAAGACGTCGCTCTCCTGCGATGAGTTCGTATTCCACTTTTACACCACCATCATCAAGCACTGTTTCTTTGCGAGAAACAACAAGTGGTTGCAGCACTCCATACTGACGAATACTATCTGAAAGTTCTTTCAATCTATCCTGATCAAACTCACGCCGTGGTTGATACGGATTTGGTACTATTTTTTCTGTCTCTATCCAAAAAATTGATGTTTCTACCTGTGCCATAGTTCTTTAATGAAGAGAGTATACCACTATACGGTTTTATATTTCTAGGTACATGTGTTGGTGTGGTGTATAAAAAAATAAAAAGACCTCGCAACGAACGCAAGATCTTTTTATTTTTATGTGCAGGTACTCGTGCCAGACTTGAACTTTTTGAACTACTCGCAGAAAACACTGAAGTCGTAACGAAATGGAATATCAGAGTAAAAGAAATACTTGGTAAGGATATAAGCGTAACTCGTCTTCATATCACTCTGTAACAGTGATATACTTTGTATATATGAAGAAAGATAATCTCACCGATGTAGTAGCAGTTGTGCAAAATACCCCTGTACCACAAACAAATCCAGGAAACCTCGCCACAACAGCGCAAGGTGATCTTGTGACTCTTGGTCAGAAGAAGTAATCGGATAGCTATAACGAGAATTGTATTGAACTGTATTAGGTATTGTATCTTGAGTACTTCTATTGATAAAACAACATAATAACAATAAAAATAACAGAAAAGAGCAAGTAAAATAAGGCGGAAATTACTTGACAAAAGTCAATTTTAGTGTATACTATATACATAGTTCTTTGATACTTTCTTCTCTGAATAGTCATAGCCAAAAGACCTTGTATATAAGCAAATTATACGAGATTTACTGGCTATGACCACTTCAGGCTCTAGCTCTTTGTAACCCATCGAGCGAAAGCTCAAACAGGAGAAACACATGAATACCGCCCCGCAAAGAAAGCCACACACAGCCCCTCACTGGGCTGAAAAGATTGTCTGGAGAATGGCGCAAGACCCCAACTCCAGCCAGCCGAACGACAAGGTGATCGTCTGTGAAGACTTTCACGACGACAAGTTGTTCCACAAGCGTCACTATCACATGGTTCCGGTGCGCGCATCTGACATCTCGTCCAAAGGCTGCACGCTGTCCCAAGCCATCAAGGTCGCCATCGAACGCAAGTTCATGGTGGTACCTGATTTTTTGAGCTCGATGGTAGGGCTCGAAATCGGTGTCGGCAGTCGTTTCGGTATCCCTCTCACCAAGTTGGTGGTCGTCGCTTCGGGTACCGTCGGTGACATCACCGGCCTCACGCAAGTCAGTTCGACATATACCGCTTGGGGAACAAACTGCACTAGCACAATGGGGGCTTCTGGGGACGAGCAATTCGGACCCGAAGCCGTATTCATTTTCCTCGCAAGGGCTTGATGCCTCCAGAGGAATTCCACCGCCGAAAGCCGTCGCTTTCGGCGGTTTTCTTTTTGTACGAATTTATCTGATAAAACAGCATAATAACAGGCATACAACCATCTCCAAAAATGATAAAATAGAGATACAATGTTACCAACAAATCCAGAAGAACTCGCCGCCATTTTACGCCTCAAACTTCCTTCAAGTGAGAAGCTCGATACTTCCTCACTCCGCTATGTCATCTATGCTCGTAAATCGACAGATGAGAAAGAAAAGCAAGTACACTCAACAGAAGACCAAGTAGCGGTTTGTGTAGAATATGCACAAGACAAGAACTTGAAGGTGGTAGATATTCTTGAAGAAAAGATGACAGCCAAGCAAGCAGGAGTAAGGCCGGTATTCCTCAAGATGTTAGAGAAGCTCCGAAAAGGTGAATATGACGGCATCATCGCATGGCACCCTGACAGACTTGCTCGTAACATGAAAGAAGCAGGAGAAGTCATTGATTTACTTGATAAGCAAGTCATCAAGGACTTACAATTCAAAAGCTTTTCATTCTCAAATGATACCAGTGGCAAGATGTTGCTCGGTATCACTTTTGTGCTTTCAAAAGAATACACCGACAAGCTCTCTGATGATGTAACACGAGGCAACAGAAAGAGTCTTGAACGTGGCTCATACGTGAATAAATCAAAGCATGGCTATGTGAAAGATAGAAATGGGAGACTTGTACCAGATAGTAATAACTTCATCTTGGTGAAGAAGGCTTTTGAGATGAGGTTGGACAAAAAGACACTGAAAGAGATTGCAGAATTCATGACAAAGAATGGCTACTACCACTCAAACACAGAGACCTCTCCGCAGATACATGGAATGAATGAAAACAAAGTGCACACCATCATGAGAGATCCAGTCTACACAGGTATTCTCATGTACGGAAAGACAGATGTCGTAAACCTCATGGAGTCACAAGACTTCATACCAATGATAACGGTAGATGACTTCATGATCATCAACAAGTTTACCAATGACAAGGAATTCATCAAACTCTCCAAACAATACAAGAAAGGTGAAGATGTAAAAGCAGACCTTCTTCGGGGTATGGTCTATTGTGGTGAATGTGAAGAACTCACTATACCGTATATCAATGGCAAGAAGCTCAAAAATGGCTCAAGTGGATACTTTTACTACAGATGCGATACAGAAGGTTGCTCGCAGAAGAACAAGTCTACACGAGCAAAAGAACTCATTGATTATGCTTCTAACTACCTTGCCACAAAACCATTCTCACATGAGAAAAGCTATGATCATTTCAAAGTAGAAATGGAACGCATCTACAAAGAGAACATGATACTCGCTAAAGGTCAGATACTCACTCTTTCAAAGCAGATAGCAACTGTCGAAGAAACGATAGAGAAGACAAAGAACTTTCTTCTTGGTAACGAAAGTGATACGGTGAAGAACTTCTATCGTGGAGACCTTGAACGCCTTGCGAAAACACTAGAGGAAAAGACCAAAGACAAGAAGAAACTACAAAAACTCATGGATGATGGTAAGTATGTTGTACCAAGCTACGCAGAATTCATTGAACTATTGGAAAAAGTCAGTATTTTACTACCTAAAATGCGTCATATACCTGATATTGACTACATCATGCGTAAAATCTTCTTGAACTTTTATACAAAAGAGAAAAAGGCTTATAAGCTAA
>JAGORG010000009.1 GCA_018062965.1 Minisyncoccota bacterium
AAGCTGCAGCGCTTTGTCGTGAGCTTGGTTTTGATGGAATAGATATCAATATGGGATGCCCTGACAAGAGTATTGAAAAGCAAGGGGCAGGGGCTGCGCATATCAAAGATTGGAAAACTGCTCAGGCTGTTATCCGTGCAGCACAAGAAGGGGCACAAGATCTACCTGTGTCAGTGAAAACACGTATTGGCTATAACAAAATAGAATTCATGGAGTGGTTACCAAAGATTTTGGAATGTAATATCCCGACACTCACAATCCACCTTCGCACACGAAAAGAAATGTCACTTGTGGATGCACACTGGGAGCTCATGCCTGAAATAGTAAAGCTTGTGCGAGATATAACCGGTGACCTCTCTGAAGGCGGAACAATTATTTTAGGAAATGGAGATGTTAAATCTGTTACCGAAGGAAAACAAAAAGCTCGTGATACTGGAGCAAACGGAGTCATGATAGGACGCGGTATATTTGGTACGCCGTGGTTTTTCAATGAACAAGAGTTCAACCGCGGAAAATCAATAGAAGAACGTCTCAAGATCTGTATCGAACACACAAAACTCTACGAAGAAAAATTAGGGGATATTAAGAGTTTTGCGATTATGAAAAAACACTACAAAGCATACGTGAATGGCTTTGATGGCGCAAAAGAACTACGTATGGAGCTTATGGAGTGCAAAAATGCTACCGAAGTTGAAGCAGTTATTACGTTATGGTTAGAACATCATCTGTAGAATAGCGTGAAGAGATGTGGTAGGATAAAAATGGGAAAACAAACATGAAAGGAGATTCCCATGTCGCTCTTTGCTACCCTCTGGAAGAAACTGATGAACAAGCTTCCGGAAACAGACTGCCCAACGTGTCTGCGTATCCGTTATGAAAGCGGAAAAGCGATTCTGGCCTTTGAAACCGCAGCTTCCAGGGCGCTCGGACTCAAGGTTGGACAACAGGTTGAAAAAACCAAAATCCCTCCCAATGCTCCGATTTGTGTAGAACTACCTGAAGTGACGCCGGCTGACATGATCACCTACCGGCAAAGGCTCGGCCTCACCCAGGAGCAATTCGCCACCAAGTTCGGTGCTTCCATCCGCGATGTGCGCAAATGGGAAAGCGGTGAAGAACCAGTCGACTTCGACAAGTTGAACCTGGGCGCAGGCGCTGTGTACGCCACGAGGTAAAACATTTTTTGAAAAAACCAGAGCCACTTCGTGGCTCTTTTTTATTTTCACACATAATAAACAAAACCCGCAAGATGCGGGTTTTTAATTTAAGAAGAGGTTCATCTTCCGATAGGGGAAACTAGTGAAAAATAGATTCCAAGCAAGAGAACTCGCCTGGTTCCCTTCTCCACTTTGGTTACTTCGTGCTGTGTTCGAGTGTTGAAGATTTTCAGGAACCTAGTGTTCATAATGAATCTATCAGCAAGGAGTACACCCCCTGAGTCAGCTTCTTTAAGAACTATTGCTATTCGGTATTCTTCACCGGGTAGCTTCGGGAGTAGATCGGCGTGTCTCGGTAGATAAGCCCCTTCCAAATAATCAACAACATCAGCATGGAGTTGTAATGTCACTGGCCATGTCAGGTTAAACTTAATCCTGCTGTATGTAATCGTCGCACCTTTTTGTTCTTTGTTTGAGCCTCCAGAGACTTGAATAATGGGCGTCATTCGTGTGTACCGGGTATCAAAGAACAAAAATTCACGTGGAATAACCTCAAAGAAATTCCATTCAAAATTTTTCATGACAAGTTTCCTTGTAACTAAGTTGTCATAAAAATAACATTAGTTTTAAATATTGTCAATATTATTGTATGATATTACTGGACAAGTAAAAAACCGCCAGTTAAGGCGGGTGATATTTCGTTACTCGAAGTAGAGCAACAAGATGCTGTCATGAGACATTTGAGAAAGGTACCCACGAAGCGCACGATCTTTGTAGGAACTGAAGTATCCGTCGTGGAGACGCCACCCTTCTGACATAAAGCGCTTCATCTCATAAGGCATCACAAAGCAAAGGTCCTTACCTCGGCCATCTATGGTGCGATAGGAGTTTGAGTAATACAGTTTTGGAACAAAGGTGCGCGGTGGCGTAAGTCCACGGCTCAGCCATTCCCGCGAGAAGTTTCTACAGTTTCGCGACACATGAAGCACATCTCGCGGAATCGCAACCCCTGTCTTATTGCTCTCTTTCCATTCAGGTAAAGAGAAGGGGAATAAAGTTAATCTAATAGGCTTAGCCATGAAAGCTCCTTATTGTTGGAAGAACGAAAGTGAATTTTACTCTATAACATTACTAACACACTGTCAATTTGCTTAACGAATAACTGGTAAGTTAAATCTACAATCATGAAAAAGTAATCTTTGGAGAGCTTTTTTATATGGTAAACTTACATACATGTCACAAACGTACGTCGCGCTCTACCGAAAATATCGTCCACAGTCTTTTTCTGATGTTGTTGGACAAGAACAAGCAATAGAACTACTCACGAGTTCTATCAAACAAAATAAAATCTCTCACGCATATCTTTTTTGTGGTGGACGAGGAACAGGAAAGACTACAGTAGCACGTATCGTTGCTCGCGAGGTCGGTTGTAATGATGAGGACATCATCGAAATAGATGCAGCATCAAACCGTGGTATCGACGAGATACGCGAACTTCGTGAAGCAGTACGCACTGCGCCATTTTCTTCACCATACAAGGTCTACATCATCGACGAAGCACACATGCTCACAAAAGAAGCAGCCAATGCGCTCCTTAAGACACTCGAAGAGCCTCCACGTCATGTTATTTTTATACTCGCCACAACTGATCCTGAAAAACTTCCAACAACCATTGTGTCTCGTTGCCAAAAAGTTATATTCAAACAGCCAGATATCGACACACTCGCAGAAAGGTTACTCTATGTAGCAAAAGCAGAAGGTGGTGCAACCATCACACCAGAAGGTGCGCGCAAAATCGCAACACACGGCAAAGGTTCATACCGAGATGCACTAGGAATACTAGAACAAATTCTCACTGGTGCAGAAAAAGTAAAAGAAGTCGCAGACGAAACGATTCACAAACTTCTTGGTATTCCTCAAACTGAACAAGTTATCGCACTCCTTGAAGCAGTGTGCACAAAAGACGCGTCAGGGGTTATCGCTGCCATCAAAACTCTTGACCAGACAGATGCACTGCGCACTTATGACGAACTCATAGAAGTAGTACGCACAGGACTTTTGGTGCGTGTAGGGGAATCAATAGAAAACAAGGATATCAAACGCCTAGCAGACACCTATCCTCACACCATAGGCTCAAAACTCGTCCTAGAGCTCTTGGAACGCCGTCACTTGCTCGAAGTCTCACATACCCATTCTTGGGCAGCTTTTGAGGCTATTTTGCTTGGTTGTGTTGATATGTAGCCAACAAGTAACGCTTAGAACTCTTCAACCAAAAAAAGTGCTGTAGTTGCCGCACCGAGCCAAGCAACTGTAGATACAGCTCCCGAAATAAATAGCGGGAGTTTTTCTTTGAACGACAGGTCTTTGAACGACTGTGTTGTTGCGCGCTTTTGGAGATGTCCAATTACAAAAGCATTTGCGATGAGTGTAACCACAAACGCCATCTTGATATAAAACTGTGGACGTGTGAGGAGGTATTCACGCATTGGGATAAACAAAAACACACCAGTTACAATCATACCTATCAGACCTATCCATGTGTTGCGATGATACTTTCGAACTTTTGCTTCATCCAAGACTGCAACTTTGCCACGAATCCATGAAAAAGCTGCATGATCTGCGAGAACTATCGTAATAGCCAAAAACCCAAGCGTGAAGAGGTGTAGTGGGAGCAATAGGGTACTCATAGAGTGAAAACTATTTGACTGTACCGATCAAGAAACGAGCAAGTGCTCCATTTGCTTGTGTGCTGCTACCATGCTTTGCCTGAAAACGTGCTGTTCCGTCGATGCCACATAGTGAGAGGATAGCCTGCTTTCCTCCTGGGTGCATATTGACCCACATAGTTAGATCGTATACTTTTCCGTTTATGATGGTATAGCAACTTTCAACTGTTGTATGTGCAGCAACTTCTGCCACAGTGAACTCTGGCGAACCAGGTTGTGTTGTGTTGTTTTTTGTATCTACCGTTGTTTTTTCTGTTGTTGTACCTGTTGGTGAAGGTGTTTCAGTTACATATACCTCTGGGGCGTACTTTGCAAAGTTGGTGTAATACCACGCACCACATGCAATGAGCACAAGACCAATAATAGAGAAAATGACGATAAGTATTTTTTTCATAGATGCTCTATAGTATATCATTTGTGCACGATTTCTCTTGTGAATGATACACTTTATATCAATGAACCCACGAAGCATCTATCTCTTTTGCAAACGTCACCTTACTACACTTATTTTTCTCGGAGGATTCTTCTCAGACGCATTTTTGCTACCGGATGTAGATAATCCGATAACAAAATACATCGGCCTTAGCTATTTGGTCATACTCGCAGTATTGCTTTTACTTCGAGAAATCATTATCGCAAGCAACCGAGCTAGTCGTGCGGAACAAAAGATGTATTCACTGCTTTCATTTGGGGTAGCATTCTTTTCTGGATCATCGCTTTCGTTTATCTTTGTGTATGCAATGCGTAGTGCTGCACTTTCTGTATCGTGGCCGCTATTTATCATCCTCATGCTTTGCATGGCAGCAAATGAATTCATTTCGGTACACAACTATCGCTTTACGCTAGATATCGCAGTGTTCTTCATCGCACTTGCGTTTTATGCAATATTTAATGTTCCTATACTTTTCAGTACAGTAACAGATACTGTCTTTTTGGTTGCTATTGGTATTTCGGTTCTGTTTGCCATGCTCTTTGTGTGGCTACTCAAACACACTTCAGAAACAGCTTGGTATGAAGCCCCGCGCGGGTATGCGCTCGCTGTAGGTGTGCCACTTTTTATCGGTATGTTATATGTGCTTAACCTCATTCCTGCTGTACCGCTTTCACTCAAAGACGCAGGAATCTACAACAACGTTATTCGAACAGAACGAGGAGAATACGAGCTTGTTGGTGAGGCTCCTGGTAGATTTGAATGGCTACGCAATCACAAACATACCATCAAACCAAGGGACGACGGCGTCTACTTTTATAGTGCGATCAGTGCACCCGCAGAATTCTCTGCACCTATTTCTCATGTTTGGGAATACCATGACCCAACAACAAATTCTTGGATAGAGTCTACAACTATTTCTTTTGACCTCTCTGGTGGAAGAGTGGACGGTTATCGCGCATATTCCAAAAAACAAAACATTACAGATGGTCTATGGCGTGTGACAGTAAAAGTAGACGACAAACGTATCGTTGGACGAAAAACGTTCGAAGTTACTCGACAACAATAACTCAAGCTCTTAAAAGAACTTCTGATTAATGAGCACAAACAGTACAAGTGCTACCAATAGTCCGACACCATACATAATATGCTTCCAGTGTTGTTTTCGTATTTCGATAAACACCATAAGAGCTAGACCAAAGGCGAGAAAAATGATGAGCGCTTTGTAAAAGATATCTACGACATGTGAA
>JAGORG010000010.1 GCA_018062965.1 Minisyncoccota bacterium
GAACACACGACGCTAGTCCAAAAACTATTTCGGAGAGAACCAGCTATTACCGAATTCGATTAGCTTTTCACTCCTTACCACAAGTCATCCAAAGGAGTCGTACAACCTACTGGTTCGGGCCTCCATATACCTTTCGATATACTTCACCCTGCTCATGGTAAGCTCATTCGGCTTCGGGTCTGTAAGTAACTACAATTGGGTCGCGCTATTCACACTTGCTTTCGCTATGGCTCCAGGACTTTATACCCCTTAGCCTGCAGTTACCTACAACTCGTTGGCTCATTCTTCAATAGGCACGCAGTCGAGGTGTAAACACCTCTTCTACTCTTTGTAAACTGACGGTTTCAGTTCTATTTCACTCCCCTTCCGGGGTTCTTTTCACCTTTCCCTCACGGTACTAGTTCACTATCGGTCTCTAACAATATTTAGCCTTACCGGTTAGTTCCGGCTGATTCATCCGAGCTATTCGTGTCTCGAATTACTCAAGATCAGAGACAAAAGAGGGGTAAGTATTTCGATAACAAGGCTATCACTTTCTTTGGCGTTGCTTTCCAACAACTTTATCTATACTTACCTTTTGTAACTCTTCTAGTAAACTACGTCTCTGTCTTACTACCCCGCTAGGTATTACTACCTACGGTTTGGGCTGTTCCGTTTTCGCTCGCCGCTACTTGCGGAATTCTTGTTTTAGTTTCTTTTCCTCCAGGTACTGAGATGTTTCACTTCCCTGGGTGTGCGTCTATGGAATGCTCCATTAGACAATACGACATTACTCGTATTGAGTTTCCTCATTCAGAAATTTCCGGATCGAAGGTTATAAGGCACCTCCCCGAAACTTATCGCAGCCTGATCACGTCTTTCATCGCTTGTTAGAGCCTAGGCATCCACCGTCAGCTCTTATGTTCCTATTAGGAAACATAACTACCACATAACTTAGGACCGCTCCTTCGTTATATGTGTGTTGATTATCTTTCATGTGTCCGTGTCGCACACTCCGCTAGACCCCAGTGAGTATTTCTACTAATTGGAATAACAGTTATGTTGCGCGTGGTGCGCACGGGATTCTTTTGACAAGTAGCAGTGCTTTTTGACTAATGATTTTGAGAAAATAAAATCCGCCTTATCGGCGGCGAGTAACGAACGTTACTTTGCCTCCGGTTAGTTGGTTGTAGTTTCGTTAAATTTCTTCATTAGTCAGTGATTCACATGCTATCAAAATGGCTCTTAAAAGTCAAGGGGTTTTGCAGGGATTCCTAGTACCAGAACCAAGCCTTTTAAAAAGCTTGGAAATACAAAGAAAAAAGCCCCGCAATACGGGGCTTTGGGTTCGTAAGACTGAACTCAGTCGGTATGTGTAGGGCACGTTTCCATATCTTTGAGTATCGCAACTATGAGGTTCTCCAAGTGTTCGATCACTCGATGCCCTGACGGAAACATGACAACAGCGGAGGAAAAAACATCTTCGTCTACGTTGTCTGTTTTTGCCCACATGTCACCGTCTGATCGAGCTTGGTATATTTTCAGAACGCCACCAAAACCTTCAAACCGAGCCTTGGGGTACCCATCGTCCGAAACAGCAACAGCAATATCTCTCAATGCTAGTGTCACATTAATAGACTTTGGACCGCCGCCGCCAGTGCAGAAACGAATGGACTCGACACTCTCCATTCCTCGACGGTCTGTGTTGACCTGCACAGAGAAACCTCTTTGGTTATGCTCTATCAAAAAGTGAACATACGGATCATCATCACCGTGACGAATGATCTTGGTAACCCACCCAGCAGGTGGTGCATTTGTCGAACATGACTCACACACAAGCAAACTTGGAATGTCGTCAGTCTGACGGAAAGTGGAGTGTTTGCAGATTGGACACGCAAGACAAAGTGCACCTTGAGCAACAGCAGTAGAAAGATAGTTCACGTTGTATCTCCTTGAAAAAGAATCTACTTTGTATCCTACACCTCCCTTTTACTTTGTCAAAAGAAAAGCGGACGCCGTAGGCGTCCGCTTTTCTAAACTAATTAAAAACTAGTTCTTCATCTTCTCGATAGCGCGAGCTGCTGCGTCGCGTCCACCAAGACCAAATGCGAGCCCAAGCGCAAGCGCAGCCGCAAACACAACTCCTGTGAAGAGAACTTCAACAAGACCCTGTGCAATACGTAGCTGAGTAAGAGCTGGGAAAATACCACCTACGATGAGGATTGCCCATCGTGCAACTTGTGCTGCAAAGGTTGCTTTGATCCCTGTTGCGTTCACTGAGTGTTCAATGAGACGAGCAACAAAATCAGCAACAAGCGCTGCCATCACAAGTACGATTGCCGCAACAAGTACCTGAGGAATGTAGAGCAAGATATCACGAAGAAGAGCTGTTACTTGTGTGAGTCCAAGAACTTCTGCAGAAGCTATTGTAAACGCCACAATCACAAGCCACTTGATAATACCGCTCAAAAAACCAGCGAGGCTAACACGGATACCAGCCTTCTGGCTCACTGTATCCATACCTGCTTTGTGAAGCGCATTATCAATGCGACTCACAGTAATAATGTGCGCAACCGCTTTACCAAGAATAGATCCACAGATCCATCCAAGAGCAAAGATGACGACAGCCAAGATGACATTCGGAAGGAACGCGATAAGGGTCATAGCCGTATCAACGAGTGCCTGTCCAAGAATATCGATAGGATTTACCATACGTTAAGAATACTTATAAGTTTTATAAAGTGTGTATATATACACCTTTATATTCGACATATAAAGGTTACCTTTAGTATACCCCCGCAAACATCCTAGTAGCTTCACATTATCCACTGCTCTGTGGTATATTCAAAGTACGTGAAAAAAGAACATCTACAAGGATTTGCTGTGATGGGGGGACTTCTCGCACTTGCTGCTCTAGCAGGTGCTTTATTTCTGTTTGGCGAAGACTACTCATACGCACGAGAACCAAACAACAATACCGATGCCTCATATCAAGAACCAACACCACAACCACAAGAACCAACTCCAGAGGAGCTAGCAACGGAAGGCAAGCATGTTGTCGTAGTATTAGACGCCATGATGATTATGCTTAAAGACGGAGAAACAATACTTGCAACACTTCCTATTGTTTCAAAGGGAAAACCTGGCAGCTACTACGAAACCCCTGCTGGCATCTACGCGCACGATTACAAAATCCCGCTCCACTTTAGTTCTATAGGTCATGTATATATGCCATCAAGTGTGCACGTGTTTGGGAACTTTTTTATTCATGGCATCCCCTACTATCCAAGTGGAGAAAAAGTAGCTAGCACCTACAGCGGCGGGTGTATTCGTTTGGCAGATGATGATGCTGAACGTGTATATGATTTTGTAACTCGTGGTATGCCGATTATCATCACCGAAGAATCTATTCCTACAGTTACACCAGAACCACTTGATGATATGCGTGTAACAGAATTGATGGTTGCAACCATCTCACTTGAGTTTTTGAGTCAAGACAATGAAGTCATGTTTCAAGGAACACCTACCACACGCAAAAAGCTTCTCCGCAGACTTCTTGATGAGCGCAACGCTGATGTGTCTCGTTTCTATGCAGGAGCCCTTGGGGAGAAAACATTTGTCGATATCATGAACACAAAAGCTCGCGCTATCGGCATGCACAATACAACTTTTGTAAGCGTTGATGAGGCACCCATCATAACCGAAGAAGACAAGCTTATCTTTGCTCGCTATATCGCAGGATACAAATCATACCTACTTACACTACGAGATCCAGGAGTTGTGATCGAAGACTAACTAGCCTTCTGTAGATTTTCGTTTATCGATAACCGTCTCGTGCGGCATATCCAAAATATCTCGAACAAACTTGTCATACATCTTAAAGCGGTATTCAAATTCTTCTAAGTCCATCATTGCGTACGACACATCCCGTCCAAGCTCTGCAGAAAGCGCCTCAAAGAGTTTTTCTGCTTTTGGCTTCTTGATTGCCTCCCCCACCATCAAAATATCCACACGTGACTTTTCTTCACCGATAAACACTCCTGCAACCACAAAGAGTTTGATACGTCCTACTATTTTAAAACGTTGTGCGAGCTCGCGTTTATCGAGCAGCTCAAAATCAAAGAGAAGATCTTTGAGGGCTTGATTGTGAGGAAAGTCTTTGTTGAGTGTGTAGCCAATAATTTCTTTGACTTTGGTTGTTGCTTTCTTGCCTGTTCCACTAGAAATAACTGTACGTGTTTTTTTCTTTTCTATAAATCCAATTGATGAGAGCGCAGCAAGCTCTTTGCGAACGATTGTGCTTTTAGATTTTGTTTTATCGCCAATTGTCTGAGCACTTAGAATAGCTTCGTCGTGATACAAGAAAAAGCGCATGATTTTCACTCTCTCGTTTCCGCCAAGCAGTCGTGCCAGTAGTTCCATAATATGCTTAGTGTACAGAAATGAACCCTGCTCCGCTAGTCTTGAAAAGTCTTATAAATGTGTCATTTGCAGGCTTTTACAAAAGAGTGTAGAGTGATATTGAAGTTTTACATGTTCTCCAAAAAATCTAGAAAGGAAATAGCGCATGAACCAAAACCTCACACAACCACCAGCGCGTCTTACGACCGCTCAAGCTGGCAAGATCTTCGGACCTGTATTGGCAGGAATTCTCAGAGAACCAGGTCTACGCCCCGAGCTTGCTGAACTTGCCATCAGGGTTCATTCAGATCGGATGACCAGAGAGATGCTTGAAGTGGTGTATAAATACGTCTACGCATTCAGGGGTGTTGAAGTTCGTTCAGTCAGAGTAGACCGCATTCGCAAACTTGAGGATGTTGCCGACAAGCTAACCCTACACGCTTCTGTTAGCAAAAAGCTTGACCAAAAAGCTGTTTCATCTATGCCAATCCGAGGCGATGACATTGTCGACCTGTACAGCTTTAAACTCGACGGTAGACAGCGCGGCGGCGCTCAAATCGGCAGAGAATACGAGCTGCGAGGACTCAAGTCCGACCCACTCGCACATATAGCATTTGTTAGAGAAAACCACCGTATCTGGTCCGAACAAATGTGTACCACCACATCAGTGTGGCAGGACAGCAA
>JAGORG010000005.1 GCA_018062965.1 Minisyncoccota bacterium
GATACTGATTTTTAATTTTGTGGGCGATAGAGGAGTCGAACCTCTGACATCCACAACGTCAATGTGGCGCTCTACCAACTGAGCTAACCGCCCCTGTGGTGCCCTAGAAACGTATGAGCACTGGTGATCCCACGGAGAATCGAACTCCGATTTCGGCCGTGAAAGGGCCGCGTCCTAACCGTTAGACGATGGGACCAAGTCGGGACATAGTACCATATTTTGAAGGTTCTTTCAAGGGGTTGCAGCGGCATTAGATGCTCCGCAAGACTGTTATTTTTGCACCGATTGCATTGAGTCGTTCTGCAATATCTGCGTAACCACGCTTGATAGAATACACGTTACGAAGCACTGATGTTCCAGATGCTCCGAGTATAGCAATAAGAATAATAGCGGTAGGACGAAGAGCTGGAGGGGAAACAATTTGAGCTCCGCGAAGTTTGTTGCCACCAGTGACGAGAGCTCGATGCGGATCAAGTAGTTTGATGTCAGCCCCTAGACGATTGAGTTCTGTAAAGTAAATTGCGCGGTTTTCCCACGTCCAATCGTGAATAAGTGTCTGGCCTTCAGCCATAAGTGCAATCGGCACAAAGAAGGGGAGATTGTCATTGTTAATCCCTGGAAATGGTTGCGCATGGATTTTGTCTGTAGGAGCAAGTAGTGTTGATGGGCGGATAGTTATATCAACAAGATGTGTCCTTTCGTTTTTTGAAAGGTACTTTTTAGACAGTGTATATTTTTGCCCCATGCGTTTTAGTTTTTCCAGTTCAAGCTCCAGAAAATCAATAGGACAACGTTTGATGGTTAAGGTCGATTTTGTTACGATTGCTGCCGAGATAAAAAACATGCTCTCAATAGGGTCTTCGCTGTTGTAGTGTTCTACTGTGCAATTGATATCTTTTTTTCCATGAATAACAAGTGTTGTTGTGCCTATACCATCAATACGAACACCAAATCGTTCAAGTAAAAAGCAAACATCTTGAACTTGGTAGTTAGGTGGAGCAAACTTTATAGTTGTAGTTCCGGGTAGTTTCGCTGCTGCAAGTAGTGCGGTAATTGCCCCTGTATCAGATGATTCATACAAAGGAATGGTTGCACCTGGTTTCATCTCTATGTGTGATATATCGTACTGGTTTTCACGTGTAGTCACGTCTATACCCAAGTACTCCAAAGCATATTTATGAGAAGCGACTGTTCGCTCTCCCATTTTACATCCACCAGAGTGGGGCAAGAAAAATGAAGGTGAGTAGTGCACAAATGCCCCAGCAAATGTAAATGATCTAATCCGAGCAGCGACATCTTTGTTTATCTTTTTAAGCGAAAGTTTTTTACCAGGTGTGATTTCAAGAGAGGTGTCATTATTAATCCAGCGGATTTTTACGCCAACGCTTTCAAGAAGTTCTTTGTAGCGATACACCTCTTCGATATGGGGAATGCCATGAAGGACTGTTGTTCCGTTGTTGATAAGCGCCGCAACCATCATGTTAACAGCACCGTTTTTTGATGTATTAGTTTCTATTGAGCCAGAGAGTTTTCTCCCGCCTTCTACTTGAAAATCAATAGTATCATTGAGAGATAGAATAGGGCGCTTTAGAACTTCGCTTATTTTTGAAAGCTGTTCTATGGTGATGTTTTGGTTACCGCTCTCAATACGAGCTATAACGCTTTGGGTTGTTTTAAGCTCCTTTGCAAACGACTCTTGGGTTAGTCCTTCAACTTCACGAAGGTGTTTAATAAATTGACCTATCTTTTCTATCTCGGTTGATTCACTCATAAAAAATAGTATAGCATATGTGCTATATAAAAATTATGTTGATTAGTAAGAGAAATTAGCATACTTGTATACCTTCAAATGATATACTATGTGGCAGTATGCAGCGCTACAAGTACACCATTTTAATGGTTATAACGTTTATTCTTGCCTGGGCTATTGGTAGCTTTAGTGCGATTGATGAGTTTGCTTCTTCTTTTGCTACAACCAATACCATAGTCTTTACTATCATAGCAGGGGCTATGTATTCGTTTTCGTTTACGGCTGGACTCGCTGTAGTGTTATTTGCTCACGTGCCAGTCGCGGCAGAAACACATATACAACTAGCACTCATCGGAGCTTTTGGAGGGCTGCTCGCAGACTTGCTGATATTTAGATTTATCAAAGACGTGATTCTTCATGAGTTGGGTAAAAAAGCCGAGGCGTTTATCGCTCGAGAGACTCGCTCGCGCGGTCGGCGCATTATTATGCAGATTATAGGCGCGATCATTATTGCTTCTCCATTCCCAGATGAAATAGGGCTCACGTTTATGGGCTTGTCTCATATCACCTTTTGGCGACTCGTTATCCTCACTTATGTCTTGGATGCTATAGGTATTTATATTCTTATTTCTGCAGTTACAAGTTTTGTGTAGCTTATACCTGATGAGCAATCAAAGACTGGTAGTGCGATGATGTTTTGATAAGTTCCTCATGTGTTCCTTCGCCGACAATAACGCCTTTATCCATGACAATTATTTTGTCAGCGTCTTTTACAGTAGAAAGACGATGCGCAATGATGATGGTTGTTTTACCTTTAGAAACATTATTAATAGCCTCCATGACTTTTGATTCGTTTTCTGTATCAAGCGCTGATGTTGCTTCGTCAAAGATAAGTATCTCTGGGTCTCTAATAATTGCACGCGCAATACCGATACGCTGACGTTCGCCTCCTGAGAGTTTGATGCCTCGTTCTCCGATAACGGTTTCAAACTTTGCTTCACCGAGGCGATGATAAAACTCTGTTATGCGTGCTTGTGTAGCAACCTGTTCTAATTCCTTCTCTGCTTTTTTCTTTTGCTTATCATCAACACCCATCAAGATATTTTCTCTGATAGTTTCATCAAAAAGATCGACGTGTTGCTCTACGTATCCTATATGTGAACGTAAATAAGATCCTTCTATCATTCGTAGTTCGTTATCTCCTAATCTAATAGACCCTTCTTGATAGTCATAGATGCGAAGAAGTAGTTTAACGATAGTTGATTTTCCAGATCCAGAGCTTCCAACAAACGCAACTTTTTTGCCTTGTGGAATAGTAAATGAAAGGTTAGTAAAGAGGGGTGTGGTACTTGCTGGATAGCGGAAGCTTACTTGAGAAAAAACAATATCACCCGCTACCTGAGCTCGTTTCCCTGATTCTTCAAAGTGAGGTTGTGTATCAATAATATGAAGATACTTTTCAAGTTCAGTAAAACGAAGCGGCATTTGACGAAGCGCTCGAATGATATTAAATATCTGACTGTTTGCTTCAGTTATGTATGACCAAATAGCATAGATTGACCCAGCGGTGAGTGTGCCGATATAGGCAAGGTAAATAATCGCACATGTGCTCATTGCTCGTGTGATATTAAAGAACGCCCAGCGTTTATTGCTATGAGCTATCTGTTTGTTCCAGACAAATTTCTTGTAGTCTAAAAATTCTTGGCGGTTATTGAGGTACTTTTTTATATAGAAGCTTTCAGCCCCAAGTGTTCTAATAAGGCTAAGGTGTTGGAATGATTCGGTGCGGATACGCTTCTGCTTGTCCCAATTGTCAACGTCTTGTTTTATGAACGGTCTGTGGTAGCTTGCAAAGTAGTTACTCCATAGTATTCCTATGACAAGTACACCCGCTGTGAAAAGTGCTATAGGAATTGAATAAAACCCAATAGCAATAACAGCAAAGAGGGTTTGGGTTACGGTTGGAAGTATGGTGAGTACTATTGTGGAAATGATTTCCTCCGCTGCACCTTCGCCACGGTTTACAACTTGCTCTTTTACGGCAGAGTGATCTTCTGAATATTGTGAAATATTGAGTTTGAAAATTTTCTCAAACGAGTACTTTTCTAAATGTTGTTGTATAGCAAAATCAATCTTGTTTTGCCCATGAAGATCTGTGAAGTAGGATATAACAACACGCACAAGAATGATTACAAGATTAAAAGCTGTTATCTCTACAGCAAGTCTATAATCAGCGCCAATGATTGCATCAAGTGATTTTGCTACAAGGAAAATGCTAAAGATACCCATTGCTTGCTGAACAATAATTGAAGCAACTTGAATATAGAAGTCTTTGTGGAAATCCTTAAGTAACCTCCATAGGCGAAGGATGAGAAAAAAATATTTTTTCATGAATGTTTACGGTTAAAACTTAAGCGTGTAGGTGAAGGTAGATGTCTTCAAGAGCTCGTACGGCGTCTCCCGCTGCGATGTTGTTTTGATGATAGAGTACATCTGTACAATCTCCGGCAGCCCAGATACCTTGTACGCTTGTTTCTTGTGTGCGTGGGTTAATAATAATATTTTTTGTTGGGCTAAGATCAAGAAGGTTTTCAACGAAAGATGTTGCGGGGATTTGCCCGATTTCAACAAACACTGCAGCAACAGGAAGTTTTATTTCTTCACCAGAACCATCTGTGTAGCTGAGCGACTCCACAAACACAGACCCTTCTACTTTTGTTGGAACAGCGTTTTCGATCAGTTTAAAGTTCGGGTGTCGTTTTAGTTTTTCTACGGTGATAGCGTCAGCTTTTGGTGCGCTGCGAGAAAGAAGAGTTACACTTTTGCAGTAGGCGAGCAGTTGAGCTGCAGATTCAAACCCAGCATTACCTCCACCAACCACAACAACATCCATGCCACCAAAAAGTGGTCCATCACATGACGCACAGTAGGTGAGACCTTTATGTTCAAACGTGTCAGCTCCAGGAACTTCAAGTTTTCTTCGTGCTGAACCAGTAGAGACGAGCACTGTTTTTGTTAGGTATGTTTCAGTGGTTGTTGTAACAGTAAAGTCCCCATCTGTTCCAGATATGGCACTCACTTCACCTTCTACAATAGATAGAATGTCTCCTTTGTATTCCTCAACGTGTGCACGGAGAGATGTTGCTAGCTGTGCCCCAGAGATGTGTGGTGTACCAATCCAGTTTTGAATATCGTCAGAGACGATAGACTGGCCTCCCCATTCCTTGAGAATGAGTAGTGTTTTGAGTTGTTTTCGAGCAGCATATACAGCTGCCGCAGTTCCAGCAGGGCCTCCACCGATAATAACAAGGTCGTAGATAGTAGACATAGAGTAACAGTGTAACACATGAGCCGCCCGTAGGGCGGCTCATGTGTGCGAAACAGAATTTTCAGAAAATTGTTTTATATGTGAGGCGCGGGGGATGTTTCGACGGAGACGTAGATACTGCTACGTTGACCGAGAAACATGGGGCCCGCAACAAAGCAGATGAGACGATTTTCTGAAAATTATTTCTTGCGGCGCAGGAATGGTGGAAGAGCCTCCCAGTCATCGTCTTCTTCCTCGTCATCGTCAAACTTAAATACAGGTTTCTTATTTGCTTTTCGGCGGTCCGCAGATTCAACTTCTTCCGTCGTTGCTGTTACGCTGTTATCGATACGTTTGTCATCAGATTTGACCTCTTCTTTTGATTCTTCGATAGCTTCTTTGATAGTCTCACGCTTTTCAAGTCGTGGTTCAGGAAGTACTACTTCAGCATCTCGCTTCTCGCTTATAGATGACTGTGATGAATGTGAACGTCCAAATCCAGCAGGGAATCCAGTTGCGATAACAGTTACCTTCACCTCATCTTTCTTAAGTGTTGGATCAGATGCAATACCAAAGATAATCTTAGCGTCTTTATCAACAGATTCAGTGATAATCTTTGCTGCTTCTTGAACTTCAAGCATTCCTAGGTCTTCAGATCCATAAATTGCAAACAGTACACCTTTTGCTCCATGAATTGAAACATCAAGGAGAGGTGAGTTAACTGCAGCAGTTGCTGCTTCACGTGCACGGTTTTCACCCATACCTCGCCCTACACCCATAAGCGCTGTTCCAGAATCCTTGAGAATCCGTTTGATATCTGCAAAGTCGAGGTTGATTGTTCCTGCTGTGCGGATAATATCTGAAATACCTTCTACGGCTTGCTTAAGAACCTCGTCACACATTTCAAACGCTTGCTTTACTGATGTATTTTTGTCGATAACAGAGAGGAGTCTGTCGTTTGGGATAACAATGAGAGCATCAACTTCTTTTTCAAGCTCTTCAAGTCCTCGTTCTGCGAGCTTCATGCGAGATGCACCTTCAAAGAAGAATGGCTTTGTTACTACACCAACCGTAAGGATGCCTTCGTTCTTTGCAATCGACGCAACTACCGGTGCTGCACCAGTTCCGGTTCCTCCACCCATACCACCTGCGATGAATACCATGTCAGCGCCTTTGATGACATCTTGCACTTCTTCACGAGTTTCTTCCGCAGAACGTTTACCAATTTCTGGGTCCATGCCAGCCCCAAGACCTTTGGTGAGATTTTTTCCAATATGAATTTTCTTTTCTGCGAGTGAGTGATGAAGGTCTTGCGTGTCAGTGTTCATCGCGATGAACTCAACTCCTTGGAGTTTGGAGTTGATCATGTGATTGAGCGCGCCTTTTCCTGATCCACCGATACCGATGACTTTAATGCGGGCAAAACTTTCGATTTCTGGGTTTACTTTTGGCATGGTGAGTACGTTAATTTAGTATGTAGTAACTATATCACTTTTAGGTGAGTTTTTGCAAAGATATTTTTCTAGCCAGAAATTCTAAAAAACCCTTGTAAACTAAGGTAAAAATTGACCAAAGAAGCCCTTGACGCGAGCAAAAAATGATGTCAGTACCAAGCGTATAACCTCTACTTGAGACTCATGTGGAGCTAGAAATGTGAGGCCGTATGCGCGTGCCCATGTTGTGTCTCGCAAGCTGTCGTTAGATATGCGAGCAAGTTCATTTGTTGTGATGGTGATAGGTAGACGTAAATCACGACGTAGAAGAACGTCAAGGTTTGGTATATGCATGCTGCCACCAGTTACGATAACGCCAGCAGGGAGAAGTTCTTTGCGGTGAATGCGATCAAGTTCTTTATTTATTTTTATACAAAGATCTTCGATACGTGCTTCGATAATTTCTTCTAACTTCCTTCGTGCGTTTGTTTGTAGTTTTCCGCATTTGATGTCTTCAGCTTCTTGAAGAGATACTTTTAGCCCAAGAGCAATATCTTTTGTAATATCATCTCCTCCAACTGGAATCGTCGAAACAAGAAGAGGGACATTGTTCTCATAGACAAGTAATGATGTCACCCCAGATCCGATAGATAAAAGAAGAACACCGGCAACCTTTTGTTTTTTTGTAAGGAGTGCAACGCTTTCAGCAATTGGTCCTGCTACTATATCGGTTACGCGAATACGTCCTTCTTTAAGTGTCTCCTTGAACAGTTCCATGTGTGTTTCCGGATATGTTACAAAGAGGGTTTTTACTTCGAGTTTGTTGCCATGCATACCAAGCACGTCCCCAGGTACATCATTTCCATCTAGTTTGTATTTAAGTGGAATTGTATGAATGATAGCTTTGTTTCGTATATCAGGAACTCCTTTGTGAGCGTCTTTGATGGCGTTGTCGACATCGAGTTCTGTCACTTGCGCATCTCCACGTGTAACACGAGTGTGTCCGTTTGCGTGGTGTGACGATATAGGAACCGCAGACAAAGCAACAAGTGTATGGGCAATAGGGAGTTCGGTGTCTTTTGTTATTGAATCAAGAGCATCCTCAAGCATAAGGGCAACTTCGTCCTTGTCTTTGATTGCACCACGTTCTATGCCCTCAAGATGTTTTTTGTAGCTAGCAACAACGGTAGGGAATCTCTTGCCTTCTTCTTGGATGCATCCTAAAGCACGTATATACGTGCTTCCGATATCAATACCGACAATGAGAGATTCTTTTCGTTTAGCCACAAGTGGTGATTGGTTTATTTATGAAAAAATTGCTTGAGATGCTTTTCTTCCAGTGAGTCCATTGTACTACCATGGTCGTGTCCTTTCAAATGGAGACATCCATGAATAACAAGGAGATGAAGGAATTGATCGTATGTCATGTCAAACTTTTTTGCATCTCTTCGGGCAATAGAAAGACAGATATAGATTTCACCTGTGCGTTCATCAAGCGGAAATGAAAGAATGTTTGTTGGATAGTCTTTGTCGCGATAGGTCTTGTTTCGATCCTGAGACTCTTGCGGTGTGCAAAATATAACTGTCAGGTCATAGGACTTTCCAAGGAGCTTATCTTTAATCTCCAAAAACGGTACGTTTGGCAACGTACCGTTTTTTCGTATAACTGTGAGATTCTTTGTTTCTAGAATCGCCATAGGGTATTATCTGCGTTTCTTTTTTTCTACAAGCTTACCCATTCGCTTTGCAAGTTCGTATTTTTCTTTTCCAGCAAGCTTCTTCATCTTTGCTTTCTTTACTTTGAGGTCAGAAAGAGCTCGATCGCTGTAGCGAAGTGAGCGAACACGTGGGAGAACCCCAGATTCCTGAACCTTCTTCTGGAAACGACGAAGGAGAGAAAGAGCGTTTTCTCCACCGTTCTTGATTACTTGTACGTTAACGTTTGACATAGTGGGCTCTATTATAACACAGCAAAAAGCGATTAGCAATTAGCTTTTAGAGGAAAATAAAAAGCCCCCATGTTCTTGGGTTGCTTTTGAAATGTGCTTAGCGTGATGTTTACTTGGTCTTTTTTGCAAGTTTGCCAACGGTAAGTCCTTTGGCTAAGAGTACCTCTCTGATTTCATTCAGGGATTTGCGCCCAAGATTCGCTATTTTTAATAGATCGTCCTCAGTTAGTTTGAGTAAATCGCCAATCGTTTGGATATTTTCCATACGCAGAAGGTTGGCTGTTCTTACGGTTAGTTCAAGCCTGTCGATTGACTCAGCGGAAAAAGTCTCCTCTGAAGTCAAAGGGGCGGTTTGTCCTTTTATCAAGGAGTCGAGGCGGTCGCGTTCTTTGGCGAGAGGAAGGACAACCTTACCTGCGGCCTTCTCTAGATCTTCATGTTCCTGTTGTAGTAATCCAATTTGGAGCTTGATTTCACCTTGTCGAGCTTTAATCCGGATGAGTTCCTCTTCCAGTTCTCTCAGGTTGAGAATTGGCACAGAGTTTCCTGTTGCTGCCATGAGTTGCCTCCTAAGTAATAATGAACAAATGTAAAATTCACACTACATGTAAAATGTAACATTGTCAATGAAATGTTTATTCGCTGAAAAGACTGTGAGCAGGGTAGAGTGTTGCTACTTCAAATGCTTGATGTAATCTGAGAGTGCGTCGATTTTCACAGTGTCTTGTGAGTGTGTAGACATGTTACGTACGATAACAGTGTTATCCATAGCTTCTTTTTGTCCGAAGATAATACAATATGGTACTTCCATTTTTTCAGCGATTGCAAGCTGGGCCGAAAGAGAGTCTTTGGCAACGGATTGGTGTACTGGGATACGTGCCTTGCGCAATACCTCCATAATGCAAAGACTTTTTAGTTTTGCTTCAAAGCCAAGCTGAATAAAGTACACCTTTGGTGGCTTCATAATACGTGGAGCGAGTGTTCTGCATTCTGGGAACATCATGATACGTTCAAAGCCAAGCGCTGTACCAACAGCAGGGACGTCTTTCTTTGATCCCATCATGCGACCGAGATAGTCATAGCGACCACCACCTGTAACAGTGATTTCTTTTTCTTTACCGTTTTCATCCACGTCAACTTTGATAACTTCAAACACGGTACGAGAGTAGTAGTCGAGTCCTCGAACAAGTGAGTTGTTGATACGATACGGAATCGCCATTTCTTCTAGATACTGGAGCACTTCTTTGAAGTGTGAGCGAGCATCGTTTGAAAGGTATGCAAGAGATGATGGAGCGTTTTCTTTAAACGGCTGACACTGTTCTTGTTTACAATCCAAAAGGCGAAGCGGATTTGTCTTGATGCGTTCGTGGCAGTCCTTGCACAAGTTTTCTAAATGCTTTTTGTAGTAATTGGTGAGTTCTTTGATAAACGCAGGTCGGGTTTCCTTGTCTCCCATTGAGTTGATATCGACAATCAAATCCTTGAAACCAAATTCTTCAAGAATAGTAGTGAGTGTGCGGATGACGAGTGCGTCCGCAATAGATTTTTGAGTTCCAAGAATTTCCAAGTTGAATTGTCTGAACTGACGCAAACGTCCACGCTGTGGGTTTTCATGTCGGTATACAGGTCCGTATGAATAGAGTAGTACAGGCTGAGGAAGGTTTTGCATCCCATGTTCAAGATATGCGCGCATAACAGACGCAGTGAATTCAGGGCGTACTGCAATACGCTCACTTCCTTTTGTTCGAAAGGTGTACATCTCTTTGTCGATAATATCCGTTCCTTCTCCGTGAGCTGTTGTAAAAACCTCTTCGCGTTCAAGTACTGGAGTGTCTAGTGGTTTGAATCCATAGTACACAGCAATTTCTTGTGCTTTTTCAAAAAGCCCTTGATAGGCATAGTATGTTTCTTCAGAAAGGTCGTGCATACCCTTAAGAGAAATAGGGGCTTCCTTTTTTGCATCAGCTTTTCCTTCTTTTTTTATATCTTTTTCATTCATACAAGTTTGCTAGTGTGGATTATTTTTCGTACTGATAACGACCCGGCTCAAGACCAAACATCGAAAAGGGGAGAACGCGCAGGAGTACCTGTCCGCGTATCGCATGGGCTTCAAGTGGTCCCCAATCTCGACTATCGTAACTTTGTGATCTGTTATCTCCCATCATAAAGTAATGGTCTCCATCAAGTATCCTGTCCACGGTCTTGCTCGTGTCTTTGTAGGTAACATATGGCTCATCGAGGATAAATCCATCAGGACTCTCCGTATTATAAATAGTAGTTACTCCGCCTTTGATAACGATACGTTCACCAGGAAGACCTATGACACGCTTGATGAGGTGTTTGCCTCCATAAGGGTTGCCAGACTCTTCTAGTTTAAACACCATAACATCGCCACGCTTTGGTTCGCCGAGGCGATATGACAACTTGTCTACCAAAAGAAATTCTTGGTTGTGAAAGGTTGGTAGCATCGATCCACCATCAACGATGAACGGTTGAACGATAAATGTCTGAAGGATTTTGACAATAAGCATCACTGCGACAATCCATAGAAGAAGAGATGATGGACGCTCGTCCTCTTCGAGGAATCGTGCGCGAACAAGTGTGTCTCTCCAGCTTGGGAATATCATTGCGAATCCAAGCGATATGATAAGCAGTGTGAGGATAGAAAAGATGGTGAGAGAAATTGGATTTTGACTGACTTCTAGAAGAGAATCAGCGAGTGCACCACCAATCGAGGAGAGCGTCGTATCGAACATGTGAGTCAGTATATAGATTTGAATCTGTGTCTGCAAATTTTGCGTTCGTTTGATACACTGTGTGCATGATATACACGCTCGTACCTCTTGGTAATCCTGGAAATGACTATGCTCGCACTCGTCACAATGCTGCACGTATTGTGCTTTCACATATAACAGATGAACTAGTATCTACTTCAAATCTTGAAATATTCGTACCCGAAACCTACATGAATGAAAGTGGTCGTGCAGTTGCAGAATATCTTCGTTACCATGAAGGGCGTGAGCTTGTTGTTATGTATGACGACAAAGATTTACCTCTTGGTAGTTTGCGTATTTCTCATGATAGAGGTGACGGAGGGCATAATGGAGTTAAAAGTATTATTGAGGCTCTCGGTACGCGAGAGTTTACACGAATTCGTATTGGTATTGCACCGATTGCGGTGGACGGTGAAACAGCTGTTGCTCCACATGGAGATATGGTGCAAGGGTTCGTTATGGGGAAGGCAACAGAAGATGAAATGACTGCGTATAAAGCTGTCTCTTCAAAAGTCTTACGAGCGCTTCGAGATATTTGTGAGCATGGATATCAAAAGGCAATGGAAAGGAATAACTAACTCAATAAAAAAGCACCATATCTCTACAGCTAGTGTTTTGATTGGTGCGTGTTACTTGTACGTTGCAAGGGCAAGCTCAGTTGCTTGCCTCAAGATAGATTCTTTCGGTAAATGAAGCTGATCTTCAATAGCCTGCAGTTCGTTCACTGCATCTTGTGAAGGTTGTGTGCTTTCTGCGGTAAGCATCGCATACCGCAGAATGAGTTTTTTTCTTTCAGAATTCATGATTGTTTTGTTCATAACTAACTCCTTTCTTATTTTATAGTAACATGTAATCTATAAAAAGTCAATAAAGCAAATGTTGCGTATCCAGCTCTACCGTTTTCAACAAGTGGTCGCATCCATTCGATGTCTTTACCTTTCTTGTTAAGCTCTCTTGACATAAGATTTATAGAATCCATAAGAGCATTATGAAGGTGGTGCCTGCGTTCATCTGTTTGTGCCAAAAGTTCTGCGTCTTCTCGAGTGTCCTCACCTTGCTCTCTTTTTTTAGCTAGTGCAATCTGTTCAAGCATCATAGAATATACGTCGTGCGCGTACCTGTGTACATACGTTTTCATGCTTGTAAAACATGTTTCAAGAGTAGGGTCTCCCGAACAAAGCGCTTCAAGTTCGTGCGGTAGTATAGATGGTTGCAGTTCACCATACCCAGAAGTTTCTAGCTTAGACACAAGACTGTTTGTTGTTTCAAGTTCGTGATGCATATATATAAGTGTACACAAAAAACAAAAAAACACAGAAAGTTCTGTGTTTTTTGTTTTTGCTTAGGTCCTTACTTCACGTATGACAATGTCATGCGTTCTTCGTTTGCATCAAAGAGAGTGATTGTAAACTTGTAGCTCTTTCCGAGTGAAAGCGCTTCGCGAAGTTTGCCTTCATCTCCGAAATCAGAAACATGCACAAGTCCAGCAACACCTTCTTCTACAGAAACAAGAGCTCCGTGCTTGTTGAATTTGATAACAACACCTTCAACTTCGTCACCCTTCTTGTATTTCTGAGCGGCTTCCTTCCATGGATTTTCCTTAAGAGCCTTAAGAGAAAGTGAAATCTTTCCGTCTTTTACTTCGATAATCTTAGCGCGAACTTTGTCTCCGACACGAGCGTGAGTCTTTGTGTCTTCAACGAGTCCCCAGTCGATTTCTGACTTGTGAACGAGTCCTTCGACACCGTCATCAAGTTTAACGAAGATACCGAACTCAACAACACCAGTTACAGTACCGTTTACTTCGTCCCCAAGGGTGTAGTTACCAGAAACAATTTCCTTTGCTTCCTTTGTTCCACCATCTTTTTCAGAAAAGATAAGCTTACCTTCCTTTGGAATTGCATTGATGATTGAAACAGAAATACGCTTTCCGATCAATTTCTTCAATTCACGAAGGATCTTGTCCTTGTCTCCGTCTTCAACGCGAGGATAGTTTTCTTCCTTAAGCTGTGAGGCTGGAAGGAATCCAGTGATACCTTGCCACTCCATAATAAGTCCACCTTTGTTTGCGTCCTTGACCACGAGGTCCATGATACGCTTTTCTTTGATAGCAACTTCTGCATCGCTCCACATGAGGGCCTGACGAGCTTCCTTAAGAGAGAGTTCGATGTAACCTTCTTTGTTTTCGCGAACGATTACCTTTGCAGAAATCATGTCTCCGATGTTGATACGCTTGATCACATCGCGTGCATTCATGAATTCAGCACCATAAATAATACCTGTACCAGAAAGACCGAGGTCTACATACAGCGCCGCCTTTTCAATGGCTGCAACTGTACCTTCAACGATATCGTCCATACGGATGATTGTTGTTTCTTCTGTTGTTGTTTCGTTTGTTGTCATGAAAAAAAATAAATTCCCACACGAAAGGTGGGATTCACACCTTCGGTCTGTGCTCCGTCTATCGTTTGCTACGCATATACGGGGATTACGCCAGAACGCTATCTATTAATGTAGATGGGTACAATACTACAACATATCCGCCAAAAAGACAAATAAAAAGCCGCAGAGCACGAATGCTGCTGCGGCTGGATGTGTCACCAACCTTGCTGGTTAGACAACGATTGGTGACGTTAGGGTTTTCATGCGGTAGTAGACGTATACCTTGTACCCCATCAGTTCGGTGGCATGGTCGTGCAAAACAAACTGAACCCTATAGGTTTGGCTTTCCTTGGTGAGAAGGTTTGGAATCTTTCGTTCCAGTTCGTCCTTCTTAAGGAATGTCTTGAAGCCTTGTTTTATGGAGATACCTGTACCCGTTTTGATGCGGATGCCGTTGGTTGCGTTTTCGTTTGGCTCGCGAGTGCTAGAGCAGCGCGCGAACCAGCCAGCGACTTCCTCACCGTGAGCATGGAAGACCTCAAAGAGGATTCCATCCTCAACGAATGTACGCTCGAGGTTTCTGTAGTCATTCAGGTTCATGTCCTTGCTCCTTGTTGTTAAACCGGAACGCTAACCGTGACCCGGACCGGAACCTTAATCGAGCAGTAGACCTGCTCGGTGAGGATCCCTGTTTCCAGCTCTCCAGGGTTATGGAAGGCGCGAATCTCAAAGATGCCTTCTTCTCCGCCGGTTGCAGCGGTGATTTTCTCACTAGGAATCTCAAGGGTGAGAATCTCGACGCTGGGATCCTTATCGGATATTCCGACAACCGAGTGAGCTGGAGGTGACTGCCAGTTCTTGGGTTTCCCATTCGCGCCGACGAAGGCAAGAATAATGGGCAGCCCAGGGACCAGTTGCATGAGGGTACCAATGCGAGTCGTCTTGGTTTTAACGTTAACCACGGAAACGGTTGCTCCGTGAAGTTTTTGAGCAATTTGAAATGTCTTTGCGGTAGCCATGATGCACTCCTTTCAATGGTGTGCGTGAACTATATTTCTAAGTAAGTATGGCAACCCCCTTAGAAACAACCCTGAGCAGTGCCAGAAAAAAAACTTTTTCTAAGCGCCGTCAGTAGCGTATATAATATAACATATTAATAAGTAAATGTCAATGTTCTCTTATTTTTCAGTTCAAGATATTTAGGATATTAAAATAAAAAGCCCGCATCTTTCGATGCGGGAGATGTGATGGGGTTGGTCAGCCTTTGCGGCCGGTACCCATCTTGATGGTGCGGGCCGAGCAAACAAAATTACTCGGAGTGTTTGTGCGGGGGATTCCCACACTCAGCGGCTTCAGTCCGGGTCTGGCAGATGCCGGGGGCGGGCTGTAGTCCCGCATTTCGACTTCGCCATTGGCTTTCTTGAAAGTGACCTTGCACATGTCTTTGCTCCTCAAAGTGTGCTTTTTCTATGCAGCTGACCACCAGCTACATTTCTCTCTACAGTATACATACTTTTACATATTTGTCAAGTGTTCCTAAAAAAGCGAGTAGCTGATACACTTTTGTAACTATGATTATTACTCACTACGGACGACAGCATTTCAAACTTCAGGTTGGAGATACAACTTTTGCTATCAATCCAGTTTCAAAAGAGGGGCGAGGAAAAACTGCAAAATATGGTGCAGATGTGTGTTTGGTTACTACAAATCACCCAGACTATAACGGTATCGAGCAGGTGACACATGGAGAAAAAGTACCGTTTGTGATTTCTGGTGCAGGGGAATACGAAGTTGCAGGTATTTTTATCAAAGGGTTTGCAACAGAAGTAGAACTCAAAGAAGGAAAGACAGAAAAAACCTATCAAAACACAAGTTACTGTTTTACCTTTGACGGTATCCGTGTGACGTTTTTGGGTGCTCTTGGTAAGAAGCTTGAACCACATCACAAAGAAGTTATAGATGAAACAGACGTGTTGTTTGTTCCGGTTGGAGATGATTCATTTTTGCTTAACCCATACGATGCAGAAAAGTTGTCTGTTTCTCTTGAGCCAAAACTTGTTATTCCAATGGATTATGATGAACAATCGCTTCCTATTTTCCTCAAGGAAGCAGGTGCTGAAAAAGTGGAACCAGTTGAAAAGCTCACCATCAAAAAGAAAGACATAGAAGGCAAGAACGCTGAAGTGGTACTGTTCCACGAGATGTAATCATAGAGAGTACAACCAACCAGATAAGGTTGGTTTCTTTGTTATACTTGAACTATGAAACTTTCTTGGGCAGGATATGTGCGATATTTACGGAGACAGTCAGTGCATGTTCAGCATATGCATGGACTTGTCTTTGCTGGTGTCATAACAGGTGTATTGGTGAGCTTTGTACTGTATACCCAGTACGGGTTTTTTCATGAACAGTACACACGCGAAGAAACATCTCTTGTAGCTGCTACATCCACCATGCCCCAGTCTCCAACCGGAGTGCTCGAAAGCTTTATTATGGAAGGAAGTGCGCGTTTGCGGGCTGTATTTACGAGCACGTCAGCTCCTTTTGTTGACGATACGAATATGGACTACATACGCACAGAACAGGGTCCTGCATCATCCACAAAACCATAGTATTCTAGAGCTGTTTATGGTATACTAAGAAGACTATTTTCATCTATATTGTATGGCAAAAAAGAAAGTAATTGAGAGCGGAAACGAAGGAGAAGAGGCAGTTCCAGTAGCTGTACGAACAGGTGTTCAGGCAGTAAATATTTCAGAAGAAATGCGTACTGCGTACTTGGATTACGCGATGTCGGTGATCACGGCACGTGCTCTTCCTGATGCTCGAGATGGACTGAAACCAGTGCATCGCCGTATTTTGTACTCGATGAATAACATGGGGCTAACTCCTGGGGCAAAGTTCCGCAAGTCTGCGACAATCGTGGGAGACGTACTTGGTAACTATCACCCACATGGAGATGCTTCTGTATATGACGCGATGGTGAAATCTGCTCAAGACTTTTCGTATCGTTATCCGCTTGTGATGGGACAAGGAAACTTTGGTTCAATTGACGGTGATGGCGCAGCTGCGTACCGTTATACCGAAGCCAAGATGTCAAAAGTCTCAATGGAGATGATGCGTGATATTGAAAAAGATACCGTTGAAATGGTTCCTAACTATGATGGAACAAAAAAGGAACCTCGCGTGCTTCCTACTGCTGTGCCTAATCTTCTTTTAAACGGTACGCTTGGTATTGCGGTTGGTATGGCGACAAATATCCCTCCACATAACCTAAGTGAAGTGGTGGATGCGACAACGCACCTGATCGACAACCCTCAAGCAACAAACGAAGACCTCTGTGAATACATCAAGGGACCTGACTTTCCAGTTGGAGGTATTGCGTTTGGTCAGTCTGATATCCGCGCGGCATATGCAACAGGTCGCGGTGGTGTGGTTGTGCGAGGTGAGGCAGAAATTTTTGAAACAAAAAACGGACAATTCCAAATCATCATCACGTCACTTCCGTTTCGTGTTGTGAAAAGTAATCTCATTGAAGGTATCGCTGACCTTGTGCGTGAAAAAAAGATTGAAGGTATCAAAGGGCTTCGTGATGAATCAACAAAAGACATACGCGTTGTTATCGATCTCAAGTCTGGTGCACAGCCACAAAAAGTTTTGAACTATTTGTATAAACATACAGAATTAGAATCTACATTTCACTACAACCTGGTTGCGCTCATTGATGGTATTCCACAAACACTCTCACTCAAGGTTGCACTCGATGCATTTATCGGTCACCGAAGAGAAGTGGTGCGTCGTCGAACAGAGTTTGATCTTCGTCGTGCACTTGAACGTGAACATATCTTGCTTGGGCTCAAGAAAGCGCTCGACCATATTGATGAGATTATTCAGACGATCAAGAAATCAAAAGATACACCGGATGCTCACGTACAACTGGTAAAGAAATTTAAGTTCTCAGATATCCAAGCAACTGCGATTCTTGAAATGAAGCTTCAGCGTCTCGCTGGACTAGAACGTAAGAAGATTGAAGATGACTTGAAAGCAGTACAAGCGCTCATCGCAGAATTGAAAGCAATTCTCGCTTCAGAAAAGAAAATGCTTTCGATTATCAAGCAAGAGATGCAGGATATCAAAGACAAATACGGTGACGAACGTCGTACAAAGATTGTTAAACATAAAGCAAAAGAGTTTAACCCAGAAGATTTGATTGCAGATCAAGAACAGGTACTCGTGTACACATCAGGTGGATACGTAAAGCGTACTGATCCTGCAGAATTCCGCACACAAAAGCGCGGCGGGGTAGGAGTGGTAGACATGAACACAAAAGAAGAAGACTTTGTGACGATGTCTCTCACAACATCAACACATAGTGACCTTCTGTTCTTTACAGATAAAGGAAAGGCGTATCAGATCAAGATGTATGATCTTCCAGAAGGAAAGCGTGCGACACGTGGAAAATCAATCATGAACTTTTTGCAGTTGGTAGATGGTGAAAAGGTGACGTCGATCCTTCCTATGTCAAAAGATGTGAAAGCACTTGTCGGTCAGTCACTTATGATGATTACAAAACAAGGAACAGTAAAGAAGTCATCTGCTGAGAGTTTCAAAGATGTACGTCGCAATGGTCTCATCGCTATCCGTCTTGAAGATGGAGATGAGCTTCTCGCTGCGCTCTTTGTAACAGGTGAAGACAATGTAATGCTCACAACTCAAAATGGACAATCAATCCGCTTCAACCATACTGATGTTCGCGAAATGGGGCGTACCGCAGCTGGTGTTATCGGTATGAAGCTCGACAAAGATGACCACATCGTAGCAGCAGATAAGATTCCACAGGGTGTGAAGGGCGCAGAACTTCTCGTGGTTACTGCAAATGGATATGGAAAGAAAACAAAACTTTCTGAGTACAAGACACAAAAGCGTGGAGGTTCTGGTATCAAGACAGTGAAGGTAACAACAAAGACAGGACCACTCATGGTTGCTCGTGTGGTTACCGCAGAAAACGAAGAGTTGCTCGCTGTATCAAAAGATTCGCAAGTGATTCGTACAGAAGTATCATCTATTCCAACACTTGGACGCGATACTCAAGGTGTGCGAGTTATGAAATTGCGTGAAGGGGATTCGGTTGCGACATTTAACCTCCTCT
This sequence comes from Minisyncoccota bacterium, assembly GCA_018062965.1. Classification (GTDB taxonomy): domain Bacteria; phylum Patescibacteriota; class Minisyncoccia; order Phycocordibacterales; family UBA5272; genus UBA11704. Next base: position 18,745 of record JAGORG010000005.1, read on the forward strand.
AATACATGGATTGGGTGTTCTATTCGATTATAGCCGCTATAACAGTCGGTATCTCTGTGGCATTGTTTAAAATGCCAACATTTAAAGGTTATAGTTCTCTTCACTCAACATTCTGGGTAAACATCTTTTCGCTCACAGTTGCTCTTATCGTATTCTTTGCTTTTACGGACGAAATACCGCTCACTACTATCTCTTGGTACGGGCTGATTTGGGGTGTGTTATTCGCTTTTACAACAGCCCAGCAGAAAATCTTATTAGGAAGAATGGAAACTAATATACTACTTCCTGTTACGTCATCGTTAAGCAACGTTCTTACAGTTTTCGCAGGAATTTTTATATTTTCTGAACAGTTATCTGGTCTTCAGTACGTTGCTACACTAATTATTCTTTTGTGCACCTTTCTATATTCTAGAAAGAAAGGAGGGCTAATACTCAATAGGTATGCAGTATTGTTTGGGCTTGGGATAATTATCTCTTCTACACTTGGTAAAGTTGTTCAGAAAACCGGAGCGGTACATGAATCAATTATTCATTTTGCAGTTTATCAGTATATAGGGGCAACTATATGTGCTTTTTTGCTTGTGTATTTGTTTCAGCCTTCTTCTTTAAAGCGACTACATAAAATTGAGGATACATGGAAAATCTCACTCGTAGCTGGTTTGTTTATGGCTATTGCTGGGTATGCATTTCTTTTAGCACTTGCCTCAGGTCCTCTCGCTGGAGTGTACTTGATAGCAGGGGCGTATACATTTGTAGCGGCACTTTTTGGAGTCTGGCTATACAAAGAAAAACTCACTAGGTATAAACTTTTTCTTATGGCGCTCGCATTCATCGGTATTATTCTCATGAAAATAGGGTAAAGTTTTTTATTCGTTCTGTGTAGTACCCACTAGTAACTATCAACTATTACCTATAAACTAGGTTTATTATGTTTATTACTCCAGATCATCTTGTGCGGGAAATGTATTTGAAGCCAGGGGACAAGGTTGCAGATATTGGCTGTGGGACTGGTGCGTATACGATAGCACTCGCTCGCGAAGTGGGCGATATCGGACAGGTCTATGCAGTTGATGTGCACCGAGACATCTTGCATACCCTTGCAGGTACTCTTGCGAAACAGAACCTGCTAAACGTCGATGTTGTGTGGGCAGATATCGAAAAGAGTATTCCAATAGACAAGTACAGTCTTGATGCAGTTGTTGTATCAAATGTATTGTTCCAGCTTGAGGATGTCGATAGCGCACTACGTACGATTCACGAAATATTAAAACCAGAAGGTCAGATGCTCATCGTCGAATGGAGTAAATCTCATGGAGGTATTGGTCCACATACAGATCATGTTGTAGAAGAGTCTCGCGCTGAAGAATTGGCAAAGAAACACAACTTTAGAATCCTCAAGCGTCTTCCAGCTGGGGACTATCATTATGCGTTTGTGGCACTTTCTGTGTAAACTCTAAAGTATGTCAATGTTCAAAATCATAATCTTTGGTGCAGCAATTGTTGCTGCGCTCCTGGCGATACTTATTTTCTCTGGGCGTATTCCAATCGGGGATGATGGAACGATTGCTCCTACGGGACAGATATCGATGTGGGGAACTATTCCTGCAAACAGTGTTGGTCCAATCATTGGAGACTTTAATATTGAAGCACAAACCTATTCAGTTGGTTACCGTTATATACAAGAGTCAGATTTTTCACAGACACTCATTGAAGCGCTCGCAAACGGTGCGGGCCCTGATATGATTCTAGCCCCACATCAGATACTTTTAGAACAAGCTTCAAAAATTACACCATTTCCTGTGGCTTCGTTTAGCGACAAAGCATTTAAGGATAGGTATGTTGATGGTGCGAGTATCTTGCTAACTCCGCAAGGGTCTCTTGGGCTACCTGTTGCAATTGAACCTATGGTGCTGTTTTTCAACAGAACTATTTTGGCAAAGCGTGGAGTAGCAACTCCTCCTGTGTACTGGGATGATGTCACAACACTCGCTCCGACGTTGACACTTCTTTCACCAAGTCAGACACTTACTGAAAGCGCTATCGCGCTCGGTGCATATGGAAATGTTCCTCACGCAAAAGAAATTATCATGACGTTTATTTCTCAGCTCGGACAGTTTCCTGTGTTTAAATCTACCGAGTCAAACGTATACGAAGTGCTCGCTAATCAGCCTGTTGCAAAAGATGGAGATATACTGCCGCTAACAACAGCGCTTAGGTTTTATATGCAATTCGTAGACACAACTAAATCTACGTATACATGGAATCAGTTTATGCAAAACGCACAAGATGCATTCGTTGCAGAGAAACTCGCACTATATATCGGGTATCTCGGTGAGGGTAAAGTGATACGTGAGAGAAATCAAAAAGCAGATATCGACATGACGTACCTACCTCAAATCAAAGGGTATGACACATTTTCGACAAGTATGAAGTTACATGCAATTGCTACACTAAAGTCAACCAAAAACATGAACGCTTCATTTGCTGCTCAAGCAGGACTGGCAAGTAGCAAATGGACAAGCCCGCTCGCTGCCAATATGGGAGTTGTTCCTGCAGAAAGGTCGTACTTTGCACAGCAGGGTGTTTCTGAAATTGTACGCAAGAGTACGCTCGTTGCACGAGGGTGGCAAGATATACAGCCTTCAAAGTCAAACGAACTTGTGCGAAGGATGGTAGAAGAGGTGACAAGTGGTAAAACATCCGTCACAGATGCCGCTCTATTGTTTGTAACCCGTCTCCAGTCCTTGTATACTGGATTCTAATAGCATGTATGACTCCGCGCTTTATCATATCTAACATCTTGGTTGCTCTCGTGCTTGTATTTGGTGGCGCGCATGCCGTCTTGGCTCAAGGCACAACAGCGCCGCTTTCTGGGGATTCTGTATGTGGTAGTAGTACATCAACAATATGTAACCTTAAAGGTGACTTAGGAAATGTTATTCGTAATGCACTTGCGTTTTTTATAAAAATTGCAGTGCTATTTATGATTGTTATGTTTATGTGGACGGGGGTTATGCTCGCGATCTCTCGAGATAAAGCGGTTGCTTTAAAAGAAGCAAAAGGAAGTCTCGCTCGAGTTATTGTTGGCATATCTCTTGTAAGCATTGTTGCAACTGTCGGAACATATCTACTGCTACTTCAGTTTGCTGGGGTTAATGCGAACATCTTGCAGTTTATTGGTTCACTGTTTGCGTTTGTTCCAGGGGCATTTGTGATGCATGCATATGCGCAAGAGACAGCTTCATTATTGCCTAATGCTCTTGGTGTGACGGACTTGTACGATTTTTTGTTACTACTCATTCGTCTATTTGTCAGGTGGTTTGTATTTCCTGCCCTTGTATTTGCATGGCTCTATACTGGGCTACAGTTTGTATTTGCCCAAGGTAATCCTGGGAAAATAAAGGAAGCTCGTACATGGCTGTTGTGGGTGTTTATTGCAACGTTTATCATCATGTTATCTGAAGCGTTTGCGTTTGCTCTACGTTCGACTATTAACCAAATATTTTAATACCACTTATGTCTCGCTTACTCACTCTTTGTTCATCGCTTATCCTTGCTTGCGGTGTCGCATACGCTCAGACGTCATTTACTGGGCTTAAAGGGTTTATCGATAGTATCACCACAAATATCGTTGCGTCTCTCGGGTATTTAGCACTTGCCTCAGCTACTGTAGTGTTTTTCTTTGGTATTGTGCAGTTTATTTGGGCAGCACGCAGTGGGGAAGCAAAAGCGATGGAAGAGGGAAAGAGCTTTATGGTGTGGGGACTCATCGCACTCTTTGTGATGTTCTCTGTATGGGGAATAGTTCGGTTTGCGCAGGAGGCTATCGGTAGTAGGTACTTCCAAGATGGAGATATTATTGTCCCAAGGATTCGTTTTGGAGACAGTGGTGGTAGCACTAGCCAGCAACAGACTAGTCCACTTGGTACCGGAGGTCAGTCTACAACAGGAACTGCTTCTCGGGCAGATGGTACACCGTGCGCATACTATCCAGGCGATCCAGATGGTGGTGTGTATAGGAATGGTCAATGTGTTTTGAAACCAGCTGAACGACAACATACCACATGCTTAGCTTTCGGTGTTGGAACTGGGTGTACTGGCACAAATGCCGCAGGGACTACATTTTCTGGTAAATGTAACACGTTTAATCAATGTGTACCTCAGTAATTAATAGTGTTCACAAGCTTCTTGCACATATTGTCTAACGAGCTATACTTATACGTATAACCAAATATTATGAAAAAACTACTTATCACTTTATCACTTGGAGCATCGACACTTGCGGTTGCATTTGCTCAGGCTGCACCTGCTCAAAACCTTAAAGCGCTTATCGCTACAGTTCAAACAATTGTAACTCAGCTCCTTCCGCTTTCTGTAGGACTTGCTGTTGTTGCATTCTTCTTTGGGCTTGTGATGTTTATCGTCAAAGGCCGTGAAGGAGCAGAACATGCAAAGTGGCTTCAGTTTATGGGTATGTCTATCCTCGCACTTTTTGTGATGGTATCTATTTGGGGACTCGTAGCATTTATTAATGGAGTGTTTGGTATTACTTCAGGTGGAACTGCTCCAGAGATTGGAATTCCATCAGGCCCTAGAAACTAACTATAAAGTTAGTGGTGTACATACAAACATGACCCGAAAGGGTCATTTTTGTATGATATACTTTTTGCATGCAAGATATCAGCATGACATCAACCATCACAGATGGAGAGGCTATTTTTGAAAACGTCGTAACGTATCTCTTGTCTCCAATCTTTCAGCTTATTGTAGGTATTGCGGTCGTTTATTTTTTTTATGGTGTTGTGATGTTCCTCCTTTCTTTTAATAAAACAGGTGGAGGGGATGGTGAATCTATGAGTAAAGAGCAAGGCAAGAAGCATTTGGTGTACGGCTTGTTTGGGTTAATTATCATTTTCTCAATCAACGGCATCCTTATCATCATCAACGAGCTAGTTGGAGGGCTTTTCCAGTATTAATTGCTCTGTGGTAGAATCAAACATCATGACAGAACCTAAAAAAGTACCAGATATGGAAGCAATCGTCTCGCTCTGTAAGCGCAGGGGGTTTATTTTCCCTGGTTCTGAGATTTATGGAGGTCTCGCAGGAACGTGGGACTACGGACCATACGGTGTAGCACTTCGTAACAATATTAAAACGATGTGGTGGAAATTCTTTGTTGATGGACGTACTGATATGTATGGAGTAGACGCCGCAATTCTCATGAATCAAAATGTTTGGAAATCTTCAGGGCATGTTGGCGGCTTCAATGATCCTCTTGTGGAAGACATTAAAACCAAGAAGCGCTATCGCGCTGACCATCTTCTCGAAGACGCAGGCATTGACCCAAAAGGGATGACTGTAGCTGCGATGGATGCGCTTATCAAGGAAAAGAAACTACAGAGTCCAGATAAAAATCCTCTTGGTGATGTGCGACAGTTTAATATGATGTTTGCAACCAAAACTGGTGCAGCAGATGACGATTCGGCTACTGTATATCTTCGCCCAGAAACAGCGCAAGGAATGTTTGTGAACTTTAAAAATATTCTAGACACATTTCATCCGCGTCTTCCATTTGGTATGGCGCAAATCGGTAAAGCGTTTCGTAATGAAATTGCGCCGGGGAATTTTATCTTTCGACTTCGTGAACTTGAGCAGATGGAGATTGAATATTTCGTAAAACCAGATGAGTGGAGAAAGTCATTTGATGAACTTCTCGCATTACAAAAAGAATTTCTTATAAACCTTGGATTGCCTGAATCAAAAATTCATCAAGTGGAAATTCCAGAAGCTGACCGTGCTCACTACTCAAAGTGGAGTGTTGACACAGAATTTGATTTTCCGATTGGACAAAAAGAACTTCTTGGAATTGCGTACCGCACTGATTTTGATCTTAACGCTCACAAAACTGGATCAGGAGTTGATCTCTCCTTTTTTGATGAGGAAACAAAAGAACGCTATGTTCCACATTGTGTAGAGCCGACGTTTGGACTCGACCGTCTTATGCTTGCAGTACTATCATCTGTCTATGATGAAGAAGAGGTTGAAGGGGAAACTCGTACCGTGCTTCGCTTCAAACCAACAGTGGCCCCAGTTCAAGTTGCAGTGCTCCCACTTTCAAAGAAAGAAGAGCTCAGTGTTCCTGCACAAAAAATTGCCCAGGATTTGAAGAAAATAGCACGTGTCGCATACGACGAAACTCAGTCAATTGGTAAGCGCTATCGTCGACAGGACGAGATTGGTACACCATTTTGCGTGACGGTTGACTTTGACACACTCGAAGACAACGCGGTAACTGTGCGTGACCGAGACACTATGAAGCAGGAGCGTGTCCCTGTATCTGAGCTTGCTTCATATATTGCTGCTAAAATAGCTGCATAAATAAAAGTTGCCAAAACCCTGTAAATAGAGTATAATTCCAAAACTATGTCAAAGATCCAGGACAATCTCATCATCATCAAAAACAAGGAAACTGGTGAGGTTTATCATACCCGCAAAAACAAAAGAAAGGTAACTCGTAAAATCGAGCTCAAGAAATACTCAAAGAAACTTCGAAAGCATATAACTTTCAAGGAATCAAAGAAGTAGTAAAATCTACTTTCAACAAAAACCTGTGCATCGCACAGGTTTTTGTTTTGTGTTAGAATCGTACGCACGGGCCTATAGTTTAGTGGTAGAACAACGGCCTCCAAATCCGTTGGTCGAGGTTCGATTCCTCGTGGGCCCGCAGAAAACAAAATCCCTGGATTTAATCCAGGGATTTTGTTTTCCAGGGTTCACAGAAAGTGAACCGCTTCACTTTTGTGAGGATAGGGGGTTTTTCCAAATAAAAATCGCAGCGACGCTGCGATAATGCTTCATTTTGTTTTCCTGTCGTTTGGGTTAAACGGAGGAGAGTTGATGGCGAGAAGTCTGAGCTGCTTTTTCCCCTCAACTTCCCAAAAGTACTCCTCTCCCTTTTTAATGGAGATGATATCTCCTGGTTTAACTCGGGTTTGAACGTTACCTGCTCGATGTAACCAGCCTTTCCCACTGAGTACGGCAACGACCATGTCAGATGTTAAACAGCTGTATCCTTCAGTCGGATATCTTGTTGTTACATATGCAATGGCAATGCTCATCGATGTGATATCGAGAGGGATTTCAGCTAGTGCAAAGTTTCCTGAGAAGACGTACGGCTTTTGCGTAATATGATGATTTTCCATGGAGCCTCCTTGAACAATTTGACGTTATTCTACTCTTTCTCGAAATTTTGGCAACCATCCACAGAAAGATCAACGCAGAGCAAGGTATACTTCATGTATGGATAAAAAACTTCGTGTTGGAATAAATGGTTTTGGGCGTATTGGAAGGGCTTTCTTTAAAGTTGCTTCAATGCGAGACGATATGGAGGTTGTTGCAGTGAACGATCTTGGTGATATTCACAACCTTGCATATCTTCTTCAATATGACACGGTATACAAAGTGGCTCCGTATGATGTGCACGCAGAAGTTCATGAAGATGAACAATATATCGTCACAGAAGGCGATGTTGATGCTCGGGTGCGAGTGTTTCAGGAAAAAGATCCAAGTGCTATTCCGTGGGGTACTCTTAATGTGGATGTGGTTGTAGAATCAACTGGGTTATTTACGGCGTATGATAAAGCATCAGCTCATCTTGTTGGTGGCGCAAAGCGAGTGGTTATATCTGCTCCTGCAAAGTCCGGTGAAGATGTAAGCGTGAAGGGCGAAACTATTTTGCTTGGAGTAAACGAAGAAAAATTTGGCACATGTGATGTTACTTCAAATGCATCATGTACAACAAACGCATCATCTCCTGTGATTGCTATTTTAGATGAAGCTATCGGTATCGAAAAAGCTATTCTTAACACGGTGCACTCATACACCGCATCGCAGTCAATTGTGGACGGTCCAAACAAAAAAGATTTTCGTGAGGGACGTGCCGCAGCGCAAAATATCGTACCGTCTTCAACCGGAGCTGCTATTGCTGTGACAAAAGCTTTTACAGCTCTTGAAGGGCTGTTTGATGGTATTTCTATTCGTGTACCAACTCCGGCTGGATCTATTGCTGATATTACATTTATCTCGAAGCGTCCAACAACTGTAGAAGAGGTGAATCAAATACTAAAAGATGCATCACTCACAGAAAGGTGGTCAACTATTTTTCAAGCAACAGAAGAAGAGCTTGTATCGAGCGATATCATAGGGCTCCCATATGCTTCTATCGCAGACCTAAAAATGACACGTGTTGTTGGTGGAAATTTGGTCAAAGTCCTCGCGTGGTATGATAATGAAATGGGGTACACGCACACATTGGTAGAACATGTAGCAAAAGTGGGTGCAACTATACGTTAAAACAATACAAGTATGACAATTTATCTAGCTACGGATCACGCAGGGTTTGAATTAAAAGAAAAGATTAAAATCTACCTAGAAGAGCTAGGTGGGCATGAAGTCTATGACTGCGGAGCGCTTACCCTTGAACCAGGGGATGATTATCCAGAATATATCGCACGAGCAGCAGAAAAAGTGCAGTTTGATGCACTGCATGAACCTGCTATGGCGGTTGTGTTCGGAGGATCTGGCGTAGGTGAAGCTATTGTAGCGAATAGATTTAGACATGTGCGTGCAGTTGTGTATGCTGGCGGTCCACTTGATGTGATTAAGCTTTCTCGAGAACATAACGATGCAAACGTACTTTCACTTGGTGCGCGATTTGTAACAGAAGCTGAAGCAAAGCAAGCGGTGGACTTATTTTTTGCTACACCGTTTTCTCATGCAGAACGTCACGCTGATCGTGTTATTCAAATTGACGATATTACACAATAGGGTTGGGTATGAAAGAATTTGAGTTTACACCTCCAGAAATTCCGGAGCCAAAGGAAGAGTTGTTTATGGAAGAGCTGGTCCACTATGATGATATGCCTGATGGAGTTACAGTTAAAAGTCTGTCGCCATCAGGTGCTGATGAGTACAAAAAGTGTATGATATTTAGTGGGCACAGATATCGTGTTTCATTTGTGCGTGTTGGTGTGGGTGACGATGCAGAATTTAAAATTCGTTTCGGTTTAGCTATGACAGAGCGTGCCCCTGTAACAAACTCAGGGCTTGATGTGTTTCGAAAACTTACCCACGAAATGCATGCTGTCTATGAAGACATTGTAAATGTGGAGAGTGTTAAAGCCCTAAGGTTTTACGCCTCAAATGACGGACCTTTGGAAGAGGTAAAAACAACGGTTGCAGACACTTTGCGAAGTAGTCCGGAAAAACTAAATGGTTTTTTGTTTAATGATGAAATGTCTAGATTCGTTGTGCGTACCCAAGATGGAACAGTTAGTATTGATATTAATAACCCGTACGGAGTTGTTTCAAAAACATTTCCGGTTGACGAGCATATGCTTGATGCTATCGCTGCGGTAGTTGAGAAGATAGATAGTATTCGTTTGGTATACGATCTATTTGAGTACATTCAAGAGTCAGATGAGGAAGTAAATGTTACGCGTAAAGAGCAACGTCTTAAGCTTTACTTGTTTTACATGCGTAAGCAGTTTCCAGAGTTTGACTACAACGTAGAAACTGTAATGGAAGGAAACAGAAAAGTTGTTAAGTTTGAAAAAGATGAAAATGGCGAACCATATGTACGAGCTATTCTTCATAAAGAGACTACACCTCACGCACAAGGATAAGGTATACTGCATACTATGAATATCGTACCAGCAATTTTGCCACATTCTTTTGAAGAGCTTACAGAAAAACTATCTCGCATAGACGGTCTTTCAAGAGATGTACAAATAGATATATGTGATGGTAAGTTTGGCCGAGAGGTGACATGGATTCCAGATGGAACCGAAACACTACCGCAAGGGTTTGTATACGAATTTGATCTTATGGTCGCAGATTGTCAGTCAGTTGTACAAGCTGCACTTACTCTTGGTGCAAAGCGCATTGTGATCCATGCGGATTCGATGTCAGAAGAACAGATGCGAGAATGCGCTCAGATGGTGGTTGCGCAAGGTGCTTCTGTTGGGGTTGCTGTTTCAAATGATCAAACTATTGATGAGCATGTAGCAATGCTTCGCGCTGCAAGAAACGTAGATTCTCAGGCATATGCTCAAGTGATGGGAATACGATCTATCGGAGAACAGGGGCAAATTTTTGATGAAGAAACTCCAGCAAGAATAGTTGCGCTCAAACAGCAGGTTGGGGACGTGCTTGTTCAAGTAGATGGTGCGATGAATCCAACGAATGCCCCACGAGTTCTTGAAGCTGGTGCTGAGACCCTTGTTGTTGGTTCGTATATTTTTGGTGACAACGATCCAGGAACTGCTCTTGCTACGATGAACAATCTTGCATAAGTGTGTACTAGGTGTGAAGTTGGTTGAAACTTCACGCTATACTGTGTGTATGTATTCCATCACCGATGTCGAAGTAAAAGCGCTTGAACTGCGAGCCCAAGATATTCGCGAGAGTATTGTAAAAATGCTCCTAGCTTCTGGTTCAGGACATACTGCGGGACCACTTGGTATGGCAGATATTTTTACAGCGCTTTATTTTAGAGTGCTTAACCATAATCCTCGTCACGCTCTTTGGAAAGAGCGTGACAGGCTTATTTTGTCCAACGGGCATATTGTACCTGTTCAGTATGCGGCTCTTGCACACGCTGGGTACTTTCCTATTTCTGAACTTCGAACATTGCGTCAGTTTGGGTCACGTTTGCAGGGGCATCCACATAGAGAGTCGTTGCCTGGACTTGAAACAACGTCTGGTCCACTTGGGTGTGGGCTTTCTCAAGCTATTGGTATGGCGCTCATCGACAGGTTAGAAGAACATAAACCACCACGGTATTTTTATTGTGTTATGGGTGACGGAGAAATGAACGAAGGGCAAGTATGGGAGTCGTTGCTACTACTTGGAAAATATAAACTGACAAACGTTATTCCAATCATCGATAGAAACACTATTCAGATAGATGGTTTTACGGAAGATGTGTTACCGCTTGAGCCACTTGCAAACAAGTTAGAATACTTTAACCTGCATGTTGTTGAAATTAACGGACATGATTTTCGAGACATTGTTCGTGGAATAGCAACTGCAAAAAGCTCACTCGATAAGCCAACTGTTATCATCGCACACACAATCCCAGGTAAAGGGGTGACAGAGTTCGAAGGTGACTACAAGTTACACGGAATGTTTCCAAACAAAGAAGCAGGACTTGTAGCGCTCAAAGAATTGAGAACCATGAGGGGTAAAATAAAGAATGACTAGCATGTTACGAAAAACACTATTTACGCTTAATGAAGAAGAAATGGCCACCCGAGAAGGATTCGGTACTGGTCTTGTTGAGAGCGCAAAAGAACATCCACAGGTTGTTGCGATATGTGCAGACCTAACTGAAAGCACCAAGATGGACGCCTTCAAGAAAGTTTTTCCAGATAGATTCTTTGAAGTTGGTATAACAGAGCAGGCGATGTCTGGGGTGGCATCAGGGATGGCTGCGATGGGGTATAAACCGTTTATGGCGAGCTATGCGATGTTTTCTCCTGGAAGAAACTGGGAACAGATACGCACAACTATTTGTTATAACAATCAGCCTGTGACGATTGTGGGGGCTCATGCCGGTATTTCTGTTGGGCCAGATGGAGCAACACATCAGGCGCTCGAAGACATCGCTATCATGCGTACATTACCTAACATGACAGTCCTCGTTCCGCTTGATGCTGTTGAAGCGCATGCGATGACACATTTCCTTGCAACATACAAACATCCTGCATATATACGTCTCGGACGTGAAAAGACACCTGTCATGTTGCCAGATGGGCATACGTTTAATTTTGGAAAGGCTACAATTATTTCTCTTCCAGAAGCAAAGCACGGGAAAGAGTTTATGTACAAAGTAGGGGTTATTGGTTGTGGTCCGATTATCTATGAAGCACTCTTGGCTGCAAAAGAATTAGAAAAAGAAGGTATTGGAGTAACTGTTGTTAACAGTTCAACAGTCAAACCTCTTGATACTGGTTTCTTGTTGCGGTTTGCAAAAGACGTGAAAGCATTTGTTACAGTTGAGGAAGCTCAAATAGCTGGAGGGCTCGGGAGTGCTATTGCAGAGTACATGAGTGAACATCATCCTATGAAGGTAATTAAAGTTGGTATACAGGACAGATTTGGTCAAAGCGGTAAACCAAAAGAACTATACCAAGAATACAACTTGACTAAGGATGATATAAAGCAAGCAATCTATCGTGCGATACAGTAGGTTTATATGATTGCAAGTTTGTAATCAGAAGGAGCTTTTTTGAGGTGACTTTCAATTGCTTCGTCCGAAAGTAACCCTTCTTGTGCGCCTATGTGTTGTACAACGTTCATGCTGTTGATAGGTGCTCTTGTGATTGCGTAGCTTGGGTCAAATCCTTTTACAAGGTATGAGACAAACGTAGAAAAGAATGCATCTCCTGCGCCTGTTCGTTCAAGAGGTGGGGCGATATCTGGATATATTGGCATAAAGAAATATGTATTTTCATGCTTCATATATGATCCATGAGGCCCGTCTGTAACGATCACTATCTTTGAACCAAGAGCTGCTAAGCCGTCAAGGAGAATTTTGAAGTCAGTTTCAGGAGTCGATAGAAGTTGCTGTGCTTCTTCTTTATTCATACATACAACATGTGTTTGTTTGTATAGGTCAGCAAGTTGCATACCCATCTTGAGTTGGAATGTTCCAGGTTGAAATGCAAGGTGCACGTCTTTGTTTTTTTCTAGATACTCTATGATGTCACTATGAAATGTTTCTGTTCCTGCGCCCAGAGAAGAGAGGTATATCCACTTTGGTGGCGTGAGGTTTTCTGGAAGTTTTTCGTGAAAATCAGAGTGTTTGATGAGTATCGTTCTATCGTCTCCATACCACAGAACATAGTGATAGTTCGTCGGCGTTCCTTCTTCTTGTGTTATGAATTCTGTACTTACATGCTCTTGTTGTAGTTTCGCTAAACAGGCGTTACCGTGATCATCTTTTCCTAAAAAAGAAATAAGAGCAGTTGATAGCCCTAAACGAGAAGCAGAAACTGCTGCATTTGCGCTGTTGCCTACCGCTGGAAGAAGTGTTGCGTTATCGTAGGGGATTTTGCTTCCATATGGAATACAAAGTTCTGGACCTACGGCAGATTCTTGTACACGACCTGCAGATAGTTTGATGAATACGTCCATCACTGTGTCTCCAATTGCTATTAGATCATAAGGCTTTTCCATGTGAATATGGTACCACGTAAAATACGATATACTGTGTTGATATGAAACTACTGCCTCACCAATCTCCTCTGTATCTCGATACTGTCCTGCAAGCAAAATCTGATGGGCACGCTATTGCACACTTTAATATTTCAAATCTAGATCAAGCGCGCGCCATCGCTCAGGTTGCAGAAGAGCTCAAACAACCGGTGATTATCGGAGTGAGTGAAGGAGAGCGTGACTATATCGGTGTTGCAATGGCGCGCACCCTCATCGACGAGCTTAATCAAGAATACTCTGTACCAATTTTCTTAAATGCAGATCATACGTATTCGCTTGAAAAGGTGATGGAAGTTGTAGAAGCAGGGTATGACAGTGTAATTGTTGATGGTGCAAAACTATCGTACGAAGAAAATGTTGCTCTTGTAAAAACCTGTGTTGATTATGTACGTGCCTATGAAGCAAAAACTGGTAAGCGCATTTTGGTTGAAGCAGAGCTTGGGTATATCGGTCAATCATCTTCTCTTAACACAGAACTACCTGAGGGTGTAACTGAGGCAAACATAACAACTGTAGATCAAGCGCGAGATTTTGTATTGCGTACTGGGGTGGATATGTTTGCTCCTGCAGTTGGAAACATCCACGGAATGCTTGTGGACGCTCCAGAGCCAAAACTACATATCGATCGTTTACGAGAGATAACAGCTATAGTTGATATACCACTTGTTTTGCATGGAGCTAGCGGAAACACGGATGAAGATTTGAAATCTGCGATTGACGCAGGGATTGCTATTATTCATATTAATACCGAAATCAGAAAAGCATTTCGAGATGGAGAAATGAACTACTTGGAAGAGCATCCACAAGAAGTTGCGCCGTATAAGTTTGGAAAAGAGGGACAGGAAGAAATGAAAAAGGTGGTTAAGTCTAAGATGTTATTGTACATGAAGTAGTTATGATGGAAAGAATGCGAGAATCTTTAGTCGAAGAGAAATCAGTTTCTACGCAAGAGGCTGTATTAGAACTGCCAAAGCATCTGGATGTCTCAGAAGTTATGAAGGACAAGAATGCTTTCTTTGTACACATGATTCAAGTGACTGACCAGTTTGATGTTTCTGTTACCAATAAAAGCATAAATACTAACAAACTCTCTGTTAGTCAAAAGTTAGATCTTGTATACGGACTTTCTCCAACTTTGTCGGCTAGTACTATTCGACCTCATAAGAACGATGAAACTTTCAATGGAGGGTTTGGGGTTATTTTTTCTCATGGAGAGATTGCGCATGCCCATCAAGGCGATGCTGCGACTCGCGCCGTATCTCTTAAGGAAAGAGATGTTTTAACTGGGGTTAAAAAAGAAAAACAGGACGTTGATAATGCAATTGAAAAAGAAACCGCTTCTTACAACGAATTTGTGCTTAAAAATCCTGAAGTTGCTGGAGGTTTTATGAAGCTAGCTACGTTTAACGATCGGATTACGTATGAAGAAGAGGAGGTTGTTCATTACAATGGAGAGATTGAGGTAACAAAAATTGGTGTTATTGATTTGTCTAATCCACTCGACAGACTTGGGCGTGCAACAGGGGCGAATTACGACAAACCTCTCTCTGTGCTTATAGAAATGCAAAAACGAGGAAAAGTATTTGTAATGAATGAAGGTAATGAAATGTATATTGTTCGTAATATTAACGAAGCGGAGAGGAGTGTAGAATTTGTTGCCGCACCAATAGATCCTACTACTTTTGCTAAAAGTTACGGTGCCGAGCGCATGAATATGTATCATAAAAAGGAAATCGCAGATCGTTTCGAGGAAAGTTTGAAACAAAAAGGAATAGCGCTACACTAAGCTTCTATGTCACACGATTACAACAAAGAATCAATTGAACTACATAAGAAACACAACGGAAAGATAGAGCTTTCAGTTAAAGTACCGATGAATGACCGGGACGATCTCTCTCGTGCATACACTCCAGGTATTGCAGAAATTTCTCGCGAGATCGCTCGTGATCCATCGCTTGCTCGTGACTATACATTGAAACGAAATACGGTTGCAATCGTGTCTGACGGCTCTGCAATTTTAGGGCTTGGAAATCTTGGAGCACTCGCTGCAATTCCGGTTATGGAAGGAAAGGCTGCGATACTCAAATCATTTGCTAATGTGGATGCATTTCCTATTTGTTTGGATACGCAAGATACAGAAGAAATCATTCAAGCAGTTAAACACATAGCTCCAGTGTTTGGTGCCATTAACTTAGAGGACATCGCAGCTCCTAAATGTTTTGAGATTGAAGAACGTTTGCGTGCAGAGTTATCTATTCCTGTGATGCATGATGACCAGTGGGGGACAGCAACAGTTGTCCTCGGGGGGCTTATCAATGCGCTTACAGTTACTGGTCGCGGAGAAGGAAAAGAATCGGTTATCGTAATAAACGGTGTTGGTTCAGCCGGTGTTGCAACATCTCGACTTCTTCTTGCGTACGGTTTTAAGCATATTATTTTCTGTGACAGTCAGGGGATTATTCATGAAGGGCGTGCAGATCTTACAAAAGAAAAGAAAGAATTGCTCGAAGCAAGTGATCTTCATCCAGAACCAGGAACACTAACGGACGCTGTTGTTGGGGCTGATGTGTTTGTGGGTGTTTCAAAAGCTGGAGTACTCACTCCTGAAATGGTACAAGCCATGAACAAAGATTCGATTGTGTTTGCGCTTGCAAATCCAGTTCCAGAAATTATGCCAGATCTTGCTCGTGATGCAGGTATTGCGGTTATTGCAACAGGACGAAGTGACTTTCCAAACCAACTCAATAACTCGCTCATCTTCCCAGGACTCTTTAAAGGGGTTCTTGACGCTCATATTAAGCAGTTTGAAATTTCAATGTTTACGAAAGCTGCACTTGCGCTCGCAGGGCATGTTAAAAATCCAACAAGAGACGAAATACTTCCAACGATGTTTGATAAAGAGCTCGTTGATGTTATCGCTGCTACAGTAAAATAAAAATAAGGGAGTCCTTGAGGGACTCCCTTAGTGGGGAAAGCCGAGTATTAGCTTGTGAGCTTCATCAGCTGTTTTTGGCTCCAGCGGGCGAACTTGTCGCCGCCGTTCATGTGACGACGATGCAGGAACTGCGTCATCCAGGCGGCATTGCTGTCGAGCCGGCCTTCACTGTATGTGACGCCGAACTTCTCTGCTTCCTTGTGGCAATCTTCCGGCGCGGTCGTGGTTTGTGAGCAGCTGAGAAGGACTTCGAACGACTTTTCGCTGTAGGGCGTCGCGAGGATCTTGTGCAGCTTGCGCAGCTCTTGAATCAGGTCTGCTTTTGTGCGCAGGGCAGGTACCATGCTGTCGATGATCTTTTCGGCGACAGCTGGATGCTGTTGCATCCACACCAAGATACCGGAAGCGAGGCGCAGTCGCTGCTCGTTTTCATTGCTTGTGTAGTCCTGTGTGCCAGCATCTTTTTTCATGATGTTGTACCAGGTGCGGCCGGCGACTGCGCCGAGGTATTGGGCGCTGTAGATGGCTTCGGCAATTTCCTGGGCATCAGTTGGCAGTGCTCCAGCTTTCATGTCGGAGATTTTCTGCAGCCGGGTCGTGACACCTGCTTCCATGGCTTTGTCAGCCGCGAGCTCCTTCTCTTTGGCAGTTTTTTCAGCTGCAATCCTGTCTTTCTCAGCCTTCTCGGCTGCAGTTTTGGCGTCCCGTTCGGCTTGGGTTGGCCCTTTGACGACAGGCGCTGGCGCAGGAGGAGGTTCATTCTTGTTGCAGCCGGTCAAAGCTGTCAGACAAATCAGAATCGAAATCAATGTGCTTTTCATGGTGTTTTCTCCTTGTAGAGTTGCTGCCCACCAAGGCAGGGGATTATATCCCTTGGGTTGAAATACAATATATATTATAACATTTTATAACTTTTAGTCAAGTTTTATTTTTTAATAAAATGACCTCACGAGGAGGTCATTGTCGAGTTTTTTGTTTTGTTTTTGGTTTACCCCTTGTTGGCCAGCGGTCTAGGGTAAACTTCGTCTGTTCTGATTCAGGGGTAAACCCCTTACGTGGTAGGTTTCTTTTTAGTTTGTCGTGAAAGCAACGAAGTGCATCTTTACTGAATGTTTGTTTTTTTCCATCCACTACGAAACAGGCGACGAAACCCTGTCCATGCCCTTGAAAGCCTTTGAAGATAAGTGGCACTGTGCACTCCTTCTATATGAATGTAATCAAGTGGATCCTTTCTCAATATGAAGCATGTACCACAAAAGATAAGTATGGTAAGACATGCAACAATGAGCGCCGGGCCTGCAATGCAAGCAAAGAATGCCCAACGAACGACAGTTGGCAACGAAAAGCCTTTTCTCATAGAACTATCCTCCATAAAATGTCTTCTCGTATCCTACGTGGTTTGAACGAAAAAGTCTACATTCTTAGTATTTTAAGCTGTGCCCTTGATATGGTAGTATCAAGTCATGTCATTTTCTTTTGAAATACAGAAGCGCTCAGATGAAGCGCCTCTTGCTCGTGCAGGGGTTATCCATACACCACACGGAGATATCAAAACACCAGCCTTTATAACGGTAGGAACAAAAGCAACCGTGAAAGCACTTACACCTGAGCAGGTTCGTGACTATGTTGGCGCGCAAGCTGTTCTTGCAAATACGTATCACCTATACCTTCAGCCAGGGGACGAGGTTGTGGTCGAGCATGGTGGGTTTCCAAAGATGATGGGGTGGCACGGCCCGTCATTTACTGATTCTGGAGGGTTCCAGGTGTTTTCGCTTGGGCAAGCTCTTGGACACGGCGTGAGCAAGATAGCAACATCAGAAGAAATATCACAAGCAGAAGTAGAGCAAAGTAAACGCGACACAGACGAAGAATCTCGTGGCAAAGTTCATGAAAAAATGGCAACTATAGATGACGACGGGGTGACGTTTAAATCTGTTATTGACGGCAGTGAGCATCGGTTTACTCCAGAAAAGAGTATGCAGATACAACACAACCTCGGTGCAGATATATTCTTTGCATTTGATGAATGCACAAGCCCACTTGCACCTATCCCGTACCAACGAGAGGCAATGAATAGAACTCATACCTGGGCAAAGCGATGTATCGACGAACATAAACGTCTCGGGGTATCTGCTGCAACAGGGGAAATGCAGGCACTATTCGGTGTTGTGCAAGGTGGTGCGTATGAAGAGCTGCGCCGTGAGTCGGCGCGTATATTGGGCGCTATGGACTTTGACGGATTTGGTATCGGGGGTAGTTTTACAAAAGAAGATATGGGAACTGCAGTGAGATGGGTATGTGAAGAACTACCAGAGGGAAAACCTCGACACTTGCTTGGTATTGGGGAACCTCTTGATATCTTACTCGCTATTGAAAACGGTATAGATACGTTTGATTGTGTTGCGCCTACTCGTATAGGGAGAAATGGAGCATTGTATACACTTGATGGTCGTATCAATATCACTAATGCAAAATACGCACATGATATGTCTCCTATTTCAGATGACGAATCATGGTACACGCATCAGTTTACAAAAAGTTATTTGTCACATTTGTTTAAAGCAGACGAAATGCTTGCCGGAACACTCGCATCAATTCATAACCTAAAGTTTTTAACCAAGCTTGTTGATGATGCACGAGAAGCAATTTTAGATGGTACGTTTAACGAGTTTAAGGAGACTTTTATCAAAAGGTATTACAAATAAAAAGCGCGCCCGTACAGGACTGCGATTTCAAAAGATTGACTACAATCTAAGAAATCGGGAGCCATACGGGCGCGCTTGCGTTTTTCTTTTTTAACTGAAGATGATGATCGCCAGAATGACGGCGACCATAATGACGATGTCTTGAATGCCATTAGGCTCTTTAGATTGACTCTTCTTTTTGCTGCTGTTGTTTGCGAACAACATTTCCCAGATAAAGATGAACCACACGAATGAATCCTTCAGGTTTGTCTTGTTTTTTACTTCGACCTCGTCACCGAATACGTTACGAGGTTTATACTGCTTTGTTGCCATTGTGCCCTCCAGGCTGAGTTACTTTCACGATTATGCTATAATGTACCATTAATCATGTCAAGTAAACACGAAGGAACTTTTAACATCAAAGGGTTTATCCCAGCAGGTGATCAGCCAAAAGCAATCGCCGGTCTTGTTGATGGCATCAAACAAGGTATGTCTCGGCAGACTCTTCTTGGTGCAACAGGAACTGGTAAGACGTTTACTATGGCAAACGTGATACAGCAGATACAAAAACCGACACTTGTTATTGCCCACAATAAGACACTTGCCGCTCAGCTTGCCCAAGAGTTTCGTACATTTTTCCCAGATGCTGCGGTGCATTACTTTGTGTCGTATTACGACTATTACCAGCCAGAGGCGTACATGCCTGTGACAGATACCTATATAGAAAAAGACGCACAGATAAACGAAGAAATCGATCGTCTTCGTCACGCTTCAACTCAAGCTCTCCTAACTCGCAAGGATACAATCATTATTGCATCTGTGTCATGTATCTATGGTCTTGGTTCTCCAAAGGACTATGAACGTGAAAACATGCGACTTACAGTTGGTGATCCTGCAACTAAAGTTGACCTCATGCAAAAGTTTGTAAATATTTATTACGAACGTACAAACGCTGACCTATCTCCTGGAACATTTCGTGCACTTGGAAATCGTATTGATATCATGCCTATTTCGGAAACAGTGATGCTTCAAATAGAAATAGCTGCTGGTAAAATAAGTCATCTACAAATTGTAGACCCAGTATCTATGCGAGTTATGAAAGAAGTTGCTGACTACTTTATCTTTCCTGCAAAGCACTTTATTTCTGACGTTCCTACTCGAGAGCGCGCCGTGCAAACTATACAAGCAGAACTTGAAGAAAGACTAAAAGAGCTCGATAAGGATGGAAAAATTCTTGAAGCAGAGCGTCTGAAGCGCCGAACACGATATGATGTTGCGATGATTAAAGAAGTTGGCTTTTGTCAGGGTGTCGAAAACTATTCTCGACATCTTTCTGGAAAACAACCAGGAGAAGCACCTGACACATTGCTTGAATATTTTCCTCACGATAAAGATGGGAACCCAGATTTTCTTACTATTATTGATGAATCTCATGTGACACTTCCGCAGCTACACGGTATGTATGCGGGGGATCAGTCACGAAAAAATACACTTGTTGAGTTTGGTTTTCGTTTGCCATCTGCAAAAGATAACCGACCATTACGCTATGAAGAGTTTGAAAAACGTATTGGGCAGGTGGTGTATGTCTCTGCAACTCCTGGTGCATACGAGCGTACAGAGTCAGCGCAAATCGTTGAACAGATTATTCGCCCAACTGGACTTCTTGATCCAGTTCTTGATGTTCGCAAAGTACAAGAGTCTGGTGCGTATAAAGGGCAAGTACATGATTTTATCGCAGAAGCTGCAAAAGATATCAAATCAGGTGGACGTGTTTTGGCAACCACACTCACAAAGAAAATGGCGGAAAACCTTTCTGAATATCTCAAAGAACAAGGCATGAAAGCAGAGTATCTCCACAGTGATATCAAAACCATGGAACGTATTCAGATTTTGACTAGATTTAGAAAAGGTGAATTTAATTGTCTTGTTGGAGTTAACTTGCTTCGTGAAGGTTTGGATTTGCCAGAAGTAACGCTCATTGGTATCTTAGATGCTGACAAAGAGGGATTCCTTCGATCTGAAACATCGCTCATCCAAACAATCGGTCGTGCCGCGCGTAACGCTCGTGGGCGCGTGATTCTCTATGCAGATGTTATGACAGGGTCACTTGAACGTGCTATAGCAGAAACAAATCGCCGCCGAACTATTCAGGAAACATACAATACAAAGCACGGTATCACTCCGACAACTATCGAGAAAAATATCAAAGATATTACCGAGGAGTTACAAAGCACACATGCAAAAGCGGTGAATGAAGAATTACGAATCGATCAGAAGTTATTTGCAAAAAATCCAGACAAGCTGCTACGTCTCAAAGAAAAGCAAATGAAAGAAGCGGTTAAGGTTCTCGATTTTGAAACAGCTGCTATTTTGCGTGATGAACTTGAAGTTTTGCGTAACAAAGTCGCTGACAAATCTGACACACCACTCTAAATAATAAAACCGCGCATAGCGCGGTTTTTTCATAGCACTCTAACCATTTCTTCTGCATCAGCAACGAGCTTCATGTAACTCTGAGCAGTTTCTCGGGCTACTCTGTGTATTCTTCTGAGTGCACGTTTTTTGTCTTCTTCAGGAATCTCTCGTGTGCGAATGAGTATCTCAATCGAAAACTGCGCCCCGCTAAATAGACTTCTTCCTCCACAGATCATTTCGATAATTGAGACGACCCACGCTTCAACTATTTTATCTTTTTGCTCCTTGTTATTGGCGGCCATCATAAAAGCAAGCGATAGGTAGCGAAATCTTCCGTGACTTCTTGGTTCACTTTGACAGAGCTTGCTAAAGCGGTCGATAATTTCATCGAGGTTCACGTTTTCGGGGTATGCACCCTGATAAGCAAACGCAATAAGTGAAGCAACTTTCCCGTTAACATTTGAAAATGTTTCGCCGGTTTTTTCAAACCAGTATTTCAGAAATGTTTCGCTACAACGTACAGGGTTGTTCTGGTTATAGAACCAGTGCTTGAAAAAGAGCTCCAAATCAACATGATGTACATCAAGAACTGCATCAGCAAGCCCAAGTATCTCATCCTGAGAGAACCACAACATGGGAAGCAAGTCAGTTTCTTTTTTCTTTGGGAAAGCACGTTGAGGAATCGCCCACATGTCAGACAGGGTGATCAAGTTGCCACCACGTTTTTGTCCATTGAACTGTGTGAGGTACAAACTGACCAAGTCTGATTTTTCGACAAGTCGCTTCTTTAGACCTTCTGCAAGTAGGCGTGGAATAAAGTCACGATTACCAAATGCATGCATTGAGAGAATGAATCCAAAAAGCTGTTTTTTGGTAGTGACATTAAACCTCTCCATGAGTCCTGCTGCACCATCTTCAAGGTCGAAGGACTCATTGTCAAAAAGTGAGGGGTCCATGAGTGGCAACGGAATAATTGCCGGGAGGTTGGTTTTGGGTGTTGCCATGATTGGCTCCTATAAGGTTCAACTTACTCAATAGTCTCTTTTTCGGCACATGTTGTCAAAGCCTTTACAGGTGCCAGACTATGTGTCTTTAAAGAATATAAAAACACGGCTATTACCGTGTTTGTGTGGGGTTTAATCCTCTAGAGTCAGTTTGCGTTTTTTAAGGTTTGCGGTAACTTCAATTCGTACGTCATCTGGAAGAGCTTGAACACTAAACATCCCTCCTGTTCCGCAAAAGAATGCGTACAGTTCGACGATGAGCTCAAGTCTTCGTGCTGACAATGCTTTCATTTCATTTATTTTTTCATTGAGACCCGCTGTAACTTTTTTGGGGTCTGTCGGACCACTCCAGTCAAGTAAATCGTGAACGGTGAGTGTATGAGACAGTAGTCCGTAGTACATGACTGCGTTCTCGAGCTGAAGAATGTGACGCTCGTGTGTTGTGAGCTCGTCTGCTCGAGGAGGAACGAGGCTTGCATTGATTTGACTGTAGACACCTAAACGCTTAAAGGCTTCAGTGAGCAAGGCTATTTCTTCAGGTTTTGTTAGACTTTTTTGGAGTGCTGAGAGACCATTGACGATGTCTCGGGTAGATGCTTTTTCCAAGTCGGTCATGGTGATTCCTTTCGTTGTGAACTATGACTGACCTCAATACTACACCTCAATAATAATTAGTCAAAAGGTCTTTACATAGGTTATATTTCATGTTTTTGCGCGCTTGAGTGGGAAAGCATATACTGGGCTTCATATGAAAACATACATAGCAATTCTAGTGGGAGTAGTTGCTCTTTTTGGGGTGGTATTTGTTGGTTACAAACTAACGTCTGATATCAAGAAAAATCCAGAAACAAAGACACCTAACGCGCAGATTCAAACAGTTAATGGGGAGGTTAAGCGTATTTTTGAAGGAGATAATGTGCTTGCGTATCAGTTTGATGCACCAATAGAAGCAACGGTTTCTTCTCAGATGGAGGGTGCGCTTGTGCAAGTTGCTAAAAGTAACGACCTCCGCACGTCAGTCTACTTTAGTTTTGAAGGCGGACGAGGGTATTCTGCGTCTGACTATATCGCAAACGTTATCGCCCCTAAAGTAAGTGTTGTGAATCCTACAGGGACAACAACGCTCGGTGCTCACGATTGGCAGGGCATAGAATCGACATACTCAGAGTGGTTTATCACTCCAGTGCTCAACGGTGAATGGCTAGTTATCGTAGAGAACAAAAAACTCTTCCACGAAGATACAGTCAACCTCCTTGAGACGTTTAGTGTTAAGTAAATTGAGTACAAGTTATAGTAAAAACCAAGCCGTATGGCTTGGTTTTTACTATAGTGCATATGCTTTGCAATTTTTGAAAAGTCTTGTCAAATATGGTATAATTCATTAGTTATGGCAACAAAAAAGTCTCAAAAAATAGAAGCGGTGGATAATATTATCGTTAGAGGTGCTCGTACGCATAATCTCAAAAACATCACTGTTGAGATGCCGCGTCACAAGATGATTGTTTTTACAGGACTTTCT
The DNA here is from genome assembly GCA_018062965.1 of Minisyncoccota bacterium. Classification (GTDB taxonomy): domain Bacteria; phylum Patescibacteriota; class Minisyncoccia; order Phycocordibacterales; family UBA5272; genus UBA11704. Next base: position 42,580 of record JAGORG010000005.1, read on the forward strand.
GGAAGCGGAAAGTCTTCTCTTGCATTTGATACTATTTTTGCCGAAGGACAACGTCGCTATGTGGAGTCTCTGTCTGCATATGCTCGTCAGTTTTTGAATCAAATGCAAAAACCAGATGTGGACGAAATCGTTGGACTTTCTCCTGCAATCTCTATAGACCAAAAATCAGCTGGACGAAACCCTCGCTCAACTGTTGCTACGATAACTGAAATTTATGACTACCTACGTGTGCTCTACGCTCGTGTGGGTAAACCTTACTGTGTTGACTGCGGACATAAAATTGAAAAGCTTTCAAATGAAGAAATAATGAATTTCATTTTAGAGAAAGTAAAAGCAGTTGATTATAAAAAGGTAAAGAAAGAAATGCTAGGCGTTGAGTTTTCTCATGAAGAGGTTCACGTTTTATCTCCACTTGTGCGTGGAAGAAAAGGGGAATACTATCAAATGCTCTATGACATGCTCGGCAAAGGGTACACAGAAGCGCTTGTTGACGGTAAACGCCACAGTCTTCGTGAGCAAATTGTCCTCGACAAAAATAAAAAGCACGAAATATCTATTGTTGTTGACTCTATTGCAATCGATGACTTCCGCCGAAAGGAGACACAAAAAGATGCACTCATACGACTTTCAGAAGCAATTGAACGAGCAACCACTGAATCTGATGGGTTACTTGAAATTGACTTGCTCGACGAACGTACTGTGATGAGTAGTAAGTTCATGTGTGCTCACTGTGGTTTTTCTTTCCCAGAAATAGAGCCGCGGTTGTTCTCTTTTAACTCACCATATGGAGCGTGCCCAACATGTAATGGTCTTGGAACAAAGTATTTTGGAGGACTCGACGAATGTGATGACTGTCACGGCAAGCGTCTTCGCCCCGAAGCACTGAATGTATTTTTGGATGATACTGAAAAGATCAACATTGTTGATATCACTGCGCTATCTATCAATGATGCAAAGAAGTATTTTGAAAAACTACCTCTTACTAAAAAAGAGCAGGAAATTGCAGCTGTTGTGATTCGTGAAGTTGAGTCTCGACTAGATTTTATGCTCAACGTCGGGCTAGACTATTTAGCGCTTAATCGAAAAGCAGATACGCTCTCGGGTGGAGAGGCTCAGCGTATTCGTCTGGCAAGTCAGCTTGGTAGTCAGCTTGTGGGGGCGCTCTACGTGCTTGACGAGCCTACTATTGGACTTCACCAACGAGACAATGACCGCCTCATCAAAACACTTACTCACTTGCGAGACATTGGAAATACGATCATTATCGTAGAACACGATGAAGACACAATATACGCATCAGATTATATTGTTGACATTGGTCCAAAGGCGGGAGTTCATGGTGGAGAGGTTATTGTTTCAGGGTATCTAGATGAACTTCTCACTGCACCTCGCAACAAATCTGGCTCAGTAACCCTTGCGTATCTTCGAGGAGAAAAAGAAATCCCTGTACCGGTACGCAGACAAACAGACAAAGGCTCACTTCGTGTAACAGGTGGACATATTTTTAACATTAAAAATCTAAATGCAACCGTCCCACTTGGGCGTATGACCGCCATCACGGGAGTGTCTGGTTCTGGAAAGAGTTCGTTTATGTACGAGATTCTCCACAGAAACCTCTTGGCACGTTTAGAGCGAAAGCACCGTACGGTGCAGATATTTAACTGCGAATCATTCACCGGAACTGAGTATGTCTCACGTGTTGTATTGATAGATCAGTCAGCAATTGGTCGTACGCCACGATCAAACCCAGCAACATACACTGGATCATGGACGCATATTCGTGATCTCTTTGCAGAAACAGAAGAAGCGCGTATTCGTGGTTGGAAGGCTTCACGTTTTTCATTTAACGTAAAAGGTGGTCGGTGTGAAGCATGTCAGGGGAATGGTGAAATAGCAGTTGAAATGCACTTTTTGCCTACGGTGTATGTACAGTGCGATGTCTGCCAAGGAAAGCGCTTTATGAAAGAAACGCTTGAAGTTAAATGGAAAGGGAAAAACATCTACGATATTTTATGCATGACAGTAGAAGAGGCTCTTACCTTTTTCCAAGATATTCCAGCTATTCACGACAGAATCAAGACGCTTAACGATGTAGGTCTTGGGTATCTTGAACTCGGCCAGTCTGCTACGACGCTCTCAGGTGGAGAAGCTCAGCGTGTAAAGATCTCAAGCGAGCTCTATCGTCCTCACGTTGAGAAGACTATCTACTTGCTCGATGAGCCTTCAATTGGGCTTCACTATGAAGATATACTCAAGCTTATCGAAATCTTGAACAAGCTTGTCGACAAGGGAAACACTGTTGTACTGATTGAACACAATCTAGATATTGTAAAATCTGCTGACCATGTCATCGATATCGGTCCAGAAGGTGGAATAGGTGGTGGAAATGTTGTTGCAACAGGAACCCCAGAACAAGTAGCAAGTAACGAAAAGTCATACACCGGACAATACTTGAAGAAAATGTTGAAGAAATCTAAATCAAATAAATAGCAGAGATAGAAAGCGGCGCCTACGGCGCCGCTTTCTATACAATAAAAAACCGCCCACGATTGCTCGGGGCGGCGGGGTGAGGTGAACTCTACATATGGCCAAGCTCTTGCAGGGCCAGCTGGAGAGATTTGCGCTCAACCGATAGCAGTTTTACGGCAGGTTTGCCCAGCATATTGTTGCCTGTAAGCCTCAGTGTTACCCACTGGGCTCTGCCGTTTTTTACGGCTTCAAGCAGGAGAGGTACAGAGACTTCATGCCCAATGTCCATCATCACGTTTTTGAACTTGCAAAAGCCGGGCTTATGCAGGCGGATAACTGTGACACGGAACTGAAGTTGCTCGATCTTTGCCGAGATTTCTGACCTCTGCGGTAAAGGTGCGATGGTGACGTTATGTTGTCCTGGCCTCCTCATAAGGCCAATCATTTTTTTCTGTCCCCAGGCCCTAACCATTTCGGTAGGAGATAAGGCTTGGGGCTTTTCTAATACTTCGCTTTCTTGGCTCATCTTGTCCTCGTAAAGTACTTCTTGTGATTGACCTTGTTACAGGTCTCGATTTGCTCATTGTAGAGCTAATTTCCCGCTTTAGTTCAAACAGGTTACTAGTTGCAAAGGCAAGAATATATTGTACAATAGAATCAATGAAAAGGCAAGACCTACAAAAAGCTGAATTGCCTGAAGTTCCTGGAGTATATTTTTTCCGGGACAAAGAAGGAAATATCCTCTATATAGGAAAAGCTACTAGTCTACGCGACCGTGTGCGTAGTTATTTCAATCCGGACCTCATGAAAGCCCGTGGGCTTCGTTTAGTGAGCATGGTTACCATTGCAGATACGGTAACATTTCAAACAACAGAAAGCGTACTTGAGGCACTTCTTCTTGAAAGTAAGCTCATCAAAAAACATAATCCTCCGTATAATGCAAAAGAAAAAGATAACAAGAGCTTTAGCTGTGTTGTGATAACCAAAGAGCAGTTCCCTCGGGTGCTTATTATGCGTATCAGAGACTATGAAAAGCGCTACACAAAGAAAGACGTTCAGGTTGTCTATGGACCATTTGCTTCACTGCAAACGCTCAGGGACGCCATGAAGATTATCCGTAAACTGTTTCCGTATCGAGATAGATGCGAACCTTGTATAGTAGATGGTGTTTATGGGCTACGCACATCGTGCAAGCCATGCTTCAATACCCAGATAAAACTCTGCCCAGGGGTCTGTTACGGTGCAATTTCTGAGCAGGAATATAAAAGACATATATCCAATGTGCAGAAACTCCTCGAAGGTAAAAAGACAGAAATAAAAAAGAGTCTAGAGAAAGAGATGAAAGACTATGCCAAAAAAGAGGCTTTTGAAAAAGCTGCACATGTCCGTAATACCTTGTGGGCGCTTGATCATATAAAAGACACTAGCCTTATTAAGGAAGATGAAATATTGTCTTTTAAACATGCCGCATTTCGTATTGAGGCGTATGATGTTGCACACATCTCTGGCACATCTCGAGTAGGGGTCATGGTTGCTCTTGAGGGAAAGGAAAAGATGAAAGAGGATTACCGCAAGTTTAAGCTCCCAGAAAAAACAAACGACGATTATGCTGGATTACGTGAAATCCTAACTCGCCGTTTTGCTCATACTGAGTGGCGATATCCAGACCTTATTGTGATAGATGGGGGACTGGCTCACAAGCAAACTGCAGAAAAAGTACTCGCCACACTCGGACTTAGTATCCCATGTGTTTCGGTTGTGAAAGATAAAGGACATAAAGCAAAAGACATACTTGGAACCAAGCTTCATGTGGATAACCATACAAAGGAAATACTTTTAGCTAACGCTGAGTCTCACCGTTTTGCAATCGGCTACCACAAACTCTTACGAAATAAGGTTGCATAATCGCATGCCCCAGTACGTGTCAAGGGTAACTCTTGACACCAAATTCTTGGACAAAAAAGATGGCTTTTTCTAGGTGCTTAGGTACACTGGATTCATTACAAATCCAACTAAAAATGATACGCGTGTATGTCAATGCTACAAGTTATTAAGAAGCGAAACGGGGATGTTGTTCCATTTGAATTAGATAAAATTGAGCTTGCTATCAAGAAAGCTTTTGTGAGTATTTTGCGTGATGAGAAGCCTCTCGTTGCAAAGCATATTTCTGAGCTGGTTGCTAAAGAGCTTGAACTTGAAGCTCTCACTCGAGATGGGTATGTGCCGAGTGTTGAACACACTCAGGATTTGGTGGAAAAGCACATCATGGGTGCAGGTTTCTTTGACGTAGCAAAAGCGTACATCATTTATCGTTATGAGCGTTCAAAAGAACGAGAAGAAAAGAAGTTGGAAACTCTTGAAAAAGTGGAAGAGGGTGGACTCTACATTACAAAGCGCGACGGAACACGTCAAAAGTTCGACATAGCTAAAGTTCGCGCAAGTGTTCAGTATGTTGCTCATGGATATGAAGATGTCATCAATATTGATCAAATCATCAACCAGGTGAAGCTCGAAGTCTTTGAAGGGATGACAACAAAGGAGATCAAAAAAGCAATCATCATGACAGTTCGTGCACTTATCGAACAAGACCCAGCGTATTCATATGTGGCTTCACGCTTGGTTCTTGCTCAAATCAACGAAGATCTACTCGGGTCTTCTATTAATTACGAGCAGATTGAAACTCAGTACAAAGAAGCTTTTGTTAAAGGTATCACTCGTGGTGTGGAGCGCGGTCTTTTGGATGACCGCATGAAGCACTTTGACCTTGCTCGCCTCGCAGAGTCTCTTGTGCGCTCTCGAGATGAGCTCTTTATGTATCTCGGTTCTCAAACATTGTATGAGAGATACTTGGTTCGAGATGTAGAAGGTGATGGACAGATCATTGAACATATCCAAGGATTCTGGATGCGTGTTGCCATGGGTATCGCTCTTGCAGAAAAGGAGCTCGATCGTACAACAAAGGCGATTGAATTTTATGAAGCGATGTCACAGCTTCGTTTCGTACCGTCATCGCCAACTCTTTTCCACGCTGGGACAAAGCATCCTCAGCTTTCAAGTTGCTATCTCAACACAGTAGGAGACTCACTCGAGTCTATCTTTAAGGTGTACTCAGATAACGCACAGCTTTCAAAGTGGGCAGGGGGTATCGGAACTGACTGGACACACGTACGTGCATCAGGTTCCCTTGTAAAGAAATCAGGTATCAAATCAAACGGTATTATTCCATTTCTTAAAATCGCAAACGACGTAACTGTTGCTATTAACCGTTCGGGTCGCCGCCGTGGAGCGACCTGTGTGTATCTCGAAAATTGGCACTACGACGTAGAAGAATTTCTAGAACTTCGTAAAAACACTGGAGATGATCGCCGCCGAACACATGATATGGACACAGCGCTCTGGATTTCTGACCTCTTTATGAAGCGTGTGAAAGAAGATGGAGATTGGACACTGTTCACGCCGGATGAAGTGCCAGAACTTCCAGAAACATACGGAGCTACATTTGAATCACACTATGTTCGCTACGAAAATCTTGCAAAAGAAGGCAAGATGAAAGTGTACAAGCAGATGAAAGCTCGTGAACTGTGGCGAAAGCAAATCACGATGCTGTACGAAACAGGTCACCCATGGATTACATGGAAGGATCCATCAAATGTCCGTTCACCACAGGATCATGTTGGAGTTGTTCACAACTCAAACCTCTGTACAGAGATCACACTAAACAACTCTACAGAAGAAACAGCTGTGTGTAACTTGGGTTCACTCAACTTCCAGCGTCTTATGCGAGACGGAAAGTTTGATGTAGACCTCGTAGCTGCAACAGCGCGTACTGCTATGCGTATGCTCGATAACGTTATCGACGTAAACTACTACCCAACAATAGAAGCAAAGCGATCAAACTTCCGCCATCGTCCAGTTGGTCTTGGGCTTATGGGCTTCCATGACGCTCTCTATATGATGGATATCAACTTTGACTCTGATGAAGCGGTAAAGTTTGCTGACGAATCAATGGAACTCATCTCATATCACGCTATCTGGGCGTCTGCTGACCTTGCTCGTGAACGAGGGTCATACGAAACATTCAAGGGATCAAAATGGGATCGAGGTATTTTCCCAATTGATACACTCGCTCTCCTTGAAAAGGAACGCGGGCTTGCTATTGATGTACAAAAAGGTGGACGACTCGACTGGACTCCTGTTCGTCAGGCTGTTGCACAGTACGGCATGCGTAACTCCAACACTATGGCGATGGCACCAACTGCAACCATCTCAAACATTGTTGGTTCAGTTCCAACGATTGAGCCTATCTACAAGAATATCTATGTAAAGGCAAACATGAATGGTGACTTTATCATCATCAACCCATACCTCGTACAAGATTTGAAGGCACTCAAGCTTTGGGATTTTGAAATGATAGGACTCCTTAAATATCATGATGGTTCTGTGCGTGATATCCCATCAATCCCAGCTCATCTGAAAGATAAGTACAAAGAAGTGTTCCAGATTGATCCGTCATGGCTTATCAAATCAGCTGCTGCTCGCGGAAAGTGGGTGGATATGTCACAGTCGCTCAACATTTACTTTGCTGGTACATCAGGGCGTGAACTCGCTGGTATCTACGAATACGCTTGGAACCAAGGTCTCAAGACTACGTACTACCTACGATCACTCGGTGCATCTCAAGTTGAAAAGTCTACTGTAAACGCATCAGAATTTGGTTCTACACACAAGCGTGAAGCCGGGTCTTCACAAACAACATCAGCTGTTAGTACGGAAGCTGTTCCAAGTCCAGTAAGTATTGCTCAGGCGGTTGCAGTAGCTACACCTGCAGTAGAGGTTGTCGCAGAAGTAACTCAAGCCCCAGTTATGTCGACATATGTAAATCAGTCTCCTGTTGAAATGAAAGAACAGGTAACTGTACCTGTAACTGTTCCAAATCAAAAGTTTAAGATTACGGTAATGCCAGAAGCGATGTGTGACGGGTGCCAGTAATTATTACTACACAAACTACAAAACCTTATAAACCAATTACAAACTAATACGTATTCCTATGCCACCACTTAACAATCCACAACCAACAGTTTCAACATCCGCCGCAAATCCTCCGTTTGGCGATCCTGGACATCGTCCAATCATTCAACGTGGAGCCGGAAGAGTCGATGTGAATGACCGAAAAATCATCAACGGTGGTGGTGCTGATGTGGTGCAGTTGTGGCCGATCAAGCACAAGTTTGCATGGGACGCGTACAACGTAGGAAATGCGAATCACTGGCTTCCAACAGAAATCAGTATGCAGTCAGATATCGAGCAGTGGAGATCTCAAAACGTTCTCACAGAAGACGAACGTCACGCGCTTCGTATGGTGCTCGGGTTCTTTACTACAGCAGACTCAATCGCAGCGAACAACTTGGTGCTCGCATTCTATAAGCACATAACATCTCCAGAGACACGTCTATACCTTCTCCGTCAGGCCTATGAAGAGGCGATTCACACACAAGCGTATCAGTACATTGTGGAATCTCTTGGGCTAGATGGAACAGAGATCTTTAACATGTATCGCGAGGTTGATGCGATTTACGACAAGGAAGAGTTTATACTGTCTTTCAATGAAGGTATCTTTGACCCACATTTCAAAACAGGAACATTTGAAGCGGATCAAAAGTTCTTGGAAAACATCTGCGTATTCTCACTTATCCTTGAAGGAATATTCTTCTACTCGTCATTTGCGGTTATGTTTGGCTTCCAGCGACAAAACAAACTGATTGGTTCTGCAGAACAGATTCAGTACATTATGCGTGATGAAAGTAATCACATGAACTTCGGTATTGATATGATTAATACAATCAAGGAGGAACAGCCAGAATTGTGGACACCACAGTTTGTGGAGCGTATTACTAATCTTGTAAAGAAAGCTGTTGTGCTCGAATACCAGTTTGCTGTGGATGTATTTCCAAAAGGAATATTTGGATTGAACGCTGAAGGTTTCAAGCAGTACATCGAACATATCGCAGATAGACGATTGTCACGTGTTGGTATCAACCCTATCTACGGTTCAGCAAATCCGTTCCCATGGATGTCAGAAGCGGTGGATTTGAGTAAGGAGAAGAATTTCTTTGAGACTCGAGTTACTGAGTATAAGACTGGTGGCACGTTGGATTGGTAGTCTGCTTCCACTTTTAGCGAATTTCCTCGTTGTCTTTGCTTGCTCACACCTCAATGTACTACATGTGCATCTTCAGTGTTCGCAAGCTAGACGCCTCGAACTTCATCTAAAACTCAAAGCTTGAATCTAGTCACCTTTATCTACATGGTGTAAGTATCTGCTTCTACGAGTGTGTTTGATATACTATCTATATGAAAATTCCTCAGGCTAATTTGCCAAAAGTTGCCGTACTGCGCGGGGGAAATGTTAAGCGAGAAACATCTCTTAGTGAAGGTGCTCTTTTGTTGTCATCTCTGTCGAAGATAGGGTACGAACCATATGATGTTTTGATTGAAGAGGATGGCACATGGGTGCATCGTGGTATGCCGACAGATCCACATGCTGTGTTTACTCGTGTTGATGGGTATGTTGATACAACACGAACCAACAAAGAAATCTATCACGATCTAGCGTCTCGCATGGGGATACCGGACGTCCTTCGTGGACACGAGCTTCCTCATGATGAAGACAGCGAGACAACATTTCGTATTTTGCGCCAAGCAGGTATCGCTGTTCCTGAGACAGCAGTTATACGCGCACGAGGTGCAGTTGTAGATGAACACTTGTATGAACTGTGGCGCACTATGCATACGCCGCTTCTCGTGAGGTCGCTTTCTCCACAGAGAAGTGAATCGGCAAAGCTTGTGCGCTCTCTTAAAACATTGCGTGACACCATTAACTCATTTTTAGAAAAACAAGAAGACGTGCATATTTTGACGTATACAGATGTTCCAACGTACAGTATCGCAGTACTTCCTGCGTACAGAGGAGAACCTTACTACACACCATTTCCCGTGTTCACTAAAGGCACAAAAGGTGAGGTGCCACACGGAGCATCAAAGCTCTACGGATACACTGACGGCTCACCTGAAGATCGTATGCGTATTGCTTCTCTCGCACAAGAGGTTGCGAAAGCTTTGTCAGTAGCAACACCCGTTACGGTGGATATTATAAAAGATAAAGATGTATACAAAGTAGTTCGTGTTGATGTTGCTCCATCATTGCGTCCGGAAGGAAGATTTCTTTCATCACTTGCAACAACCGGGGTTGATATAGGCCACTATATTCACAGTAAATTATTTATATAATATGACACAACGTGATCGAATGCTCATTGCGTACATCTTTGCACTTCCTGTGATTGGGGTCATTGTTATTCTTTTGTTTAAGTAAATCTATAGATAGGTTGCATTAGATTGTTTCCCAAACAAAAAAGCGCTCCTCTGGTAAGTTAGCGCTTTTTTGTTTCTGCGAGTTGCCTCGAGACGTCTTTGTTTGATGCGTTTATTCGTGAGCATGTCTTTCGATTGCTTCCCAGTTGTTTTTGAAGCCGCATCTACTTTTTTATCGGCTTCGATAGTTAATCGGCACAACACTCGGTATCTGTATAGATTCAAAGTAATTGTCGTCTTTATACTATTAAAAGCTGATAACCAAACAACTGCCTAACACCCAGTGTAGCAAGCCCGCGTGGTATACTCAAGTCATTACAAGAGAGTTATTCACACTTTTATGTCATACATCGGAAGCATAGAACAATTAGGGGTGAAGAACGACAACTTTCGCGAAGTTGTCTTTACGGGTACAAAGTCACAACTTGTTGTGATGTCAATTCCAGTTAACACTGATGTAGGAGAAGAGACTCACGAGTTTGTTGAACAGACACTCTATATTATTTCTGGAGTTTGCAAGGTTATGTTAAATGATGAAGAGCACATCGTAAGTGGGGGAGATGTGGTTGTTGTTACACCTGGAACAAAACATAATTTTATAAACGTAGGTGAAGACGTTGTAAAAATTATCACAACGTATTCGCCACCAAACCATATCGATGGTCGTGTTCATGTAACAAAAGAAGATGCAGACAATGATACAGAAGATGAAGCATTTGGACACCAGTACACAAGCTAACGATAGGGCTTTTATACAAGCTGTTACGTCGCATTATAAAAAATCTGGCAGGCACGATCTTCCTTGGCGTAGAGGTTTTTTGGCGTATGAAATACTAGTGAGCGAACTCATGCTTCAACAAACACAAGTGTCTCGTGTTATTTCAAAATATGAAATGTGGATGAAAACATACCCAACACTGGCCAAGCTTAAAAAAGCGAGCTTGCAAGATATTTTGGTTATGTGGCAAGGTCTCGGATATCAGCGTCGCGCAAAAGCGCTGTATGAAATTGCACAAAAATGTTCGAGCATTCCAAAAACATACAATGAGCTCATCGAGCTTCCTGGAATTGGTCCATACACTGCTTCCGCTATCATGGCATTTGCGTATAACACCCTCGGACATCCATTGGTTGAAACAAATATACGCACAGCGCTCATTGAGTATTTTCATGTTGGTAAAGAAAGTGTGACAGATACTATGCTTATGGAAGATTTGAAACGACTTGAGTTATATGTGTCTGTGAAGCGACAAGGTGCACGCCAGTGGTATCTTGCATGTATGGACTACGGATCGTATCTGAAGACGCACAAAATATCACACAATCAAAAAGTAAAAGGCTACACCAAACAATCACCATACAAAGGATCTTTACGAGAACTTCGTGCACAGGCTTTATTTGCTATTACACACAAGAAACCTCTCCCGCAAGACAAACGACTGACCACTGTTCTCGCGCAGCTTCTGCAAGAGGGTTTTATTGTCGCCCAAGGAAAAACATATAAGATTGCTTAATCAAGACCAAGTTCTTTAAGTAGTGTGGTTACTTGTCGAGGTGAAAGCACGTGTGATTTACCAGATGTTAGTCCGTGTATCAAGAAAGACATAATACGAATTCTTTTGAGACTGACAATGGTTAAGTTAAGTGCGTTCATCATACGACGTATCTCATGTTTCTTGCCTTCAGTTAGGATGATACGTAGACGATGACCATCTTCATAAATTTTTATATCTTTTACAGGAGCATACTGTGCTTCCTGAGTTCGTATTCCTTTTTTGAGCAGTGTTTCAACACGTGGTGTTGCTTTCTCTCGTATAACCACTTCGTATTCTTTTTCTCGGGCGTGTAGCGGGTTAAGTAATGCATCGATAACACGATAGTCGTTAGTATATAAAAGTAAACCCTCACTTTCTTTATCGAGTCTTCCAACTGGTTCACACCCAGGGAGGTCTGAGACTTTACCGGTTACTTGTCCACGAGGTTTGTAGTACAGAGCGTACACAGGGCTGTGACCAGGCAGTTGCATGGTTACGACGTCTTTGTTTTTTACCTTGTCACCAAGTACCGCTACACGGTCATTTATCATAACCAAACCCAAAGAGATAAGCGAATCAGCTTTTCTTCTCGAGACAACACCACTATCACTCAGATATTTATTAAGTCGAATAAGTTCTTTGCTCTCTACGGTAAATGTTTTCATGGGTTAGTTTTTATCGGGTGTCTTTAATAGGAATAATATATGTGATGCCGTAGAGTATCATGAGTGCGAGTAAGAGAAACATCAACCCAGGGTAGGAAACAAGAATTGGGCTTACCAAGACCCCCAATGCGGCAATTGATATGGTTGCGAGGCTACGAATATTTCCAAATAAAGCAGTGAGTGAAACATCTTCGGCGTCTACTTTCTTAAAGAAGTATGTAAATATCATTGTCTCTGTACATGCTGCCCCAATACGAGAGAAGAGGAGTATACCAACCCACACTAGCACATTACTGCTCTGTGTAACAATAATCGCAAGTAAAGAAAGAACCATAATGAGTAATCCTACAATCAGAATTTCTTTTTCTCCATATCGTCTGTCTGCTATGCGTCCAAGCTCATATGGCAAGAGAATAAGTGGGATAAGAGCAATAGGCATAATAACCGACAGGTAAACAGCAAGAGGTATTCCAAGAGATGTGATATATATTGGAGAGTAGATAACCATAACCGCATAGAAGCTTTCAAGTAAAAACATAGCAACAAGGGCACCTCGTAGATTTTTATTTCTCCAGGCACGTTTAGCTGCTTCTAGCATGTCTATTGTATGGTATGCAGGGTCGCGTACATGCTTCATGTATCCATGCAAAAAATAAAGGAATGGGATAAGCGCAAGAGAAGCAACAATATAAAGCGCCTCAAAACCTTCTCGTGAGAGGAATGTTCCACCAATAAGAGGTGCTATCAAAATACCAAGGTTAAGTAGTGTCAAAAATATTCCACGAACTGCACCGGTTTCTGCATGTTTGGTAAATGTTTCGATAAAAATATTTAGGATGATATAAATCATCGCCTGAATACAAAAATGAAGCACGAAAAATAAACCAATGAGAAGCGGGTTTTTTGAAAGCGCAAAAAGTAAGGTTACAGCTATTTCTGCAAGCACAAGTCCAACCGTAAAATGATACGTATGATATCGTCTGATGTATCGAGTTACACGAAGTGAAACAAGAAGCGTCAAAATACTCCCAGCAACATATAAAGCACTAACAGTTGTGGAGCTAAAATATGTAGCAAGAAATGATGAGGTTGCATACAGAGGTATGCCGTAGTGAAGGGCATACAAGAGCGTCATAATAAATGTCGCAAGGAGAAGTTTGTTTCGCGTAATCGCGTGCATATAAGGATAGTATATAGCAGGAGGCTATTAGTTAGTAGTGGGTAGCAATAAGCCCAAGCCAAAGGCTTGGGCTTATTGTATGTGTATGTAGGTTACTAATGCTTATACACTAATAATCACCGGGATAATAACTGGACGTTTAGCAGTTTTTTGAAGCAAGAACTTCGTTGTTGATTCTGCAACATCTTGTTTTAGTTGGTCGAGGTTGTTGTATCCTCCTCGAGCTAGTCCATCCTCGATAATTTTCTTTGTAAGAAGACGTGTCTGGTACAAAAGGTCTTGAGACTCTTTGAGGTATACAAATCCTCGTGAAATAAGGTCAGGAGATTTTTTAAGAGCGTGTGTTTGGCTATCAATAACACCGATAACAACAAACATACCATCCTCTGCAAGCATTTGACGATCACGCATGACAACATCTTGGATTTTACCAACAGATGTTCCGTCAACCACAATCATGTCTCCAGGAGCTTTTTCTTTGAGTTGTACTATCTTGTTTCCACCGTCTTGAATTTCAATCACCATACCGTTATCAGGGATGATGATATTTTCTTCTGGCATACCGAGCTTGCGTTCGATATCAGCATGCACACGAAGCATGTAGTGATAACCGTGTACTGGAATAAAGAATTTTGGATGAATCTTTCGGTGTATCCAAACAATTTCATCATGGTTAGCATGGCCCGATGAGTGTACGTCAGATGTTTTGTAGTGAATGAGGTGAGCGCCTTGGCGAGAAAGTTTGTCTTTCAAGTTCTGCACTGCTCGTTCATTTCCTGGTACAACAGATGAAGACATGAGAATCGTGTCACGAGGGGTGAGACGAATAAACTTATGTGTTTTATTTGCTATGCGTCCAAGAGCAGCAAATTCTTCACCCTGAGCTCCTGTTGCTAAGATGACTAACTTGTTGTCAGGATAGCGAGTCATATCTTCCAAAGGGATAAGTGTCTCAGGTTTAACCTTGAGCATATTTGCTAGTTTTGCAACTTCTACGTTTGTCTTCATGCTTCGCCCTTCGACAACTACTTTCTTGCCGTATCGTTCAGCTGTTTCGAGCATGTAGAGCATGCGTTCTACTTGAGATGCAAATGTTGAAACAATGAGTCGTCCGGTGGTGTCTGCAATAACATTTTCAATATTTTTGTATACAACACGATCAGAAATAGAAAACCCTGGGTTTTCACAGTTTGTCGAGTCGGTCATGAGTAGAAGCGTTGTGCGGTTCTCAAAAAATTTGTAACGCTCAACCTCTTCATCTGTTGGTACACCGTCGTCATGATCAAGGCGCAGGTCTCCTGTGTGGACGATGTCTCCGTAAGGAGTTTCAATAATAACACCCATAGAATCTGGAATAGCATGAGTTACACCAAAGAATCGAACTTTCAAATCACCAAGAGTTACAGCATCTCCTTTTTCAATTACATTAATTGTTAGAGGTGAAAGATGAGGAAATTCTTCCTGACGCTTTTTTATCATAAGAGACGTAAAGAATCGTGCATATAGTGGTGGGTTATCTATGCGAGGCATGATATAAGGAATAGCTCCGATGTGGTCGAGGTGTCCGTGTGTGATAAACACACCTTTTATCTTGTGCTTGTGCTCTTCAAGATAGCGTGTGTTTGGAAGAATGAAATCAATACCAGGGGTTGTTGTTTCTGTGAACTGAACACCACAGTCTACGATAACAATTGTATCTTTGTATTCAACCATACTCATGTTACGTCCGATTTCTTCAACGCCACCAAGGTGTATGACACGAATGTCGCCATCTTTGAGTGGTGGAATATGGTCAGTTTCTCGTTTACCTGTTACGGTCGTGTCAAAACGTGGTCCGTGTGTTGGACGTGCTGGGCGGTTTGAGCGTGACGCTCCTGACCTGCGCGGGCGATCAAATCGTGGCTTGCGATCTCCTTGCGGTTGAGACGCTGGTACTTGCTGGTTTGTAGGTTGTGATGTTGGGTTCATAGTTGGTTTGTTAGTTGTTGTTTGTAATTCCTAGTGAATACTATTTTGTAATATGGTTAGTAGTGGTTTGTAATACGTGTTCTTCCAAACTCGCTCAGTGTAGCGATACCATTCTGTGCTACGAGTAAATCTTGAAGATGTATCAAGACTCGTGGCGGGGAGTGGTGTCGTTATCTTGTCGCGAGTTATGTAAATAAGTGAAGGCGCAAATAAAAATATTCCCGGAGTCTCTTCATAAAATTCATCCTTCACTGACGTGTAAGCCTCTGCTCGAGCCACAGGATCGATTTCGTTTCGAAGTGTTGTAAGGTCGGTATCTAATGAGTTACTTACGTAGTTTGAGATATTGAGTCCTGGATAGTTGCGTTGGCTTGAGTGCCAAAATGCATACAAGTCAGTAGGGGAAGATGAGATGGTTCCAAACAAAAGTGCTTGGTAGTTTCTGTCTCTAATAACAGACTGGTTAAGGTCAGCGTATTCGTATACGGCTAGCTCTGTGGTAACCCCAATTTTTGCCCAGTCAGCTTGTATCATTTCGGCAACTCGACGCATATCATCACTATTCCCAGTTGCTAGTGTTATAGAAAGCGTGCTTGATGCTTTAGGTGCGTACTTAGTTGTAGCAAGGAGTTTCTCGGCTTCTTCTGGGTTATAGGCCGGCGCTGGCTGGTCTGTGTCGAAAGGGTAAGGTGTTTCAACCACTTTTCCGTAACCAAGCAGTACTGTATCTACAATGGCTTGCTTGTCGATTGCCATATTAAGAGCTCGTCTAACTGTTTTATCAGAAAGAAAATCTGCTTTGTTTGGATTGAAGAATACGGTAAACGTTCTTGGTAGGAGAGATGTTTGAATGCTTGAAGTTGAAACATCAAGAGACATAACTTTTTCTGGTGTAATGCTATGAATACGGTCTATGTCTCCGTCTTTGAAAGCTTGCAGTGCATAGCGTTCATTTTGGTATGTTGTAATAGATATTTTGTCTATATACGGTCGTCCAAGTGTGTAGCGTTTATATGAAGATAACTCAAACATAACAGGGATCCCTGCATCAGTTATTACCTTGTCGATCTTAAATGGTCCACTACCTATAGCGTTAATGTTGTAACTACTTAGACTAAATTGTTCATCTGTTAGATTTTTCCATACGTGTTTTGGAAGGATGCCTAGGGTGAAGATATTCATCGCAAGCGGGTACGGCTTTCTAAAAGAAATACTAAACTCAGTGTCTGACTTCTTTTCCAGAGTAACTCCTTCCCACTCAACACGGTGTGGGCTTTTAATATTTGGATTTTGTACAAGTCCGATAGTGTATATAATATCGTCCGCTGTCACTCGTGTACCGTCATGAAAAGCTGCATCTGGTTTGAGTGTCACATCAAATCGCAACCCATCTTCACTTGAAATAATCGAAGACGCTAGATCAAGAACAATTTCCTCTCCGTCATTTCGTTTTGTTAGCCCTGCGTATACAAGTGTTGTTAAGTTATTGTCTTGCTCTGTTGTTGCAAG
Source organism: Minisyncoccota bacterium (assembly GCA_018062965.1). Lineage (GTDB taxonomy): Bacteria > Patescibacteriota > Minisyncoccia > Phycocordibacterales > UBA5272 > UBA11704. The sequence goes on from JAGORG010000005.1 coordinate 59,277, forward strand.
GACAGGGTTAATAAAACGAGGTGTGCCTATGATACCTTCACGTACTGTTCCACCAAATGTCGGTACGACATCTGTATAACGCATAAGCATAAGGATACAAGCGCTAATAAGTGTGATAGCAGATAAAGCAAGTAATGTCCAAACCACCAAAACTCGCTCAGGAGAAAGCGTTCTGTAAATAGACTGTAAAGATGTGATATGCGCACGTAGTTTTATGCGAAAAGATTCCATACAAGATATGGGTCGTATCTATGCATCGTTCGTGATATAACGCGTAACCTAGAGTGTATCAGGGTTAGCCGATAAATATGTGGGCAGCAAGAGATGCAACAAAAGCAATACTTACAAGAATAGTAAGTCTATGAAGGAGTTTTTCACCTCCGCGCTTTTCGAGAACTGCTCCACTTCCTCCGTCAGCACCAAGAGCTCCTGAAGCGTCTGTGTTTGCGCGCTGGAGAAGAACGAGGGCTATAAGGAGAACGGCTAGCGTTAATTGCACAAAAGATAGCAGATGAACCATATACTTAGTATAGCATAAGCCTTTTGCTAAGGCAAAGTGGTTTTATTGGTTGGAGGTTTGGGTTGGTTTTTGGGCTTGTGTAACTTGCACCTTTTTCAAAAACAAGGTACACAGATATGTATGGGGGCATTACACAAAAACCCGTGTGCAATGTCTGAATTATTAATCTAAAAACAATAAATAATCCGTACTATATGAATCTAGAAATTAAACGTGTTCCAGATGTTGTGTTCAAAACTCGTGTTCGTGACGAGTCTGTAGAGGGTCCTAATCCATATCGTTGGCAAGACAAGACAACGGCCGATATCTTCGGAGGTAAAAACATCGTACTGTTTGCTTTGCCTGGAGCTTTTACTCCTACATGTTCTAGTACGCACGCGCCAGGTTATGAACAGCACTACGAAGACTTTAAAGCTCTTGGTGTTGATGAAGTGATTTGTCTTTCTGTAAATGATGCTTTTGTCATGTTCAAGTGGGCAAAAGATCTAGGTGTTGAAAAGGTGTTTATGCTTCCTGATGGAAACGCAGAGTTTACTGAAAAGATGGGGATGCTTGTCGACAAATCAAATCTCGGTTTTGGTAAACGTTCATGGAGATACTCTATGCACGTTGTCGATGGTGAAATCAAGAAGATATTTTCTGAAGAAGGTTTTTCAGATAACTGCCCAACAGATCCGTTTGAAGTTTCTGATGCAGATACAATGCTCTCATACTTGAAGGACAACAAGTAAGCTGTATTAGCTAGTCAGTGAATTATAGAGCTAAAGACAGAAAGCGCGCACCGTAGGTGCGCGCTTTCTGTCTGAGTAGATCGGTTACTGAGTTATCGTGTTAAAAGTTTAACTTCGTCTATTACGATTGTTTTCTCACCGTTACGAGTTGAAACTTTTCCACGAACAACGATAGGTATATCCATAACAAGTTTATCTTTGTAACGTTTATATGTTTCAGGAAAAACTGCTACCTCTATAGAGCCGCGGTAGTCACGAAGTGTGACAAGCCCCATCTTGTCTCCTTTTTTAGTTGTAGTTACTTTAATGTGTTCTATGATGACAGCAAGAGAGACTTCTTTTCCGTCAGGCACTGTATGATGCACTTCGTCTATATCAATTCCTCGAGCTAGAATTTTTTCTTTCCATGGGTCAAGGGGGAATCCAGAAACAAAGAGACCAAGAAGTTCTTTCTCCCAACCAAGACGCTCTTCTTGAGTTGCCGGTGGAGCAGGTTTAAGAGTAAACGGCATTGTAGAACTCATATCAAAAAGACTTCCTTGATTTGCATTGTCCTTCACTGTTTTTTTATGAAACTCAAGGATTGCATCCATGTTTGCAAGAATTTGTCCTCGTTCTGCAAACTCATCAAGTGCTCCACAACGAGTGAGGGACTCAATAGATTTTTTATTTAGATTTTTGTGATGTATTCGCTGAATAAAGTTTTCAAATGAAGTGTATGGTCCATGAGCTTTTCTTTCAGCAATGATTGCATCTGCAATGTCTTTTCCTAAGTTTTTTATTGTGTATAGCCCAAAGCGTATCTCTTCTTTTTCTCCACTTGCATCCTTAACGATAGAAAAACCTCCTTCACTTTTGTTCACATCTGGTGGAAGTACTGGGATTTGTAAACGCTTACACTCAGAAACAATTTCAGCAATTTTTTCCACATCACCGGACTCGTTACTCATAATAGCTGTCATGTATGCAACAGGGTAGTTTGCTTTCATGTACGCTGTTTGGTATGCCACTCGCCCATAACTTGCCGCGTGAGCTTTGTTGAATCCATATGCCGCAAACGGTTCGATAAGGCTCCAAAGTTGGTCGGCCTTTTTTTGTGATAATCCGTGTTCGATGAAACCTTTCAGAAGTTTTTCTTTCTGTGCTTGCATTTCAGCTGGAATTTTTTTACCCATCGCTTTACGTAACTTGTCAGCTTCAAGCCATGAATATCCAGCAAGGTGAATCGCAATAAGCATCACATCGTCTTGGTATGTGATAACACCAAAAGATTGATCAAGAATTGTTTCTAGTCGAGAGTCCAAATAACTAACAAGTGAAGGGTTATGTTTTCGCGCAATGTATTCTGGAATCATTTCAAGTGGTCCTGGACGATACAAGGCAACCATCGCGTTGATGTCAAAAATAGTTGAAGGTTTTAGCTCTTTCAAAAACCGTGTCATACCAGAACCGTTTAATTGAAAAAGTCCCATCGTCTCTCCGCGTGCTAGCATTTCAAATGTCTTTTTATCTTCCAAGGGTACGTTTTCAATATCTACGTCAACGCCGTATCTATCGTGCACAAGAGTGATAGCATCTCCGAGTATTGTTAGGTTTCTAATCCCAAGGAAGTCAAATTTAAGAAGACCAGCGTCTTCAATGGTATACATATCGTATTGAGTGATAACCTTGCCTCCTTTAGGGTCTTTTTGTATTGGTGTAAAGTCCCATAGCGGAGAAGGTGAAATAACTGTACCTGCGGCGTGCACAGAAATATGTCGGGCACACCCTTCAACTTGTTGAGCCATGTCGAGTATTGTTTGAACTTCACGATCGGTATCGTAGAGTTCTTTTAGTTCAGGCACTTCTGCAAGTGCTCCAGCAATGGTTACAGGGAATCCTTGTCGTGGAGGTGGAATCATTTTACTGATACGATCTCCAACAACGTACGGATACTTCATAGCTCGAGCGACGTCTTTAACAGCACCTCGTGCCATCATAGTTCCAAATGTTCCTATCTGTGCTACATTGTCTATCCCATATTTTCTACGAGCATAGTCTATTACTTCATCGCGCCGGGTATCAGCATAGTCCATGTCGATATCTGGAGCTGATGGTCGTTCAGGGTTAAGGAAGCGTTCAAAGGGAAGCTTGTAAACAAAGGGGTCTACGTTGGTAATACGTAATAGGTAGGTGACAAGTGACCCCGCAACAGAACCTCGAATATTTGTAAGGATTTTGTTTTCTCGAGCAAAACGCAGCAGGTCATACACAACCAAAAAGTAGGGAGAATACCCTTTGTCCGCAATCACTTTTAGTTCGTATTCAAGGCGAGTTACAACAGCATCAGTTTTTTCCATTCCACGAACTATTAGTCCGGCGTATGCAAGTTCGCGCAGGTCTTCGTTGTAGTTTTTCTTGAACTCAATATTTGGAAATACCCAAGCACCAAGGTTGATCGTGAGGTTTACGCGATCTACAAGTTTAGTTGTGTTTTCTACTGCCTCTGGAATATCCGCAAAGATTTTTTCTGTGGTAGGTATATCTGCGAAATAGAACTCTCCTTTTTGAAATTTATGGTTGTACAAGTCGTTAGATCCTTGATCTCCATGCACCATGAAAAGTGTCTTGTGGGCAGACTTGTCTTGAGGTAAAAGATAGTGGCTATTCCAAGTTGCAACAAGAGGTATAGAATATTTTTTAGCAAGAGCTATTGTCTTTTCGCGCATCTCTTGCCCTCGCTCCATAAAGGTGTGTGGGCTTACTTCAAGGTAGTAGCGGTCACCAAAAATTGCTAGGTACTCTTTGAGTCTATCTTCAGCTTTCTGTTCATCGATTGTGAGTAAATTACTTACGTCTCCCCAAGGTCCACCAGAGAGTACGATTAAACCTTCTTGATACGTGACTAGTGTTTCAAACCTAAGAATAGGGTGTTCTGGGTCTTCCATGTTAACTATCGAAGTTATTCTCATGAGATTTTTGTACCCAGCTTCATCAAGAGCGATGAGAACAATCGCAAACTCTCGTTCCTGATATGCCACAGAAAACTCAACACCAATAATTGGTTTTATTTCTGCCTTTTGGCATGCTTGATAAAACTCAATTGTTCCGTACATGTTTGCGTAATCAGTTAAAGCAAGAGCAGGCATCCCAAGTTCTTTTGCTCGTTTTACTAGGGCGGGTACTTTGGGGACAGCATTCAAGAGGGAGTAGTGGCTATGCGTACGGAGATGAATAAACATGGCTGTAGTGTATCAAAGATAGAGGGTATACTCATCTGATGAAAAGTCTCGAAGTAATTGGTATAGATGAAGTCGGTAGAGGTCCTATTGCTGGCCCTGTAACGGTCTGTGCTTTTTACACAAATAACGAAAAGCTTCTAAAAAAGATTATTTTTAATAATACTATTAGAGATTCTAAAAAACTTACTAAACAATTAAGAAATAACATTTATTTAACTATTCGTAATTTACGAAAGAATAAAACAAAAGATTTAGAGATAGAATACAGCATTATTTCCCGCTCTGCAGAATATATTGATCGCCATGGAATAAATAAAGCAATACAGAGTTGTATCGCTACAGCTCTACGTAACCTACAAGTAAAGTATAGTCATATTGAAAGGGTTATCTATAAGCTCGATGGAGGTTTAAAGCTTCCTATTCAATATATAAATCAGTCAACATACATACGAGGTGACGAAAATCATGCATCAATAGCCTTAGCATCCATTATGGCTAAAGTAACCAGGGACAGATATATGGAAAAAATGTCTAAAGAAAACACAGGGTATGATTGGCAAAACAATGTTGGATATGGTACCAAAAAACATTATGTAGGTATTAGTACATATGGATTATCAAAACTACACAGAGCAAGCTTTATAAGAGTATCAAATACTTCGAATAAACAGAAAAATTAAAAAACAACTTTATAATCACCAAGTTTAGATACTATAAGGGCATTTTCGTAGCGAGTTTTAATTGAAATATCAGCTTATTTTATAAGGTTTGTGTACAAAAATTATTGGTTCGTATTGTGAGTGGTCTGTCTATTTAGGGTGACATTTTTCAAACAAAACAGTTTTCTTTTTAAGCTATATGTTACAAATATATTTTCTGTCCTTTATCCACATTTTTTACTATAGGTTATCAAGGTTTTTTACTATACTGTATATATCAAATTACTCATGCAAAAGAGCCTGCGATATATTCGATCTTTGTTTTTAATAGGCGTAGTTTCATCTCTAACCATTGGACAAACTTTTGCTGTGTCGCACCTGTCGTTAGTGGCTTCACAAAATGTTCCAAAATCATACTCACAGACACCTACGGTTGGGGCAGGTTTTTCGATACCTTTGTTTTCTCGTATTTCGCCTCTCTCCCCCTCAACCTTCTCCACTCTCTCCCTCACAGACTCCCTCGCATCTCTTGCCAAGCATGGTCCTCGCATTGCTAAGCTAAACCTTCTCCCTCTAGAAACCTACCAAAGCTTTGCTCTTGGCGGCTACACCGTACAGGCACAACGTGCCCCAAGCGTAACGAACGCAAATGCAGCATCCTTCCTTGACCGCCTCTCACTTACGGTATTTTGCTCACTCTCTACCAACAAAGACTCATCTCGCTGTAGCTACGATACACTCCTTGCTCTTCAAGGTACACCAGATACCACAACTATCCTCGGCTACCCAGTAGAAGAAACACCTGTTGTTCTAGCTGTAGCTACCTCTACACCGGTACAGCCAGTTACTCCTTCACGTATTGTCTATGTCCCACAATACATAAC
>JAGORG010000007.1 GCA_018062965.1 Minisyncoccota bacterium
CATGAGGGCATTTTCAAGCAACTTGTATCAAGGTTTAAAGATAAAAATACAGAAATCTTAGTTCTCGGATCTGGCTCTGGTGCATTTGAAAAAAGACTATTGAATCATGGGTACACAAAAATTACATCTGTTGAATTTGTCCCAGAAAACTTTACCGTGGAAGGAACAACATTTTTACCATTAGATTTGAATACTGATTTTTCACAAATTGGTATGTTTGATGCAATTGTTGCAATAGAAGTTATAGAACATCTTGAAAACCAGTTTCATTTTATGCGGTGCATAAAAAAATTACTTAACCCTAAAGGATATTTTTACCTTTCAACACTGAACGTCGAGCATACTTTTTCTCGGATTAAATTTTTTCTTATTGGTAGACTTCACTGGTTTAGCGAACAGGATCTGAAAGCAACTGGACACATATCGCCAATTTTTGACCATATTTTAAAATTTAATCTAGAACAATCTAACCTTCGAATTGAAAAAGCTTTTACAAATGCAAATATTTGGTCAAAGGTTCTTCTTCACCCAAATTGGTTACTGAAAATAGTTTACTTTGTAACATTTCTAATAAGCGCCCCTGTTAAAAACAAAAACGATAACGAGATAAATTTATTTGAAATAGTTCACACAAACAAATAAAGTATGTCACAGTCTTTCTCTGCTTTTGTCATCAACATGAAAAGAAACCCTGAACGGTTAGATTTTATGACGAAACAATTAGACGCTGCAGACATAGAGTTTTCGGTACAAGAAGGTTTCGATGGAAAGACATATGACTTTTCTAAGGAATATGACGAAAGTGCTGCAATTATCTTAAATGGATCAACCCTCACCCCTTCAGAAAAAGGGTGTGCACTTTCTCACAGAAGAATCCTAGAGACGATTACTCAAAAAAATATCGAATACACACTCATCCTTGAGGATGACGTTGAAATACCTACAAACTTTAAAAGTATTATAGAAGAACTAATTATAAACAATAAAAAAAAGAAAGTTTGGGAGTATCTTTCTTTTAACTATCCATATGTTGGGTTACGTTATATACAACTATGGCTATATCTTATGAAAAATAAATACAAGGAAGATAGAACTTTGTCAAATATACTAAAAACACCTATCTACTTTTTTAAATTCATACTAGTTTCGATATTTTCCCTATACGAAGGCTTCAGAGAGCATTTTTATAAAAAAAAATCACATACAGGAAAACCTGTCACCTTCTATAGACCCTTATACCTTGCGGGGTGTTATCTTATACACCAAGAAGGTGCAAAAAAAATACTTTCTTTGGGTGGTAAAATTATATACCCCGCTGATAGAGTTCAAAACATTGCTAGGTTTAAAAAAAATCTACGAGTACGAGCTTTTTGCCCTATGATTGTGCGTCAACGACGTGATAAATTTAAAAGCACCTTAAATGACCAAGACCTATCTGGTGTCATGGGCATTTTAGTCTAACTCAAGAACTAGAGACTTAACTGCTTTGCTGTTGGGTTATAAATATCGTAACCGGCTAAGAAAGCATAGCTTATTACTCTTAGTTTTGAAAAGTAGTGCGACGTAAACCCATTTCTCAGCAACCCAAGAATACAAAGCCCAAACACCCAAACTGTGATATTTAAAAATAAAACTACTTTAAACTGCTCACTATGTCGGCGAGAAAGTTTTATCATGTTTCTAAGCCGGTAAAAAACTTTCATTTTTGTAGTTCTTTTATCAAACTGACCGAAAATGTGAGATTGGTTACCGCCAAAAGTAAAATCTATATCTTGAAAAACTGGACGAGAACACAGGTAAGATTCATATCCAAGTTTTTTAATATTCCAAGAGTATTCAACATCATCACCATACAGAAAAAGGTTTACATCTGGAAGTTTCGCCTCCCTTATTGCTTCTATTGGTATGAAGGCACCTCCATATACAAAAGCTTTTGTAGGGATAATAGGAACAAAAGGTCCTCGTTTTTTTTGTTTTATAAAATTACCAAAAAGAAGATCTTTGAAAAGTTGCAGTTTAGAAAAACTAAATACATCAAAAAAAGTTCCTTCTACAGAAGTGTCGCCCAAAACGGGTTGATAAAATGCTTCTTTATTTTCAAGTAAAAATGGCCTACTTCCTGAAAGAACAACTTTTCTTTCGAAGAGACTTTGCACTTGGAGAAATAAGTCTATATACCCCTCTTCAGGAATCATGTCATCATCTAGTAGTAAAACGTAGTCACTTTCTATCTTTTGTGCTTGGGCAATACCCACATGAAAACCTCCAGCAGAGCCTAGATTTTCCTTATTTCTTAAATAAATAACTCTGTCACCATATTGTTTAATATACGAGGAAATCTCTTGCTCATCAGTCGAAGCGTTATCAACAATAATCAAACAACAAACGCGCTGATCTTTCATAATTGGGTCTATTGTTTTTGACAGGAATTTCCACCTATCTCCATAAACAAGAGTTACTACTGTTACTTTGATATTACTCATAAAAATTACTTTGATGTGATCAGTGTATCATTTTTAAAAATACTAAACTTTTCCAGCAAAACATAAGAGTCTTTTAGTTCAACATAAAGCAGAGGTGCATGTTTATCAGAAAAGTCTATTTTTTCACACAAAAGAGTATACTTTTCGGGCGGTTTTTTTACTTTAACTATTTTCTGTAGAAATATTTTATATTCAGAAACAATTATCACAACATTTGGATAAGGGTTCGTAAGTGCTCTAACTAGATTATAAAATCTTAAATATGAAAAGGTATTTAAATCCTTAAAAGGAACAACGCTCTCTTCTTTTTTTCTTCTTTTAAGAGGTGGGTATTCATTTAAATTTTTTTGAGGCAAAAAAGTAACCTTATTGCGTATAACATCAATAATTAAGTTTTTTGTTACTTTTGTACCTACTTTTACTATCCTTTTAAATATATCATCGAGTGAACCCTTCAAAGAGAATGGGGTTTGCTTATATATGTCGCCATCATCTATGCCTCTGTCCATTTTAAAAACACTTACAGCAGACCTTTCTTCTCCAGAAATTATTTGATGTTGTAGAGGTGAACCTCCACGATAGCGTGGTAGAGGTGAAGGGTGTAAACACAAGCAAAGAAAATGTGATAAAAGATTACCTTCAACAATCCATGACCATCCATAAAAAAACACAATGTCTACACCTAAGTCTTTTAGAATAGCGTGAATGTGATTATTATCTTTTCCTTCTACAATATACGCACCTGGTGGTACTACAAACTCTGCTTCTTTTGTTGTAATAAGAATAGGCACATCAAACAACTTTGATGTTTTTTGGAAAGCAAGTATATCCTTATATATTTCATACGCCCAAGACCGATAAATGACAAAAGCTACTTTTTTCACATCTTATTTATGCTAGGAACGTGAATACTTTTAAGAACCTTTAGAGATTTCTCTAGAGTTTCCAGGATTTCTTTCCTCGCAAGCTCATATTCGTGGGTATATAGAACAATATGTTTATGAGTACCAAGTGTTTCTTCAAACATTTTCTTTATACTTAAAAAGCTTTCTTTCTTTTGCTCAAAAAACTCGATGCGAAAATGTGTCCTTATAAAATATAAATTCTCAAATCTTGTAAACCCCTTTTTCAAAAGATCATCTTTAGAATCTTGCGGCAAACGATGAGCTCCAGAAGGTCTATCTGTCGCAAAGAGTGCTTGCACCCCTTTTTCTTTGAAATAACTAGCAAGTTCGTAGCTTTCTGAGTAATAGTGAAGTCGAACCCATCTAGCATACGAATCCTCTCCCGCAAAACGAGTAATCTCTGAGTAAATTTTATCAAACACCCCAATTTGGTCCTCAGGTTTTTGATCATACGGAGCTGTTTCAAAGTCTAAAGCATGAGGAGCAAATTTTAACCACCCGCCCAAAGATTTAATTTCTTCTTTCATATCCCTTATCTCTGATAGATATCTCATTTCGTGGTTAATTTTTTTTTGAAAAAAAAGATTAAGCCCGACATGGAGACCGTAGGCTTTATGCATTTTTTCTAAGAAAGAGAAAGTTGGGTGTTCTAGGAGAGATATTTTTTTATCATTAACCTCTACTAAGGCGTCAAAAACATCATCAATCGAAAAATGATACCATGGCTCGGCAGACATTTCCTCTTCAAAAGAGTCTATTTTAGATATAGATGGTGCCGTATTTATGTTCATGCTATGGTTATAATCATAACACAAGGTAAGATCATAATTAAATTGCTAAAAATATAGAAAAGTAGTACTATTTACTTACGAAAAACATGAAAAATGAAAAAATTTTTATCACAGGTGGCGCGGGGTACCTGGGTCGCCATGTAATAAAAAGGTTTTACGAAAACAACGAAATTACTGTCTTTAGTCGAGATGAAGCAAAGCACTACTATCTCAAAAAGCAATTTCCAAAAATAAAATGTATTATTGGTGATATTAGAAACTTTGAACTATTGAAAAAATCAATGGCAGGACATACCATTGGTATTTTTGCTGCCTCACTAAAACAAATAGAGGCCGTCGACCAAAACGTCGAAGAGGCTGTTCAAATTATTGTTAACGGGGCTCTAAATTCTAAAAAAGCAGCCATAGAAAACAAACTTAAGGCGGCGACTTTTATATCTTCTGATAAAAGTCGTAACGCAACAACACTTTATGGTGCAATGAAATTTGTTGGGGGTGAAGCATTTATTGTTAACGCTGAGAAGGAAGTAACGAAACTATCCTGTGTCGTCTACGGAAACGTAATCAACTCTACAGGTTCTATTATTCCTCTTATTTGGGATTCAGTAAAAAATAATTACTCACTAAAACTCTACGGTAATGAAATGACTCGTTTTATGATAGAAGTGGAAAGAGCTGTAGACGCAATCGAAACAGCTCTTAACTTTACAGGTTTTACCGTTATCCCGGTTCAAAAGGCTCACAAAGTAAAAGATTTATTTGAAATTTATGAAGAAAAGTTTGGACTTAAGTGGGAAGAAGGGTCTCCGCGTATATCAGAGAAGACACACGAACAAACTATTTCCCCGTACGAAACTGCACGAACAACTTATAATAAAGAGTACAATGTTTATCTTATCCACTATAGTAATATCTTTAACGAAATTCAATTTTCAAATAAAGGACTTACATCTGAGGACTGTCTAATGACTAAAGATGAGCTAAAAAACTACCTTGAAGAGAATAACTATTTTGACCCTAGATGAAAAAAATATTAGTTTTAGGCCATAAGGGAATGCTTGGCAACGCTGTTTACTCATATCTTGAAAAAACAAATAAGTACATCTTATTAACTACCAATGAAAGATTTGGGGCTCCTGAATTTAAGGAAGATTTAGAAAACAGCGAAGCAGATATCATCATTAATTGTATTGGGTGTATACCACAAAAAAGGTACTCAGACCTGGAGTACAGAAAGGTTAACATTGAGCTTCCTACGTTCCTGGAAACTCTAGGCAAAAAAATCTTACACCCTTCTACGGACTGTGAATTTTCTGGGAAATTAATGTACCCTCTCTTATACAAAAAAAATGCCTATCGAGACGCAGAAGATGACTACGGAAAGAGTAAGGCTTATATTTCAGAGGTAATTGAACAATCTTTTAAAAATACAAAGATAATTCGTACATCAATTATAGGCCATGAACTTAAAAGCTCTCTCTCTTTTCTTGACTGGTTTCTTTTTTCTGAAAACGAAGTGAAGGGCTACACAAACCACTACTGGAACGGAATAACAACACTTCAGTGGGCACAATTAGCTGAGTCTTACATAGATAACTGGGAAATGTATCCCCGTCTGGGGCAATACGGCACTACAGATAGTTTAAGTAAATACGAGGTTTTAAAAATAATACAGACCATATATAACAAAAATATTAAAATAGAACCTTACGCTACCCCAGTAGCAATAAACAAATCTCTCGCATCTGATATTCCTTTGCCTTCCATTAAATCACAACTTCAAGATCTTAAGGTATTTTATAAACGTTAAGCTGGTGTAATCATGGAGATAATGTTTTCGACAATATTTTCTTCTTTTATATTAAACAGACACGCCATATATTCTTTTCCTTTGTATGGGATCATGGTGCATTCGCGTTCAAACGGATCACATGTACACCCTTCTGTTGCAACAAGCTCTCTACCTAGCTCGTTATAGTAAAATTTGAAAAAATAAACCCCTTTGATATTAAGGGTAAGTGTTGGCACATGGAGCATGTTGATGAAATGCGCATTTCCTGTATGCACAGTAACATTCAAAAGAGCGTTCGCATGCAATGTGAGCAATTGTTGTGTAGAAGAACTCCCACATGCAAGAATGATATGTGTTCGAGAAATATCCCCAAGACATGTTTCTATAAAATATCTATCTTTCTCAGAACCTGTAAACACAAGAGGAGTGTTAGGGAGCTTTTCTTGAACAGCTTTGATGATACGATTCCACTTATCTTCCGGGAAACTTCTGTCGACGTGAGATGCGGCAAGGTGAAATACGATATACCTCCGCGAAATTAGACTATTGTTTAGAATACTTTTTTTGTCTTCAATATATGCAAGCGAGGGCGCTCGTTGTATTTCTGGAAAACCAAGAAAGGCAAGCATTCTATTTGCTTCTTCATGAAAAATATTTTTATTAATTTGTGCATCAATGTAGTTTTCTTTACCAAGAAATACTGAAGAGCCTTTTCCTTGCGGGAAATTCCTTGATGCTTCAAGATTAAACCCTACAAACCTACTTCGTGTGCAAAAACGAATAAAGTAAGCAAATACTTTATAATACGTTGGAGCAGGAATAGGAAGTACGTTAATAAAACAGCGTTTAACAAAAATACTAGAAAACATTAAATATACTAATGCAACTTTTCCTTGAAAACCAGGAAACTCTTCGTAACGAATATAGTCATAGTATGGTAAGGCAAAATCTCTCAAAAATGGATTTGGATGCTTCATAATGATACATGAGGGAATACCTGAAGATTCAAAAAATCGATGCGCAAAATCAATCAAAATAACATGGTCTCCTACTGGGCCAGCTGAGAAAAATACAAATTCTTTGAAACTATTTTTTGTTTTCATTGACCCAAGGTCCCATTGCTGGAATATTGCCATAATTTATGTATGGCATGTGGCCGCCGTAATAATAGAGATAATACTTTGGTGATTGCCAGATAGCAGCAACATCTCCCGCGTGATCAAATTTGTCCCCCACGAGGTCGTTACGTACGAAAAATGCATTTGCTCCAATCAAGTCACAACATACAAGTGTGTAACCTTTCTCCTTTGCAAGTTGATTAAGTGTGTGGAGTGATGCACCGAAAAAGTTACTTCCATTCCATAGGGAATCGGACTCTTGTTGAAGAAAATGCATGTCTGCTGGATATCCAGCATTGTATTCTATGGCAATGACACGAGGAGAGAGTGCTGTAAGAGCTTTCCATATATAGTAATCATTACCGTCAATGTCGATAGACAAGAAATCTATCTCACGTGGAATAGTAAGTTCCTGTATAGTGCTGTTAATTGTAGATGACGTTATCATCTTCTGAGCGACAACTAAGTTTCCTTCTTGGATAGATTGTGCAAAAAGATTTTTGTAGACATCAACATAATCCCCTCCATCAATCCACCACCCTTTCCATCCATCAAGAAGAAGTGCAATGGTGTTATTCTCACTTCCTGCACCTGCACCGAATTCAAAAAAAGTTTTTGATGTTGTTCCGATGCGTCTAAAAATTTCACGAATGATACCATCTTCCCCGTGTTGAGAATAGATTTTGTGTTCGTGACGATTAAGTGTCACACGAGCGCTTTCTTTGAGGTGTGTGATTTCTTGAGCAGAACTCAAGTGCCACATATTTCTTGTGTAGTTAAAAAACCACTGCAAGCGCAGGTAATATTTAGTAAAAAAGCCTCTCATTAACTTAGTATAACATGCGATAACTATCTCAATAAACCCTTTAACCAATCAACTAATCGAGTATCTTTTTTGCGTGTTGTACTGTTTGTGCTTGTGGATACTATGTTTGCTTTGCTTGGCGCTATATTTTTTGGAGAAACACTTGCAACCCTTGCTACAGTCACCACCTGTTTCTGCGTTGAACTCGCTTGATAGGAAGTTACTTTTTCTGAAGAGTAGAAACTTGCAATCTCTTCATTGGTAGGAAATAGTATTCTCACCTTTGTAGTTGTTGCAAATGTAGAACTCGCAAACCCCATCCCCTTTCCAGATATACGAGTTGTTTGTTTTGCAAGTAACTCTGTATGTTTTGGAAAAGAAAACTTTGCCCCATCTATATCTACTAACCACTGAGAAACCTCTAGATCATACACGTGCGGATTATGTATATCTATATATGCTCCATACTTTCCAACACCACTGTCTCGTATAGATATGTCCGGTGGAATAACACGTACTTTCATTTTTGCTTTACCGATAACATTTCCATTTGTAGCTTCGACAGTCGCTATATACACCCCGGGGTATGCGTACGTATACATGGTTGTGGATGCTGTACCATACCCTCCATCCCCAAACGCCCAAGTGTACAGCATGTTTGCAAGAGGGCTGTTTGCTTTATTTGTAGCAGATACAGAAAACTCTGTAGGAGCCCCTGCAACAACTACACGCTCATATGGCAGATACATAATAATATCTGGACTTGGTGGAGCAGACTGAACACCAACCGTTTGATTGGTATTTGTAGCTGCAGAAGAAACAACTACAGATGTATCTTCTACGTTAACTGCACCCGGAGTTGCTAAACCACGAACCCATGCACCATTTATATACGAGAGTGTTGATCCGTCATCATCCCCACCAAGAGATGGGTTGTAGGTTACTTCATTAAGGTTAGAAAGTGAGCTATCTTTTAGGATAAGCTGTTCTCCTGAGTTGATGAGTGAAAAAGCGCTGTCATACAGAACCCCTGTATAGCTTGGATAGTCAACCAAAAACTTTTGTGCATTATCAGCTATCACACCATATTCTCCAGAAGGAATACTAGACGCACCACTGTACACAGTAATGCCGTGATTGACCCCACTTTCAAAAAACTTGTACGAGGTCAGTGTCACAGCACTGGGTGTATCATTATATATTTCTACCCATTCTCTACCGCTATCTGTCCCCTGTGGGTCATGCATTATTTCAGAAATACTAAGAGCGTTAACTTGAGAAGCTACCATCATAAAAATGAAAGGTATTGCTCTGTAGCGCATACGGTTAATCTTTTAAGATAGTTCGCAGAAGGTCTTCAGGTACTTCCTTGCCAGGTTTTTTGTCATATGTGTATGAGTCAGTTGTAGGCACTGGCGTATCTTGAACTACTTTCTCTTTAGGTTCAGCTTCGACAGGTGTTGATGCTGTGTTTTTTTCTTCCATTGCCTTTTGTAATGCTTCTTTGAGCGACATAGCTGGCTTGTTATCGAAAACAGGAGCCTCTTTTCGTACAGGACGATCAGTGGTACGCCTTTCTTCATTCCTGCGCTCTGGTCGAGGTGTTTGAGGGTACATAGAATCCCTTGGTCTGCTTACAGGTTTACCGTCATGATTAATAGGTTGTATTGGAAGCTGCTTTTCTTTTCTCTCAAAAGGTGGAACATACGTGTCTTGCACCAAAGGCTGCTTTGTAGGCTTTGGTGGTTTTTCTTCTTGCTTGTAAAATTCCTGCACCTCAAGCTCGACTTCGGCAACAGGTCGACCATATGTTTTTTGTGACGATACAAGAACTTCTCGAGCAAACGACCTGTGGGGTTTAGGGATAGGATCAAGTGTGTGTGCAGAAAACGGCTTAGACCCTACCCCGTCAATCATAAGACGAAGGTATATCTGATACGCCGAAAGGTTCACAATATCATCCATGATGAAATACGGAGCAAATTCTTTTTCAAAGATTTCCGCATCCGTTGCCCCAACACGAAATGCAATCATGGTACCTACGTTTCCAAACACGGCAGCTTTCACTTCATCTTCCATTTGCTCTACATACTGATGAGCAACTGTAAGCGCCAGGTTATACTTTCGAGCTTCAGATAAGATAGACGCGAACGACTCGTTTGCAAAGTTTTGAAACTCGTCCACATAAAAATAAAATGGTGGAAGATTTTCAAGTTCATATGGACCAGCATCTGCTCGTGACATCGCCGCAAGATAAATTTTTGTGATAAGAAGCGAGCCAATTAGATTAGCGTTTCCTTCTCCTACTTTTCCTTTTGAAAGGTTAACAATGAGGATTTTTTTGGTATCCATTATTTCACGGATATCAAACGATGTTTTTTGTTGTCCGATGATGTTACGAATGAGCGGGTTTGCGACGAATTGCCCTACTTTGTTTTGAATAGCAGGAGCTGCTTCTGCGGCGAATTTATCAGTATAGTTTGCGTATTCATTTACCCAAAAATCTTTCACTGTTGGATCAGTTACGTTTGCAACAATAGACTTGCGATACTCCTTGTCGATAAGCATACGATTAACCCCAAGGAGAGACTGTCCATCGTTTTCAAGAAGTGCGAGAATAATATTGTTCAAAATATATTCCATACGTGCAGAGAACTGATCCTTGAACAGTTTCTTAAATGCTGCCATGATACCGTTTGCCACAAGGTGACGCTTTTCTGGATCAACTTTTTCAAGTACATTAAGTCCAATCGGGTGAGCAGAATCAAACGGTGCAAAATAAATAACATCTTTTACGCGAGATTCAGGAATATGATCGAGCAACTTTTCAGCCATAGAACCGTGTGGATCAATCACACATAACCCTTCTCCGTTTTGGATATCTTGGATAGCAAGGTTCTCCAGTAGGGTAGATTTACCCATACCTGTTTTACCGATGATGTATGTGTGGCGTGTTCGGTCTTTCTCTTTGATACCAAACGTAAGTTGTTTGTTACGAAAATCAACCTTGCCAATATAGGTTACTTTTTCTTTTCCGTGAGCATCTGACATACAGCACAGTATATAGTATGTAGTAAGGAGTAAATAGTGGGTAAAAGAAAAAGCGCCCGGTTTGGGCGCTTTGAATAGAAACAGATCAGACTACAAGCTTTTACCTACAGAGCAAGCTCCGCTTGAGTCAGCCTTTGGATGGGGATTTCTGTTTCAAGAACCGCTGAGCACACTGTTTTTGCACGAACCTCAAGCAAGGGGCCAAAGCTCTTGTGCTGTTCGAATTTAGCAGCTTCTTGGAACAACTGAGCTATCTTTCTGACGTATGCCATTCCTCGGTGATCAAAATACATCCACTCCGTATCGACGACATACTCAAACAGGCGCTCATATGGCATCCAATCTTCCTCTCTCAAAAGGAGAACGGAGGGTGACACCGTTCTTGGCCCCAAAGATTCGAGCAGTCGGCCGCAATAGGTGTTGAGCACTAGAGCAGCATCGCGCCTGGGAAGCTTGTTGTCTGCGATTGCGCCGAGGAAATATTTGAACAGGTCTGACTTGAGATACAGATCATTGCGATCGCCATAACCCAAAAACTTCGGACGACGAAGAACAAGCAACGCAAGCACAAACCTGATGGTTTTTGACATCCATACTTGGCTCGCAAGCGCTTCAGATGTTTCTTCGCGAAACTCCCAATAGTGGCAATCCTTAGCTGCCGCGTCCAAAGAATGTTCCAAGTAGAGCTTCGCCACTTTCGAAGCGAGCTTTTCATCGCGCGCGACGACAAGCGAAACAATGGTATCTTGCGCAAGCTTGTGATTTTCGTCCAGATAGCGAACGTCGCTCAGGAGCGCTTCACAGCTGTCTCGAGGAAATCTCTCTTCCTTGAGGGAACGAATACATGCCTCCTGCACTTCCGTGCAGTTTGCCTGCCACAGCGCACGCAGGACATGGAAAAAATAAACTTCCCGTCTTTGACTTCTTCTCCCACCAGGATCAAAGTTCTGAACTGAATACTCCGGAGAAGGAAAACTCCTTTTAAAATCACTTGGTTTCATTGGTATCTCCTAGGCCCTGTCGGACCCAAATTAATGAAAAGAACATGCGGTTGTCACCGCATGCCTACTCTACTCTTTTTTATATGGAAAAGCAACAGTACGTAACCTTTGGTTTCGCACTTTATTTATTCCGCTTTTAACGCAGTTGGTGTGTATTTATTTGCCGGATCCCAGAGCATCCACGAACCTATACCGAGTGCATACCCAGCTTCCATTTGCGCACGCACCATCCCTGCTGTATATGTTGCCCCCATATCAAAATCTTGATACCACGGACGAAGTTTTTTGACATAGAAATCAACTGACTTTCCAGTAGAACTTGCGACTTCTTCTGCTATCTTTACTGCACCTGCCATTGAATATGTAATAATCTCACCTGGATGTGCGGCAGGATTCTGGTACCCTGCAGTGCCAGCATAAAAGTGAGATGGATACACCATCGGTGCAACGTAATCAAAATACATCAACCCATCTCGTAAATCTTGTCCGAGTGTTTTTGTTTCAACAGCGTTGACGTTGATAATCCCAAACAAGTCCCCTGAGATAGGAATACCGAGTGGTGAAAACGTATCATGGAGATGCTTATAAAACTCAGCTACAATACCACGCTTATCCGTAAGACCACGATCACCAGACACTGGGTAGCGCATTGCTTTTAGGTCACCATCTGTAGGGAAACGAATATAGTCGTAGTTAAGCTCATCGAACCCTCGAGCATACGCTTCTTTACCAATCTCGGTAACATATTCCCACATTTGCCGTGACCCAGTATCTACCCATGGTTCTCCTTTTCTGTCTCTCCAGATTTCTCCAGTATTTACATTACGCACAGCGAGCTCTGGATGTTTCTTTACAAAGGCAGGATCTTGGAACGCCGCTATACGGGCAATCACATAAATATTTTTACTGTGAAGCTCTTCAATAAACTCTGGCAAATCCTGCATACGCTCTTCCCATGTAATCACTCCAGTGTTATCTTTCACATCAATAACAACAGCGTTAAGCTCTGTATCTTCGATAAGCTTCACCAACTTTGAACGAATAGATGGTGTACCTGCAACCCATGACGACATATAAATAGCCTTCACTTCTTGTGGGGGTTGTATATGTGTTACTTTCTTAACAATTTCTACAGGCACTTCAGGTTCTGTTCCACTGTTTGTGATAGCTGCAATCTTTTCTTTAAGTGTACTTGTTCCATTAATGTCGTAGGTAACAGAACCAAGAGATCTCATACCATCAAAATATGTGTACCCTGATGTTGACCACCAAATGAGCACACCAAGCGAAGCAACAAAAAGTGCGCTTACTATCTTCATGCGTTTTGTTCGTGTGATGATTCTTGTGAGTGCGGGATACTTTCTGTCTCTTCGTTGCGGGGTACTTTTGGTTTCTTTTTAAGATCAAGCGTAGAAACAAAAAGAAGTATACCTGCGACGATAAATATAAACTCCTTAAAGATGCCAGGAATGTATACCCATGGTGAAATGATGAGCAAAACAGCTACTGTGCGTTGAATTCCAAGTGGTGACATAATTACCTAGTATATAGTAAGTAGTACGTAGTGACTAGTAGTTTAAAACCTTAGTTTTAAACTACTAACTACTTACTATTCACTACCTACTACAGACTACTTCTCGCCTTCTACAATCACCACAAACTCGCCTCGGATATGGTCTTTTTTCTTATTAAAATAGTCCATAACCATCTGTGGTGTCCCTCGCACCACCTCTTCGTGGAGCTTGGTGAGTTCGCGCGCAATAACTATCTGGCGTGTTTCAGGAATCATCTCTGCAAGTGTCTTTAGCGTTTTTTCAATTCTGTGTACTGATTCATAAAATACTGAGGTATATGTACTTTCTTTAATTGTTGTAAACAATGTTTCTCTACCTTTCTTGTGTGGTAGAAATCCATAAAATGTGAACGTTGCTGATGATATACCAGACACTGAAAGTGCAGTAACAAGCGCTGACGCACCGGGTAAACCAATCACTTCAACATCAGGAAGTTCGCTTCTGACTTTGTCCACCAAAAGCACTCCAGGGTCTGATATTGTCGGTGTACCTGCATCTGAAACAAGAGCAACCTTGCCACCCTCTTCAAGAAGGTTCATTATTTTTTCAATATTTTTGATACCCGTCTGTGCATAAAAAACACTTGTCTTGGTGTCAATTTCGTATTCTTTAAAAAGTCTTTGCGTGACAGATGTGTCTTCACATAAAACAAGATCAACGTTTTTCAAAATACGAATAGCTCGAAGTGTCATGTCTTCGAGGTTGCCTATTGGGGTTGGAACGATATAGAGTATTCCTGCCATATATGTACGATACTACCATACAAAATAAAAAGCGCATGATCGCTACGCGACCATGCGCTTTTGTCAAACCCCCCTCAGGGGTAGTTCAGCTTTCGTCTGACTGAAACTGCCACGCCGGGAAGTAGAGCGGACCACCGGGCAAACCGTGGTTTGGGATTTCCCCAAAACAAACCTGGTGATAGCAATCCCCCGCTGTCTCAGACGCAAGGTCTGGCACAGGATTCTTCAGCTCCTGGACAGCGATTACCCGGGAGCCACCACGGAGGTACTGCAGAAGAGCAGCACTCTCCACAACAAACTGCTGATGTTTGCCTTCACGGAAAACCATGACATGCACCTCAGAGAGCGCTGAGATCAGCTTCAAATGCTCTCCGACAGAAAAACGAACTTGGGTTGTTTGGGATTGCATGGCAATACCCTCCTTTCGCAAAATACTCTACTATGTATTTTTATATACGTCAATATCGTTCACTAGAGCTGCATTTCAACAACATCTGTACCAGGGAACAGATCTTCGCACACCTCCCACCCTTTTGTCTGCTTGGTTGTATACATCTCTAGATTGTAGTCTCCTCGCTCTTCTGTAGAAATAGAGTCTGGTACATACACCGCAGGGTTAATGCAGGTCACTCCGAGTCCGCTACATCGTTTTTCTATATACTCCAAAATAAGCGGATAGTGTGTGCACGCAAGAAATATATGAGTAATATGTTTTTCAAGAACAGTATCGAGTAATGTATCAATCTCTTCATCAATAACAATCTGTTCCCCTGTTTCTACAGCTTGTGCAAGAAGTGCTGATGATTGCGTTCTAACATCTAGACCCTTGAAAACGTCTTGATATGCTCCGCTTTGAATAGTTGCCACAGTTCCATATATGAGTATGTGAGCGCTCTGTGGAATATCCTGTAGATGTTGTTGTGTTGCGGAGACCATGTCCACATACTGTTTGTGTGGTATGTTCATATCGCGTAGCAACTTTTCTGTATCAAGCGATGAAAGGCTGTTGCATGCGTTCACAAACACATCACACTTTTTTTCTTGTAAAAAACCAATGAGCTCTTTCATGTATTGGAGCAACTCATCGCTTTGTTTATTTCCATACGGAGCACGCAATGAATCTCCAATATATACATACTCAGCCGGAATAACATCAACAAGTTCTTTAAGGACAGTTAACCCTCCAATCCCAGAATCAAAAACTCCAATACGTAGTGACATAGCTGTATAGTACCAAATACCTGTTACAAATAAAAAAAGCCAGTCCGAAGACTGACCGTTTGGAGCATCGTTAGATCACTCCACTGTATCCCTCACACTGAATATGGTGAGGGTATCCACCGGGAATCATGTTTCCTCCCCGAGAAAGTAGTAAGAGTCGCCTGAGCAACCCCTCCGAATCCACATCAGGAAGCGGCGGGATTTCCGGGGGTGGTGCAGGTTGGCGTATTTGCCTTTCCTGCGTCTGACTGTGTGCCATAAAGAACCTCGTAAGCACTAGAACTATGGGTCTAGTTGGTTAAAAACAAATCGGCGGCTCGTGCCGTCGACAGATACATAATAACACAAATATGTATCTTTTGCAAACCCGCTTAACCCACTCGGTTCACTTCCTGTTCAATAGCGAGGCTCGTTTTTTCGTATATTTTTTCTTTAATACTCTTTGCAAAAGCATCAACATCATCCGCTGTGACATCGCCATAGTTCACCAACACAAGCGGCTGCAGAGGCCATGTACCGATATCTCCAACCCTCACACCTTTCATGCCTGCAACATGTTCGATCAGCCACGCTGATGGCACTTTATACCCATCTACAACTTCAATAAGAGGCAGCGTCGGATACTTTTCTTGGAGCGCATGAGCTGTATCTTTACCTACGGTTGTATTCTTGAAAAATGAGCCAGCATTTGGGTGTACTTTCCAGTCCGGAAGTTTCTGTGTTCTTGTTTGCACAACGAGTTCTCTAATAACATCTAGTGTAATATTTTCAGTCCCTACCAATGCATCAAGTGGCTTATACACCAAAACCGGGCGTGGCTCATGTGAAAGTTTAAGACAAACAGAGATAATCACATACCTATGTGGTTGTTTTTTAAACAAAGAATCACGATACCCAAACATACAGTCGTCTTTATTCAATTCCACAAAAATAGACAGCTCTGTGTCATACGCACGAAGAGAGACAAACGTCCGAGAAAGATCTGTTCCGTACGCACCGATATTTTGTACAGGCGCAGCCCCTACTGTTCCTGGTATGTACGAAAGGTTTTCAATACCCCACAAACCACGTGACACACATGCAATAACTAGATCATCCCACACCACGCTTGCATATGCAGTTACCGTTTCTCCATCAAAAAAAATCCCCTTCATATCTAATTGGACAAAAAGAAACTCTGAGAGGTCATCTCCGAAGTACGAATTTGTTCCTTGTCCGATAAGATGCACGCGGAGGCCTGCGGCCTCCGCGTGCATCACAGCCTCATGTAATTCCTCTTCATTTCTAACCACAACCAATTTTCCCTCTCCCCCAATACGAAGTGAAGAGTAATCCTTAAGTGAGACCGTCTTGATTTCCATCTAGCCAGAATACCACACCCTCTTTTCTTATTTAAGAAACCTATCTATATCCCCTTTTAAGAAAATCGATGAACCCCCACGCCGCAAGACCAAGTGT
>JAGORG010000001.1 GCA_018062965.1 Minisyncoccota bacterium
ATACTTTTAGTATACCAGTTCCAACTCCCCATATTATTCTCAATTGGGTATACAAATGTGAGAACTAAAAATCTCCCATTTAATTAGGAGATTTTTAGATTTTTTGAATTGGTGTACTGTCGTAGACGGGATTAGAACTGGGATGATGAAGAAATAATTTACCCTACCCTTGTTTACATTGTATTATTTGTATATAAAATTACTCTTCACTTGAAACATATCCAGGCTCTCGGCTTAAGGTTAAAACCTTGCGATATCTTTCTCCTTGCCTAGGAGGACCTACGATTCCACTATCTTCTAATTTTGCAATGATTCTAGCAGCTCGATTATACCCCCATTTAAATTCAGATTGAAGTGAAGAGGTTGATGCTTTACCTGACATATGAACATAATCAACAGCAAGATCATAATCATTCTTACGATCACTCTTATATTCCTCAATCATATGTTCGTTGGTCATACCAAATTCATCATCTTCTACTATTTTATGCTTTAGTAGACGTTCAATTGAAATAAGCTTATAAGCTGTCACCCCAGATACGACACATAATATTAAGAGTAAAATTGTTTGCATACTATACCATTATATCAGTTATAGACAGTTAAGTTGATTTAAGTTTTACTAAACGCAGCATTCATTAAATCTGTTATTAGTTTTAATTGCCCTTCACCACTCGACAATGAATAGTCCTCATAAATCAAGTCATTTAAACGTCCGTGAGCAATATGGTTCCTGAGGTTTTGAATTTTCCTTAACATCTTTAGAAAAGGGTTATCTTTTTTAGAAAGATGTTTTTCCATTACTGATATTTTTTGGCTGAAGTATAGACTTTGCACTAAAGTTTCCATAGATTGAAATCTTATATCTTTACTAACTTTGTAATCATTAATATTCTCACAGTGCTTTTTTAGAGAACCCATTTTCTCTTCTGGAATCAGACTTATAATATATTTATTTGCATCTTCAAGAATACCCGGCTCAACCAACGGGTAAACAAGGAGGTCTACAGACTCCCTTTCTGCGAAGTAAGTGGTCCAGAACACAAAATCAACAGCATCAAAGTCGTTTTGCGAAATACCATATCTTAACTCAACCGCCTTGCGAGCAATCTTAATATCCTTTAGGAAACTGAGGTCAACTTTTTTTTCTGAAAGCAATTTTAAAAAACCATCCGACCCAGACTTAGCAATATCTAGCAATTCTTCTTTTGTGTACTCTTTATGTTCAGACATTTTAATTTTTATAATATTATCCTGTAATAAGTAGAATCTACAGATTATCAGTAACACCAAAGAAGTTTTTTATAATAGGATATTCTTGCTGTAATACATATCTCTCCGAATCTTTATCCTTTATTAAAAAGAATTGCTTCTCTGTACAGAACTCATCTTCTTCTACACAAGCGATATCTATAATAAAATCAATATTTGAATATTCTATTTTCAAACTTGTATTTTCTTCCCAACTTTCTAACGTATCATCATAAATCCAGCCAAACTTACTTAATGTTGTTTTTTTCTCAATAGAAGTATTGTAACAAAAAACCCCACAAAGTGGTGGATTATTTGGATCCATTTCTTTTATAACCTTAAAATTCTTTTCGGATTTTTTTATATCCCCACTTGTCGCGTTAGATTTTACTTCCAAAACAAGTTTACAATACTTAGGGTCAATAATTATTTGTTCCCCTAACGGTTGAACTGTCGCGGAGATTTCGTGAAATATTAAATCACATTCCCCACTCTGGTTCCCATTTTTTGAAACTATTCCTTTTTTACCACGCAAAGACCCCTTTCTTCCTAAAACAAGCTCTCGTAAAAAATCTTCCCTGATCGTACCTTTTGGCAAGTTTTGCTGTACCATTTCTGACACTCGATACTGAGCTCGTAGTAAATCTTCATAATACTGAGCAAATATCTTTTCCATAAATTATAGTTCACCCTTAAAAGCATTTTGCATTAGTGCTTGGAATTGATTTTCTAACTCCTTGGACTGTGAGACCATTTTACCCTTAAGTAATTCTACTTTTTCTGCCTCCAAAGCAAACTCATTCTGGAGATAAACTGGTGGAAGAATCATAACAATCTTTTCAAAAACTCCTTTCGTAAGAATTTTCTTCATTCCTTTTGATGCGTGACTTAATATATATTTTTTAGAATTTTTAATGAGCCAATACAAAAATAAAGGATTAACATTCTTGTTTGACTGTATTGCATTTATTTGTTGATTAAATGCTACCCTCCTGTTTGTTATAGCAACACGCCCAATAGACTCAACACTTCCAGCTATACAAGCAATTAAAACTGCACCTGGTTCGACAAACCTACTTTTATTTAAACCACTTTCTGAAAGATACTCTGCGGCATTCGTTATGTAGATTTCTCCTTCAACAATATTATCTGTTTTAATCCACTCAATATAGTTTGAGGAATAATTATTAACGTCACTGCGTGGGGGTGTATTACCGGTAATTATTTTTCCGAAATAATTTAATGGTTCTTTCTTCCATTTCTTTGTATTTTTTACAGGATCACCAAACATTTCAAAAAACACCGATTTCAAATAATCATCCAAGAGGCTTATGGATTCTCTACGTTTCTGAAGGATAATGTCAGATTTATCAAGAATATTTATAATAACCTGTTGATCTTTAAGACTTAATAAAGGAATTTTTTCTGTTTTGATATACCTATCTAATTGAAGATTTATTATTCCGGTAGTCTTGTTTTGGTACTTTAATGTTTTATTATTTAAGTGCAAAAAAAATAAACTGTAAAATAAAAACTTAGGTAAAATTTTTTTAGAAGGACGTAATATTGATGTAAAATTATTACAAAGATATATATCATTATCCTCTACATCAAAAAAGACAACCCTGCCGACTGGCTGTGTTGGACTTCCTCCCGATTTTTCTATAATAATATCACCCTTTTTAAGTCTTTTCTTTTCAACTTTAGATTCTAAAATATCCCTCTCGACAATATTGGAAAATTTTATTTTTCCTTCATTGGTAAAATTTGTGGTCCTTATCACTTTTACACATTTCCCAGAAGTAGGATCACTACCCCACTCTCCAGAAATTTTTTCTGATATTAAATCATTAATAAAGAAATATTCCATAGTTAAATACTTTTTAAATCATTTAAAGAGGAGACGATTTCGTTTTCTAAAGTTTGAATTTTATCAAAAATTATTTTTGGGTTCTCATAATTTATTTTTTCGTAATTTGTGACTTTGTATCGATTAATGCTTAAATCAAAATCTGCTTCCTCTATGTTTTTTTTATCAACATAAAAAAAATTACCATTTGGATTATTTTCTGTATGGCTTTTTCTAGACTTCCATTTTTTGACAATATCTGGCAAATCACCACCATCATCAATCTTGCTACGTCTATCATCTAACGTGTATCCATCTGATTGCATATCATAAAACCACACCTTTTCTGTTTCCCCACCTTTAATAAACAAAAGGATCGCAGTACTTACTCCTGCATACGGTTTAAAAACACCACTTGGCATAGAAATAACTCCTTGTAATTCACATTCGTCCAACAATATTTTACGAGCTTGTTTATGAGCCTTACTTGAACCAAAAAGGACACCGTCTGGAATAATTACACCTGCACGCCCTCCGATTTTAAGAGACTTAACAATCCTATCAATAAATAGTAATTCTGTTTTTGTGGTATTTAAAGAAAGAGATTCATTGATATCGCCTTTATCGATACTCCCTTTAAATGGTGGGTTAGCAATAATTACATCGAAGTGATTATTCTCATCATATTTCTTTGAAAGAGTGTCTTTTTGTTCTATGTTTGGACTAGAAATTCCATGCATCATTAAGTTCATTAAACCAATACGAACCATGCTTTCGTCCATATCATAACCATAAAATGTTTTTTCTTTAAGGTGTGTCCACTGTCTTTCATCTGTTAACTTATCACCAAGAAGTCCACGAGTTAATCCGTTCTCATCAGTCTTTTGATGTTCTTTACTAGTGTGTGTTGTTATTATATGCTGATATGCACCGAGTAAAAAGCCACCTGTACCACAAGCTGGATCACAGATAGCGTCGCCAAGTTTTGGATCTACAAGTTCACAAATAAGTTGAATAATATGCCTTGGTGTACGGAACTGACCGAGCTTACCGGCACTCGTTATCTCAGAAAGCAAATACTCATATATATCTCCTTGTGTATCTTGGAAACCTTGCCCCCCTGTTTCTTGTCTAGAAATCTCTTCAAAAATATCGTCAATAATATTTATTGCTTCAACTAAAAGTGATGGCTTAGAAATAATAAACACCGCATTACCCATGTGTTTAGCGAAAGGGCTTTCTTCTTTTCCTAATGTTTTTAGGAATGGAAAAACTTTTGTCTGAATATGTGAAAGCATATCACCTCCCTCCATTTGTCTGAAATGACTCCATCGTAAATTTCGCTTATCACCTGCAAAAATTGATTTGTATGCTTCACCAGTAAACTCTGAATCATGTTTTTTCTTAATATCCATTTCATCAAGACGCTTCATAAAAAGCAGATAAGAAATCTGTTCAATTGCAGTGAGTGGGTTAGAGATACCACCACTCCAAAACTTATCCCAAAGACGACCTATTGATGATTTGAGTGTTATATTAAGCATGTTGTAAAATTTTATTAGTAAATGATAAGACTTCTTTCTGCATCTGTGGAGTGAAGAGTCCTAAGAAGCCAGAAGCATGTAGTTTGGTAAATGGTTCACTCACAAGGTCTTTCTTAGAGATATCTCCATTACTTATAATAAAATCACGAAGTATTATAAGGAATTGAATCTGATTTGGTGCTAAAGTATTATGTTCAGCAATGAATTCAGCAAACGCTTCTGATACTTTTTCATGGAAAGTTACAAGACCTCCGATACCCATAATATACTTTATTAAATCCAAAAACTTAACTTGTCGTGCATCATACGCTTTTTGTAGGTTTTCCTCTGTTGGATATGGCTCGTATTCAGCTAGAGCATTCGCCAGTTCTTCCACCTGCTCCGTAGTTATAGTTTCCCCTTTCTTTATTTTTTGTAAAGTCTCATTTTCTTCTTCAAGTTTCTTAATAAGAGCTTCTACTTTTTCACGATACTTTTGAATAGTTATCCTTGAGTTTTCTGGACCAAATTTAATATATACTTTCTCACTTGTTACATCACGCAAATCTAAAGAGTCTTGATCTGGTTTTATCCCCTCTTCGCGGTACTTCATAAGTGGTGCCAGTTTTTGAATTAAAACTTCTAGCCCATCTTCATCAGCTTTTTCTAGATAACCATTATTCAAAACCTCTTCTATAAGATCCTTTTCTTTTGCAACAACATTAACAGAAAGAGGAAGGTCGGAAACCATTTCCATCATGACTTCTTCAAGCATTTTTAGTTTTTTATCTTTACCTTCAACGTTTTCAAGTTTAGCGATTGAATACTGCAATACTTTAAGCTCAAAACTCATAGCCTTAAAATCTTCACCTGTTCTAGTACGCATGAGTGGTGCAATATCCTTTTCAAGAAAGAGCTTTTTATTTTCATTTAATCTCTGCCAAAAAGTATCATCAAGTTTTTCTAACTTACTCTTTGCATCTAAAATAACAACATTATTCTGTGGAAGCTTAGCAATATCTTCTTGTAATTTTTTAACAGTTGAATCAACAATAGTAATATTATTTTGTGATTCTGCTATATTAAGTTTTTGTAACTTTATTTCAAAAAGACGAACCGGAATGGGCTTCGAAGCTTTATCAATTCTCCCTGTTGGATTCATTTGGAAATACTCAAAGTTTTCCCAGCAATCAATAATAAGAAATTTATCTTTCTCTTTACACCAAGGTTTTATTTTACTTGCTTCAAGAAGTCTTGTTCCTCGCCCAATCATCTGCCAAAATTTGGTATAAGAAAACACTGGTTTTGCAAATACTAAGTTTACTAATTCTCGCACATCTATACCGGTATCAAGCATATCGACACTGATAGCAATACGTGGAAAATCCTTATTTATAAACTGGTCCAATAGTCCACCTTTTCCATATACACGAGAATCATCTGAAACAATTACTTTTGCAATATTACCCTTATGTTCTGGATAGAGATCGTCAAATACTTCCTGAAGTCTTCTTGCGTGTTTCATTGTCATAGCAAAGAAAATTGTTTTCCCTGGCAATGTTCCACTCTCATCTTTAATACACGACTCCATAAACTCCTGCACGATAAGAGCATTAGTTCCTTTGTTTGTGACTTTCTTTTCTATCTCACTACCTTCATAGTTTATTTCAGATGGTTCTTTACCATCAGCAAGAAGTTTCTGCTGTTGTGCTAAGGTTAGGTTATTTTTTCTAATACCTTCTTTCTGAAATTTAGTGCGAACTTTTAGAACTTCGTAATCTGACAAATACGGAGGTTTATTATTTATAGCTTCTTCGTATGAATATGCATAAGTAGGCAGACCGTCCTCGCACTCAAACAAACCAAAAGTATTGTGTTCTAGCGCATCCTTTGGAGTAGCAGTTAATCCTAGTTGTATGGTGTCGAAATAATCAAAGATATTTTTGTAAACATTATAAATTGAACGATGACTTTCATCAGCCACAATCATATCGAAAAAATGTGGACTAAGAGGGCAATCTTTATCCTCAATAATATTAAGCATTGTCGGATATGTTGCACAGTAAATACGTCTATCTTTTTCTATCTCAGTTTCACCAACTTTTGGCCATATGGGAGCATTTGGTAAGAACTCTTTAAAAGCATCCAACGCCTGATTTCTAAGTGCTATTCTGTCCACCAAAAATAAAACTCTCTGAACTTTATTAGCTCTCATAAGTGAATCTATCATTGCCGCACAAGTTCGTGTCTTTCCGGTCCCTGTCGCCATAACTAACAAAGACTTTCTTTTACCTTTATCAAGATTTTCAAAAACAGATCGTATTGCTTCTATTTGATATGGCCGTCCAGCAATATCTCTATTGATTAGCTCTTGAGAAAGAGGCTTTTCATTTTTTCGTAGGAAGAGCATTCTTTCGAGATCCTTTTTATTTGGAAAACCGTAGACTTTACGTGGTGGGTATTTTTCAGTGTCCCAAAAATAAATATCGTGTCCATTAGTATAAAAAACAAAAGGCATATCTTTACCAGAATTCTTTTGTATATTCTCTGCATACTGACGAGCTTGTTCTTGTCCAACTCTTGCATCCTTTGAGGTCTTCTTCGCTTCTACAACAGCCAAAGGATATCCATCATCACCAAGAAGAACATAATCAGCGTACTGAAATCCCTGATGTTCATGTTCTGGTTCCTTTACTCCTTCTGGTAAACCAACCCAAATATCTAACTCGGAAGTTACAAGTGAAGGATTTTTTACATCCCACCCAGCATTTAGTAGACGCTTATCTATAATTTCCTGTCGTGTTTTTGCCTCACTGATATTTGTTAAAGTTGACATTATATAAAGATTCTAACATTTTTAGAGCATTCTGAATAATGAATTAAAATAGTTAGCCTCCTCGTTTTTACATTGTATTATTTTGTACAAAATATGCGTTTCATCCCCTAACCATGACCTAACCGATCTATATTTATCCGACAACCATCCGATAACCGAATTAAGTGTTTTGTCCATGAACCGACCATGAACCGATTTCTAAAAAATACGCATTTTGTCTGTGAACCGTCTGCAAACCGAAAATTCATTTTTAAATGATACCCCACCCCGTTTTACATTGTATTATTTTGCAAAAATAAAGTGTTTCTTTTCAATTGAAGATTTACACTTACTAGTAGCTTTCTCACACTTCTTTTTAGTGAACTCAACATCAACAGAATTTTCAGTGAGAGTACTTGGAATATAATTTGCTAGAGTTTCCTCGGTTTCCTTTTCATCTCCATAAAAACCTAACTTTGAAGTATAAGTAAGTAGCACTTTATTTGTAGTGTGAAAATACTGGTTTACTCTATACCAACTATCAACTTCCTTAATATACCCAGTTCCACTTTCTTCGATAGTGGTAACAACAAGGTAATCCTTAGTAGGTCCTTTTATAACCCTGTAAATTGGTGGACCAATGTTTGGATTCTGAATTAACAAAGAATCAATAACTGCATCATTTAAGGTAAAAACAAATAATACACCCAAGCTGTTAGAAACATCTGAAGTGAAGATTTTTACACTTGAATTTGTCTCACTTAATCTTGCAGTATCAAAGTAAGTAAGTATAGGCGGTTTATTCTGCAAATTCTCCGTTTTACGCTGTGTTGATGTAAAGAAAGGATGTTTAGCTGTGATGTCGCTAATAACTAGCAGTAAAAATGCAAAAATAACAGCCGCCATTATTACTTTTCTTGTAGGTAAGATTTTCTTCATTTATTTAACTATACCCTATTGCAATACTCTTAAAAAGGAGTAGATTTGAATCACAAGGATCCATGGCAAAAAAAGAAATATCCGACATTAAAGACTATGAATACTTTGTTGGTAAAAAGTCTAAAGCAAATACTAAAATGGTTGCTTATTTAGATGAATTACTAAGAAATAAATTCTTCAAAAAGAAACTGAAGCTACTTAAAAAAGAGCGTGTTAAAGATGATAAGTTATTTTCTGATAAATTAGATAAGGCAAATTCAATTTCAGATAGGTTTGAAAAGCTGAAAAGAGAAGCTCTAACAAACTCAAATAGTAAATATTCTTCGTTACTAGAGAGCTTGATCAGTGAGTATGGTATAAGCTCTGGTGCTATAGAACTAGCGACAGCAATGATGGATGAAGATTATGACTTTGTTCAACGTCAGATGCACGATGTTCATTTATGCTCAATAAATGACGACTACCAAATATATGTATCACCACTAAACCCTGCAGAGGACTTTATCGCACACAATTTAAGACAAAAAAGGAACATCCTTGCTTACCCCATAAGCATTGGAATAAGCCCTAAAGCGACCAAAGTAGATGTTACCGACTTTATCGAAAAAAACTGGTGGTGGATTCAGAACGGACTTAATGATTTTGGACTTAAACCTCTACGCATAAGAAAGCGTAAAAATAATAAAGAGGTTATAAATTTTATATGGGAAAAGAGAAATCTGAGTCTTAAAAAAATAAAAGAGTTGTTGGATACAGAACACCCGAAAAATAAACTTATTTATAACGAGATTCAAGACATTATTACATATGAAAAAGGTAAGAGATTAAAGAAATTAACTTAGGTAGTTAATTTCTTATCTATTGTTTTGCACAAAGTTTAATCTTGAAGTAATCCTTCGGGATTACTCATAAATGCAACAAAATTCTTTTCTATTGTTTCCAAAAAGACACTTCGAAACACAAGACCTCGCAACTGCGTGTGTGCTTATGTATAGAGGTTTCAAACTTCTTACGACACCTAAGGATCCAATAGCTCCTTCGGTTATTCATTACGTGTTCATCAAAAAGGATGGCATCGAGGACGCTTGTATCTTCAACAAGCAAGAGTTCACAAATACAACACTTGAAAGTCTGAGAGGGATAGCAAAGGAATTAGTTGTAAGAGTTAAGAAAAATTAAGGCGATGAAATTAACGAGTAAGCACATCGCAGATTTTCAACAGCTTTATCTTGAGGAATATGGGATCACCCTTTCTGAAGATGAAGCTCTTGAAAGAAGCACAAAACTAATCGAGCTTATTCGAATAATTCACAAGCCCATTACTAAAGAAGACTATAAAAAATTTAAAAACCACTAAGCCTATGCAAGACAAATATTTACCAATGGGAGTTGATGAGCTAGCAGATATTTTATCTCTGACCATTAAGCAAGATAAAGAAAATAAGGTTGCCACATTTCTTTGTCAGTTATCAGCGTTTACAGAAGACTCACAATTTAATGTCATATTAAATGCCCCCTCTTCTTCTGGTAAGACATACATACCACTTGAAATTTCATATCTCTTTCCAAAGGAGGATCTGATTGTTATTGGGAATATTTCAGCTTCTGCTTTTTTCCATGAACAAGGAGTACTCAACAAGGAGACAAACACAATTACTATTGATTATGCTCGCAAAATTCTCGTACTCCTTGATATGCCTCACACAGGAGTTTTGGAAAAAATACGACCCCTTCTTTCACATGATGAAAAAGAGATGGTATCAAAAATTACTGACAGAGATCAGAAAGGAGGACATAGAACGAAGACAGTTATTCTTAAGGGGTATCCTGCTGTTATTTTTTGTTCTGCAGGATTCAAGATGGACGAGCAAGAACTTACACGCTTCCTTGTCCTCAGCCCTGAATCAACACAAGAAAAATTATCTGAGGGTATCAACCAAGCAATTTACAAGGAAGTTAATCCTGAGGAATACAGGAGATTCATACAGTCGGATGAAAGAAGAGCACTGCTAAAGGAAAGAATTCTTGATATAAAAAATGCACATGTATGTGATATTAGAATTTCGAATGAGCAACTAATTAGGGATCGTTTCTTTACCAATAAAAATGGTCTCAAGTCTCGCCACCAAAGAGATATAAAAAGGTTCATGTCTCTTATTAAAACAATTGCACTTCTTAACTACTGGTGGAGGAATCCAGTTAATAACGAAATTACTGCTAACGAAAGTGATGTCGAGGAAGCGTTTAAAATTTGGGAGAAAATATCAATCTCACAGGAGATGAATCTTTCTCCTTATGTTTACTCTATCTATCAAACTATTTTTATTCCTCTCTGGAAAGAAAAACGTATTGCTAATAAAAAGTTAAACCTACTAGCAAGTAACGACTGTGGCATATCAAGGCTTGAAGTAGCCCAAAAATATTATGACGTTTTTCAGGTGTTTTTGGATAGCCACAAGCTTCGACTCGACATACTTCATAGCCTTGAAACTGCAGGTCTTATAACGCAAGAATTCGACCCTAACGACAGGAGAAACAAGCTTCTTTACCCAACGATTGATATCGAAGAATACAATGTAAACGAAGGTGGGGTAGTTGATCATGCACAGCTTCAAGTTCACGCCCTAAAAATAACAGGAGACACTACAGAAGCCAGACCTTAATAATTAAAATGACATTTGTCACCAAAGAAGGGGTAACAGTTTCTTGCGGTCTGGCGATTGCAAGTGTCGTGCTGTTACTCCTTTTTTGGTGCAGTGAATATATATGAAAAAAAATAATGAGCAGATAAAGTATTTTCTTTACGCAAGAAAATCTTCGGAGAGTGAGGATAGGCAAATACAGTCTATCGATGATCAGATAAACAAACTAAAAGAACTCGCAAAAAAGCAGGACATTAAAATTGTGAAAACGTACGAGGAATCTAAATCTGCAAAGATGCCATACAATCGTCCTATATTTACTGAGATGCTTGAGAGGATTGAGAAAGGAGAAGCACAAGGAATCCTGTGTTGGCAGATCAATAGACTCACGCGTAATCCAGTAGATGGGGGCAAAATTTCTTGGTTATTACAAAAGGGAGTTCTTAAATCTATTCAAACAATGGAAAAGGAATATCTACCAGAAGACAATACTCTACTTCTTAGCGTAGAAACTGGTATGGCGAATCAGTTCATTATCGACCTTCGAAAAAATGTTAAGCGTGGCATGAATGGAAAAGTAGATCGTGGAGATTATCCAACTAAGCCCCCTCTTGGTTATAAGAATGATAAAGAAGAAAAGAAAATAATTGTTGATGAAAAAGTTTTTCCTTTAGTAAGAAAGATGTGGGACCTCATGCTAACTGGTAATTACGCACCTTCTAAGATTCTTACTATCGCTAACAACGAATGGGGATTTCGAACACCTAGAACAAAGCGTGGCGGGGACAGACCGATAGCAATGTCTACTATATACAGAATGTTTAATAACATTTTTTATACGGGATCCTTTGCTTGGAACAAGGAAACAAGAACGGGTAACCATAAACCAATGATTACTATTGATGAATATGACAGAGTTCAATTTCTCCTTGGAAAGAAAGGTAAGCCACGATTCGCTAAACATAATCACCCTTACACTGGAATAATTAAATGTGAAGAATGCGGATGTTTACACACTGCGTCTACTAAGTTTAAACAAATTAAATGCACCGGCGAAATAAAGTCTTTCACTTACTACTACTGCACACGAAGAACAAAAAGAGTTGAATGCTCTCAAAAGAAAGTGCTGACTATTGGAGAACTTGAACAGCAGATAGATGAAGAACTTCAGAAATGCACTATTGCACCGAAGTTTTTTCAGTGGGCTATGGAGCGACTTAGTGAAGCTAACGAACTTGAAGTTACTGACCGCGTAAAGATATATGAATCTCAACAATCCTCTTACACTAAACTACAAGCAGAATTAGACAACCTTGCGAAGATGCTCTACAAGGAACTTATAAGTGAAGATGACTTTACAAGAATGAGAGATGACCTTAGAACCAAACTCGCTACACTAAAATTGTCTATGCAAAGTACTGAGGACCGAGCAGCTAAGTGGCTAGATGCAAGTAAAGAGGTTTTTGATTTCGTAACATTCTCACGAGCACGACTACATAACCCAGAAACAACTTCTGAGGATAAAAGAAAGATACTCACCTCTTTAGGTTGGAACTTTACAATGTTGAACCAAAAGCTCAACATTTCCAAGTACGAACACATTTTAACGATAGAAAACAAGTATCCTCCACTAGAATCAAGATTGACTAGGTTGGAACTGAATAAAACACTTACTACTACAGGTCGAAACATTGAACTCGACGCTATTCGTAGCGATTGGTGTGCCTATCGAGATTCGAACTCGAACTGAGGGCTCCACAAGCCCGCGTGCTAACCATTACACTATAGGCACCATCTGCATAATTCCTTGCGGAATCAGGGTTTTACTCTAACACAGAATTCACTTTTTTTGAAGGGTGCACTGATTTTCCGAAAGTGGTAGGATTATATTCTCATTGCTCTTTTAAAGATACAGAAACGATATAAGGAGCAGTCTAATTAACCCAAAGGAGAACACCGTGGTAAAGACCATTGTTGTAGCACTACTGATAGCAGCAGCTGCCTTGGCGTCCAAAAGCACCGAAGCAGAAACGGTTGACTCCATGGAAATCTATCCAGGAGTAAGCCAAGCAGTCGCCCAAACGGTTGCAGAAACGTACCGACCCAACCTCACATGGCAAGGAGTTGAACCGCTCCCTGAAAAGGAAATACTACCGCCGGACGATGAGGTTGATACACGTATCACCTTTTACGGTGGTGGTGTGAGTGATCACCGTAGGTCAAGCACAAAGAACGAATCGTACAAACAAAAAAACGGCATGCTCGGAATCGGTCTGAGCACTGCAGAAAGTTGGTACGGGATCCGCCCTATTGCGCAGTGGGTTCATGTCTTTGACAACAGCCGTAAAGGCAGCACTGACATGAAAGGTGTTGGACTTGAGTTGTGTTATGAGTTTGTGCTTGAGATGTGTTACTCACGCATAAAAGCATACGCAAAAATAACCGACAATAAAGGCAACTCCATCTCCCAATGGGTACCGAAACCTGTACCCACCCTATCGCTTGGCAAGGGGCCGTTCCTAGTTGCTGTAACTGGGATAGACAACAAGACATCATTTGTGTTCTTGGGATATCGCAAGGAATTTAACTTGTTCTGAATCGAGGGCGCGTCCGTACGGACGCGCCCTTTTTATTTTTATGTATTCTGTGGTAGTATTTCATTACTTCAAGCAACTTGGTTGCGAAGATGCCCAGGTGGCGAAACTGGTAAAAGAAAATTTGCGCACTCCGTGCGTCTACCAGTTTCGTTTACTGTAAGCAAGTTAAAGGTTCTAGTTACACAACATATATGCCCAGGTGGCGAAACTGGTAGACGCACTACCTTGAGGTGGTAGCGCTGGCAACGGCATGGAGGTTCAAGTCCTCTCCTGGGCACATTAATACAAAAGACAGACTTTCACA
The DNA here is from genome assembly GCA_018062965.1 of Minisyncoccota bacterium. Classification (GTDB taxonomy): domain Bacteria; phylum Patescibacteriota; class Minisyncoccia; order Phycocordibacterales; family UBA5272; genus UBA11704. The sequence goes on from JAGORG010000001.1 coordinate 13,921, forward strand.
GTCTGTCTTTTGTATTAACTGTGTCTCTACAGAAGTACATGACCTGCGTCATGTACGATAGGACTTGAATGGGCCGTCTACAGGTGTCGACTCTTAAACAGTCGACTTCGCGAAACTACTTCGAACAAAGTGAGGTAGTTTTGTGACCAAGTCCTTTTCTCAACAAACCACGAGCGGCGGCCGGCGAACTTTTTGAGTGGCGACGAGAAAAGATTTGTCGGAAAGACTCCTCTCCTTAACACATAATAAAACCGCATCAATCGATGCGGTTTTATTATTATGCTGTTACTTCTTCTGGAGTTTCTACTTCTGCAGCTTCTACTGTTGTAACACCGTCTTTCTTGATCACACGAACGTCTTTCTTCAACTTTCGACGAACATCACGGAGAGCCTTGTCACGAACGTAGTAAAGCTTGCTACGACGTGTACGTGAGCGACGAACGATTTCGATCTTGTCAATCATAACGCCAAAAAGTGGAAATACTCGTTCAACACCAACACCTGAGGTAACACGACGAACTGTAAATGTAGCACCTGTTTCTGTGCCGTGCTTGCGAGCAAGAACCATACCTTCAAAAGCCTGAAGACGAGTCTTTCCATCAGCTTCTTTGATCTTGTTCCATACACGAACAACATCTCCAGAAGAGAAATCAAGGGCTTTTCGGGCTTCCATATCAACAGGTGTAAGTTTGATAGTTGTTTTCATAAAAAGTTTCTATAAATACCGTAAGGCGGTGCTGTTTTCTTAGTCAACGCATGATATCACAGAAACGCTATATAAGCAAGAGGTTTTTCAGCACCTCTTTCATGTCTTCTGGAATATCAGCGGTGACCGTTGTTGCGGTTTTCCCCTCATCATCCCCTGGAATATCAAGCGTTATAGAATACGCATGGAGCATAGATCGAGAAGCTGCGTCCTTACCCATTTTTGAGCCATACAAGTCATCTCCAATAATTGGGTGACGTATCCCTCTAAAATGAGCTCTAATTTGATGTGTACGTCCAGTGAGCGGGTAACACTCTACATATGTATATTGTTTTCCGTCTGGTGCAGTACTGCGAGCGAGCACCTTGTACCTAGTAATAGCTTCTCGCTCTTCTCCGCGAGTGTCCCCAGAAAACATATCCACTACGGTACGTTTTCGAAAGTCTGATTTTGCACGCGCAATTGGGAGTGCTATCATTCCTGTTTCATTTCTAATGTTTCCTTCAACGATTGCTCGGTATACCTTACGCGCTGTGTGATCCTTGAACTGCTTTTTAAACGTTGTATAGGCAATGGCGTCTTTCGCAAGAACAAGCACGCCTGTTGTGTTGCGATCTAGGCGGTGAACAACCCCCTCTCTCCCTGGGTCGCCTATACCATCTACCTTGTATGCAGTTCGCATCCAATCAGCAATAGTTTCTTCGTCCTGACGTTCATCAGGGTGCACCATAATACCTGCGGGCTTATCAATGATGACGCAGTGGTTATTTTCAAAAAGAATAGGGAATTTCATTATGTATGTATCCTAACAAAAAGAACTCGCATCCGCGAGTTCTTTTTGTGGTTACTGTGGGCAATAGAGGATTCGAACCTCTGACCTTCGCTGTGTAAAAGCGCTGCTCTACCAACTGAGCTAATCGCCCGATATTTCTCTGCAAGTACATAAATACTACATCATTTTGTATTTTTTTGCTAGTATGTAGCAATCCATCGCCCTGGTAGTTCAATGGACAGAACAGCGGACTTCTAAGCCGTTAATAGTGGTTCGATTCCACTCCGGGGCACCAAAAAAATCCCTACTCAACATTTTGCAATGCTCGTCAGGGATTTTAACAAAAGACATTCAATGCATGAGGAGCGGATTCTGCGCCAGCTCCGCGTAGCCACCCATAACTGACTCCACTTCTTCCTGGCTGGGAGTTTTCAGTTGCCAGGCGTTAATCTGACGTTGGAACATTTCAGCCCACGAACCGTCCAGATACACCTCTTTGTTGGTGCGCTTGTCCACAATCTCAAAACCATGACGCGCCAGAGCGGGTGGAGGCTCTCCAGGTTCTGGCTCGTTGGCCTGCATATGGACCACAATAAACGACTCGGAATCATACAACATCTGCATAGAAATATCCTTTCTCAACAGAGTTTAAATATAAGGAACAAAGCCCTCACTACACTCTCTAGTGTACACCTGTTAATAACCACCCACCAAACACTTTCCTTAGTAGTGATATTCTATATATCAAGAGTCCTGTCAAACAACCACTGTAAACGGAGAACTGTTATGCTGTTACCTTTTAGTGTAAACATTCGCAACTTGAGCGAGCTGGCAAAAATGTTTGGCTTTGTCACACCGCGAGAAGTACACCCAGCGTGTGCGGGTGTCTATCTCAAACCACAACATCAAGCACAAGCCCGTGTCAAAGAACGCCTCGATGAGGAACCCCCTTTCAATATTTTGCATTAGAACAAACCCCGCATCCGCGGGGTTATTTATTCGTATGCAACAGCCCTTTTTAGTCGATCTTCTAGCTTTCTCCCAAGCATTCTTTTTGCATCACCTTCACCGCACAGAATGACTTCGTCGTTTCCAATTTTTGGAACAATCACATCCAGGATTTCGTTGATCACACGAGTCATGTCTTTTTCAATAGCAAAACGACCAAATGGAATCATGTCGTTATCAAACACAGTGTAGTCATCATGAATACAAATATGATGTTTCATGATTATAGTATACCTTGCACTTTGAGAAGTATGTACAGAGCGATGAGTCCACCAACTGCATATGTCACTCGCTTTGTGTGCTTCAAAATATAATGACGGGCCTCATCTCCAAAGTGATACGAAAAGTACGCGACAATCCCGACTCTAATAAGTCTTCCACAAAAGAATGATACGACAACCACGAGGAATGGTAATGCAAAAACCCCTGAAAGAAATGCAAATATTCTATCCGGAAGAGGTGTGAACGCAGCGAGGAAGATTGTTACAAAAGCATTCCCTGTTACTACACGTTCTGCATATTGTGCAATGAGTGATGTATCAAAAACATTTGTAAACCATGCCTGGTTAAGTGCGTACACATATTTACCAAGAAGATACAAACTAGTGGCGCCAAGCGCTGACCCTGCCGCAGAAATAATACTCAGGAGTTTCCATGAAATATCTTTGCGGTATGAGAGCACCGCAGCAACCACAAGCTCAGGCAAGAGTGGTGAGATAGTTGTCTCAAGAAATGCAACAACAAAAATACCTGTTCGTATCCATGTGCGCGTAGCTACATATTTTACCCATTTATCTATTCTGTGAACTCCTTGATTAACGAAGTTTTGTTCCATTGGTAAGAGTTTTGGTTGGATTAAGAAGGGCAAGTCCGTGTTCTTCGTCACTTCCTGCAAGGATCATCCCTTGAGACTCCAGTCCACGCAACATACGTGGAGCGAGATTGGTGATAAAAGGAAACTGTTTGTTGAGAAGATCATCCGCCGTCACAAACTCACGTATTCCGGAAAGTATCTGGCGGGGTTTTTCTTCACCAAGATCAACTTGTAGTACATAGAGTTTGTCAGCACCTTCTACGACATCAACAGAAATAACAGTTCCAAGTCGTATTTCAACTTTTGCAAAATCATCGATAGTAACATAACTCTTCTCTTCTTTGGCGGGTATTGTTTCTTCCATATACAGATACTACCAAGAGTCAGGTGTGCTGTCACTGTCATCCCCTTCTTCGTATGTTTCTTCAGAAGCTACTCCTGGGCCATTTATTTTGTCCAAGTGACGCTGAAGAACGATGGCAGCCGCTTGGTCATCCACTTCATGACTTCCTTCTTTACCTGGTTGCTTGCGTGCTTCTACAGTTGAGTACCACTCTTTTTCAAAAGCGATACGTACATCAACTACCTGTTCCAAAGAAAGGCCGAACTTGCGAGCTTCCTTTGCTATTGGATTTAGCTTTCCGTGACCGTCAACACTTTCACCGATAACTACATCTGTTATTTTCATCGCGCGAATAAGTTCAACTGTATCTCCGAGTAGCGCATCGTCGTTTGGAGAAATCATAAGCGGAAACGCCAACCGTCCTTCATCATCAGACTGTGCAAACCCAACTTTTTTAGATCCGTAATCTATTCCAAGATATTTCATATAAAGCAGTATATAGTCAGTAGTTGGTAGTTACTAGTGGAGAAATGAAATATATAAAACACCGGGCAAAAATGCTCGGTGTTTTATATGTTGGCGGAGCGTCTCGTGTTAGAACCGTGGTCGGTTAAGACCTGTAAGGACAGTTTACTACATTTTAAAATAACTGAATCGACCCGTCTCGAGCACTAGCAAAATGAGACAAAGTGAGACACGAAAAGTACTATTTTAATGTCTCACTTTAATTACAAAAAGTGACAAAAGTGACACTTTTTTCACTATAAAATTACAGTCATCTGTAACTTTTTTTCATACATAATCATACATATCAGACTATATAAGATTAATCATTATCAATACCTGTAAAGCTTTTTTGTTATCACAATGTCGCTTTTTTTAATTTTGCATAGACTATGCAAGGATTATGGTTCTGTCATTAATATATAATGGAAGCACAATCAAATGTTGGACTAATCGGCACTATGGCGGTTATCCCAACAACAAAAATTAAATACGTTTTGTATTCAAGAAAGAGTACTGAATCAGAAGAAAGACAAATACTTTCAATTGATTCACAAATTAATGAAATGTTATCTTTAGCTGAAAAAGAAAGCTTAGAAATAGTCGATATTCGTAGAGAATCACACAGTGCTAAAGAATCAGGTCAACGACCAGTATTTAAGGAAATATTGGAAGATATACGTAGAGGTAGATATAACGGAATACTTACGTGGGCACCAGATAGACTAAGTAGAAATGCAGGCGACCTAGGGTCGCTTGTTGATTTAATGGATCAGAAAAAATTGATACATATTCAAACTCATGGACAAACATTTTCTAATTCTCCTAATGAAAAGTTTTTGTTAATGATTCTCTGTTCTCAAGCTAAATTAGAAAATGATAACAAAAGTATTAACGTTAAACGAGGACTTAAAACGAGAGTCGAAATGGGACTATGGCCATGCCCTGCTCCTACTGGTTATCAGAAAGAAAAAAGGACTGATCGCAAATGCGAAACTCTCATTGATCCTGAACAAGCTCCAACTATTAAGAAAATGTTTGAGAAAGTAGCATATGAACACTGGAGTGGTAGAAAGATATACAACTGGTTAAAGTTTGATCTTAACTTTAGAACATCATATGGTAAGAAACATCTTAGTTTAGGTAATATCTATAAAATACTAGATAATACATTTTATTATGGAGTGTTTGAATATCCAAAAAACTCTGGTAACTGGTATACAGGAAAACACGAGCCAATAGTAACTAAAGAACTGTTTGATTTAGTCCAAAAACAAATCAAGAGTAATATTTTAAGAGTAGAAAACAAGGAATTCGCTTTTACAAAACTTATGACATGTGGACTATGTGGTAGTGGTATATCTGCCGATGAAAAGTTTAAGAAATTAAAAGATGGTGGAGCTAATAGACATGTGTATTACGGATGTACCAAAGCAAGAGATCAAAATTGTAAATGTGGATATATCAATGAAGAAGATTTAATTGAGCAACTACAAAAACTAGTTGATCGTATCGATATAAATGAAATAGCGATGAAGGATAAAATCAAGGAAGAAGTTGAACGAATCAAAGGATTTCAAAAAGCCATGTTTGATATCAAAGAAAAAATTGATGTCAAAGACGTAGATATACGAAACTATGTTAAGCACATTTTGAGAACTGGCAAAGAATCAGAGAAAAGAGAAATAATCGGATGTTTTAAGAGTAACCTTCTTTTGAAGAACAAGAAGGTTACGTTAGAGTAAAAATCTGATTAATTATAACTTTACAGATTCGATACAATCTAAAATTATAACTCTATAATTTTATCTGAAAATACATAGATAATTTTTGTATCTTCATACTGAGTGACAAGATGTTCATCATTCGGATATGTATGCCCATGCAACAGATACTTTGGTTTTTGAACTTCAAGATATGTGCGTAACGCCTTAAATCCTTGATGAGCTATTTCCTCAGGCTCATCATTTATTTTATATGGAGGACAGTGAGTAAGCATAACATCTACTTTTGGAAAATCATGGAGCAAGGTGAACGCTTCATCTTGAGTATACATAGGTGCATACTTATCATCTTTATATCGTACTGAGCCTTCAAAGCCACCAAATACCATTCCCTTGTATTCAAAAGTGCTTAAGTGCATATTCTTGATACCAAGTTCATCAAAATAACTTCCTGAACAGTGATTCCCGTATACTCCAATTTTTGGAATATCGTGTATATCTTTTAATTCTACTAACGAAAAATAATCCAGATCACCGAGCGTACAAATAAGATCAATATTTGGTTCTTTTTGTAGAATGGTACGTATACTTTCTTTTGGTGCCCTGTCTGCGATAGCTAAAATTTTCACAGTAATCTTACTTAGCTGATTGGTTCAAATTCTTTGTATTCATATGGTTTAAGATTTTCAAATAGCGCGGGGTCAACATTATAGATAGAAGCAACGTGTTTACTTTCGAAAGGAGAAATATTAAATATAATATTTCTACAAGTACGCAAAAGAGTGTCACCTAACTCTTCTGAAACCTGCCCCATATATTGATGAACAATGGTTAATGATATATTTAAATCTTTTGAATCTGATAAAAGCTGTTGTATTTTTTTAGAATCAAACATATAAACTTCATCTATAAAGATAAAATAATCAGCAAAAAGTTCTTTATTATTTAATATTACATCAAGCAACAAGTTACAGATACGTGTAGCTCTTGCTTCACCAATTTGATCCTTAGCTATTATGATTTTAGCACTACTATTTTTTTGTAAAAATTCCTTAACCATCTTCTCAAGATCTTCATACCCAAAAGTATCATCATTAGGATTGTTTGTAAGAATGAAAACTGAATTTGCGGGTGGTTTAATAACTAAACTTGGAGCTTCAGGAAAAGTGTCTACGTTATACCAATCAATATAAAAAACCTTCTTGCCTTCTTTAAAAAGAGTAGATGCTTGATTTGAAACAAAAAAAGTTTTACCAGAACCTGCCCTCCCTATAATATGAGTATTAAAATTTGTTGAGTTCATATACAAAATATAATACCATTTTCTAAAAAATATTTGAAATGCACAGGTGCGAAAAATATGATTAATATTTTTCGTAAATTATTTTACATATTTTTGTAAGAATTTTAGTCCAGTCGCATCAGTATATTTCTCAATATCAAGCTCTCGAGAAAACAAGTCTGCGAGCTTTCTCTTCTCTTCTTGAGACACCTCGTTTATTTTAGGGATATTAATTGACTGGGGTTTGATATCCTTATATTCCTCAATGAATCTTTTTATTTCTTCTCCTCCATCTGTAAACAAACTTTCATCGAGTATAGACTGACCATCATAAGAAGCCCTTACTAAAGCGTTAAATACTTGGTCTTCTGGCACTCGAGAGAACGTAGCTATTTTGTTTACCAAAATATCAATAAGAACTCTTCCAATATCGTATGTTTTATAATATCCTTCCTGAGCTAAGTGCGTATTGCCTGACCTTTTTAGATACTCATCTAAAACCATGTCAGCAATTTTCTCAACTAAACCTTCGTTAAAAGCTGTTAACACTGTTTCAAAATCACCACCTTCTTCGCTATATCTCTCTCTGCTTATACCTGAAAATCCCGTAGTAACTTTATGTTCACCAACGTCTATGGCTTCCGTTTGCTCATTTTGTTGTGTTATATGTACTTGCTCATGCACTAAAAGTTTAAGGATAAGCAATCTCTTTCTCATCTTTTCTTTTAAAAGAGGCAGGACAAACTTGTAGTTCACTGGATTAAAACGAAGGAAACTTCTTTCCTTTTCTTCTCCTGATTCATCTGCTTCAAATTCCGTTCCCGCACATGCGGCATAATAAAATACGTCATAAAAAAATTCTATATCTTCTCTGCCGACAAACTTCATCTGACTAACATCAAGACCACACTTTCTGTATATTTCCTCAAATACTCCTCGAAGTAAATCAAAATCAACCTTGTCCAAGTCTTGTTCAATTCTCTCCTTAGAGCCTTCAAAAACAGCTTCTTTTATTTTCCCGTGAACTGATTCTTGTGATGGTAGCTTTTCCATAAAAATTAATACTTAACGATCAAGATAATCTTGAACTCTAAATTTTCGTGATCTTAATCTTTGCGATGCTAAATCAAGATTATCTATAAGGCGGACAAGAGTATGTATATGAGGCTCTGCTTTATCTCCATATGTATCACGAAGTTTCTTACCAAAAGAAACCATATCTTGGGCAACATTAGATAAACTGTCATCCAATCTTCCGAGACTATCTACATCCTCACTGAGCCGCGACTCTTGAGACACACCAAACTCTGACATCGCTTCTGCAGCTTTATTAATATCTTTTCGCAAAGCTTCATCTAGTTTTTGATTGTCTCTTATTCTAGCTAACGCACTTGCATATTGAGATGCGGCTGATTGCTGTAAAAGATAATTTAAACCATCCCTCTCCCTTTCTTCTAGTTTTTGAAGTAATCTTACATTTGACTCAATAACATCTTCAAAAGATTTTTTAATCTCTGGGCTAAAAACAGGCTCACTTTGTTCTATCTGTTCTAAAGATTCAACCTTTTGGTTCGTTGTATTTTCTTGTAGAACAGCACCTTCGTCTACAGAAGGAATCCCTACTTCATCCTGTGTGTCCATTGTTGAAGGAACAGCTACTTCAACAGCTTTAGGTGTATCATCTTTCTTTTCTTGAACTTTTTCTGGTTGCTCGCTTAGCATGTTTTCACCTGCATCTATTCTCGCTAATTCCGCATCTTGTTGTTGTTTTTCTGCGCGTTCTCGAATCTTTTCTTCTGCTGTTTTTAAAAATCCAGGTTTCTTTTGAAGTATATCTAAGTTAGTTACGCTGTCTTGCACAATAGAAGGATTTGGCTCAACTACCCCTTCTTCAATCTTCTCTTGGTCTTTGGGTAATTCAAAAACTGAATCGTTTGCAGGCGCCTTATTTATATAACTTGATCTCTCTTCGCTCGCTACAGGTTTAACAACTGAATATTTAGCGTCCAATGCTTTAATCCTATCAGTTGCTTCATCTTCTGTTTCTAGCCGTAAAGAATCCACTTCGCTAGATGGAGTTAATTTATCTTGCTGATGTGGTTGATTGTTAATTTCAACACTGCTAGCTTCATTACCAACAGGCTCTACAACGTTTAGTTTTTGTTGGACAGGAATTTTTACGCCATCTTGCTGAGCGACAGCTTTCTTTCCATATGTATTGCGTATGAAATCAACAGCGGTCCCCATTTCTTCCATAGATAATCCTGCTTGCTTAGCTTCACCTAGTCTCTTTGCAAAAGAAGGATCATTAGCAAAATCAACCACACTTGCATTAGTTCCATTTTTTGCCTGAAAATCCCAATAAGAAAATTTGAGATCTTTTTTTAATTGATTAACTAGGGAGTTACTTTCCACATGTGAAATAGGATTGTCATTTTTCTTCTCTTGACTAGACATTTCAGGGCTTTTCATAACAAAATTTTAACATAATTATTATGATAAGGTTACCAACACACTACAACTAGAACGCTCTTGATACTTACATTGATTTACATTACCAATGAAAACGTTTTTATAAATAAGATACCTGCTAAAAAGCAAAGCACGAGATATGTTGTACAACACATCTCGTGCTAGCTGTCAATGGCGGAGGGTGGTAGACGAGATTAGAACCTATTGGGCTATCCCGTCCAATTACTTTTATGTCCCTAGCTTATCAGCAGAGACAGCGAACATCCATTAAGATTTGCCATTCGACTTGGCCAATTTGCCCTTGTAGCGCTCTATACGCTTTTCCCAATCTCCACCCCACTTTTGGGCCAAAGCCGCCTCACAGAGCCGAATAGCGTCCTCTAGGCGGCCTTCTTTCTCCCGGATAATGGCAAGGTCCATATAGCCGACATGGGACGGTAACTCTTGGTCACCGTACTCTTTCTTAAAGGCCTCGGCCGCTTCCGCGCTTATGGCTATCTGTTGCTCACATGCCTTGGTCGCCCGGTCCAAAGCGAAACTATCCACGTCCCGGAAACGGTAATAAATATCTTTTTTGTTTTGATACAGGAAATGACGGTCGAGGACCGGAGCGCTTGCCTCCAACGCCTCCGCTTTTTCCAATAGCTTGTAGGCAATGTTTCGGTCTTGCTCGGTCTTGAGCCACCCGGCCATAGTGGAGAGATAGCCGGTGGCGGAGCCACTCATTGAAAGAATGTCGCCCTCTACCACTCCACCGGGACCGTACACGGCAAGTATTCTTTTCCTCTCGGTATCACTAAAGACCGTGAGCCACCAATCGGAGAGGCCGTAGTATTTTATTGCGCCGCTTGGTTTTTTCGCAAAGAAAGAGAACATAAAATTAGCGAATAAACTTCACTTGGATACCGACTACTCCATACTTGGCTTCCTCGTCTTTTGAATAATATTTGTATATACCCATGAGGTCGTCTTTGTTTATGCCACCAAACATAGTTGCTGGAAACGCGTCAAAGAGTTGAGAAAATGTTGGATAGTGAAATAAGTTGGTTATCTTAACTCGAATGATTTGCTCCGGGTCGCTCATTGCCGAAAACTCTATTTCGTCGCCGACGTTAAGAAGCTGTCTTTTCTCATCATTCAAGCGAACCTCAATGGTTTTAGAGCCGTCCTTTATCTTTCCAAAAGGATTGGGTTGGAGTTTCATTTTGTGAACGTAAACATTCCCGGCTTTCCCGTATGCTTCCATTTCGTATTTATTTTTCCTATATCCATTACGTGCCGTTTCAAGTTGGTATAAAAATGGGTGAATAAGCGGCTCTCTCATACTTTGTGCAACGTGCACGAGTTCATGTTCCAAGTCGTTATCCAACGCATTGGGACTTATCAAAACCATATTTCCTAAAGCCATTGCTCGCGCACCTTTTTGATTTGGTAACCACCAATACCACCAAAAACTTTTAACGTGAACCACTAATGCAAAAGGTGTATAAGAAAAAGAGAATTGTTTAGGAATGGAAACAAGCGCACCGCAAAAGCCAAGTATGGTCCAAGGAAGATTTAAGATAATTGATAAGAATGTCCACATGGCTAGATATTTCTTGTCCCTCGGCAGTACGGGAACTTTGAACAGCCATAGAACTTACCGCGTCGGCCGTTCCTCAATATCATTTTCGCGGAACAGCGAGGGCAATCTACATTCGATAGGACCGGGGCCGGACGCTCGGCTCTTGCGCCGCTTCCGTGGGATTTACAGTAACGGCAGAAACGGCCGTATCCGGTAACCAAACTGTTGTCCTTAAAGTCCTCGTCCTCTCGTATCTCTTTGCACTTTGGGCATTCCTTCTTGTCCCCGTTTTGGAGGCCTTCGACTGTTTCTTGGATATTGTCGAGGAACCCATTGCGAGGGCTGTTTCTAAAAAGGTCGCTAATCCGCTCGTCCAAGGTAGCGATAGGATTTGTTCCGATATTGAACTTGTTTATACGCAAGAACTTATATCCGTAGCTCTCTAACACTTTCTCGCGGTACACGTCTCCCTCGGAATAGTAATTCTTGTAGTTGAACTCGTTTACCTCATCAATATTCTTGAAGTGCTCGCGGAAACCGTCGTACTCGATAATAATTTTATGCTCGCGGTGGTTCTCGTCCTTGTACACCAAGAGGAAATCAACCTTGTAGTTGGCGTGCTGATAGCTAATATCCAACTGCTTTAGATATTTTCCAATCTCGAATTGCGGAATGAACTCAATGCTATCTTTATTCTTTTGCCAGAACTCCGTTTGGTAAAACCAATTGAGAACCTCCGGCTCCATTTTCGAGCTTTGGTCAACGTCGGCCGAGGTCCTTTCCTTCTTGGCTTCTTCCAACACGTTGTAGTAATGACGCAAAGCGTCACCAATCGAGCCGTCGTACTTATCGAGCGGTTTGCTCAAGACAAAGTGCATACATTCTTTTGCACGGCTGAAACCGACGTTGAGACGCTGTACTTTTATCTTTCCGTCTTCCTCGCTATCAACGCTGTTGAGGTCCTTAATGAATACGCCCCATAGTTTGTCGGAAACCTCATTGGCAACCATTGAATAGAAAATGATGTCGCGTTCCTCGCCTTGGCAAGTATCGAACGTCATTATCTTGAGCTTGAGTTTGTCGAAATAGTAATCGCGCTCCGGTAGCTTGCTGATTTCGTCAATAAGGATTTTCTGTTGGTTCGTGTGCGGCGTGATAATTCCCACACTCAAACCTTTGTCGGCCTCACGAAGCGCTTGGAGTTCGGAGATTATTAACTCGATTTCTTTTCTATTGGTGTTTGGTATCAACTCAACTTTTCCGTCGCTCTCGGCAAAAGAGAACTTAATAACCTCGTCCATTGCCTTGCCGCGTATCTTCATTACCTGCAAGCTGTTTTGATAGAAATACTTGTTGGAGTAAGAAATGATTTCTTTGTATCCTCGGAAATGCTTAAGAAGCTGGATATTGTAGTTGCTTATGAACTCGAAGAACTCAAGTATCGAGGTCTTGATGTCGAACTTGGCCAACTTCACTTGCTTTGCGTCCTCTTGGGAAACCTCACGTCGGAACACTTCCGCCAATGCGTTGAGATACTCTCGGTTTGTTTCCGACCTCGCTTGTGCGGCCTTTATGTTGCTGAACTGCCTCTTGTCTCCAAGAATAAGAACCTTCTTTGCGCGTATGAGAGCCGGGAACGCTTGCGCGATGCTGACCTGCGAGGCCTCGTCAATTATCACCAAGTCGAATATGCCGGCTTCCAACGGTATGTATTCCGCGTAATCTCTAATGCCGGCCAATATGCAAGGGAACGCGTCTTTGAGTTTTGCGAACTGCTCTTTAGGGAACTGCTTTTTGTCACGGATAATATTTCGCAATGTCTCCGCGTCGTTCTTGTTGTGTTCGTAAAAATCAATGAGGCGTGAATCGAGAAGGTGGGTTACTTGGGTTGTGACGAGCGTTTCGACTTCCTTTTTGTGCGATGCGTAATTAAGTTTTGGGATACATCCGAAACGAGTTGAAATCGCATTCTTGAGGCCGGCAAATCTCATGGCCTTCTCAAACTCCATAGACGACATGTCTACGAGCTTATTCTTAAACCACGTCAAAATATTCTTATCCGAAATGCCGGTTTTCTTGAGTGACTTAGGGTATAGCTCGAAACCCTCCGAGAACTTTTCTACTTGCTCCATGAGCGAACCGGCAAGCTCTTTGCTTTCAGTAACTCCGTGCATGTCCGCAAGAAGGTCTGTAAGCGTCCCTAGATAATCTCCCTTGATTTCGACAAGGTAATCGCTGTGCTTCCTTATGGCGTTGAGGTGGTCGAAAATCTCAATCGCATTTCCAATATCCGAAAGCGACTCTTGGACCTTCTCGTATTTGGAGAATGGTAAGAGTGTACGGAAACGAGCGTTGAGCGCTTCAACTTTTGTACCAGCAAACAAGAAACCGAGCACCGGCAACTTTGCGTCACGACACTCTTTTACAAGCTCTTTTAGTTTTGGCAAATCCTCGTCGCTAAAATGTCCGAGGTTTGAAATGGCAGAAAGTTTTGTCTCGTATTTTGCCGACACCTCAATAAGAGCGGCACTTACCGACGAGATTTGAGACAGAAAACCTACAAAGGCCTCTTTGGTTTTAATGTCCTCAATATCAACACCTAGGAACTTGGCAACATGGATAGCTTCAAGCTGATTTCTAAGGCCAAGGAGAAAAGCTCGCAATTCTTCAAAGTAACCAATCTCGTACTGGTTGGCTGAAAGCTCATCCACATCAAACAAGAAACTCTCTTTTTCGTAGTAGCTTTCGAGGTCGTAGTAGTCGCGGATTTCCTTTAGGTCCACGTCGCTGTACGCCACAATCTCGGCCTCAATATCTTCCTTCAAAGAGTTTTGCAACTTTGAAATATTTTCGGTGAGCACGTCGTAATCTTTCTTCACCGCTCGGTGGTGAGCTTTGATTTTCTCGATTGTCGCCTTGGAAAGGATTTGGCTATACGTGTTTCCGGTTTTACCGAGACGGAGTATTGGATTTTGGAAACCTTCCTCGTCGAAACGGACCTTATCCATTGTCTCGGTAATTTTGTCCTCGACAACATCAAGCGCTTCTTTCTTATCCGAAAGAACTAAGACGGATTGGTGCCGGAGTATCGCATCAAAAATGATTGCCGTAATCGTATGGCTCTTACCGGTTCCCGGTGGTCCCTCAACAACCAAATACTTACAGTTATCTTTGCGTATGGCTGACAATATTTGTAGCTGTTCGCTGTTCAAGGGAATAGGGCTAGCAAATACGAGCTTGTCCGGTACGTCGGTCCCGTCCCATTCGCTCTCCACCTCGGGATTAACAGGGTCCGGGTTTTTGTGTATGAAATCTTCTACCAAAAGATTGAACATTTCCGCGAGTAGCCCCGTATCGGAGTTCAATTCCTGCAAGATTTCTTCGTAGTCGTTTACGAGTGCTTCGTCGGACTTGTCGAATAGGGAGAGATAAAGGGAGTTGGATACGCGCGCGTGTAAGCTCCGTGACAGTTGGGTTTGGTCGCTTGAAACATCAACCTTTTTGTCCAACTCGAAGTTGTTTACAATCTCGCTCAAAATGCTGTTGAGGAACTCGGGCAAATCGTTTTTGTGTTGTGACAAATAGATAATACGCTCGGTAATTGAGCGAAGATTTCCGCGAGTACCTTTTTGGTTGTTGTATTCCTGAACTATGAACTCAAGCGCTCTCTTGTTGATATAAACTTGCGAATCGAACTCAATCTTGAATACGTCGTTGTCCCGGCGCACGGTAAAGGGAGTATAGAAAATCGGATACTTAACCTTGTTGAAAGTGATGTCACAGAAATATAAATAGAAATCTTGCTTATCGAGAATGGCTCTGTTTCGGTCCATTTCAAACACCTCCGCGAAAAGGTCACCCACTTGGAAGCTCTCGAAAAAACCTAGAATGCTTGTCTTGATACTCTCGATGTCGAAAGCTGTTTTGAGTTCCTTGGCCGCGTTTACTTTCTCGTCGGCAATAAGATTTTTGAGAAGTTCGGAAACCTTGTTCTCAAGCATTCTTAGAAGAACCTCGGTAAGTTCTTCCTCCATTAGATAAATGTCGTTCTCGTCGCCGATGTCGAGGTTTTCGATTGATTTCTCAATACTTCCAACGAACGGCAGTACCAATCCTTGTTTAACAATGCCGGCGGTATTTTCGAGAGAAACCGAAAGTCCTTTCTCGTATTCTTTTTTGTATAGGGCGGCCGCCTTTTCGATTTCCTCCGCTATCAATGCAAGAGTTTCCTTAACTTGTGTCGGCGATATTTTGCCGACTTGCAACGTAATCAAGTCGAGCAGGTTCTTCGGGAGGTTTGATTTGTAGACCCCTTTTTGGAGGGTGCTTAGAGCGTCTTTATCAAATGACTTTTTAATGAGCGAATGTATGTCTTTAGAAAAAGAGGGGTATTTGGCAAGATTTACGCCAATCAAAAGATTGTCCGGGTTGCGGAGCTTAACGGAGCGGCGCGGGTTTTTCCTCTTATGGAAATCCGTTTCGAGGAAGTCCATAAAATACTTCGCAACTTCCTTGACGAAAAGAAGATTGCCGGTGACCTGTTCTTTTTTAGTGGTTTCGGTAGGCATTTTTTATCTCCGTTTGCGAAGGTTGGAGTTTTCCTTAAGGAACTTTTGCAAGTCCGCTTCCTTAATGCGCCAGTAACCGACTTTTGTGGCCATTAAGCGCTTGCTATGGATATACCGAAACACCGAACGCTCACTCACTCGCAAGCGTGTCGCAACCTCTCTTAGTGTAAGCAGTTTCTCTCCCATAAGGTTATTACAATTCTATTATTTCCATTTCAAGTTGTCAAAATGTGTCAAGGTCGTTAAAATGGATATGTGGGGTCAAATATGAAAATGACGATGAAAGTAAGTAAGGGTGAGTATAGAAAAATCCTCTCCGCCTTCTCCGATAAGGCGGCTCTTGATATTCGACATTTATGTTCTGTTCTTCTTAAAGCAGAGTTAGAAGACCGGCTCGATATAGAGCGAAATATTTTGGATATAGAAGATATTGCGGCAAGCGCTATACCGGAGAACCAACTAAAATCAATCTACGAAAGAATGACGGGCGATTTGGGGATTTTAAAAACAGCGACACCGGTTACCAAGAAAATGCTGAAACTAGATTTTAGCGGCTTGGAAATCAATACGGAAAACGCTATTACGCTTTCGCAAGTCGCCGACGAAATGGGCCGGCCGGCACATCCGCTTTGGAACAGAAAATCTAAGAGTGAACAGGAAGAAACTCCCGATGAAGATTTGTGGCTCGATGAGGAAAACGGCTTAATCCATTTTCGAGGCAGAAAATGCAAGTTGGGTATCGGAGATATTGATTACTTTTTAATACAAACTTTACTTAAGTCCCCAATAGGTAAGCGAGTTGCCGAAGACGATATTTTGGAAGCAGATGATTTTGTTCAACGCACCAGAAAAAGCAAAAAGTCACGACGTCTATATGACGCTCGTCGTCGTCTAAATAACAAAATGGCTCTTGATTTAGGGATAACAGAGTTTGTCGGTTTCGAGAAATCTTACTTTTGGAGAAATCAGTAGAGCAATAATTATTGGCTCGATGTGAGTCAAGTTGGTTCTCATGCTCCTTAGCTACGCTACACACGTAGCTTTTTTGCTATGTGATTATGACGATGAAAAAGGACAATTCGGTTAGCTTCTATCGCACGTCGGACCTCGCGTTGACGTGTGCTCTTTGCATTGTCGGCTTTATTGCCGAGGACGTGGAAGCTATCGGTCCTACAAGGTCGGTCTTCGTCTTCAAGAGTTCGGAAGAACTAAGCACAGCAATAAAACGCTACTGGATGAGCGAGCTTCGAGTGGAACCGCAAGCATATTTCAATATGCTTAAAGTCCTTAAAGCTCGGCTCTATCAGCGTTGAGATGCTTTCGCCCGAAGCATTGCAGGAGTTCAAGGATATTTGGAGGGATGAGTTCCATGAGGAAATCCCTGACCATTTTGCTGTTGAGCAAGCAATCAATCTCTTGGCGATGTTCAACGTAATCTACCGACCTCTCCAACGAGAGTGGCTAAATGACTATGAAAATAAAGAGCATAGGAGAAATCCTCAAGGACCGAGACAAGAACCAAACCCCGGACCTAAGAGGACTTCCGATTAGGCCACGAAATAAGCAAAACCGTTTCTACATAGATAACGAGTTTCTCGAAAGAGGTTATGTAGCAAGGTTCAAGAAGTTCCCACTCATTCCCGTATACGCCGTCTTGTGTAAGTACGCCAACGCACGAACGCAAAAATGTTGGCCGGCGTGCGAAACGATAATAAAAGAAACCGGAATAAAGAACCGAAATACTGTTTGGGCTGTCATTACTCTCTTGGAGAAATTAAGCATCATCTATACAGAGCGTTCGAGCGGTAGAACCTCGAATAGATACTGGATGCTCGATAGCAAATATTGGAAAGAGCCGAACAGTATCACGGTTGATACGGTTAGGGATTGGGTCAACAAGAACCGTATCAAAAAGAAACCAACCGTATCAAATGAGGAAACGAACAGTATTCCCGGTGATACGCGAAGTCATTAAATCTTAGAAATCAAATAAATATATAAATCACTATGACAATGAAAAAAGAAAAACGATTGCCAATTGGTTACGTGCTTGGTGAGAAAAAGCAGGTTGTTCTATCAAACGACCAAGAAGTTATTACGGCGCTCTTTGGTTACTTTGCTCGAATGCATAGCGAAGCACATAGTCGAGCCACCAAACGAGGAATTGCTGAGGCAAAGAAGCGATGCGAAACATCCGAAGCTAATGAAGTCATTGCTTCAGCTAGAGGCAAGGGACATGTTGCTCACCGCTTTCTTAAAAAGCCATTGGCCTTAGACGGAAAGAAACTATTTGTGAATAAATCCAGCTTTCTAAAGGTACATCGACTAACGAGAGCACCGCGCGCGAGTGTCTAAACCCAATTATTCAAATATTGGCCCCACCTATACCTCGAAGCTATGAAATGCAAACATGTAAAACCAAATAAAAGTAAGTGCAAAGCCAACGCAATGGTAGGTAAAGATTGTTGCTTCATGCACAACCCGGATACACGTAAGAAGCTCCTTGAAGCATCACGCAAAGGTGGCAAGTCGAATAAGCGTGAACGCCGCAAACTACGGATACTCAAAACACGTTTAAAGACCCCCGAGGGTATCCGCAAACTCCTTGAAGAAACGGTGGTCCAACTTAATGACGGAAAGATTGATGAGAAGACCGCAAACACCGTTGCATACCTGTCCTCCAACCTAATGAAAGCCCTAGAACTCAAGCACGATAAGGACTATTGGGAGCTATAAAAATGCTTCCAAAGCACCCCCTAAAAATGTTATGATTTATATGCTACCCGTTAGAACAAATACCGCACGAGGTTTTCGTCTTTTTTGGCGCCGTTTATGGGCTGAAAGGGGCAGTCAAGACCTCCGTAAACGGTGCCTCGTGCATTCGTTCTTGCGGGTAGCAGGCAACTTGGCTGTCCCTTTTTGCGTTGTCCCGCGAGAGAGAGCTGTTGCCTCTTATAAGAATTATTTAGCTACGAATAATTTTATGGAGGTACAAAAGAAAAAGTATAGTAAGGGTTTGATAGTGTTCGTGTCTGTCTGTGTGTTTTTCCTAGTGGTTGTTATCGGTTTAAGTTCCGGGTCCGGCGATAAGCAGGCGGAGCAAAAAACGGAAGCGGTCGCAACCGAACAAACCGACGCCTCAAAGAAAGAAGCACAGGAAGGGCTTGAAGCACTCTTGGCTCTCTCAAAGCAAAGCGGTATCGTCGCGTCGTACGAGTTTTCCGATACTGCAAATGTTGTTTACGTGACCGATGTTTGGTATTCGCTCGATGTTCCTTTCAAGAAGGACCTCGTTGGAAAAATCGCATCACTCAAAGAAGCCGCAACCGGCTACCACACGTTCCAAGTTATGAATGTAAAGTCGAATGAGAAAGTGGCAGAGGTTACCTCGTTTAGCGGCTCGATAGAGATTTATAAATAAAACCCATGAAGAATACTGATACTCAAATCAAATACGGAAACTACAACCGCAAAAGTAGTGAAGACCGTGAGCGGCAGATTTTGAGTATCGGTTCCCAAATTGATTGGGCGAAAGAAGCGGCGGAAAAGCACGCCGTTAAAATCCTCAAGTCATACCAAGAGGAAAAGTCGGCAGAGGCACCCTATCAACGTGCCGTCTTCGACCAAATGGTTAAAGATATTCATGCCGGAATAATCAACGCACTTATTTGTTGGAAGTTGGACCGTCTCGCTCGTAATCCCGAAGAAGCCGGCATCATTCTTGGAATGTTAAAGCGCGGTGAGATAAAGCACATCATCACCAACGAGCGAGAATACCGACCTGAAGACAACGCCATTATCTCCTATGTGGACTTTGGAATGGCGGACCAGTATTCGCGTGATTTAAGCAAGAACGTTAAGCGAGGTCTAAAAACAAAGCTCAATATGGGTTGGTATCCGAGCCGTGCTCCATTGGGATATTTGAATACTAAAATTGCGGAGAAAGGTGAGAACACAATCGTAAATGACCCAGAGCGTTTTGAGACAGTAAAGCGCATGTGGCAAACAATGCTTACCGGGAGGTATACGGCTCCCCAGATATTGCAGATAGTGAATAACGAATGGAAGTTTAAGACACGAACAACTAAGAAGTTCGTCGGGAAGCCCCTTTGCCGAGCAACTATCTATAAGATTTTCAATAATCGTTTTTATTGCGGTTTTTACGAGTTCCCGAAAGGAAGCGGAGAATGGTACCGAGGCAAGCACGAACCAATGGTTACGGAGGACGAGTTCGAGCAGGTCCAAATGTTGCTCGGCAATAAGAAACGTCCGCGCCCTTTGACGCGTCGGTTCGCTTTTACCGGCCTAATGCGTTGCGGAAATTGTGGCGCAATGATTACGGCAGAGGAAAAGATAAAAAGGCAAAAGAATGGAAACGTACACCAGTACATTTATTATCGTTGCACAAAGCGCATAGACGAGAAGTGTCCCGAGAAAACGGTTGAATTAAAAGAGCTTACCGGGCAGATTGATTTGCTTATCCGTGGCCTCACTATTTCCGACAAGTTTGCGGCTTGGGCAATCCGTTACCTCCACGAGGTCCGACAAAACGAAGCGAAAAGCCATGAGGAAATGTTCACCAACAAACAGAAACGACTTACCGACGTTGCAAAGCAAATGAACAATCTCTTACTAAAATATACGTCCTCCGAAAACTCCACCGGTGACCTCATTAACGATACGGAATATAAGACATTAAAGCTCGCTCTTACGAGAGAAAAATCTGCGCTTGAAGGTGACTTACAAACACAGAGCAAAGAAATGGAGAGGTGGATTGAGTTGAGCGAACGGACTTTCCACTTTGCCCGTTACGCAAGCACTTGGTTTGAAAAAGGCGACCTAGAAACTAAAAGAGCCATTTTTGCCTGTTTAGGTTCGGACCTCATCGTAAAAACCCAAAAGCTCAACATACAACTGCATAAACCGTTCCAATTCATTTTCGATAACCTTGAGGAAATAGAAAAAGAATTGGTTACGGTTAGAACCTCAGAAAGTGAAGTATTTATGGGCCAGAAAGTATATTTGGACCCAAGTTGTCTTACGTTGCGGAGGAGGTGAGATTCGAACTCACGGTCCGGTTGCCCAGACTCTTGTTTTCAAGACAAGTGCAATAGACCAACTCTGCCACTCCTCCCTGTTTCTTTACAGTCGAAATAATTTACCACATTTTCACATTTTTAACAACTACACCGCATAGTGTTCACTGTAATGACAGTTGGGGCATAGGAGTTCTAGATTTTCAAACGAATTATCTTTTCTGTTCCTATTTTTATGGTGAACATGCAGCACCTGATGAATTGCATATAAACACCGTTCACATTGAGGTCCACGTAAATCAAAAAGCTGTTTTTTAATTGAACGGATTCCTTTTGCTTTGTCGTTTGGACCTTGCATAAGATAATGAATACCTGCACGATTTTTGTTAGCACATACCCTGCTACACGTTTTCTTATTGAACCCAGAAAGAATAAGTTTTCCGCACACAATACAAGAAACTTCTTTACGGCAAGAAATACCATAACAAGCACTACTACAGAACAGTTTGTTTTTCGTAGCTTTTATTTCTGAAGGTCTTTTGTAGATTGACCTGTTACACACGCAACATGCTGTATTTGGCTTTCTTATGTATAACTCAGTCACTAATCCAGTTTACCACAAGATAAGCTCCTATGGTCAAATGACAAAAAATATTGTAGTATCTGATGTATCGCTCTCGTAGTTCAATGGATAGAATTCAAGTTTGCGGTACTTGCGATGCAGGTTCGATTCCTGCCGAGGGCACATGAAAACAAAACAACCACTTTAAAAAGTGGTTGTTTTGTTTTCAAAAACTCTGCCCTCGACAGGAATCGAACCGAAGGTCCACATTTTTAATAAACAAAGTGAATACTAAAAATGTAGAATCTCGACCAAAGGGAGAGGCTGTTCCTGCAAAAAGGGCGCACTATAGAGAACCCTCGTACAAATCACATTTTAAGATATTCTCAGCCGACAAATACTTCTTGATGTAACCTAACTTTGAATACAAACAATAAACCGACCACGCGGGTCGGTTTATTGTTTACTTTGTTATTGCTTTTGCGATTGCCTTTGCAAGACGAGACTTCTTGCGGTTTGCAGTACCTTTCTTGATAACCCCACCCTTAGCTGCTTTATCAAGAGCCTTGAATGCGAGTGAAAGTTCTTCAACTGTTTCTTTTGTTTTCTTTGCCAAAGTAGCAGATCTAACTGTCTTTACAGCTTCTTTCATCGTACGGCGTAGCTTGTCGTTAACGACGCGCTTGCGTAGACTTGATCGGTGTGCTCTTTTTGCGTTTTTTGTAATTGCCATATGTTTATGTGAATGTAGCTACTCTACCACAAAAAGCTTAATTCTTCAATACCTACACATGATATACTCGCTCTATGATTGGTTACCTTACAGGAACAGTATTTCAAACCTCAGAACGAAACATACTTCTTTTAGTTGGTGGGGTTGGCTACAGTATTCTTGCTCCACTACCGACGATCCTTGCAAGCGAACACGGAAAAGACCGTTCTCTTTATATTCATACACATGTCAGAGAAGATGCTATTACGCTCTATGGTTTTGATAAAGACATAGAATTAGAAACATTTGAACGACTTATCTCTGTATCTGGTATTGGCCCAAAATCAGCACTTGCTATGCTTTCAGTTCACTCCCCTGCATCAATTGCTGAAGCAGTAGAGCGCGGGGATGCGGCGCTTCTTTCTCATACACCAGGAATTGGCAAAAAAACTGCAGAAAAAATAATCGTTGAACTGCGTGGCAAACTGGTACATCTCCAAGGTGCCGAAATAACCGACACACTCTTTGAGGTACGCCTCGCTCTTGAAGCTCTCGGATATTCATCAAAAGAAATTCACGAGGTATTACAAAAACTAAACCCGCTTGAAAAAAATACAAGCAAACTTATTACGCAAGCATTAGCAGAATTAAAATAACATCATGCTAGAACGTATTCTTCGCACCATCGAAAAGCTAACCCCAAAAAAACTCTATCGTTTTTTGCAACCTGTGTATCATTTTCTTCTTGCATGCACTGGAACGATTATCTACCGCCACCCATCGCAACACATCTACGTCATAGGTATCACTGGAACAAAGGGTAAATCTTCTACAACGGAGTTTGTAAACGCAGTTCTTGAAGCTTGTGGGAAAAAGACAGCGGTGCTTTCTACTATCCGTTTCAAGGTGGGAACAGAGTCTCGACCAAACAAATACAAAATGACCATGCCGGGGAGATTTTTTACACAGTCATTTTTACGACAAGCGGTTGATGCCGGATGCGAGTACGCAATCATAGAAATGACATCAGAAGGCGCACGATTCTTTAGACACTTTGGAGTGTCAATGGATGCACTTATCTTTACCAACCTCTCCCCTGAGCACATCGAAAGTCATGGCTCATTTGAACGCTACAAACGTGCAAAGCTTCGCCTTGTACATAACTTGGCACGCAGTCGCAAACCTGTTCGTATATGTATCGCAAATATAGATAACGAACACGCTCCGAGTTTTCTCATTCATGATATAGAAAAAAATATTGGGTACTCACTTAGTCATACGCATATCCTTTCTGAGACACCGACATCTAGTACTATCAAGTGGCATGATATAGATATCACCATTCCACTTCCTGGAAAATTTAATATTTCAAATGCACTTGCTGCTCTCACACTCGCGCATGAGCTTGGACTATCAGTCGAGCAAGCAAAGCAAGGTATCGAGTCTCTTTCACTTATTCGTGGTCGAGTTGAACGAGTAGATGCTGGGCAAGACTTTTCAGTTATTGTTGACTATGCACATACTGATGACTCACTTCGCAAGCTCTACGAGACATTTCCAACATCTCGTAAAATTGCAGTACTTGGTTCTACTGGCGGAGGACGAGACTCGTGGAAGCGACCAGTTCTTGGAAAAATCGCAGACGAATACTGTGACGAAATTATCATTACCAACGAAGACCCGTATGATGAAGACCCGATGAAAATTATTGAAGAGGTTGCAAAGGGTGTGACAACACATACACCAATGATTATTCTCGATCGTCGTGAAGCAATCGCACACGCTCTGTCTCTGGCGCGCACAGGAGACACAGTTCTCATAACAGGCAAAGGAACTGACCCCTACATTATGGGACCACATGGAACAAAAGAAGTTTGGGATGACGCAACAGTTGCAAAAGAAGAGCTAGAAAAAATACCAAAGATACAATAAGAAAACCCGGCGCTCCGCGCCGGGTTTTTGGTTGCCTCAGTTAAGGCCTCAAAGGTTTTCCATCTACCTCTATTGGGATCCATGTCCCCTCCACTTGCTCCTCGTAAACGACATATTGGCGAACAGACAGAATGTCGTTCCTGAGATGGAGCTGGCAAAGTCTACACCCCGACTCACGAGGTACCAGTTGCGTCCGGATTCGCTGTGCACTTCCCTTTCTTTCAAACGTGACAAGGTCTGTGGCAATCAACTTTTCAGGATATTCCACGGCGTACTCGTCATGTTTAGGAAGACCGCACCCTTCTTCGGGTTTGAGAACAAGAAACCTTTGGGTAGGAACATCCCACCCTTCTCTTGTGATTTTGTAATCTCCCAGAACCCGAAACGGGCCAAGTGGAGGCGGATCAGGTTCCCCTTCGCAGTGGGTCATCTCTGGAAAAAACTTGTACAGACCATTTATCTTGAGCGGATATGGTGTATGAACGTCGTCCATGGATTTCTCCAGTTTGTTTGTACAATCCCTTTCGGGGCTTGCGATAACCCTACCATATCGGCTATAGTCTTGTCATGCCCGAACTCCCAGAAGTCCATACTACCGTCACAGGTCTCCATAAAGTTTTGCCTGGACTTACTATAACCGATGTCTGGTCAGATATGTGGTCATCTGCAAAGCTCTCAAAAAATACGATCAAAGACCGTAGCTACTTCCCCTATTTCAAAAAGTACACACTTGGTAAAAAAATCATCGCTGTACGTCGTCGTGCAAAACATATTTTGATAGACCTCGAGAATGGCTTCACGATGATCATTCACATGAAGATGACAGGACATCTCATGTACGGAACCTACAAGGAAAACAGAACATACAACGGTCGCGAGTGGTCATGGATTCCCACAGAAAAAGATTCTCCCCTACATGACCCATACAATCGCCATATCCATGTCGTGTTCACGCTTTCAAATAAAAAACAGTTAGTCTTTTGTGATTCGCGAAAGTTCGGCACAATAGTTGTAGAAAAAACAGATACGTTACACACAGAGCGTCTCGCACACCTTGGACCAGAACCACTTGAAACGACGTTCACACAAAATAACTTTAAGGAACGCATTATGAAATCCCCCGCTCGCGCCATCAAAACGGTGTTGATGGATCAAACAATCGTCGCTGGGATTGGAAATATTTATTCCGATGAAATGCTTCACCGAGCACATATCCTACCAACACGCACACCAAAGAGCTTTGATGAAACGGAGTGGAAACTGCTCTTCAAAGCAATGAAAGATGTCCTCATGAAAGGAATAAATTTTGGTGGAGACTCGACGAGCGACTATCGCAACATAGAAGGCTCCCGCGGAAAGTTCCATGAAAACCATCTCGTCTATCTCCGAACAAAAGAAAAATGCCTGGCACGCGGATGTGCAGGCATTATCGAAAAGAAAACCATCGGCGGACGAAGCGCTCACTTTTGCACTGTGTGTCAGAAGTAAACATCACGCACAGCCTCGCTACTTATTCTTCTCCTAAAGTAGTAGCCGCGCTTTTCGTCGTAGAGCATGCAGAGATTTGTCAGACCTGACTCGTCAGATCCAATCGACCTCGTGTTATAGGGTGCCGTGTCTGCACGCTCACAATCCCTTCGGATGGTAACCAAAACGGACAGTACCGCAAACAACAGTACAACTACAGCAATGCCAAGGATTTGGTATTCGTTAATGAGCGAGAAAGAACTCATGGGAATCTCCTATGTTTGTTTATATAAACACTACAGCAAAATATTCCAATACGCAAAATATTGTATACTACAAACATGTCTCTCCTCTTAAAAATCTTTGTAGGTTTCTGGGCGCTGTGGATTCTCTGGTATATCACCGGCGGGCCACTTCGCGATGATAAAACAAAACCATTTGTCGGGCCAAACCAGAGAGGTCAACTAGAAATGTTTGGTACATCGTCCCTTCCACGATAACTGGAAAAATATTAGAATTTTTGCTAGGATAGAGCAACCAAATGCCCCTATAGCTCAGTTGGTAGAGCAGCGGCCTTTTAAGCCGACGGTCGCAGGTTCGATCCCTGCTGGGGGCACAAAATAAGCGAAGCGTTTTTGATACCCAGCAGGGATCGAACCGAAGGTCCATATTTTTAAGAAACGAAGTGACTATAAAAATATATGATCTCGACTGAAAGGAGAGGCGGACCTGCTGGGGGCACTCAGCACTAAAAACACCTATGAAAACCTTCAAAAATATTTATGACGAGGACACACTTGAGAATGAAGCTAAACCAAGCAGTGAATATACTCTACGACCAACAGTAAAGGCTATCGTTATCAACAACGAAAATAACATTGCACTACTAAAAGCTCGCGGACACTACTTGCTCCCTGGTGGAGGCATAGAGACTGGCGAGTCTGCTATAGATGCGCTACGAAGAGAGCTGATGGAAGAGATTGGTTGCAATATTGATAACATCAAAGAACTTGGTATTTCGAACCAATTTAGAAAAAAGCATATGGTTCACTACGAAGTAGTATTCTTTAGTGCAAACGTTGCTGGTGAAAAAGGAAACCTAACAACTACCCAAGAAGACGAGCTACGAGATGTTGAGTTGTTGTGGTTTAACAAAGAAAAAGTCTTTACACTTCTAAAGTCTCAGATAGATACACAAGATGAAAATGAATACTCATTTTATTTTAATTCCCGCTCTCACTTTGGAGCATTTGAGGAATACATCACAAATTCACAAGATAGGTAAAATAAAAGTCTACACTCCAAGCACGATACTCTCTAACTCAACTTTTAAATCCTTCTCCCCTCGATGAGCATCGAGACTTGCACGGATGATACGGGATGCAAATAGCTCACATTCTTTTTCAGAAAACTTTGTTGCTTTACCTGACTTTGTGTCCTCCCATATTGTTTTCATCTTCCACCACAGAGCCCCTTGTATCGCCTCAGCAGAGTCAGTGTCTCGTAGCTTCATCCATTCAAGCCATGCTTGTTTCTTATCTCGTCGCGCAAACGCATTACAAAGAGTAAACGGAGTTGCGGATTCAACTTTTTCCTCACGTGCGTCAAATGTTTTTGTAGAATACTTTTCGAGACGCTTAACACGATTCGCATCCGCCAGAGGCTCATCGATAATAAATATATTTTCTGAGGTTTGCATCTCTCCGAGCAAATCAACTACAACGTCCCTACTACCTGCCACGTCCATTGTTTGAATAAGGTTGGCAACTATTTTTTCACCAAAAAGACTACGAGCTTCCACGAGTGGTTTGAGTGCTGCAATTTGTTCGCTGTATATATGTACCGAAATAGGTCCAAGAGAAGCAAGTTCCTTGTAAGCTTTTTCTCGACGTAGCGTATCTGTACCGATAAGTGAATATATCATATCTTAGAGAGCTTGAAGGTTGGCCCCGAGAGACCTTGAGGCGACGAGTGGAAGATTAGACAGATTTCTTTTTTTCAAAACGTTTTCAAGTACTACCACCAAGTCATCTGCAACAGACTCTGCAATATCAGCATCTAACTCAAAAACAAGTTCATCGTGAATTTGAAGTGAGAGTTTCACTTTGTCTTGTAGGTTTTTTTCTTTGATGTACGCGTCCGCATCAATCATAGCGAGCTTGATAACATCTGCTGATGTTCCTTGTATTGGTGCGTTAATAGCAATACGTTCACCTTGGGCTCGCAAAAATGGAAGCGGACTTTTAAGTAGCGGCACCTCGCGACGACGTCCAAGAAGGGTGACCGTATAACCGTGTTTCCATGCGTATGCTTTTACTTCTTCAAGATATTCCATGAGTCGGGTAAAGGTTGCTTTGTATTGATCATAAAACGCTTGAGCTTCTGCTCGTTCTACATGCATACCCTCCTTAAGAGAGGTAACCCCCATACCATACAAAATACCAAAGTTGATAGCTTTTGCTTTGCGACGCATATCTGCTGTCACATCAGCTTCTGAAACACCAAACACGCGCGCCGCGGTTCCTGTGTGAACGTCAATGTTCTTTTCAAAAATTTCAATCAGATGTTTGTCCCCTGAAAGCATCGCAGCAGCTCTCAAGTCAATCTGCGCGTAGTCACATGAAAGCAATACTTTTCCAGGTGGAGCAACGAATGCTTCGCGAACTTTTTTCCCAAGCTCGCTTTTGATTGGTAGGTTTTGTAGATTTGGATCTTCACAACTAAATCGCCCCGTCCCTGCTCCTGTTTGAATAAAGTGCGCGTGAATGCGACCGTCATCTTGTACATAGTTTGGTAGCGTATCAATATACGTCGAGAGTAGTTTGGTCAGTTCGCGATATTCTATTATCTGTACAACAATAGGATGCTCGTCTTTTATTTTTTCAAGCTCGCCTGCATTTGTACTTTTTGCACCAGTTGATGTTTTTTTGATTTTTGTTCCGAGGTTTAGTTTTTCATACAACACTTCTCCAAGCTGTTTTGGTGAAGCAATATTAAATTCCATTCCAGCGGATGTATAAATTTCCTGAGAGAGAGCAACTACACGAGCGTGTAATTCTTTACTTAACTTCCCCAACCCTTTTGTGTCTAATGTGATACCGCAGGCTTCCATGTCTCTGATAACCGACATGAGCGGTTGCTCGACTTCTTCGTACAAATTCCATAGCCCTTCTTTTTTGAGCTCTTCCTGAAGCCAAGCTCGCATATCTACAAAAGATGACTTGTCAGTAAGTGTACGAATGTCTACAAGGGAAGCATTTGTCATTTCACTATGGAGCAAGTGCGTCATAACTCGCAGTTCTTCAAGATCGGCGAGTGCAACCTCTTCTTCAACAACTAGAGGCGCTTCACCTTCTCGTGTATCGATACTTGCAAGTTTGTTTCGCAGTGAGCGAAACTCAAACTCATCGCAAAGTTTTTCGTATTCTTCCATGTTGATGGTTTCACTCCACTTTTTTTCTGGGAATACATACGTAACAGGTGCGTCGCGTCTAATGGTTGCTAGTGTTTTAGAAAAGAGCGCCTCTTCTTCACCTTCTTCAAGAAGTTTTACCATGCGCTCTTTGAATCCTTTTTCTAAAAACTGATTGCGGTCTTTTTTAATGGCAACATACATGGACTCAACACTTCCAAAAGCTTTGATGAGTTCGGTTGCTGTTTTATCTCCAATACCTTTGATGCCGATGATGTTATCTGATGGATCACCCGCTAGACCCTTGTAATCTGGAATCATCTTCGGGCCAAAACCGTAGCGTTCTATAACAGCCTTTTCATCAAAGAGTACTGTGTCGTTTCCCCGCTTGAGCGTATAGACAAATACTTTTTCATCATCAACAAGCTGTAGTGTATCCATATCTCCACTTGCGATAATGATTCGAACATCTTTTCTTTGTTTGAGCTGATCAACAATCGTACCCAACATATCATCCGCCTCAAAGCCTTCATGACAATACACTGGAATGGATAGACGTTCACAAATAGATGGAGCGGCTTTTAGTTGTTCCGCAAGTGCGTCTTCTGTTTTTGCACGACCTGCTTTGTATGCATCGTATGATGTGTGACGAAATGTAGGCTTTGGCAAATCAAAACACGCAGCAATATAATCTGGTTTGATTTCGTTATACAAACGAAGAACCATGGTCATCAGCCCATAGATAGCACCCGTTGGTCGACCATCTCGAGTGGCGAACCCCTGCATCGCATGATACCCACGATGAAGTACCGCATGAGCATCCAGTAGCACGATAGTATATGGGTGGTTAGATTTAGTTGATGCCATAGGTAATAGTCACATCACGTGTATCGTCATCAATAACATCAAACGAAAGTACAACATCTGGTTCTATATATGACATCTTGCTTGGCCATTCGATAAGTACAAGCGTGTTTGGAGATGTTACGTCATCTTGTAGCTTTAAAACTTTTGCTTCTTTGGGGGCATCGAAACGATATGCATCGATGTGAACTATTTTTTTAAATGTTGCATGCGGAGTCGTGTACTCTTTTTTGAGAATAAATGTTGGACTGTGAACCTCTTCTGTTACCCCGAGACGTTTTGCAAGGGCTTTTGTAAATGTAGTTTTACCCGCACCAAGGTCGCCTTCGAGTAATACCACAGAACTTTTTGTGTGTTCATATGAGCCAAGGTGGTTAAGTACTTTGTCGACAACGGCATCAAGCCCTTGTTCATCTATGAGAAGCGTCTCTTTCATGTCCACATTTTACCATACAAAACCGCCCCCTTGCGGGGGCGGTTTTTCCTTGCGACCACACTCACATAAGGCAAATGTTAGTGATGGTTATTGTTGTTGTCACCCTTGTACGCAACGTAGAGGCTGCGTCCGAGGATGCCAATGATGAAGAGGATAGCAATGAGTGCAAGCCATTCGATAAGTGTGTTTGGAAGGAATCCGATACCGTCCCCACTTTTACCGATAACTTTTTTACCTCCTTCTGATTTTGAATCAGTCTGTTCTGTGATAGTTCCGACAACGTATGATGTTACTTCGTCTTGAACTGTTTCATTTCCCGATGTACCTGGAACAGTGTAGATAACGTATGCTGTGGTCACAACTGATGTACCAACGAGAGCTCCGTTATTTACTTGTACGTTCCATGTGAGTGAACCTTCAGCATATGGATCAAGCCCCACTCCACTGACAGTTAGTGTTCGTGCATTTGCATCAAACATTCCTGCGGTTGAGTTTACAAAACTCATATCAGATGGAACGCTCACCTTAAATGTAAGTGGTGCGATTCGTGTGTCTGAAAGGTTTTTGTACACGAGGCGGTATGTTGCTTCACTGTTTGGTGAAAGTGATCCACTTACTTTTTCTACATGAAGTGAGATGAGTTTCTGTCCTTCATTGATAAGCGCTGCCGTACCTCGTGAACCAATAGTTACAACTGATCCGTCACTACAAACGATTTCGTTTTTAACAGTAGTTTTTGTTGATGTTTTACCTGGAACCTTAACTGGAGTAACAGGCTTTACATACGTAACCTTTGATGACTTTGTTGTGAACTTTACGATTTCACCCTTTACTGTACCGTACTGATTATTCATAACCGCACGACAGTAGTATGATGTGTTTTCTTTAAGGTTCGTAAGCATGTTTGAGAACGGTGCTGTCGCTTTGTTTCCGATAGAAGCAGATGCTGTCTGTCGTCCAAGGTTTGATGTCTCACCGTATTCGAACCATGCAGTTGACTGAGCACCTGAGGCGATAAGACCTATACCGTTACAACGAGCACTGTTCTTTGTGATTTCTGTTACTGGAGATGTAACCACGTTGTTGAACTTGATGTTTTGACTTTGTGGGTATACCGTAACCGAATCTGTTGCCTGGTTTCCTACACTGTTGTAACACGTGATGGTAAACGTTGTTGGCTGTGTGATGTTGTATCGTAGTTCGTTTCCAGAAAGGTTCTTGTAACCACTCCATCCGTTTGACGCAGAACAGTTTGTCGCGTTCTGACTTGTCCATGTGAGTGTTGTGTTTCCTCCGTAGACGAGTGTTGTTGGGTTAGCGTTGATATCTACCCATGGAATACTTGCAACTACTGGGCAGCTTTGGTATTCAGGGATAACAGAACCGTTTGGACATGTTCGGTAACATGTAGAACTTTCAGGAACTGTTGTTCCGTTTGGACACACCTTATAACATGTTTGTGCTACGGGAACTGTTGTTCCGTTAGAACATGTCTTGTATTGAAGTGGACACACCTGTGTTACAGGAATAACACTTCCATCCCAACATGTCTGATTCTGCACTGGAGTAACCGGAGCAGGACAGTATGTGTTTGCGGTAACTGTTGTTCCATTGCTACATACTTTTGTACATGATGGGTAGTCGTGATTGTAACGACTAACATATGGGTCGTTTAGTGAATATGTACATGTACTTGGAGTAGGAGCCTGACATGTTCCATTCGCTAGACGAGTATAGCCAGCTGGACATGGAGCAGGTGTAGCAGGACACGCAGCAAATGAACAGTTAGGGCCAGTTCGTCCGACAGTTGATCCATCTGGACAGATTTGAGCATCCTGAGGACACGCTCCTGGTGTCACGACAGTAGGACAGCTCTGTGTTTCTGGAACAACAGAACCGTTTGGACATGTTCGGTAACATGTAGAGTTCACAGGTACTACTTGTCCGTTTGCACAGACTTTGTTTGTTTGAGCAACTGTCCCTCCCCCTGTTGAATATGTGCCGTATGAACTAGATGTGTAGTATGTTGGTGCGCTATAGTATGTTGAACCTGTATACCCTGTCCAACTTGGAGATGAGTATGTGTTGTAGTCTACATAACTTCCTGATGAATATCCTGAAGTTGTGTAGGCAGGATAATATACATCATTTGAAACTGGAGGATAATATACATCTGAGCTGTTAGTTACCGTTGGTCTGTAGTATTCGTCATCACACCACGTACATGCTGTATTAACAACATCATAACCACCATCATATGTTGGTATGTAGTCGTTCCATTCTTCTTCAGTTGCCCATTCATACTCTTCTGCCTCTTCTGCTATGACTTGAGTTGGAACAAAAGATGTAAGCACAGCAAACATAACGAGAAGTGCGGATATTTTTTGTAAAATGTTTTTCATACTATATAACTACTCCAATAGAATAATATATCTATAGTATCATACTATACACAAATTGTCAATGTGTTGTTTGTTGTTGTGTATATAAAAAGCCCCA
Organism: Minisyncoccota bacterium; assembly: GCA_018062965.1. Lineage (GTDB taxonomy): Bacteria > Patescibacteriota > Minisyncoccia > Phycocordibacterales > UBA5272 > UBA11704. The sequence continues at coordinate 46,598 of JAGORG010000001.1, forward strand.
CCTAGTGGTGGGACTTTGGGAAAGAACAGGGTGCTTAGGTTGCCTGTCTCATTTTTTGCGGCGAGCAGTACTTGGGAAATTTGTACCCGTCACGGACATACTCCCAATGTTCCTTCAGCTGCTCCTGCATGCCGTCGCAATGAAAACCTTTTTCGTTTTTCGCTGCGATTTCTTTTTTGACGAAGAGGGGTTTGATTTTTTCATCTTCTCTCAAGGTCTCCTTGTCGACAGGTCGAACAATGAGACGACCAGTTTTAGCGTTGGCCCGAAGCTCCATAACGACAAAGACGTTGCCACCCCGCTGCACCTCAGAGAAGCATCGACCGTCAGCGCGAGATTTGATCTCGCTTTCGGTTTTCAGCTTTTCTTCTGGCTTACAGTCTTTTTTGCAGGTTTCGTCCTTCGGCGCAGACACAGTTACGGTCGGTGTCGGGACCGTCATAGTAGGAGCTGGTTTGGCTTCTTCCTTGCTGGGAACAACCACATTATCAAACGGATTACCGCACTTGTGCATCCGTTTGGCTCCAGAGGTGTGTTCCCAGTACAGGAACCCGCCCGCAACAACAACGATCTTACCTCCGACAGGTTTACCATCTTCGAGGATGTACGCACCTGTGAGGCACGCACCCCCGTCCGGAACCGTTTTCTTTGTCCAACCCTTTTGCTCTTTGAACGGGTGGTTGGTTTTCGGTTCGTACATGTCGGCAGGTTTCATCTTGCCGGAACTGAGTGTTGCTTTGCACTGTTCTTCGGTATCAAATACCGTAAACGCAGACGCGTGCCCTGCAAACAGCAGAACAAACATCAGAGAGAGGATCGATTTCATGGTTGACTCCTTGGTCAAAAAGAATTGTTTTCAAAAGAATTTTAGTAAAAAACTAAAACCCACATCTAATAATAAGTATACACTAAAATATAAAAAAGTCAAGCCCCAGCATCCGAAGATGTGGGGCTTTTTGTTCACCGAGGAGGTGATTATTTCAACGATTCGCAGAAACGTTCACCTGTGGAACGTCTGACGGCTGGGCGCTCGGTTTTTGGATTGCACCAGTTGGGAACCTTTTCCCCATCTTCAAGGGTGACAATGCTTTGCGAACGCGAAGATTCACGACGTTGGATAGGTCGGTTTTGAGTAACCGTTTCCACTTCGTCGTGCGCACCTTCGGTGCCACCAACCTGCTCTTCCGCAGGAATGGGGCGACCACTGAACTCGGAAGCTTGCTTGATGACTGCCTCCTTGTGTTCGGGGGTAACAATCACGTAACATGCGCCGGCGCTCGGTCCGAAAAACAGACCAAGGGCCGCGCCGATGCCGGCACTGCGCGAATCATCACCAAGGCCGGCGCCGACCAGTCCACCCTTCAGGGCGTTCAGACCGTTAACGACGAACCACTTTTTCAAGTGATCCCAGAATCCGCACGGGATACGTGCGTAACCCGGAGGCAGTTGGGATTGTGCTTGCTGGCGAACCGCGACAGGTTGACGGCGGTATTGACCGTCATCGTAGCCTTCGTTGTACGCGGGAGCGGGTGCTCGGACAATCCGTCCAGTGAAGCTCACCGGAGGGCAAGGTCGCGAACCAAGCTGGAGGAAGGTTCCCCCTTTTCCGTCTGCGCAGTACGAATCCGCAAAAGCGGGTGTACCACACAACATGACCAGGGCCATGAGGGCGATTTTGATTGCGTTCATTGAGTGCTCCTTTCGAGCGGATGAAGTTGAATACAAAGGGCGTTCTAGGATTTGGGTAGTTGTATGACCACCCTATCTAGCATGTATATAGTATACATAATTTATAGGATTTGTCAAGTCCTCTAAACTAACCACCTAAAAGCTCACATCTGTCTTTATATAGGACTCTCGGAAGCGGGTAGCTGAGAGGGAAGGATTTTCTTAGCAAAGAAAATACCTGTGCCTATATAAAGACAGATGTGAGCTGCTACCAACCCTCTGTTATCCCCTTTTTTGAACATGCACCTTATATAACAAGGTATACTTTACATATCTATGATTACCTTTGATGAAGTACTGCAAAATAAAAAACTAAGTGAACTCCGTAGAGATGAGGAGGAGGATTTGGTAAAAATACTTTCTGATAAATATGGACTTCCGTATGTAGATTTGCGGGGTATCGCTCCAGAGCCTGATGCAATGCGATTTTTTAAAGAAGAAGACGCCAGAAAAGCTGGGGTTGCTGCGTTTAAGGTGGTTGGCCGCAAACTCTACATAGCAACGAACGCTCCGCATAAAGCAGAGGTGGAAGCTCTTGTTCGTCCACTTGAAACACGTGGGACTGAACTGGTTATGTTTTTGTGTTCGCAAGCATCCCTTGAACATGTCTTTGCACGTTATGCAGATATTCACGAGGGATCAAAAGTTGCCGAAGGAACTCTTGATCTAACACTGGGTAAAATGGAGTCACTAGCTGCTACATTTGAACACGTGAGTGACATGCAGAAACTATTTGATGAGCTTCTTGGTTCAAATGTACTCTACAAAACAACACGACTCATTGAACTCATCATTGCAGGCGCGCTTAAGTTTGATGCATCTGACATTCATATTGAACCAGAAGAAACGACGGTGCGTATACGCTATCGCTTAAACGGTGTACTTGAAGATGTTGCATATATCGACGGTGTAGCACTCAAACAAATCACAAGTCGTTTGAAATTGGTTTCTGGGTTGAAACTTTCAACTGTTGCAAATGCGCAAGACGGAAGATTTAGTATCGACCTTGGGGAGGTGGAGGTGGAGGTGCGTGTGTCTGTGATTCCTGGAAACTACGGAGAAAGCTTTGTGATGCGTCTTCTTGACCCACGCCACGCTCAGTCTGATATCAATAACATCGCCATGGGAGTAAAGGTACGCGAAGCGGTAGACCGAGCGCTCGCTCGACCAAATGGGGTTATTTTGACAACTGGACCAACGGGTTCTGGAAAGACAACAACACTGTATGCGTTTTTACGCCACACATATTCCCCTGGTACAAAAATCATCACTATTGAGGATCCTATCGAATACCATTTGGATGGCATCACACAGACCCAGGTAGACGAAGAAAAAGACTACACCTTTTTGTCTGGACTACGAGCATCCCTCCGTCAGGACCCAGATGTAATCATGGTGGGAGAAATACGAGACGAAGACACTGCAAAGGTTGCGATCAACGCAGCACTCACCGGGCACTTGGTGTTTTCTACATTGCACACCAATACAGCAGCTGGAACTATTCCTCGTCTTATTGATTTGAAAGTTAACCCGAAAGTTATCGCTTCAGCGCTTTCTCTTGCACTTGCTCAACGTCTCGTACGAACACTGTGTGAGCATTGCAAACAAGAATACGTAACCAACGAAAAAGAATCTAGAGTCATAACGAACACTCTTGGTGCCATGAAAGTAGCTGGTATGGAGGAATCAATGATGGGATATGTACCACTTCCTGAATACAGGATATATAAAGCAGTTGGGTGCGACAAATGTAGTTCTGGGTACACAGGGCGCACTGGTATCTTTGAAGCAATTGTTATGTCAGACAGTATTGAGCTTGCTCTTGCAGGGAATCCGAGTGAGCGCGATATACGCGAAGCAGCTAAAGGATCCAAAATCCCCTCACTTCTCCAAGATGCTATACTGAAGACACTTCAAGGCATAACTTCGCTTGAAGAAATAGGAAAAACGGTTGATCTTTACGGTGAATAATTCTACATAAGAAAACTCCCACATTGTGTGAGAGTTTCTTGTAGAGTATTGTCAGTCTTTTGTGTGAGCTAACCGCTTACACCTCTAAGCAACCCCTTGGTGAAGAACAAACCTTCATAAGGATAGACACAGAACGCAGCAAGTGCGACCAGATCGTCCTCTGAAATAGTAGGTGCTGGAAAAATCCAGCGATTGTTTAGAGATGTAAATGTTCAGCTACCACATCACAGATATTGACAATATCTTAAAATGTTACAACGTGTGTTTACGTCGTAGCTAGGATTATAGCACATACAAACCTTTTGTCAAGCCCCTTTTCCTCACCCTCTCTATGCCCCCTTTTGAACCAGAAAACAATGATATAGAGACACGACACCTCGATAGTACACTTCGCCCGGAGCAATTTTCTGATTATATTGGGCAAGAAACCATCAAAAAGAATTTACATATACTACTCACAGCAGCTCAGGAACGTGGAACACCACCAGAACATATTTTGTTGTACGGTCCACCAGGGCTTGGCAAGACAACACTTGCACATTTGATTGCAAAAGAGCTTAATGCAAACCTAAAACTCTCCTCCGGTCCTGCGATTATGAAGGTTGGAGACTTGGCAGCGATACTAACCAACCTAACACCGGGCGACGTTTTGTTTATTGATGAAATACACAGATTAAACAAACTTATCGAGGAAGTTTTATACCCTGCTATGGAATCTGGGAAGCTTGATATCGTCATAGGTAAAGGTCCATCTGCTCGTACAATACAACTTGATCTTCCACCGTTTACCCTGATAGGCGCCACAACGCGTGTATCACTCCTTTCATCCCCTCTTCGTTCTCGATTCTCAGGTGGTGTACATCGACTTCAGTTTTATACAGAAGATGAAATAGCAACGATTGTAAAAAACAGCGCGAAGATTTTGGGCACAAGTATTCCACACGATGCAGCGTTTGAAATAGCGAAGCGTTCTCGATTCACCCCACGTATCGCAAACTACTACCTGAAACGAGCACGCGACTACGCGCAAGTGCACAAAGCAATTATCGATAGAGATGTAGTAGACACTTCTCTTGCGCTCCTTGAAATTGATGAGTTCGGTCTTGGTGTTTCGGAACGGCTCGTGCTTGATGCTATCGTCAACACATTTAATGGTGGACCTGTTGGGTTAAATACAATCGCCGCAGCAACTGGTGAAGAAGAAGCAACTATTGAAGACGTTACAGAACCGTACCTTATACAAATCGGAATGCTTGAACGAACACCACGCGGAAGAAAGGCGACAGAAAAGGCAATGACGAGGTTTAAGAAATAAAGGTTTGACTTTATTCTAGGTTGATATTAGGCTTGTTTCAGATTCTTTATTAGGAGACCTTGTATGAAACTTGTACAGTCAAAAACGTCTCGTAGACACAAAATGGAGTGTCTTGTGAGAAACAGGATACACCGAGAAATTGAAATTCTCTGGCAACCCTTCAGAGCACCTTGGATGTTTGTTGCGAAATTTGAAGGTGTTCACCACGCCAACAAACTCATTAACGAGTATCCTGAATTCCAGGAAACCGCGGAACGAATGGGTTTTGTCGTAGGTGTGGCTATTCAAAAACTACACAAAGACTCTCGTCTTCGCCCCCATGAACCAAGAAGGAACTTTTATTGGTTCGTGCCGCAAGCGATACTGGGGAAATGACCAGGAACCAAGGAGCGCGTCTTAACGCGCTCTTTTTATGTTACAGTTACAACATGAACCCTGTACGAATTATCGGTATTGACCCTGGCTTTGATCGTCTTGGGGTTGCTGTTATTGATAAAGATGGAAACAAAGAAACACTTGTCTATTCGACGTCTATTGTGACATCTCGGGGTGATACGTTTGAAGACCGTATCATCGCTATTGGAAACGAACTTGAAAAGATATTACAAACATATGCGCCATCTGAATGTGTTGTTGAAAAACTTTTCTTTGCAAAGAACCAAACGACTGCGATTCAAGTAGCAGAAGTACGTGGAGTTGTGTTGTATGTTGCAAGAAAAGCAGGACTCTCTATCTATGAGTACTCCCCTCCTCAAATAAAACTTGCTGTAACTGGATATGGAAAAGCAACCAAACAAGATGTGGGGATGATGGTTGGAAAAATACTTCATCTACCACCACAAGCAAAACAATTAGATGATGAACTAGATGCTATCGCTATCGCACTCACTCACAGTGCACACCGTAAAACACTGCTCTGGAAATAAGCGAATATAGGCTTTTATTTATTGGTTTTTTGAGCACTTGCATTGCACTTCATAAAGTGATATCTTTTGAAGGACAAAATCAGCTCAACAAATTATTTATATGTTAATTGAAGAAGAAGAGGTAAAAACAGGAGATATAAACCCAGACGCCCTCGAAGCGGTTTTCGAGGATGATGGTGGAGTAGATGAAGTGGATGTTGTTGTGTTTACTGATGACGACGAAGATGTAGATGAAATAGATATCGCCTTTCAGGCAAATGATGAAGGGTACTGGTAATTAAAGAGCGGCGCCTGTGGCGCCGCTCTTTAATTTTTATTATTCTGAAACTAGTATTTTTACAAATCGCTTTTTTCCTATTTTAAGCGTTGAATTAGCAACAAGGGTTTTTGCGTCAGTTAGTACATTTCCATCTACATCTGCAACAGCACCATCTTCAATGAGTCGTCGCCAATCTGTTTTTGAAGAAACAATACCTTCTTTGATGAGAACATCTGCGAGAGATTCTTCTTTGTTGACATGTAGTTCAGGTATTGAGTCTGGTACACCTCCTTTTGAAAACGTTTCTATCCAGGAGTTTTTTGCTAGGGCTGCCGCTTTTTCGTCGTGATACATGGTAACAATTGTAGAGGCAAGTTGTAGTTTTATGTCTTTTGGATTTGCTCCGTTCTTCAACTCATCTTCAATAGCGCTGATTTCTTCGAGACTAAGATCTGTACAGAGTGTGAAGTACTTAATAATAAGCTCATCGCGTACGGCCATCAGTTTCCCAAACATATCAAACGGCTCATCAACAACGGTGATAATATTCCCCCAACTTGTTGCCATTTTACGACCATCTGTACCTTCGAGCATTGTGCCGACCATAACGCTTTGTTTTTCCTGACCGAAAAACTCCTGCATGGTACGTCCAGCTTTTACATTAAACAACTGATCAAAGCCGCCAAGTTCAACATCGGCTTTAATAGCAACAGAATCATACCCCTGCATCATCGGGTACAAAAACTCTCGCAGTGTTATTTCTTTTCCTGCTTCATAGCGGTCCTTAAAATTTCGACGTGCGAGCATTTGCTGAACAGTAAAACATTCCATCATTTTTACAACATCCCCAAACGATAGTTTTGATAGCCAGTCGTTGTTATATACAAATTCTGTTTTGCTAATGTCTATAATTTTACCTATTTGATTTTTGTAGTCTTTTATATTTTCGTCAATCTGTGCACGTGTAAGCATGGGGCGCTTTTCGGTTTTATCAGACGCATCACCAATCTGTGCTGTAAAATCCCCCACAACAAGTACAGCTTGATGACCAAGTTTTTGGAATTCACGAAGTTTACGTAGCGGAATAGCTCGTCCAAGATGGATTTTTGGTCCAGTTGGATCAATACCGAGCTTCACTCGAAGCTGCTTCCCTGACATGAGAGCTGCTTTTAGTTCTTCCTTAATGAAAATATCCTCAACTCCACGAGTAAGGAGTTCATCAATACGTGATTCGTCTACAATTACTTTATCCATACCCCCTATACTACCACACCCTATACGCAAGTTCTAAGCGTGGTACTATAGACTATATCCATGCATACATCTACAAAAAGAAGAAAATTTACCAAGCGCTTTATCCGTGAAGTGTTCTTCTTGGGTGCGGCTGTATCTTTTTTAATTGTCACCTGCGTGATTATTTGGGTAGCAAGCCTTGAACTTCCTGATTTTAATAATTTTGAAAACAGAACAGTAGCAAACTCAACCAAAATATATGATAGAACAGGAAAAACCGTTCTCTATAATATTCATGACAACGTAAAACGAACAGAAATACCCCTTTCTGAAGTGAGTCCGTATATACAACAAGCAACGGTTTCTATAGAAGACGCGCATTTCTATGAGCATCACGGGTTTAGACCTGTGGCATTTTTGCGTGCAGCTCTTGCAAACGTAACAACTGGTAGCTTTTCACAAGGAGGTTCAACAATTACACAGCAGGTTGTAAAAAATGCACTTCTCACTAGAGATAAAACTGTTACTAGAAAAATAAAGGAAATTGTTCTTGCCCTTAAACTAGACGCTCAGGTAAGTAAGGATATGATTTTACAGATTTATCTTAACGAGAGCCCGTATGGCGGGACTGTGTACGGTATAGAAGAAGCCTCTCTTGGGTTTTTTGGTAAACATGCGAAAGATGTAACATTAACAGAAGCTGCGTACCTCGCATCTCTTCCTCAATCCCCTACTCGCCTATCCCCTTATGGAGCAAACAGAAACTTACTTGAGAAAAGAAAAAATCTTGTCCTTGAACGAATGTATGAGCTTGGTTATATAACTGAGGATGAAAAAAATAACTCACAAAAAGAAGTACTTACATTTGAACAAGATGTAACAAGTAGCGGTAAAGCGCTTCATTTTATATTTTATCTACGAGAATATCTTGAGGAAAAATACGGTAAGGATGTGGTAGAAAATGGCGGGTTAAAAGTTATATCTACTATTGATTATGATCTACAAAAAGAATTTGAAACTATTGTAAAAGAGGGCGCTCTTGAAAATGAAAAGAAGTTCCAGGCGCGTAATGCTGCACTTGTTGCAATAGATCCAAAAACTGGACAGATTATATCTATGGTTGGATCACGAGATTTCTTTGATAAGGAAATACCTGGTCAATACAATATCGCAACTGCACTCCGACAACCTGGTTCATCATTTAAACCTATTGTGTATGCTGCGGCGTTTATGCTCGGATATACACCAGAAACAATTCTTTTTGATGTTCCTACACAATTCAGTTCGCTGTGTGATGCATTTGGAAATCCAAAAGCGGGTGTTGATGAGAGTGCTTGTTACATGCCAGGAAACTATGACGACATGTTCCGTGGTCCTATATCTCTACGAGACGCTCTTGCTCAATCACTTAACATTCCTGCGGTAAAACTACTCTATCTATCTGGACTTAAAAACGCTGTTACCGTCGCGCAGTCTATGGGATTATCAACTATAACAGATCCTGCTCGGTATGGTCTATCTCTTGTACTTGGTGGTGGTGAAATAACTCTTCTAGAATTAACAAATGCGTACGGTGTATTTGCGAACAATGGCGTGTATCACAAACCAACAGGGATACTTGAAGTACGAGATATAGATGGGAATCTGTTAGAAAAGTACAGTGACTCAGGAAAAGAGGTTTTATCTGAATCTGTAACATCACTCATTTCAAGTGTTTTATCTGATAATGAAGCACGAACCCCAGCATATGGTTCAAACTCTGCTCTTTATTTTAATGAACGACCAGTGGCAGCTAAAACAGGTACAACAAACGATTATCGTGATGTGTGGATTGTTGGATACACTCCTTCTTTAGTTATTGGTATGTGGGCTGGTAATAACGATAATAAACCAATAGATAAGCGAGTTGCTGGTTTTGTAATTGCCCCTATTTGGCATAAAACAATGGACTACGCACTAAAAAATACTCCTATTGAGTATTTCCCTGAACCACTCCCAAACACCTCATCTAAGCCGATTTTACGGGGTGAGTGGTGTACTTCAGAAGGAGCTCACGAAATACTACATTATGTAGAAAAAGATAATCCAGATGGTCCTTATCCATCTAACCCATACTCTGACGCTCAGTACTCATTATGGGAGACAGGTCTTCAATCATGGCTTAGTAAAAACTCTTTTGGTTGTAGTGCTGCATATACTGATACAGACTCAATAAACGGAATTAACCCTGTTATTATCGCAACTACAACTGTTCAATAACTAAGTGTATACCCTTCATGTCCAAGAAGATCTTGTATATGCTTTTTATGAAGTTTGTTTTTTTGAACTGAAGTTATATTGAGGTGTATATTCATACCTGTAACTTCGATACACGATTCATCAAGTGTCACCCCTGTTACGTCTTCAATATACATAACTAAACTTTTTTTAAATGAGTTTCTTGCTTCTATATGGTGTTTATATTTCGCAAAAAGATTAATCTCCATAGATTACCTATTAAGAGGCATAAGTAGGTATGTAAATGTTGCATCATTTCCACTAATAAACATTGCTCGTTCTTGTGTTGTAAACGAAAGATGAACTTGGTTACCAGATATATGTGGTAGTACATCTAAGAAATATCTGTTGTTGTATTGCGCTTCAATATCTCCACCTGTTTGTGTTGCTTGTATTGAATATGTTGCCTGCCCAAGAGCTTCATTTCTACTATGAAGAGTGAGTGTGTTATTTGTGAGGATACATTTTACTTGTGCGTAGTTCTCTGTGAAGTACGTTGTTATATTAAGTGTTTTTTGAAGATCTTCTTTTGAGATAGTTGCTGTAGTAGTAAATTCTTTAGGGAAAAGTTGTCTATAATCTGGGAATTGACCTGTAATAATATGAACACAGAGGGTTGTTGTTTCATGGGTAAAATTAACAATTCCTTCATGTTTTGAAACAACAACATCCCCTTCTTCATCTTGAAGGATTGAAACGATATCATTGATATGTTTTTGAGGTATAAGAAGAGATGTTGTAAATGGATTTTGTAGTTGAATTCTTTTTTCAGCTAAACGATATGAGTCTGTTGCAACAGCGACTAAAGATTCTTCATGTTGATAAATATATACTGATGCTATTTCTGGTTTTATTTCTGTTGTTGCTGCACAAAAGGAAACTTCTTTTATTAATGCGATAAAAGTTTGTATATCAACAGTTCCAATATGTTCACCTTGTGGTGGTAGTTTAGGAAAATCTTCTTGTGGTGTTGTTTTTATTTCTATAACACCCCCTTCTTTACGAATAGAAAAAATACCATCAATAAGTTCACATGTAATAGTTGCATCATTTGATTGCAAAAAATTACTTATTTTAGATATTGTTTCTCCATGAACAATACATGATCCATTTTGAATACCTTTAACAGGAATACTTTTTTCACAACTCATTTCTAAGTTAGTTGCTCGTATTGTGAGTATATGATTATCTAACTCAAGATAAATATCTTGAAGGTATGCATGTGTTTGTTGGTGACTACGGGCTTTACCGACTTGTTGTATAGCTCCAACAAGTACATACCCCTTACATTCGAATTTCATAGGTTAAGTATATATAAAATATAATATTAAGTATATCTATGTGTATTATGTGGAGATATATAAATATACTTATATTATAAAGGTTTTTTAGGTATAGATAGTGTATTTAAAAACCTAACAACTAGTTTTAATTTGTGTATAAAAGAGAGGTTTTAAAAGTTATACACTAACAACATAACTTTATGCACAGATCTATACCAAGTTTTCAACAGGTTATTAACATCTACACTAAAATAGCTCTAATATCCTCAATCTCTTTATGTAAAACACCATCAGATACGAGGTTATTTTTAATTTTTTCATACGAATGTATAACAGTCGTGTGATCTCTTCCCCCTAACTTATCACCAATCATTGGATAAGAGATATCGAAATCCTCACGTAAAATATACATAACCACCTGACGAGGTTTTACAACATCTTTTCTTCTTGTTTTATTATATATATGAATATCTGGAATTTGGTAATAATCAGCAATTATTTTAACAATCTCAGGAATTGATATGGTTTTCTTTGCTCGAGCAGTATTTTTAAGGATTGTTTTAACATCAGGAAGAGTAAGAGGTTGTTGTTTTATTTGAACATACGCAAGTAATGATGTCATAACACCCTCAAGTTCTCGAATATTTCCTTGTACTGTTTCAGCAACATATTCCAAAACATCGTGAGGGATTTTATCGTAACCATCTTTTGTTTTTGCTTTAAGGATAGCTAGACGTGATTCAAATGATGGTGGGTTTACATCAACAATCATCCCCTGATTAAAACGAGATCGTAGACGCTCCTCAAGTCCAGATATCATATTAGGGTGCACATCAGATGAAAAGATGATTTGTTTATTCATCTCATATAAAGCGTTAAATAGATGAAATAGTTCATCTTGAGTCTTTTCTTTACCGTTAATGAACTGTATATCGTCCATAATAAAAACATCATATTTTCTATACTTTTCTTTAAATGTATTGATTTTGTTAAGCCCTGTTGCATTAACATAATCCATATAAAACTTTTCAAGTGATGTGTAAAATATTTTACGATCAGAATATTTTCTTTTAATAGTATTTCCTATAGCTTGCATCAAATGCGTCTTCCCAAGACCTGTTTTTCCATAAATAAAGAAAGGATTATATACAATACCTAAGCCATTTATAATAGCTTGGGAACATGCATACGCAACTTCATTAAATGGTCCAACAACAAAGGTATCAAATGTGTAACGAGGATTAAGCCCATCATCTTTGTTGATATAAAGATCTTGGAGTGGGAGTGTTTGCCCAGTGATGGTTATGTGTTGTGCTTTCTTTTGAAGTGCTTCAGGTTTTACAACGGTAAATGAAACAGAACGTACTCCATCATGAATAATACGTAAAATACGAAGGATGAATTTGTGATATTTTTGATTCAACCAATCTTTAACAAATTCATTTGGGACACCAATAGTTACGTCGCCATCTTTATAGTCGATAACTTTCGTGTTTTTAAACCACGTATTAAAGTTGACCCGAGAAAGCTCTAATTCTATTTGAGACAATGCACTATTCCAGAGTTGCTGATAATCCATAGTTTTGTAGTATACACATCCTTTTTCAGTAAATCGAGACGGTGGTACCTAGGAGTATACGCCTGTTGATTTATCTTTGCCACTCATGTAGAATAGCCCCATGTCAATTACATATAACCCAAAACGAAAGAAGCGAGGAACAACACACGGATTCCTCGTTCGTATGGCCTCAAAAGGAGGGCGAAAGGTGCTTTCACGTCGCCGTAGCTCAGGACGCAAAAAACTCTCTGTATAAACCCTTGGTGTATACAAACCTGTACCCATGCCCCCTCTATCGGAACGTCTAACAAAAAAAGACTTCTCGTTGTTTGCTAAGAAAAAACTGATACGATCAGACTTGTTAGATATTGCTTATATAGAAGCACCTAAACATAAAGTTGCTTGTGTTATAGCAAAAAAACACATCAAAAAAGCGGTTGCTAGAAATAAATTACGTAGAAAGTTCTATCATGCATATATAGCTGTCCGCCCAGAAAAGCCGTATATGGTAGTTTTGTACCCAAAACCACAAGCTCAGTATGTGTCATATGGAACACTTCTTGATACACTACAGAAGCTCCTTACCCCACTCTCCTAATTTAACTCTATATGTTCCATACTATTTTTTACGAACCAATATACAATCTTCTTGTTATTGCTCTTACATACGCTCCGCTGCACGATGTTGGTATATCAATCATTTTTGTTACATGTGTAGTTAAGTTTATCCTCTTACCCCTTAACTTATCTGCAACACGAAGTCAGTACGCTCTTAAGCGAGTCGAAAAAGAAATGGCGGATATAAAAGACTCGTACAAAAAAAATCCCCAAGAAGCTTCAAAAAAGATGATGGAAATATATAAGCGTGAAAACATAAATCCGTTTTCTAGTATCTTTGCTGTGCTTATTCAAATTCCTATTTTTCTAGCACTTTATTTTGTGTTTTCAAAAGGATTGGTCAGTGACCCAAATTCTCTCTACTCATTCCTTAGCTTCCCAGAAGTTTTACACAACGAAGCTTTCGGTGTGCTTGATGTTACAAAAAGAAGTATCGTCATTGCTCTTCTAACTGGGATAAGTGCTTATGTATTAGCTCGTCGCCAAACATCAACTATGGTGAGCACAAAGCAACCCCATGAAGAAACATTCCAAGATCATTTCATGAAGTCTATGAGAGTGCAGTTACTATATGTTTTACCTGTTATTATTGGTGTTTCTGCCTTTGTTTTACCTGCTGCGCTTGGATTGTATTGGACAACAAGTAATCTCCTTGGAATACTTCAAGATGTGTATATTAAGCGTAAGTTCTTTAACGAAACCAAAGTTAATCCTCTAGTGAAATAAGGCGAGGAATATTTACTAACCAAAGCGCCCCGTCTTTTTTGTTGGTAAATGCAAGTAATGTATCGTTGGTATCAAGAAGAAGATTCTCCATATCAATAGGTTGACCCAGTTCCTGCCCTATGTTGAATGTAAACGTAGAAGCCCCTTCCGCCACACTTACTATCGTTAAGGAATCACTAAATGAAGTCCTTCCCTGGTACCAATCATCAGGAAGACCTTCAACGGGTGTTGATAGTTTTTCAGGAACACCACAAACAGTAAACAACGCAGATGTTTCCCATACACACTTATCAGCAAGTGTTCGTATACTAAGAACTTTTGTTTCCCCTGTTCTCACATCAAAATAAAATGTTGCCAAACCAGAGCGTGACCACATACTGGCAAGGTAGAGTGTATTTTTTGTTGATGGACTTATCATGAGTCCTGTTTTTTGTGCCAGTGTTCGAGCGGATGTTTGTGCATCTAATACAACACCTTCTACATATGCAGATGGTTTTGAAACAAGAAGTGGTGTTTTTCCTGCATAGCTGATATTCCATTCAGATAAAGGGATATCAGTGCGAGTTATTTTTTTATCCAAAGAGATGGTGTACAAAGAAGAACCTGTTGTGTTTGGCACAATATATGAAATAAGTGTCCCATCAGGTGACATATCAACAGATGATATGTTGTTCGGCAGTGAAGAGTTGCCTTCGACTGGAAGAGGGTCTCTACCAGGAGCAACACGAGGAATGTCTATAAGAGTTGATATAGTATCACCTGTTGAAGTGTCGTACGAACGAACAAGAGCTCTTCTTCCGTCGCGGTATATGTAAGCATCAAACACACCTGGCATTAAGGTGTTTGTTATTTGGTCAATATTTTGTGTCAGTGTGTCATATCCATAAACGTATCCAGTCGTCCTGTCTATAAACATCAAACTTGTTGATGTTGCACGTTCTTGGCGGGTTATGGGTGTACCAGAAGCGGTTGTCGAAGTTGCCCCTAGTAGGTATTGATAGTCAACAAATTGATACCCAGCAACAGGATTGGGCCATATTTTTAACATAGGGAAGTTATCTTCAATAGAAATCTGTTGGGTCGTCGTCGATCCATCCTGGTAAGGTGAATCGGTAACAAATTGAGATATAAAACGCGAAGCGGCTACACCAAATGGATTAGATGATGGGTTTGAGGTAAGAGTCCCAGGAGAAGATGTGTCTCTACCAAAGAAGATATAGAGTGTTACACCTGCTGTTATAACAAGCACCACAGCAAAAAGGATATAGATGTTTCTTCGCATAGTCTTGTTGTTAGTATAGCAAAATTACTGGTTCCTCTGATGTATACAGCTATTTATTAACATGCCAATGTGCCCCTGTTGTTTTTGCGTAAGCTCCTTGCCCTTCGTTACAAAATCTCCACCCCTGGAAAACATATACAACACCACCAGCACATCTACCACTTGTTGGACTTGTTGGTTGACGTTTAATGTAGGCGTCCAAAGTAGAGTTGCCTATTTGAACATCAACAGCGGAGACTCCTGGACCGTGTGTGCTATGTGCCCACCACTCTGTCCCTCCAGAAATAACAACTTTACAATTACATGCTGCTTGTAACTGGATAAGCATTGATATAACATCCGCAGGTAAAAGTCCAACATTTGTACATCTCTCTTGTCCAACACGCGTACACCATGAACTATTATTGTTCGTTTCAACTTTACCAGATAGTAATCCGCGCACACGTTGTTCGTCAGCAAGAATTTCTTGAAGTTTACTGTTTGGGCAGTTCCTATCTACACACGCCCCTGCTGGTAATGTTGTTGGGGTTGATGATGATGTGGTACCGCCAGGTGCGGTGCTTGTCCCGGTTGTTGTGGTCTGCACAGGGATATCTATTGGTTTGAAACTAATTTCTCCTCGAAGTAAGTCTGGGTTTACTTGGTATAAAATTAGCCACAGCGCGAGTACGCCAATAACTCCATATGTTGCACGTACAATGTCTTCTTTTATTTCTCGAGCTTTATTCCCAGAATCAGCTGCGGTGAGACGTAAACCACCGATAGCAACTATCGCCGCTCCTGCGAGTAAACAAGCAACAATACCAAGTAACCACATATATGAAAAAACTTCCCCTATCGAAGCAGTTATCGCTCCAAAAGAAGTACTTATCCCAGAAAAAACAGGAAGATCTTGCTGGAGAAGGTTGTAGGTTGCCATAACGTTAAGAAAAGTATACTCTATTTTCTGCTATCAAAGACAATTTCAACTCTAGCTTCAGTTTTTTGTAGTTTTCTCTTCAGTTGATCTATAGAAACAACAAGTGTTTGTGCACCATAACTGTCATCTTTTGGGCGAAGTGTTGTTGTATAAAGTGAACTCTGTGTGATAGGTAACCCATTAAGTGTCCATGAAAACCGTTCACTCCCACGCGGTGTTCCTTTTGTTGATAGGTAATATGGTGCAAGATAGAGCGTGACTTCTTTTGTTGTTTCAAAACGACGAATAAAACCATACGAGGTGTTTGGGCCAAGGATTGTGTCGTGTGTATAAAATAAAGGCATAACAGCATGTGGTCGAATCGTTACACTGTTCTCACTTTGTGAACCGGATTCGCTCCGCACTATTACTTTGACGATGTGTTCGTTTCGTAAGTAATCAAGACTTGTTGTAAAAGTAGATTTTCCCCTACCAGATGCAGATTGAACAAATTCACCATGTACATACCATGCGTATGATAAATTTGTTGCTGGAATACGTTTATTGTTTTCAAAAAACTCAGGGAATGCAGTCACTGTAATAGCTGCCCCCTCCCCAGGAAGAGCTTTTCCTTTGTAAAAAGGAGGAGTATAGCTTTCAGGTGACTCCCATAGAAGCGTAACAGATTGAGGTGAAAAAACTCTTGATAACCCAATCTCTTCTCCAGAACCGTCTCGTGCTGTGAGCTCAACAGTTGTTTTTGTCCCTGGTCCACCAAGAGTTACGTTAAGAGTCTTTTCGCCAACACTGGAACGAACAGTTACACCATTTACTTTCCAAGTTAGGAGTGCATTATCGACATCAAAAGAATAACTTTGAACGGTAACTTTGAGGGTTTCGTACGGGTTAATGTTATTCGTTGGTATGATCAAATCAGCAGATAGTTGAGCCTGGGCGATGCCAAGGGATATACCAAGGGAACATAGTGCTAAGGTAAAAAAGCGAATCATGATGAAGATTGTTCTAATTCCTTCTTCATTTCTTTTATTTGTAAAAGCTGTGATGGGTCAGATGTAATAATCTGATCCTCAGTGTACGAAGCAACTACCTTGATGGCTACGTGTTTAAGCCCCGCAAAGAATATCCCCTCACCTACACCAGACTCAAGAAGAAGAAACTTTTCTTCGTCTGTAAGATTGAATGTTTTTTGAACAAGATCAATTGAAGAAGGAGATTGCTTTAGGAGCAACTGAATTGATGAGTTGGTGATAATAGGTAGTCCGTATGGAGACTTGAGAAAGTCCCCTACGTCTTGCGTAATCGTTGCAAGTCCTAGGTAATATTTTCGTCCGCGTTTTGCAAGTCCAAACAAAAATGATGCGGTGTCGTCGTTTTTCATCATAATCCACGCTTCGTCCACAACAAGAAGACGTTTTCGTATATCTTTACGAACAGCGTTCCAGATGTAGTGTGTGATGATATACATCGCAACAGGTTTTAGTTCATCTTCCATGTCGCGGATAGAGAAACACACAAGCTTTTTATTGATATCTACGTTTGATGGTTGATTAATAAAACCAGACCATGTTCCTTTTGTGTATTTTGCAAGACGGGCAAGTAGATCCCCTGACCCACCAATACCAGTCAGTACCATTTCAAAGTCAGAAAGAAGTGGTGGTTCAAGTTTTGTAAAATCAACATCTCCTGAAATGTCTTTGAGTGCGTATGTTTCAGTGATGGCCTGGTCGATAATAGCGTCTTCCTCAGGGGTGAGTCCTCCAAGCATCACACGGAAAAGTCCAACCAGGTTTACAATGTTTGAACGAAGAACTTCAGAAGGAGATTCATCCTCTGTTGGTGCAGGTAAATCAAATGGGTTAATATGATGCTCGCTTGTGAGAGAAATATCAAAGTATCGCCCCCCAACAGATTCTGCTAGATATTCGTATTCACGTTCTGGGTCGATAATAATAACCTCAGTATCAAACATAAGTGTACGCAAGATTTCTAGCTTTGTTGTATAGCTTTTACCAGAACCTGATTTTGCAAAGATGATTGAGTTGTAGTTTTCTAGTGAGAAACGATCAAAAAGGATGAGCGACCCATTGTGACGGTTAAGTCCATACAAAATACCTCTATCAGAAGAGAGGTCAAAAGAAACGAATGGGAAAAATGATGAAAGTGGAGAGGTGTTGAGTTTGTTTTTGATGAGCAGTCTGTCGTCTTGCAAAGGAATTACCGACAAAAAAGCATCTTCTTGTTGGAAAAGTGCTGGTTTTATATACACAAGACGGCTATCAAGTATGGTTTTTATTTCATTTTCAACCTTATCAAGTTCTTTTTCGTCGGATCCATAAATAGAAATATAGAGAGACACATCAAACATTTTTTCTTGGGCCTGGATAAGTCCATCACGCAAGTCTTCAAGGTCTTTGTAAGCAACATCAAGAGATGGGTCACGCACAAGACCTTTTTCTTCTCTTGCCATGATCTGACTTTCAACCTCAGCAACTTTTCTTTGAAAATCTTTCATCACCTTCCCTGTTTCAAGTGGTGAAATATGAATAGAAACATCAAACACCTTATCGAGGTTAATGATCGGGCTTAGCCAGTTATCGGTAAGAAATCGTGGATATGAAATAACAAAAAACGAACGAACAATATTTGTTCCAAGGTTAAGAGCTTTCGGTGTTACCCCAAGCGCGCTTGGTGCAATGATGTCTTTTAACTGCATTTCAGCAGCTTTGTACACCTGGTCCGGGAGAATAGGACGCACAGCAGCTTCTCCGTTATTTTTTTTGATGAAGTCAAATAGTCCCATGGTTATAATTGTGAAGCCTGCTCCTCAGATAGTGGCACACCACGATCTTGTTCGCCTGGATTAAATAGTTTATAGAAAAGCTCAACAACCTCTTCTGTCCCAAGTTTTTGAGCACGCAACCCGAAACGCATCAGTCCTTGTGTTACGCTTGCAACACGTTGTTCCAGTTGTGTGCGAGCTGTCTCAAAACCAACAGTATCTTCTTGTTTGTTGTTATTAAATGAAAGCAACCCACCTGTTCCCCCAGCTGCTGCTCCTGGTGGAAGGTACGGTATCACAATAAAGAAATGCTTTGTCATAATATTGGTCTCGTCAGTGAACTTTTTGATGAACCCCATGTATTCTTTGATTTGAATCTTAAGCAAATCTTCTTCTACTTCGCCGCTTCTGGATTCCAACAGGTTCATGTATGGCTTTATGTTCAACCTGCGAGATTGAATAAAAAGTTGCACAGGAAATTCAAGCCCATTTAGAAGTGACTGAAATTGCATAATAATAGCTTGCTGCTCATCACTGCTTTTTAGTGAAAGGTTAAGAGATGATGTAATCAAAACAGCGCGCAGTTCGCCATTTTTGAGCGTAACAATCCCATCACGAATATGCTCTATAGGAACAAATTGCTGTGTTGCAGACGTGGATGCCATAGATAGTATCCAGTATAGCGCATATTATCTGTGTATCGTGTTATTCCTGTGGGTTACGGTCAAGCACATCAAGTCCAAGAGCTATGTCGTGCAGTTTTCCAGAGTTAGCTTTTTCAAGCATGGCCTGTTTTTGAGATGTTGCGATGATGTCATCAACATGAGTCTGCTCCTTGTTGTCATTTTTTGTAGGTTGCTTCCATGTGTAAACCTTGTTTCCTGTGTAGTATTTGAAAGCACTCTCAAGTACATCAATGAATGGCCGCTCGTTTACTTTCCAAAAAGCAAGAGCAATAAAAAGCCCTGCAACTGGTATGATAAGCATCATCGCAATTAGTTTTGAGCCAATCAGTGTCCAAATAAGAAACGAAAACCCCCCTGCTCCAACTAGGTAAGCAAACTGCTTAAGCGTAAAAGGACCAAAAATCTTGTCCTCCATGTCAATAAATTGTGGAACGCGGAATTGCATATAGAATAAGTATATCAGAATCCAAGTGATTACTAAGCAATTTCCCTGTATGGGTCAATATTGTATTTTGTAGGAGCTTTGCTGTATGTAGCTGCTTGAGGCGCTGGTTCAACAGGTACTTCTCCGCCGTGGGTAAGGTTCTGCTCAGCGCTTGGCGTAACAGAGGGCGTTTCTTCTTTTGGTTCCATGGACCGCAACTGTTCTTGAATATGCGCAAGGCGTGCTTGTATTTCGTCATCGTCTGGTATGTTTCCTAAAACATCGAGTTGCTCCATGAGTTGCGAGCGAGAGCCGAGTGTGATTACTTTTGCGGGACGAGGAGTGTTGGGTGTTACTGGGGATACATCGATTGCTGATTCTCGTTTTGTTGTGTCCAAGATTTCTTTACGCAACTCCTCAGGATGGGGATCATTTCCTAGGGTGATTGTTTTTATTTCTCCAACTGCTTCACCAAGTATTTTGATACGTGCTTTTTGAAAGATGCTTTTATCTAAATCTTCTGCGAGCTTTGTCGCTTGTTCATGTGATATGCCAAGGGATGTTTCTAAAACATCAACAGCGTGAGATGGATCAATAGCCCCAAGAAGAATAAGGGTAATGGTATTTTTAAGTGGAAGATACTTTGGTATGGGGAGATTGTAGAGTTTCCCCAGTGTTGCCGCAGATTTGTTCACTTCATCTCCTGCGAGAATTTCTTGTACAGCAGGAGATGTTTTTGCTATCAGTTCTTGAATTGTGTTTTGGTTTATATCACTCATAGAGATAGTTTATGCACGCTTACCACCTTGCATAGCCATTTTAACAAAGTCGTGTATATCTTGAGGGGTGTTTACTTGTTGAGAGTATGAAGCAACACGTGCATCCGCTTGATCGTTACTTTCTATGTTAAGGGTTACTTTTGGTCTGATGTTTGCATCAAGATCAAAATCAATCGTATGCTTATCTCGCTCCTCTTGTTGGGTATAAGCGGTCTCTCGAGCGGCTTCAACGGCTTCATTTATGAAGTTTTGTGTTTGTACTCGAGCGTTTGCCTGAGTATTTGTTTCTAGTTTAAAAGGTAAATCGGCTTCCTGAGTTAAATCAACGTCCATCTTACCTTTTTGTAGATCAAGGTTACTCTTCAGGTCTTTTCCTGTTGTTGCGACGTTATATGCTGAACGCAGATCAGAGCGTAGCTTCTTAAGTGTTTCGACATTCTGTTGCTTCTTTGATGCTATATTTCGGCGAGCTTGATCATAAACCTTCTTTTCTTCATCAGTGGTTCTAGCCATCAGTTCTAGTTCCCCTTCTAGTTTTTCAATTTCTTTCTTCTGATCTTCAGCAACTTCTTTGAATGGGTCTTTATTGATAAGCTCAAGAGCCATGTCAGAGTTGTCTAACTTCATAAGGGAAGCAACCTTCTTTTGAAGTGTATCCTGAGTGAGGTTCCCGCTCTGGTCTCGTGTGACTGGTGTTGCTGTGTATTGATCTGCAACTTTATACTTTTCCTTAAGAACATAATCATCCCCCGCCTCTTCAATGAGTTTTGTTCGAGCCTTTTGATCTGCTTCAGCATAGTTAGCGACTTTTGCATTGCGGGTGTCTTGTCGTTCACGTTCGCGAGAGCCGAGCTGTTCAGCAATGAGGTCTCCATCAGTTTTTAAACCATATTTATTTTTTACAGAATCACGCACATTTGCATATCTGTTTGCATACTCAGATACGGTTGGGTTTGTTGATGCACGTAGTCTATCTTCAACACCACCAAGCACTCCTCGTTTTACTTTGTCGATGTATTTTGCGCGTGTTGCATCATCTTGTATACCGTCTGCACGAGCTTTTGTTTTTTCAGCTCTATCTTTAAATGCTTGATCGTATGTTTTCAAACCTTTACCCATGTTAGTAAAGCCAATTTTACCAGCGTTGTTTTGAACAAGGGCTGTATTACGAGCATCAAATGAGCTGTTTTGAAGAGAAAGGAGGCTGTCTTTTACACGGTTTCCGACCCAGGTGTTCTGCATTCTGTCCACAGCACCACTACGAGCCAATCGCGCAGCTCCAGCACCAAGCGTTGATCGAGCGAGTAATCCAGCTCCACCCATAGCAACCCCTCCTGCAAAACCACCAACCATACCAACACCTTTTGTTGCAAACTCACCAACTGCCCCAGAAACTTCTTTTGTCACTTTGAGCATGATATGTAGCATGATAAGCATCATGAGTACGTTTGCTATCTGAGACACCCCACTTAGGTTTGCTACGCTACCAACAGCGTTTCTGCTTATGGCACCACCCTGCCCAAAAATAAGTGTCATTTGAATAGACAAATAGAGCATAACCATAAACACAACAGACACAGCGAGCTGACTAAAGAATATACCACGCAGCTGTTGTGCTCGTTCACCAAGTTTTGGAATCATGACATCCACTAAAAGAAGTGGTGAAAAAATAATAATAAACGAGAGTGCAAGTGTGCGCATCATGAGTATTCCGGAAGCCATCAAAAAGATATATGCAGCATAGAGAACATATCCTACAACCAAAAGCGCAGCGGGCCAGGTGGTGATAGAGCTAAGTATGCTGATAGGTCTACCCTCAGCATCTTTTTTGTCAGTATTTGTATTTGTTGCAGAAATAACCAAATCCTGGAGACCAAGCTGTCCCATAATAATAGCGCCTGCGCTATTATTAATATTTTGACCAGATAACACATTTGTTACTGTATCGTTCACTGCACTTGCATAGATATTGAGCGAAATAATATTTGAAACATCAATCGCTGCTCGTGTGAGTGGATATGAAAAGTTCACAAAGAGTGCAAATACAACTACCCATGGCAAGTACTTTTTAAAGGTATCTTGTTTGTTGATGATATACATGAAACCAAGATATAGTCCCGAGAACACAACAAACATAGAAATTATCTGCCGTATGAGTTGCCATAGTGGGTAAAACGCAGGCGGAGCCCATGTACTGAACTCAAGAATACCGTAGACGACAATATAGTTGAGAAGGTTTGTAGATAGCCACAACAAAAACCCCGCAAACTGGAGAAGGGTGTTTTTGATAATGTATGTTACAAAAACATCAACACAACTAACAAGGCTAAATTGCCAAATCTGACACTTATCAGGGTTAGCGATTCGTTGAGCAGCTTCTGTTCCTGCGGTTGTTATTGGAGTTGCACTAGTAAGACGAGAGAGGTCATTTGCTCCAACGTTGTTACCTTCTCGTTCCATTGTTTCTGCAGCTCGTACAAGACTATTTGGACCTGTAAGTTTTAGCAAAAAAGCATTTGTAACACCGGTCATATCAGCAGGTGCTCCAGAGTTTACGTTTGCATTACGAAAAGAAACATCTGCTGCTGTGATTGCACGCACTTGTGCTTGAGTCGGACTAACCCCTGTCGCGCGGAGATCGTTAAAGGTTTTTGTGTATAGAGCTTTTGCCGTAGTAACTGCCTGTTGAGCTTTTACAACAGACGCAAGTTCACCTTCAAACTTTTCTGTTCCTGATGTTGCACGCTGTTTGTACGCATTTTCGATACCTGTAAGACTAGCTGTTGTCGCATCAAAAACTGTAATAGCTGATTGGAAAAGTGTTGTTATGGTTGCCTCCTGTTTATCTATGATTCTATCTATTCCTTGTGCAAAGGCAACTTGTTGAGGTGCGAGAAACAAGAAGATGGATAGAAAGATACTACTACATACAGCAAGCTTTCGAAGGCTATTCATAGTGCTCAGTGTATCATGCACAAACCCTCTTTCTTGTGAGAAAGAGGGTTTGATTGTTGGTATGATTTCTTTTGCTTTTTAAGCACCAGCTCCTCCAAAGTCTTGGGTTTCTAACTGTCCGCGTATCGCTGCGCAGTCTGCTTTGTAGATAAATATTGTACCCCCTTCAGAAAGGCTTTGCTGTACATTTCCTTTAAATGAAACATATTCGCCGTCACGTATTGCAGCGGAGGTTTGGTTAGGTAAAGCTTCCGCATCTATTCTGTTCTGATAATCTCTAAATAGGTTCAAAATAACCTCGCTTGAGTTAGATGTTTGGATCGCGTTGAGTGTCGTTGTGACAAGGGCTGTTGTTGTCGCAATAAGATTTAACTCTTGTCCTATAGTTGTACGCAAGCGGTCATTTGTTGTACTTTCGTTTGAGTGGAAGCTAAAAGCAGCTGTAACACGAGCATCGGTTTCTATTTGTGGATGATCTTTAACAAGTTTTTCGTAACATGCTTTCATCACGTTAAGTTGATTTTGGTAAAGAGTTATTTCGTTTAGATAGCTTTGGTCGGTGATCTGTAAACTAGCAAGTGATTTTTGGTGAAAACTTAGCTGTTGTGCAGGAGGTCCGACAATGGTTTGTTTTCCAGAAGTGTTATTAGCTAAGTCGTTTACCGGCGGACGGCTCGTGACTACTGTTCCGGTGCCCCCTCTACTTCCACCTGTGATATTTCCAGCTGCTGTGCTGATACTTTGAAGTAGATTAATACTAGTGAATGCTGTACTGATAAGTGACCCAGCCCCTGGGCCAAGTGTTGAACGAAGGGTTTCTGCTGGAGACTTGAGAGCATCTTCTAGGAGTGTATTAAACATACGCCCTGTTTGTTGTACTTCTTCAACAAGACACGGTGGACTAGCTGTTTCTGCATATAGGTTACCGTTAATATCATTTTCAGCGTACTTAACACACGTTGTTAAGCTTTTTATACCGGCACCTAGGTCAAAATCTTTTACCACTTGTTCTCGCACAGCACTAGCTCCTTCGTTTACAGCGAGCTGGACGTTCATATTTCGTGTATATTCATTATCCCCTCCTGTGATAGCGAGCCACGCATCCATGCCACCTGCATTTGGTCGAGCTTTTTGAAGCTCCATGAGGGCTTGTGCGGTCTCTACACCCTCATCTGAAGTACTGTCTGGGTCGCCTACACAAAAACGACTATAAAAATAAGCCTTACGAGCCTCAAACTCCACAGCGTCAAATGGTCTTCCTCCTGCTATTACATCTTCCGTAGCTAGTTTTGTTAAGTAATCTTCGGCACATACTCTTTGTTGAATGGTTGCTGGTAGTGATGAACGAACAAAACCTTTTACTTTTGTCGAAGTGTCTGAGTATGTGTACCGAGTGTTAAGAAGTAGGTTTTTGTAAATACTCTCACTGTAAATACTTTTTTGGGCAGCAACGTCTCCAATCCAAGATTGGACAGGGCCAAGTGTTTTATTTTTAAAGTACTGCTCCGGGTTTCGCACTAAGAGCGGATCAAGCCCCGTTGCTCCAAGGACTAGATTTTTTATGTTGTCCCCTGATTTTAGTATGGAGATAATAGTGAGCGCATCTCGCATTGGTATAAGAACAGTGTTGTTCACTGTTTCAATCGTTTGTTGAGCCGCAGTAATAGTTGTTTGGGATGCTGTTATGGTGTCTTTTCCATACTGAAGACCCTGTCGTACGTAATCGATTAGCTGCTGTGCAATCGTCGAACAGTTAACACAGAAAGTAGTTAAAGCATAAACATTGCTCGTACTTGATGTGTAAATGATACAAGTTAGAAATAGAGAAATAAATAGTTTTTTCATGGTGTTCATTATTTAAGAGTATACCCCACAGTAAAGACATACCCAGGTTCTTGTGAAGAAAATACGACACCTTGAACGTCAAAATACCCCGCAAGGTTATCATAGATGCGAAGTGTTTGAACCGTTGTGTCTGGATATGAACCAACAGAAATACTTGCGCGAAGTGGATCAGATGCTGCTTTGGATAAGTTTGATACGAGATCTCTGTATTCTGCGACGCGATTAACAGCGCTTAGGTGGTATGTTGCTGCAGATAAAGGTATCGGAAGGGTGAGAAGTTTTTTTAAGCCTGCATCTATCTTTACTAACTCTTTTTCAATAAGGGTAATATCCTCAGGGTCGTTTGTCTCTGTAAATGCTTGCATGCCAAAAGAAATATTAACAAGAGACGCTTCGTTGATAATGGTATCCAGGATAGGAGCAACAGCATTGCCGTACTTTTTCATAGCAGCTTTTGTTTCTGGTTCTGTCGTAACGATATCCTTTAGACCGTATATTGTAGGTTGCAGCTTTATCGCCTCCTCTTCTATAAGGCGGTTAATAACTTCTTGCTCAGCTTGGGCATTGTTAAGATTGTTTTTTGCTAGGTAACTTGATGTTACATAGAGGTTTTGTGAAAATGATGCTGTTAGGTTGTTTGGATCATTTAAATCTGCGATAACTTTTGGATCCGGTGTCCCCTGTGGAAGCGTTTCATCCCCTGCATTTGCGAGAACAAACTCCTTCCAGCTTATGGTTCCGTCTGTATCTGTATCAGGTATAACGTCGCGAAGAGTTGCTTCTGTAAGATTTATTTTTGTATAGCTTGGTTGAAATGGTTGTATGCCAAACCATGATGCTGGTAAAAAACCAACAAGAAGTGTTAGGCCGATAACAGAAAAAAGTATAAAGAGTTGCCTATGTTTGAAGTTTGAAGCCTGAGGTGTGGTTTCCATACTATAAAGTATACGACACTACACACACTTTCTTTGGTATGTAGTTCACAGCTAGCAAAGTCTTTTAGATATCTGTACCCAGGTGGTGATATCGATGTTCTCAGCTCGTTCCTTTGGGTGTATTCCAAGTTCTTCAAATAGCGCAATAATATCAATATGTAAGAAAACCTGCTTGAGATTTGAAGCTAGTAGTTTTCGTTTGTGGGCAAAACCAGCATGAATAACCTTGAAAAACATAGATTCGTGATACGTGTTATCAAAACGATGTTTAGAAATGTTGCTAATCTGTAGAACCGCCGAGTCGACGTTTGGAATGGGGTTAAAACTTCCTCGAGAAACACGATATACAACTTTTGGCTCTCCGTATGCTTGTATGGAAAGCGACAGAAGAGATTCTTTTCCGTCTTTTGCACATGCACGCTCAGCAACTTCTTTTTGGATGAGTACAACCATGCACGATGGTGATGCAACTTCTGCAAGGAATCGAGAAATAATAGCCCCGGTTATATAGTATGGAATATTAGCTATGAGCTTGTACTTACCGGCCTGCAGGTTGTGTGCTTGAGGGTTAAAGGTTAAAACATCTCCTTCGATAAGTGTTAGTCGCCCCTTCTCTAGCTCGCTGTTAAATGTCTCAGATAGCACAGGGATCAAATCACTATCTTTTTCAAGAGCAACAACATGTGCGCCCGTATCTAGAAGTGCACGTGTCAAAAACCCTTTCCCTGGACCAACCTCAAGAACGGTATCTGTGGGTGTTACATTTCCAGCTTGCACAATAGCCATTCGCGCAGGAATAGATGTGAGAAAATTTTGTCCAAGAGATTTTTTTGGTTTCATGTGGTTAGATATAGACTATAGCACCTCCACCCTGTTTGTAGTACAGGTCATTATGTTGTGCCACCTCCTCTGGTACATCTTCCAAGAATTCACTCGGTGCATTGATTTGCTTTTGACCAAAAATCGTTCGCAACTCCGCATAGCATAAATACAAGTGTTTTCGTGCACGGGTTACTGCAACATAAAATAGTCTGCGCTCCTCTTCCTCTTCTTCGACGCTTCGTTTTCGGTTGCCAATGTTTTTATGGGGGAATAAATCTTGCTCAAGTCCAACGATGAACACATGGTCAAATTCCAACCCTTTTGATGCGTGTACTGTCATAAGACGTACCCCGCCTTTGTCTTTTGTGTCATTATCCTGATCTGATTGAAGTGCTGTTTCTTCAAGGAACTGGGTTAATACATCCATACCAACACTCTCGTCATATCGTACTGTAAGAGATACAAGTTCTCGTGCATTTTCCAATCGTTCCCTGTCTTCTGATGAACCTTCTAGCATTTCCTTTTCCATACCTGAGTCAACGATAATCATCTGCATAACATGAGATAACGGCTCAGTCGCCAATCTTTCCATAATGAGATCAAGAAACGAATACACTTTTTCTACTTTTGCAGTCGCTGCCGCTGGTATCTCCATGTTTGAAAATATCTTCGCAACAGTTGTCTTCCCTATCCCCTTTTTTGGCGTCTCAAAAACACGTTTCAGGTCTGGTTGAGATGAACGGTTTACCGCTGCGCGCAAGTAACTCATAACATCTTTAACTTCTTTTCGTTCGAAGAACTTTGTGCCAAGGAGGTTGTACTGCACGTTTGCTCGGATGAATGATTCTTCGAGTGCTCGAGACTGGAAGTTTGCTCGATACAGAACGGCGATTTCTTCAGATGCTACGCCTTCTCCTATAAGTGTCTTACACTTCTCCGCAACCCATTCAGCCTCAGAGAGTTCATCCCATGTGGGAACGATGTCGATAAGATCACCCTCTCCTTGAGAGGTGAAAAGATTTTTTTCTTTACGTACTGTATTTTTTTTAATTGATGTGTTTGCAAGAGTGAGAATATTTCCAGTTGATCTATAGTTTTCTTCAAGTAACACTGTATGTGTTCCAGGGAAGTCATGTTCAAAGTTCATGATATTACGTACGTTTGCTCCACGCCAACTATAAATATTTTGATCTGTATCCCCCACTGCGCAAATATTATTGTGGTGAGGATTCACAAGTAATTTTACAAATTCATATTGTGCTCTGTTGGTATCTTGATATTCGTCGACGTGCACATACGCAAATCGTTTCTGATACGCCGCACGCACGTCTTCGTGATTCTCAAGCATGGTCACCGTTCTACAAATAAGGTCGTCAAAATCAACAGCCTTTTGTTGCTTAAGTTCTTCTTCGTAGAGTCTCCATACATTTGCAACTACGTCCATCTGTGCACTGACCACTTTTTCTCTATATGTTGCTACACTCACAAAGTCACTTTTCTCGCGACTGATAATCGAGCGTATTTTTGACGGATCATGCATCTTTGGGTCTATGCCAAGTTTTTCTACTGCGTTTTTGATAATAGACAGTGAGTCACTTGAGTCAAGAATAGTTGGGTGTTTATGTAACCCAAGACGGTCGCCATATTCTGAGAGAATCATCAGTCCAAGTGAGTGAAATGTTTTGATAACAGGTGTGTGACGGTATGGGTTTTCTGTTTCTATAACACGCTCCTCTTCTAGACGGTGAACGATACGTTCGCGCATTTCTTTTGCAGCTTTGTTGGTGAATGTAACTGCGAGTATTGCACGTGGATCCGTACCTTGTTTTACGATGTGCACGATACGTTCTGTTATCGTTTTTGTTTTACCAGCTCCAGCTCCAGCCAAAATAAGAAGCGGCCCTTCTGTATGAAGAACAGCTTCTTGTTGGCGAGCGTTAAGCAAAACCGTCATAGTAGAGTCAGTCTACCACGGCCATATTTTTTTATTCAGATGAGGCGGCTCCTTCTTTAAAAGCATTGATAATCCTCTCGCGTGCAGCTATAAACACTTCCTCATAATTCGGCAAGAGGTGTTTGAGCGATGTTTCGTAGAACTCATTTCCCATTGCAACAGAGGCTTCAAGTGCTTGGAACTTCTCGTCCCCTAGTATGTGTAGTACGTCCAGTAGAAATTCTTTGTGAACACTTTTTGCAAGGCTCATCAAAATAGCGTCCCGGTCTTCTTTTGCTAAACCTCCTAGGTTTAGTTCTTGTATGAGGTCGTTGTAGATTACTTCAGGGTTCATAGTGTTTATTATACTTGGTATGGGCTATCTTTCTTTTGTAGTTGCGAAGTAATTGCTGCCTGTACACGCTCAAAGTATTCTTTAAAAGATTCATCTTTCTTAGGTTCAACCTTTGGAAGTTCAGGTTGCACACCAAGCCCAACGCTGTCTTGTGCTTTGATAAGTGCTTTTATTGCACCACAAAGGTTGTTACGGAAGTCATACGGCACGTTGTCTACTTGAGCGTATGTCTCAGGAACCACAGCTCTTTCTGTGTCACAGTATGCTGCGTAAGGAACGTTTGCTTTCAAAGCGAGAGTGTTAAATATCGTGTCGTATGTTTGGGTATTTGTTGTAGTCTTATCTTGCGTCTTTGGGCCCATGATAAAAGGTTGTAAATATTCCTTACTGTTTGTGCGTCCAATCATGCGAGCGATATCTTTTTCTTTAGATTCGCTTACGTTTTGAAACCATTCAGGGTGATTCCACTGAGTTACTTTTGAAGGGTCTGCCGCTGTTTTTGTAGCTACTGGCGGTGTTGCTGCTGCAGAAACTTCCTTTTCTTGTTTATTTTTAAATCCAAAAACCCCTAGCATTACCGCTGCTGTTACTGCGACGGTTCCAATGGTTGTCCCAAGGACTCCCCACTTTTTGCGCACACCTTGTTCTATGTTGTTTGCCACTGCACCCGCTCGTTCTAGGTCTTTCTGAGAAGGTGGCTCTTGTCGCGGTGACTGGTTGCCGCCTGGTTGTTTGGTGTGGGTATATGTAAATGTAGGAGGAGCTTGTATGGCATTAATGTCTGGTTTTTGTAGATGTTCGTCTATAGCCTTGAAAACCTGTTCAGTTACAGCTGGTATTTCATCAATCAATTTTTGTGTACCAGAAAGAGTCTGTATGAAACGTACAGATTTCACTCGCTTGTCATCATCAATCGCAAACGTCCCGTTGGCGCTTTCTCTAAAGAAATCTTCATATGTTTTTGCATATGAAACATAATCCTCCACGCGTCTATGTAATTGTTCAACAACATTAAGAAGATCACGCTTAATGATATTTGCGCGTATTATTTTAACCGCGTAGTGTGAGTGTGTTAATGACAGCTCTTGTAAATCTTTTTTCAATCTGTCCACCTCTTTCTGCGCCCATTCCTGAGTCTCGGCTAGTTTTTCGTATACAGCCTCAAAAGCACTCGGCATGCCATCAGGTCCCATCTCAGGAGCTGCCTCAGGTTTTTTAGGCTCTTCTGCTTGCTTTTCTTGATTTTGTTGAGTGGTGAATGGTTCGGCTTCTTGTATTGCTTTTTCTAGTCGTTCCAGTTGGTAAGCGTCTCCAGCTGCACTATAACCACTAACTAAAGTCTCAATATTATTTCTGTCTTCTTTAGATTTAGTTGTTGTCTTGCCACTTAGTATTTTTGCAAGGGTTACTATATTCCCTTCGAGTTCGGTTTCTACACGTATGCCAGGAATATAGTTTTCATTTCCATCAAGTTCTAGTATTTTCTTGTATGCTTGCAAGAGTTTCTTGGTGCTTTCGATTTGTTCAACGCTTACAGCTAAGTTGCCATTTTTTTCTCGCATCTGGTCGATAAGTCCGCTTGCGATATATTTACTGTCCCATTCAACATACAGTTCATAAAGAGCTTTTCTGTCTTTTCTGTTTTCGTTAAAAATTTTAATAAGCTCCCCTACTGGTGGGTTAGAGAAAAACTCCTTTTTGTTATCAGGATTTGCTTTCCATTCATTTGTTGCTTCTATTCCAGCGAGCGCTTCCTCAAGAGTTAAACGAAGACTATGAGCACCATCTTTGCTCTTAAGATAAACACGAGTCATGTCTTTGTCTTGAGAAATCGACTCAATAATCCAGTTGTGAGGTGCAGTTTTTGTTTTGTTAAGCAAGCTAATAGTGTCTCCCACCTTCAGCCCTTGCTTGTCTTCCTTCTGTTCCTGTGCAGGTTTTTCTTCTGCCTTAGGTTCTTTTTTTGGTTCAGTTACTGTCTTCTGTTCCTCTTCAGCACGTAAAGCATTTTTGTAGTAAAGATTTGTCTTGAGGATTTCTCGGAGGCTATCTATTGATAGGTTTTGTTCTTCTTTTTCACCACCGTCTTTTTCGCGTTCAATAAAAGCAACACCGTTTTCTATTTTTGAAACAGTCCACTTTGCTATTTCAAGACTTTCTTTGTCTTGCAGTGTTATGACTTGCCCAGGTTTAATAACTCCAATATCTGGAAGGTCTTCAGCTGTTTCTGGTCTTTGTATATGTTCAGTTGGCTTGATAAAGTTACCCTTTCCTAAGTTTTGTTTCTTTCTCCACTGCGCACGAAGAATGGTGCGAGTATTTTGCTGTGGCTCTTCTTGTACAACTTCTACCTCTGCTGTTTTTGGAGATAGTGCATTTTCGTAGTACGCATTTAACCGCATGATATCTTTGATGTTTCCTGCCCCGTATGTGCGTACCTCCTCTTTTCCGTTAATTATTCGCTTCAAATGTACTCTACCGTTTTCAAGACTCTCTATTGTCCAGGTATCAACTTCCCCGGTATCAGCATTTTGAAGCAAAACCTCTTGACCAGGTTCCATATCTGGAAGATATGGTAAATCTTTTCTCGACTCTGGTCGTAGGATGTGCTCGCTTTTTTTATAAAACCCTTGTTCGTTTAGGTCTGGGTTGGTTGGGGTTTGTATAACCCCCAAATCCCCACCCTCAGCTTTTGTTTTTTCTATTGCATCAACAAGAGCGCCTCCAAGCGAAGTGTCTGGGGTTGTTGCTGTATCTTTTGTATTTTTTTCAGCAGGTGAAGTATTTGACGTATGAACTTGAACAGGGGTAATTTGTGTCAGTTCGTTTTCTAGCGCAGAAACAAAGTCAGCCTTAGCTTCTTTGACTGTATCCGTTTCTTCACTTTCCCCCTCTTCTACTATTTTTGATAAGCTCTTCGTTACCATAGTTTCAATGTCTGGACGCTTTATCTCTTTACCAACAAACAAAGAGTCGGTACGTTTACCGGAATAAATTTCTCGCTGTGTAGCCATTCTATCTGCTTCGGCACTTTTGGTCCTATCAAGTGCTCTTTGTAGATTCGCCACTTGTTTTTTAAAGTGTGTATCTAGATCGTTTTTTACAATCGTCGCGATTTGAGCATTTGGAGAGTCTGGGTCTTCTGTTATAACACTGTTTAATGCTTGGTGATATGTATCAAGTGCACTTTGTGCCCGCTCGCGTCTGTATTCCGGAGAAAGGTAGGTAAAGGTCCCCGGGGTTGGTCTAATTTTGACTCCATTTTTTGTGACTTCTTCAATTCTTTTTGCTTGAGCGATTCGTTCCTCTTTGGATGCTGGCATATCCACCATCTTGGGTGTCCCGTCAACAAAAGCCTCTTTGGGTACAGTGTCCCCACGTTTTTCTGCTGCTTTAGGTAGCGGAGGATTCATAGTTCTTGTAGCCCAGTATACGTTATTTTTCAAAGGAAATGCGAGGTTTCTCCACATGTGTACACATTTTTGTGGAGTGTGTACTTGTGGAAAAACCTAGCCCGGTATGCTAGGATAAGATAACACCAGAAAGATCTCTACCTAGCAAGGTAACATCTTGACGGGACTCTATACCGATTGTCCGATATGCCCCATATAGGGGCATTGCCCGCGCCCATGTCACAAGCCAAAAATGGCTCCCCCTACTATAGTAGTAGCTAAACCCACACAACCACTTGTATTTCATATCGTTGCCGTTGCTATCGCTTGTAGCTTTGGTATTGTTCCTGCTAGTCTAAACGCTAGTATTTTTTCAGATTTTGCCGCTCGTATTAGGTCAGCTATTTTGCCTGCACCAAAAGATATAGAAGAAGCCACCCCCACGATGTCGACAATGAATATCATGAAGCCAGTTGTTGTTGACGAAGACGTAACACAAAGCGCCCTTGTTGATGCTTCCTCAAGTCAGGATGCTCTTCAGGTAACAACAGGTACGCTGCGTGTTTCCACCGAAGACATAGACTTTCCTTTGAATGATGAGATCAATGTGTATGAAGTAAAGAAAGGTGACACGCTTTCTGTTATCGCAAGTAAATATAAAGTTTCAAAAAACACTATTATTTGGGCAAATGATTTGAAGTCAGAAAAGCTGACTCCCGGTACAACACTCATTATTTTGCCGATGACGGGTATCAAGCATACGATTAAAAAGGGAGATACAGTTGCAAGTCTTGCAAAGAAATACAAAGCAGACGTCGATGATATTGCAAAGTTTAACGGTATTGCAAAAGATGCAGAGCTCGCTATTGGAGACATAGTCCTTGTTCCAGATGGTGAAATCGCAACAGTTGCTCCGCGTGTTGCGTCTACACCGTCACGTTCATACATAAAAACTGCTCCTGCCGGATTCTTTGTTCGTCCACTTGTTGGAGGAAGAAAGACACAAGGAATTCATGGAAACAATGGAGTCGATATCGCAGCCCCTCAAGGAACTTCAATCGTTGCTGCTGCAACCGGTCGTGTCATCAGCGCTCGTATTGGTGGATACAACGGTGGATACGGAAATATGGTTATTATTTCTCACGATAACGGTATCCAAACAATCTATGCCCACATGCGGGATGTGTATGCTGTAACGGGTCAAACAGTTACTCAGGGTCAGGTTATCGGTACTGTTGGAAATACAGGACGATCAACTGGACCACATCTTCACTTTGAAATTCGTGGAGCAGTGAATCCATTCTAATCTGGTTAAAAAGAAATCACGGGGGCCGTACGGCCCCCGTGATTTCTTTTCGATTACACCTTGTCTTCGTAAAGTCGTGGTCGATATTGAAACGCTTCCAAGATGTGACGTTCTTCTACAGATGGAGAGTATTCAAGATCTGCAATAGAACGTGCAACACGAAGTACTCTGTGATATGAACGAGGAGAAAGAGCGTATTGTGTTGCTATGTTTTTCATAGAAGCAAGCGCCTGAGATGATAGTTGCGCATGAGCATCTATATCATGTGGAGGTATTTCCTTGTTTGAATGTATGTGAGAAAGTCCCAATGCTAAGAACCGCTCTCTTCCAAAAGCACGCGCTTTTTGTACGCGATCACGAATAACATCACTCCCCTCACCGACATGAGCATGAGAAAGTGTGTCATAGTCTACATGAAGCACAGGCACCCATATATCGATACGGTCAACAATTGGACCTGAGAGTTTGCGTGCGTAGCGTTCTATGTCTCCTCGGGTGCATGTGCAGCGTTTAACTTTACTCCCCATGTATCCGCACGGGCATGGGTTCATTGCTGCGACAACAGTACAAGATGCAGGAAATGTATATGTTCCTTTTGCTCGTGAAACAACGATCTGCCCACCTTCGAGTGGTTCACGAAGAGATTCGATAACGCGTTTATCAAATTCTGGAAACTCATCCAAAAAAAGCACACCACGATGAGCAAGAGTAACTTCGCCAGGGCGTGGGTTTGCTCCACCACCGACAATAGAAACATAAGAAGACGTATGATGTGGGCTTCGAAAAGGCGGGTGTGTAATGATGGCTCCTCCTCCACGTGTTACAGAGTGAATACGAGTTACTTCTACTACCTCTTCTTTTGATAACGGTGGAAGTAGCCCAGTGAATGCTCGAGCAAGCATAGTCTTTCCTGTTCCGGGTGGTCCATACAAAGCTATGTTATGTCCCCCAAGAGCAGCTATCTCAAGAGCTCGTTTTGCATGTTCTTGTCCGCGGATGTCTTTGATATCAAGATAAAAATCTGGGCGAACGTATGCAACCTCTTCTTGGGGCGCAACCAGAAGTTCTCTATGTGGAGATGTGTCATCATCGAGTAGTCCATTAAAATGCTTAACCACGTCACGTAGATTGCGGCAGCCGTATATAGTAAGTCCCTCGACCAAGAGCGCTTCGCGAACATTGTCTTCTGGGATGTAGAGTGTGCGTATACCGTGCTCACGTGCAGCGCTTGCAAGTGCGAGCATACCTCGCATCGGGAGTATATCTCCAGTGAGAGAAAGCTCCCCTACAAACCATGTATCAGATGGTTCCCCTACAATTTGTTTTGTTGCAAAGAGGTACGCGAGTGTAATAGGAAGGTCAAAATATGAACCCTCTTTTTTAACATCTGCTGGAGCGAGTGAGACAGTTACTTTATGGTTTTCTGTTTTTGGATTTCGTAGTCCAGTATTTTTAAGGGCAGCTACGATTCTGTCTTTACTCTCGTCGATTGCTTTATCTGGAAGTCCAACAATGGAAAATGAGTAGAGTCCAGGAGATACATCTACCTCGACACGAACAGGTTCACCGTGAAGGATATTAATATACGCGCTTCGTACTGTTGTTACACTCATTTATTTCAGTATACCACTGCGTAGTACGAGCAACCCTTCGGCTGTTGGTGAGATAAGCAATGTGTTTGTTCCAACAAAACCATACACTACAGTTGTAGAACCAAGTGTTCCAACGCGCATGTTTTGATTTGATTTTGTGAGGTCACTAAAAACAAACATGTCCCCTGGGTTAGGTTTAAGTATTTTCATACCAAATGATTCTGCGATATTTTCTCCAAAGAGTGCCTCGTTTCGAATGATGTAAGCAAGCACAGGAGAGTAATCACTTATGGTTATGACATATCCAGGTTCTTTCTTTTCTGTTTGTATGACAAATCGCCCAATTGCATCTTCAAGTCCAGGAAATACTCCGCGAAATGTTGTTGTGGTTGGTTGTTCTACGACTTGAGTTGGTGGAATATATGCGTCTTTTTGGAAAACATAATAGCCATACCCAAGTCCGATAAGAAGAATAACTATACCAATACCTGCTATCAAAAATGAGGCAGACTTTTTTTCTTCTGGAACGGTGTTAGTGAGTTCGCCTCCTGTTGCAGCGATTGTTGTGATGTTTGCCTCTTTGCGTTTTATCTCTTCAGAGATATCGTGTTCAAACGTTTCTATTTTAGGTGTTGCGTCCATCTATACAGTATAGCAGGAGGTTTTTGTAGGTATAAAGAAACAGGAGCGATGTCGTAGACATCGCTCCTGTTTCTTTTATTCTCCAGGAACTATTCCTAGGTTTTCATCCGAGTATTCTTCGACATGTGGCTGCTTTTTGCCGCTACGAACTTTTTTGATCGGGCGACGAGTTCTGTAACCAATGAGGAATTTTTCAGGGTGGTCGCACATATCGATAAAGTCTTCACACGCTTCTCGAAGTTTTGTAGAAGATGATCTTCCAAAAGAAATAACTTCTACCTGCACACCAAAGTGCTCTTTGAGAAATGTTACAAGAGGCACAAAGTCTCCATCCCCTGTTGCCAGGATAATGGTGTCTACTTTTGGTGCGAGACGTATTGCGTCCACCGCAAGTCCCACATCCCAATCTGCTTTCTTTGCTCCGCCATAAAAGATTTGAAGGTCTTTTGTTTTGGTTTCGATGCCGATTTTTGTAAGAGCTTCAAAGAATTGTGTTTCATCCCCCGCTTCTGTGGTGATTACATACGCAAGTGCACGAATGAGTTTTCGTGTCCCTACAGATTCCTTCATGATCGCTCCGAAGTTCACTTTTGAATTATAAAGATTTTTTGCACTGTGATACAGATTTTGTGTATCGATAAAAACTGCGACGCGCTGGTCGTTGTGTTTGATAACTGACATATTGATAGGTGATAGGCACTAGTTTGTAGTTGATAGTGTATATACAAAAATGCAACAACTACTGCCTTTTTAAAATTAAAAAATAGAAACCTATAGTTAGTATAGCGTACTACTAAAGTAAAGAGCGCCTGTTGGCGCTCTTTACTGTTGATTACTTGAGTCCGAGCTTTGTAACAACAGCTGTATATCGCTTCTTGTTACTTGCTGCTAGATACTTGAGGTGAGTTCTGCGGTCAGCAACCATTTGGATAAGTCCACGACGAGAGTGATTATCCTTCTTGTGTGTCTTCAAATGGTTTGTGAGTTCTGTAATTTTCTTCGTCAAAAGAGACACCTGAACCTCAGGAGATCCAGTATCTTTTTCGTGAATTTGAACGTTTTTGATGGCTGTTGCCTTTTTTCGTGCCGAAAGCATAGTAGTGCTATTGATTAACTATAAAATATATTGTATCACACATCTCCAGAAAAAGCAAGCCCTCTTTAGGTTTTATATATCAAGTAAGATCTTCCCAGGATAACCTTGTAAATATTGACATATTTGTATATTATAGTATAATGCAAACTAGGATCTAGTTTTTACTAGAACTGGGTTTCTGTACATTTACAACCTCATTGTTCTAGAAAGGACAATACATCATGAGTTCAGTAAAGATCACTGGTCCGTTTGTGGACATTTTGAAGCAGTTTTCACTGGAACATCGCCTTGGTCACGGGGAAGCTGGCAATAGCGAGCGTCTCGCGGTCTTGTGTAATGTGTTGGACGCTCCGCGCTCAACAGTTGAAAACTGGTTCAAAAACGACATCACACCCACCTCTGGAAATATGCGCAAAGTTGAACTAATGCTCTCTTTGTGTGGGTATGAATCAGAAGAACGAAGAAGTTTTTCCCCGATGATTCGCCTCTTTGTTGACACACTTACCACTACGGTTTCTATTGAAGAAGCCGCCCAACAGTTGGGTGGCACTTCGGAGAATATCAAGAACTGGGTTCGCGGCACAAGTCAACCCAAAAATGTGCAAGACATCATTGCTTTCAACGACTTGCATACCAGTCAACGTGTCGCCAAAGTCAAAGAGTGGCGTCGTTGTCTTGAGGATGGTGGCTTTATTGTTGCGGTATCGAAAACCGAAGAAGTAGTTTTGGTAAAAGCAACTTCGGTTCCTGGTGAGAACGAGAAAGTCGACATGCAACAAATTGATCAAGCGATTGCTCACCAAGCGAAAGCCTTGCTTTCGATGATTCGTTCCTCTGACGTTCTTGCGAACGGCGCGAGAAAAAAAACCATCCGCCAAGCTGTCGGTTACGACGACTTGGCAAAGCTTGTTGGGGATCTTCAACGGATCTCTATGGCAGACTTCAACTTTACAAACTGAGGAGAATAGTAATGAACCAAAAGCGACAACAAGTTACATCAGCTGTACTCCGTCCCCATCGTATGGGGTTGGTGTTCAAATCTGTTGCGGATACGTACCCAACCCTCCGACTCAGCATTCAGGAGCTTATTCAGAACTCTATTGACGTTGACGCCAAAAACATCGAAGTCATCATTAACGCGCAAGGCAACTTCGTGGTTGTGCATGACAACGGTTCTGGTGCAACGAAGAATGACTTCAATCAAGCACTGCAGTCTGTCCTCAAGTCAAGCAAAGACAAAGACAAGTTCGGCCGCTTTGGTCGTGGTACCATCTCCCCACTTACAAAGTGCAGGGAGTTTACCTTTATGTCACGCGGCAGGACGGGCCCCTCCCACAGATGGACGTTCCATTGCAAGGAGATTCTGGAGTCAGAAGACTTTCCTCAGATCCCTTGCGAAGACGTTGGTTCTGGGGGTGGTCAGTGGTGGCGTACGGAAGTACAGCTCAAAGGGGTCAAGTTTTCTGAAGACGCCGTAAAATACGCGGTTAACCTTGAGGAACTAAAGAATGCCGTTCTGGCAAGCTTTGCGACCCGCATGCGCAAGCTGGGAACTGTCGTCAGAATGGCTTATCAACCCGCAAGCGGTAAAGTGCAGGAGCTAACATTTTCTGCCAAGTCCTACGGCGGTGAGAAGCTTCCTGTATGGGTGTCAGAAGACGAAACGCCCGCTGGGAAAGTCTGCATCAGTCTTTATCTGAACACGAAAGGAACTTCGCCTATACCGATTACTATCGGGCAAACGAGTGATCCTTTCCGGGTGGACTGGAAAACCTTCTACGCTTCGGTTAACTCGTTTGCAAAACAAAACAAGCGGGTGACCTTCGATACAAGCGGTAAAGAGATCAACGACCTTTTCAGGTCCGGTCTGCTTACTGGTGAAATTGAGTGTGAGAACATCACGATTCATCCTGAACGTGAGAAGTTCGAGCGCAATGAAGCACTCGACTACTTCGTGATGATCCTCGAAGAGTGGTTTCAGAAAGTTGGTAAAGATATCTACGCACAAGCGCAGATTCGAGCAAAATCAACCCTGTACCAGGAAGCGGCGCTCGAAGCAACTAGACGCATCGAAAACCACCCGCTTGTGGCTGAGTTCCTCAAGATGGTGAAGTTTGGTACTGTTGGCAAGGGACACGCTTCGGTGAACGCAAAGCCGGTCGGTGAAGTTACTTCTTCGTCGGTCAACCTTGGTCGCGATCAAGGTAAAGGCACAAGTGTTCCTGAGGAAGGTTCTACGGTCAACGGTCCGAACGATAAGGTCACACGGCCGGGCCAAGTCCCTCTTGTGGTCGACGGACCTGAAGGTTCCAAGCGTACGATTGTGCGCGGGGAAAGCAAAGGGCTGCGTATCGCTATCGAACCTTTCCCAGGGTTTGGTGGAGTTGAAGCGCCGCTCTTTAAGATGCAGGTGGAAGCTGGGCTTGTAATCATTAACCAGCTTGCTCCTTCCTTCAACTCTTGTGCAGACCGAGGCAAAAGCCCTTTGCATCGTTACATCGACATGGTCATTGTGGCTGCCCTGCAGTCGACGGTTGCTATGGACCCCACAAGGGTTCAGAGTGATCTCGAGCAGTACATCCGCTATACCAATACCGCTTTTTTGCGGGGTGACCAGAGAGAACTGTAATCGGCGCAATGCCAGTTACCAACAAAACGCCAGTGCAATGCTGGCGTTTTTTTTATTTTCTACCCACACAGTATTGTGCGACATTCGTAGTACACTTTATAGTAATGAACAGTCTCGGCAGTTTAAAAGCAGATTTTCTCCAATATATCGAAATCGAAAAGGGTCGCAGTGCGCTCACTGTGCGAAATTATGACCACTATCTAACGCGTTTCCTTGAATTTGTACAAGTAGAGTCCCCTGCTGATGTAACTGAAAGCATGATGCGCGAATATCGTGTTTATTTGAACCGACATCCGGCACGCGCTGCAAAAAAAGGTCAACCAGTGGAAACACTCGATAAAAAAACACAAAACTATCACTTGATTGCTCTTCGTGCGTTTCTCAAATATATTCGTAGACGAGGTGTGCAAGGATATGACCCTGAACGCATTGAGCTTGCAAAAACAAGTGCACGAGAGCTTGATCTCATTTCTGAAAAAGAACTCACAAACCTACTAAACGCACCAGATACGAGTACAATCGTTGGTTTGCGTGACAAGGCAATACTTGAGCTCTTTTTCTCAACCGGGCTTCGTGTGTCTGAGCTGTGCTCACTTGATAGGGATACTGACTTCCACACAAGCGAAATCTCTGTTCGTGGAAAAGGTGGCAAAATCCGTGTTGTGTTTATTTCAGAAGCAGCAGCACAAGCGGTAAAAAAATATCTACAAGCCCGTGTTGATATCGATGAAGCGATGTTTGTAGACCACTCCCCTCGTGCAGCGGCTCGCATGGTAAAAGAAGAGTCTATTCGCCTAACACCGCGTTCTATTGAGCGTATGGTAGAAAAATGTGCGACGCTCGCTGGTATTTCTAAAAAATGCACTCCGCATGTGATACGACACTCGTTTGCGACAGATCTTTTGTACAATGGTGCAGACTTGCGTACGGTGCAGATGATGCTTGGGCATGCGTCCATTGCAACGACTCAGATTTATACGAATGTGACCAACAAGTTTTTGCGCGACCAATTTGAAAAATTTCACTCAAAGCGAGGTGCAAAGGAGTAAGTTGCTGATTTTTCTTGTGGTGATAGTATACGATTACGCCCGCTTTCTTTTCCGTGCTACAAGGTATAGTAGAAGGCTATGCAGTACAAACGTTTTTATGCGGAACTGTTAAGTGTGGCGTCCATATACACAAAGGAGATTATCTATGGATACTTCATGGTCTCACACCGTGGAACAAATGGATGCTCTCCGTGACATTGGTCTGAAGCATCTTGATATCGTTAAAGTGTGGTCGATGTTGCCGGGGTTTGAAGAGCGGTTTGCTCTCCGGGGTAAAACTCGTCTCATGGCATTGTGTCGATTCCACAATGAAAAGACACCATCACTTCGTATTTGGCCAAAGAGTCGACGCTTTATGTGTCATGGGTGCCAGGAGACGGGCGATGCGCTTTATCTGCTTAAAGTTTTTGAGAAATGTTGCATTGATTCAGAAGAGCTGAGACATCTTTCTCCTCTACGTCGCCAAGAAGAAGTCATGTTCTTTAAAAATACACTTGAGAAATATCTCAGGCGTCGCATTTTTCTCTAAAAGCCCATACGGGCTTTTTTTTATTTGAAACAGATTGAAGTAGTATTGACACATGTAACATATGTATGTAGTGTACTAGCTAGTACAAGTTCTTATTTACTAGGAGTTTTTCCATGAACATGACCGCCACCCCCACTGAAGACGAACTTACTCTTGTTGCAGCAAAGTTTTTCAACATGGTCACGCTGCTATTCCTTTTGGGTAAAACACCAGAAGAAATCAAGGAAATGTGTGAACACTACTTTGATCTTGTTATGAAGCATGCTGACACAGCAAAAGTGCATGTGTTTGTTGATGAAGCAGGGCGTCAACTTAAAGAAGTGTACGTCTCTTTCTCAGATGAACAGATGAATGCGGTCAAGGAGTCGCTTGAGTCGTTTAGCCAAAGGCACCCAAACATTCTCGCGCAAGGTGACGCCTTTTTAACAACGAGCTTTGCTCAGTTTAACGAGGCCTATCAGTCGTCTTCAGTGCTTATTCAGTGGGTTGATCTACCAGACTTTTCTGGAATCTGATACCATCTGATTTTCCAAAAAGCGTACCCATGTGCGCTTTTTTATTTTGCTATACTAAGGTGTATGAAACTCATTTCTTGGAATGTAAACGGTATACGCGCAGCACATAAAAAAGGTGCGCTTGATGAGTTGTTTAAACTGAAAGCCGACATAATCGGTATTCAAGAAACGAAATGTACGCCGGACCAACTGACAGAAGCAGTCACGTCTCCAGCGGGGTATATGTCTTATTTTGATTCTGCAAAAGAGCGCAAAGGGTACTCTGGTGTTGCGGTGTACACAAAAGTGCAACCAGAAAAAGTAGAGTACGGGCTCGGAGATGATGAGTACGACACAGAAGGTAGATGCCTCACGTTACACTTCAAAGACTT
The DNA here is from genome assembly GCA_018062965.1 of Minisyncoccota bacterium. Classification (GTDB taxonomy): domain Bacteria; phylum Patescibacteriota; class Minisyncoccia; order Phycocordibacterales; family UBA5272; genus UBA11704. The sequence goes on from JAGORG010000001.1 coordinate 89,327, forward strand.
TGCATTTGTTACCTGTTATTTTCCAAACGGTGGGCGTGATGCAGAACACTTCAAGTACAAGATTCGTTACTATGAAAAGTTTTTGGCACATGTGAAACAGCTCGAAGAAGAATATGGGAAAGTTATTTTTTGCGGGGACTTAAACGTTGCTCACAACGAAATAGACCTTGCTCGTCCAAAAGAAAACGCCAACTCAATCGGGTTCCTCCCTGTTGAGCGTGCATGGGTTGATCGTGTTCAAGAATCTGGATTTATCGATACGTTTCGTGCACTTCACCCTGAAACTGTCAGGTACAGTTGGTGGGATCAAAAGACAAGTTCCCGAGAGAGAAACGTTGGATGGAGAATTGATTATTTTTTTGTTAATGAAGCTCTGTTTGGAGATATTAAAAAGGCAGATATCTTGACGGATGTATATGGGAGTGATCATGCACCAGTGCTGCTTGAAATGAAATAAAGAAAACGAGAGGCCGTAGGCCTCTCGTTTTCTTTATTTGTATAGGGCTTTCTATCGTGAAAATAGTGCTCGCAGGCTTTCAAAGTGAGCTTTGATTGCTTCTCGTAAACCTGTTGGTGGAGCAACTGGCTCTGGCTGTTTTTCTGCAACCATAGCTCGCATCATAGTTGCTTGTGCTGGCTGTGCAAGTTCTTTTTCTGCGGGTGCTGCAACTGATTCTGCATTCATCACGCTTCGTTTTTCTGAAACAGTGTTGATTTCAGTCTGAACTTGAACATCTCGCACTGTCTCTCGACATGCTTTAGTATCTGCTTCAAATGTGTCCCATGCATTTTTTCTATACTTAGTTAGAGCATCTTGGGCGTTTTTTGTTAGTGTTCTGTATTCATCAGCTGCTTCTTTCTTTGCATCATCTTGTTCATCGATATCTACGATACTCAGTGCAGCTTTTACGGCTTCCTTGCGAACATCAAGAGCTACCTTCATGGCTTCGTTGTATTCTGTGCGTGCAACACCGATTGCTGTATCACGCTTTTCTACCGCTGCCTGTTGGCATGTGGTGAAGGTTGATTGTGGGGGTGCAACAACGACAGACGTCGTGCTTGTTTGCGCGCCTGCAAATGTAGGAACAAGGAGTGCGCTTAGGAGGGTGAGTGTAAATACGGTTTTCATACTGGAGGGGTTAGTGGTTGTGTATGCTTTTATTGTACCAGCATACTCTGGTAATCCATTTCGTTTATCCCCGATTCAAATTGTTCGACCTGAATATCAATTGCTTGGAAGTAATCCATGTCCGCCGGATGTCTAATGACTCCTGGGACCATGATTGCAACGAGGAAACAAAGTGAGGCAAGTTGAGATATGCCGAGCCATATATAGGGGGAGCGTATCGCTCGCCTAGGGAGATTACTGTACTTTACGTGCTCTGGTAATTCACGCAAAATATGTTCAAGTCCCCCACGTGGTGGCGACACGGTCTCCATATACATAGCGAGTGCTCGCTCGATTGATTCGTTGGTTGGTGTGTTAGTTTTCATACAAGTGGTTGCTCAAGATACGCAATTTTTTGAGTGCGCGCTCTTTTAGTTTACGAACATGACTCTCCTCTTTGTCTAAAATAGAAGCAACTTCTTTGTGAGAAAGCTCGCTAAAATAGTGCAGACGGATAACATCTCCCTCGTCATCGCTTAGTTGCGGTAGAAATGTTTCTATTTCCTTGGCAAGTAGGCGTATGTGCGCATCGTCTAAAATGGAAACATTTTCATCTGAAAACGTCGCCATCATTTCCTCGTCAATTTCCACAGGTTTGTGTTTTATTGAAAGGTTGATAAGGAGACGCTTTGCTATGGTGAAAAGGTACGCAAGTGGGTGTGTCTCTGGTTCGTAACGAGGCAATGCCTCGTAAAATCGCATAAATGTATCTTGGCAAATATCTTGCGTCGTCTGGACATTACGCGACCTAGAAAGAACGAATCGGTATAGCGGAGTATAGAGGTTAGTGTAGACAAGCTCAAATGCCTCCTTATCGCCTTGTTTGGCTTTGAGGATAAGCTCTGTAAGCTTTTCTCTATCCTCCGCATCTTCTATAACACCCTTAGTGTGATTTTGTGACAGCATCTATACCAGGCAGTGTACCAGAAGCTAAATAATCAAGCATCGCCCCACCCCCAAGTGAGACGAAACCTATCTTGTTTATGGCACCGATTTTGTGTGCCGCCGTAACCGTGTCCCCTCCTCCTATATACGTTACTGACTTCGGGCGTGTACCCATTTGCGAGAGAACATGCTCCGTTCCGTGAAGCCATCCTTGTTCGTACAAACCAAGAGGTCCGTTCATAATAATTGTGTGAGCTTTTTCTATGTCTACATCAAGGAGAGCAAGTGTTTCCTTTCCGCAGTCTACGATGATTCTATCCTCAGGTACTTCGTTTACCGGCACTGTTTCTCCAGTGTCCAAGACAACATCAATAGGGGTGATGATATCTGGATGGTAGATAATATCTTTTGGGATGGCGACGTCTTTATCGTAGAGACTGTTTCCGATACCTATACCGCGAGCTTTCAATATAGCGTGCACCATCGCTCCTCCTACAAACACATGTACACCTTGATCGAGATAGCGGTTGATAAGAGGAAGCTTTGTACTTATTTTTGCGCCTCCAATGATAAGAAGTGTTGGGAGTGGCGGAGTAAGTGCTTTGCTTAGGTGAACAAGCTCTCGTTCACATGTTGGTCCAAGGTATGAAAGTATGTATCGAGGTATCCCTGTTACGCTCGCGTGATTTCGGTGTGAAACCGAAAAAGCATCGTTGATATAGATATCTCCAAGCTCTGAGAGGCTTCGTGCAAAAGATGGCAGATTGTCAATTTCTCCTTGCCAGCACCTGATATTTTCTAAAAGAAGAGCTTCACCATACGGAATAGTTCCTAGTGTTGTTCGTACATCAGACAGGTCTGTACTTGGTGAAAAATGTACAAACGAAAGTCGTTTCATGAGTTCGTTTGCAACAATCTGTAACGACTCACCTTTTTCTCCAAAATGTGAAATGAGAATCATACGTGCACCAGCAAATGACATTTGTGTTAGAAACCCAGTAATAGCGTCTAGTCGTGATGTGTCTTCGATGATGCCGTTTGCTACGGGAAGGTTTAAATCAAGGCGAATGATTACATTTTTTTGCTTGCAGACGCTGTAGTCGCGAAGCACATGCTGTTGCCAGGAAACATTGATCATAGTGTTATGCGCTCAAAGCTTCTTTGATAATAGCTGAAAAAGAGCTCACATCAGTTGATGCTCTGCCTACTAACAAACCATCCACCCCACCCTCTTTCAAAAACTGAATCGCATTTTCTTTGTTTACGGTGCCACCGTACAAGATGCTCACCTTTTTTGCATAATCAATACCAACTAGTGATGCGAGTGCGCGTCGCAAAGCTATTGCTACTTCGAAGCATTCTTCAACTGTTGCTGGAGTTTCTTTACCTATTGCCCACACTGGTTCGTATGCAATAGTCAGATACGAAAATAGAGATGTATCAATATGTTCTAAGTGTGCTTTTAATTCAGCTTCTAGTTCTACCAAGTAGTTTCCGTGTTTGTCTCGCTCTTGTTCCCCAACACAGAGTATGACCTGCACACGTTCCATGAGTGCTAGTTCTAGTTTTTTAGTTATGGTTTCTGTTGTTTCTCCTTGCGCGCGGACTTCACTGTGTCCAAGTATTGAAAATAATGCTCCGCTACTTTTGAGCATTCCTGGCGTGCTTTGCCCTGTTGTTGTCCCGAGGATGGTGCCAGATATGTTTTGTGCACCTATGACTCCTTTGTTTATTTCCTTTGCGAGTCCTTGTAGATATACATCAGGTACAGCCAGATAGTATGCATCTTTATATTTGGTGAGTGTTCCTACTTTTGTGTCGAGTTTTTTTATAAAGGCGAGCGCCTCTTTGTATGTCCCAGGAAATGTTTTCCAGTTTCCAACAATCATAGGAAAAGAACGTTTTTTCATGAGTAAAAGTATATCACGCTACCATACGAGACTCTTAATAACTTTCACCGCGCGTAGCATCTTTGGTGATAGACTTACAGGTAATGAATAACCTGATACACACAATTCGCGCTCGTGCGCTTGAACATGCAACTGAACATGCGATGGTGTATGTAGGTATTGTGCTAGCGGCGAGCGCTTCTGTGTACGCAGGAACATTACATACAGGTTCTGAAAATGTATCTACAATTTCTCCGCGTGTAGCCCCTATCGTTGAAACTGTTTCTCTACAAGGGTTATTTTCTCCTTCATCACCACACGAGATAGTTTCGCAAAGAGAAGGAACTATTTCATATATAGCTATCAAACAAGGAGATGTTGTTGCATCTGGGGATGTCCTCGTTGCCTATGACATGACAGATACATATGTAGAGCGTGCTTCGCTAGAGAGAGATCTTGAAACCTACGAACAAGCATATCAGGCTTTACTAGCACAGCGGATTCAAAGAGATGTGGATGTTCAAATCCTACAAACAGAATCTCGTTTACGAAGAATACAAAAGGAATTGGTTCGTGTTGATGAAGAGATTTTTCGGGGACAAGTACGAGCTCCTTTTGGTGGTACTGTTCAAAAAGTCCTTGTAGATAGAGGCGATAGTGTTTCTCCACAAGATGTTTTGGTGGTTATGCAACCAACAAGTACGTATGAAGTGGTTGCAGCAATTGAAGATGCAAAGAAAATATCTATTGGAGATGCTGCAAATATCACACTAGCATCAGGTAAAGCTCTCCCTGTAACGGTTATCAAGAAAGAAACGGCGACACCTGATGCTTTTATCACTGTGGTCCCTCAAGAAGATGTTTCAAATAGTAAACAAGGAGATGCTGTGCGAGTGGAGGTTCTTGTCGCTACGCGTGAGCATGCTTTGACTATTCCACGTGAATATATTTCTATGTTAAATGATACGTATGGCGAAGTTCGCATCAAGCATGGTGATACATATGTAGTGAGACTTGTCGAAATTGGTGTTGTTGGAGATGACGGACAGGTTGAAGTTGTCTCGGGATTGCGGAAAGATGATGTGGTTGTAAAGTAGAAATCCCCCGCGCCGTAGGCGCGGGGGATTGGTTTTAAAATGTATCGGAGCCCACTTCCCATCTTCTGGTAGATCTTTGCAACCAAATACTTGCTATTTTTCAATATAATGGTATACTGTATCTATTATCAGGTGTGTACATGTGAGTCGGCCATTGGCCGGCCATTTTTATTGAAAAAATACAAAATAATAACGATTTAGTAACCAAAATACCATTATGTTAGACATTAAAGCCCTCAAAATTGCTCTCGAACAGCTCGAAGCAGAAAAGAAAATCGCTCACGAAAAAGTTGTTGATGCAGTAGAAAAGTCTCTTGCAGCGGCGTACCAAAAAGAATACGGAAAGCGCGGACAGATTGTTCGTTGTGCTATCGACTTTGAAACAGGAGAAACTCGTTTTGAACAAGTAAAAGTTGTTGTTGATGAAACAACAGTTCGTATGCCAGTTGAAGGAGAAGACGAAAACACTCCAGAACCTATTGCAGCAGAAGGAGAAGAACTCCTTCCTCGCTACAACGAAGAACGTCATATGTTCTTGAAAGACGCTCGTCTTTTCAAGAAAAATGCAGAACTTGGAGAAGAAATTGTTTTCCCGCTTGATAACCAGGATGACTTCGGACGTATTGCTGCGCAAACTGCAAAGCAGGTTATCGTTCAAAAGCTTCGTGAAGCAGAACGAGAATCAATCGTTGGTGAATTCCATGACAAACAAGGAACAATCGTTTCTGGTGTTGTTCAGCGTGTTGAACGCGGTGTTGCATTTATCGACCTCGGTCGTACAACTGCAATCATGCCTATGGAAGAACAGATTCCATCAGAACGCCTCCGCCCTGGAGAACGTATCAGAGCATACCTCTTCTCTATCGAAGAAGGTTTTCGAGGGCTTTCAATCAGACTTTCACGTACACACCCAAAGTTTTTGATCGAACTCTTTAAAAATGAAAGTGCAGAAATCGCACAAGGAACAGTAGAAATCGTAGCAGTTGCGCGCGAACCAGGTAGTCGCTCTAAGATTGCTGTTAAGTCAAACGACGAACGCGTAGACCCAATCGGAGCATGTGTTGGTCAGCGCGGTGTTCGTGTGTCTGCTATCACAGATGAGCTTTCAGGTGAAAAGATTGATGTGATCGAATGGTCAGATGATGCTCGTCGTTTTATCGCAACAGCGCTTTCTCCTGCAAAGGCTCTTTCTATCGAACTTAACGAAGAAGATAAAAAGGCAACAGTTACTGTTTCTGCACAGGAACAATCTCTTGCTATCGGTAAAGGCGGACAAAACGTACGTCTTGCAGCAAAGCTAACTGGATGGAAAATCGACATTATTTCTGATGGAGCAACAATCGCAGAAGCAACAGAAGAAGGTGTTGTAACAGAAGACGCCCCTATCGTAAACGAAACACTCGAAGAAGAAGTTGATGCTGTTATTGAAGATCTTACTGTAACAGAAGAAACAGCGGTAGAAGCCGTAGCTGAAGAAACGCCTGCGGAAGTATCACCTGAAGAGGTTGCAACAGAAGACACAAAATAGATATCTACACTAGTAATTAATTACATATCATTATGAATCTACTTCACGACATTACTCCTGGATCGAATGTTCCAAACGAAATCAATGTTATTGTTGAAATCAACAAAGGCTCAAAGAATAAATACGAGCTCGATAAAGAAACAGGTATGATCAAACTCGATCGTGTTATGCATACGTCACAAGACTTTCCATTTGATTATGGTTTTGTACCACAATCTCTATGGCATGACGGTGACCCGCTAGATGTTGTTATCGTTGCTACATATCCACTTATTCCTGGTATTTTGGTTACTGTGCGTCCTGTCGGTGTGATGGATATGATTGATGGTGGAGAAAGTGATGCAAAGATCCTAGCTGTTCCAGTTGATGACCCACGTTTTAATCATGTGCAAGATCTTGCTGATCTAAATGCTCATACCGTGAAGGAATTTGAACACTTCTTCCTTACATACAAAAAGATTCAGAATAAAGAAGTGACTATTCCAACTATTCGTGACGCACAGGCTGCGAAAGAAGTTATCACTGAAGGACTTGCTCTCTACAAGAATTCACTCAACAAATAATTACTCGTTTTAGGAAAGATACTCATGAAAATTAAACTAACAAAACTTCCAAAATCAGAAGTACAGCTCGATGTTGTGCTCGACGAAAAGGAATTTGCCGCATATCACGACAAGGGATTCAAACATGTTCAAGGAATGGTAGAGATTGATGGTTTCCGCAAAGGAAATGCACCAGAAAATATTATTGTCCAAAAGTACGGAGAAATGACTATCCTAGAAGAGATGGCAAACTATGCATTGCGAGACGCATATGTTGAAGCTGTTAAAGAACACAAGCTCATCCCTGTTGCTGATCCAAAAGTAACTATCAACAAAATCGCAAAAGATAATCCACTTGAACTTACAATGATTGTTCCTGTTCTTCCTGAAGTTACGCTTCCAAAATACAAAAAGCTCGCTGAAGAAAAAGCAAAGGAACATGTCGTAGAAGATGTGAGCGACAAAGATATCGATGATGTTATCGAAGAGCTTCGCAAGGGTCGCGTACACCAGCATGACCACGATCACAATCATGAAGGTCACGATCATCACGATCACGAAGGGCACGATCATAGCCATGACCACGAGCATGCTCCTGTTGAAGGTGAAAAGAAAGATGTTCCCCTTCCAGAAGTTAACGATGCATTTGCGCAATCATTTGGTCCTGAATTTAATTCAGTAACTGACCTCAAAAAGAAGATTGGAGAGAATCTTAAACTTGAAAAAGAGCAAAAGACTCGTGAAAAGCGTCGTACAGCAATTGTTGATGCGCTCATCGCAGAAACAAAAGCTGATCTTCCTGATGCAATGATTGAACAAGAGCTTGATCGTATGTTTGCACAATTCAAGCATGACATCACTCGCTTTGGTGGCACATTTGAAGACTATATGAAGCATGCAGGTAAAACTGAAGAAGAAATCCGCGCTACATGGAAAGATGATGCGGTAAAGCGTTCAATGAGTCAGCTTGTGCTTGCTGAAATCGCTCGTGCAGAAAAGATTGTCCCAACTGATGAAGAAATCGAAACAGAACTCGTTCGTCTCTTGGCTACAGTTCAAGACGCTGATGAAGAACGCGCTCGTGCATATCTCTATCAAGCACTTTCAAACGAAAAGGTGCTTGCGTTTTTGGAGGAGAGTAAATAACCGGAGCCAGCTGGCACAGGGCCCATCCAATATCTGCCTCGGCTGACGTGGTATAAAAATGAATAAGATAAAAGCTCGACCGTCGGTCGAGCTTTTGTTATGAAAATAAAAAACCGCACAGTGAGGTGCGATTTTGTCGCTGTGAAGCTCACAGTCTGTTTGGGCTCATTTGGCCAGCACGGTACAGAAAGTACCCGTGCACAAGGATTAGTATTCCGTAGAACGCCAATCCTGCGACCAGTGTTAACTGGTCGAAGCCCTCAGACTGAATGAAGGGCGGATAATACTGCAGGCCGTATCCAAGAAATACGAGTACTGCGAGGCAGTACGCCGCAAGTGCAATTCTGAGCATGATGTTCTCCTCTGTGTTGTGAATGAACTGAATCTTTACAAATCCTCAAATGAATTTGAGAACTTGATAAAGAGGACAAGGTAAGGAATCTTGTCCATGATGGAGGTTTCACAAACTTGCTGGCTGCAAGCTGTACAGAAACCCTTTCCCTAAGAAGATTGCCAATCATCTTCTCACCCATCTTTTCACATGCAGTAAAATGCCCTGCTTATGGTGCTCTTTCTAGCTTGGCCTTGTGCTGACCTGTCCTCGTAAGGACACCAAAATGAAGATTCTCTATGCACGATTTGTGAATGAACTATTTCTCTACAAGTTCTCAAATGTTTTTTACTTGAGAACTTGATAAAGAGGAGAATGTTCTGATCACGTGACCAGCTAACCACATTCTCCATTGCATCAATCACGCTTGAGCCGGCGGGTAGTTTCTGCGTATCTACCAGGTATGAGCAGTTGAGAGCATCTTTAGTCTTTCATGCATACTCTCTCGCAGTAGTTCTTCTTTGCCATTACAGCATCGAAGTAACTGTGCGTGGCGTTATTCGCCCTCCCCATTTATTTATTCCACGCTGTCAGACTGGGGTTCAGCGTGTGCCAGTTCATGGTTTCGGGAACTTGCTTGGGTAGTTGGTGCAGCCAGTGTATCGTCCGCTTCCTTCCACCGTTCTCCATTTTCCGTTGACCAGGGTTTCCACTGTCCACCAATAGGACATGGGCCCCCATCCCATTTTTTTGTTGAATGAGAACATGAACAGCTTCCGTCCATCCGGTTCGACCTTGATGTCGTAGACACCTTTGAAGGAGTATTGGAGTCTGGGGTCGTCCTGATGAATGGTGAGATACGGGCGATCAAAACCATATTCCATCTCTTTGTCTCCCAATGCCTCGATCTCCTCCCTGAAGTCGACCGGATTGAAACCCATTTCTACCAGCTTATTCGTGAGCGTCATCTCTATCTCCTCAATGTGCTTTCGAATCGCCTTTGGCTTGTGCCAGTAGTGTGCTTCGAATCTGGTACCAGAATATCACGACTATACTTGACAGTAAAAAGTTAGATTGTATTAAATTATATTTGTCGTAATAGTTATATATTTAAAGGACATTATTGTGCTCCAATATGTCGGGAAAACTTTACAAAATGTATGAAATGTGTATACTTGAGGTATGGAACTACGTAAAAACCTTTCAATTTTAGATCTTTCACGTAAGGAAGAAAAAGTGCTTTTGGCTATTATCGAAGGCTGTAGAACCCCTCTTTCTATATCAAACGAGACTAAAGTGACTCGTCCAGCTGTGTACGACATACTTCTTAAGCTAAAAAAGCGTGGATTGGTGCAGTCTAAAATAAAGGAAGGTAAAAAATCGTGGCATATCGTAGACCAACGTGAGCTTGCATCTTCTTTGTATGAAACAAAGAAAGTCTTACTCGGATTAAGTGATGGACGAGAAGAAGTGGTTGGGGTGGATGACAGCCTTATTGTGCTTCATAAAGGAAAGGAAGCGGTGAACAAAATACTTCATGAGATATTTCAATCTCGCCATCATGAACGATTCTTAGGCTTAACCGGCACCTCTCCTATTTCGGACTGGATGACCGTTATGAATGTAGACGGCATAGGCATAATCAATAGAACTATAAAGAAAAACAGTCTCATTACCGAACTCGTTGCACCCGAGAAGTGGGTAGAAGAGCACTTTAAGGCTATGGGAAAAGAGTGGGCGGCTGACTACGAAGGTCGAACAGCATCCACTGTATACATTGAGAAAAAATATTTTGATCACGGGGCACAGATGTTTGGTTTTAAAGACGCTTTATATCTCCTGGCGCTCGGTGATCAGCTCATTATAGAAATCCGTCACAGCGCTATTCAGAAAATGATACTTTCTATGTATGCGTTTATGAAAGATCACGGAGAGAAGATTGATGCAAATAGACTGTTACGTGAATTGATGGAAAAAGAATCTTAAGCAATACAAAACCGGCATCGTAGATGCCGGTTTTTGTATGTACTGTTGATTATAAACTATCAACCATTGACTATATCTAGTGCTTTGTGTCGCAACGAATTGCAAGCATGATACCACCGATGATAGCGATATTTTTGAGAGCTGCAACGAGTTCAGTTACCTTGAAGTGAACAAGAAGTGTTGCAATCACAGTAAACGCGATAAGTGTCCACCCAGTTTCTTTTACTTTGTATCCCCAAGCAAAAGCAAGTGCCACTGGTACTTCCACGATAATAACGAGAAGCGCAGCAAGTGTTGCTAGAGGCACATTAAGAGAATCTACAAACCCTACAGTTCCAGTAAAGTCCATAGCCTTCTGAACCCCTGCAACTACAAAGAGTAGAGCGATAAGTGAACGAGCAATCATTCCGTAATGTTTTGACATAAAAACGTAGAGTATAAAATACTTATAATAGCGGTGTCGCACAGTGTGCAACCCTACGCCCTCTAGTATAGCTCTTCTTCTAGCTGTATTACCAGGTGGTAGCGAGTATAGATGTTAATGCAGCAACTGCGGCCGTGTCTGCTTTTAGTGTAGTTTCTGTTAATCGTAGAGATACAAAGCCTTTTTCGGCAAAAGCCCCCTCTTCCTCCTCTGTCCATCCGCCTTCAGGTCCAATCCACAGGGCGCATGTTGATATATCTGACACAGTGTGGGTTTGTGCGCGCAAACTGGCAACAATATTCACCAACCCGCTTGTTTTTTGAAGGGCCTCATCAAATGTACAGATAGCTTCAATGATGGGTACTGTCCCCCGCCCTGATTGCTCAGCAGCTTCTGTGACGATAGCCTGCAAACGTTCCATATTAAGGTTTTTCTTTTCACTTCGCGCTGAAAGTATAGGTACTATAGATGTAACACCAAGCTCGGTCGCCTGACGAGCAATAGTTTCAAAGGTATCTTTTTTAACAACCGCCATAACAAGAGTTATGTTAGAAGATGGAATGATATGTGGCTGTGTCGTTACTTGAGAGAGCGTAACTGATGTTTTTGTGTGTGAGGAAATACGATACACACTGTCTTCTCCCGCTATGTGTGGGGAAAACAACATAACCTCGTCACCTACTGTATATCTAAAAACATGTATCCACTGATGCACCAATTTTTTTTCCACTACAACAATCTCTTCACCAAGGGGTTTGTTTATGTAGAAGCGATGTAATCGCATTACTCACTACACTACGAGTATCAAAGAGACATTGCAAGAGTGTAGAAAAGACAATCTTTATAAAGACAAATACAAACCTATCTATATAAAAGACAGTTATCCACAGGTAAGGGCTTGCATATAAAAGACATATAAAATACAATTATGAGGTAGGTAAATGACGTTGAAATAAACCCTCCCCTGTTTAAGGGGTCACACAGATTTCTAACGACTCTTTACCCAGTATGTTCTTTCAAAAAGCGGTTCATAAAAATCATCATTCGATTGCCGCACACTCAATACCATAGTTCGCTCTTTTATTAAGTTACCCAGGTTGTAGATAACCCATGTAGCTCAAAACTCTCGAAAATCCCCTGTATTCTGGCTGCGAAGCACCGCTTCGTATCCAGATCGCAGGGGATTTTTTTATTGTAGACCTCATATTTCATATACAAACAAATAAAAAACCGAGCGCCGTAGCGCCCGGTTGGGTTGTTGAGGGGCTAGTCCCCTCACTTTTTCTTTCTTTGCTGGCCCTTGCTTTTGTTCAGGTGGTTCAAAACAGCCTGATCAATGACTGCTTGGCTTGCGCCTGCTGCCTTGAGAGCCGCAGCGAGATCGGCAACGGCTTTTAATTCGCCTTGCATGAGCGCCAATTCAGTTTCAAGCCTTTTTCTTTCAGCTTCTGATCGTATTTCCTGACGTTTTGCCTTGGCTTCCTCGATTTGTTTTTCGAGGTCTTCTTTGGTCTTCTTGGCTGGAGGGTACTTCTTGGTAAACCAATACATAATCCCACCAATTGCAAGCAAGACCGCACCCGACAAACCGATCAGAAGAGGGTATCCTAATAGACCGATTTTGTAGAGTATGAAGCTTACAAGGAACAGGCATACACCTGCAGTTGCAGCCCCTTTGGCGTAGCTCCCTGATTGTTTGTACACATGATAGCTTGCAAGGCCTACCAAAAATGCACAACCTGTCAGTATGAGCATGAGTCCGGCTTCGACCTCGTCGTATGCGAGCATGCCGCCAACAACAACCAGGATACAAGCTACCGAAACGGGCCCAAGCTTACTCAAGGCCTCGCCGACCGCAGCCTTGTTCTTGTGAGCAAAAAAACATGCAATAGCTGCAAGGATCAAGCACGCAAAGAGCGTAATGCTTTTGCTGGCAAACAGAAGAGCTGCCACAATGAGTCCACCACCCCAGAAAATCAAGGGTTTTTGCTCGGCATGCCTGGCGACAGCTTCGCCCTGAGCTTTTGCCCAAGGTGTGGCCGTGTCCCAGGCGGCGTTTGCCCATTTTCCTGCCGTTTCCTGCGCCTTTTCGGCTCGGTCTCGCCAGGAACTGTTGCTACCACCTTGCGGCGGCTGAGTCCCTGAGGACGTTTCGCCGTTTTTCGGGGTCACATCATCGACACTGTCAACATTCACAAACTTTCCATCGACAAAGACCCTTTTGGGGCGACTTGTGTTGGAAGATCTGGTTGTTTGTCCGCCGGAAGCAAAACTCTCTTTGATTTCCCTCCCCACCTGACGAACCTTGTTCATCAGTATGTTCACGATTGGAAACGGGAGGACTCCTGTGATAAGCAGGGCACACGCAAGTGTTGTATCAGTTCTGCGATACATCAAGAATTGATGTATGACATAGTCAGCAACCGTATAGGTTGCAAACCAGATAGCTGCGATAGCGAGACAGAGGAGCGCAATGTGCCCCACCTTTTTCAAAATGGTTTCCATGAGGATCTCCAAAGGTTAAATTCAATGTTCATTATGATATAAGCATCTCTGCTCGTATCACGGCTACTTATACTTATATAACAAAAACATACTTTTGTCAATCGTTTCACCTCAAGCATTTAATGGTATAGTGCGAATATCCAGTACGACAGAAACTCAGTATTGCTCAGTATTTTTAAAGAATTTTGTATTTGAATGTGTATTACTAGTGACTACTAATTATTGACTATCAACTATGCTGATTCCAACTGTTATTGAAAAAAGCCAATTTGGCGAACGCGCCTTTGATATTTATTCACGCCTCCTCAAAGAGCGTATTATCTTTTTGAGTGATGAGGTTAATCATCACACAGCTTCTGTTGTTATTGCACAGATGCTTTTTCTTGAGTCTGAAGATCCGAAAAAGGATATTACGCTCTACATCAACTCCCCTGGTGGTGAAATCCAGTCAGGTTTGGCTATTATCGACACTATGCACCACATCAAACCAGATGTTTCTACAGTGTGTATCGGCATGGCAGCTTCTATGGGTGCGATGATACTCTCGCAAGGTACAAAAGGTAAGCGATTTGTGCTTCCAAACGGCGAAGTGATGATTCATCAGCCACTTTCTGGTGTTGAAGGTCAGGCTTCTGATATTGAAATAAAAGCAAAACACATCCTTAAAATTAAGGAAAAGTTGTATGCAATGCTTGCGGATGCAACAGGTAAAACAAAAGCCCAAGTTGAAAAAGATGGTGACCGTGACTATTGGATGAGTGCTGACGAAGCAAAGAAGTACGGTATCGTTGACCAGGTTCTAAAACCAAAGACAAAATAATCCCATCCCCTAGGGATCCCATAACCTACGTATGGAAAAGCTCATCATAGAAGCAGGACTCATAGCCGGCGGAGTTGGCGCTTTGGTTGGTTTCTTTGCGCGTGACTATTACGCAAAGATAAAAACAGGTAATGCAGAACAAAAAGCAGATAGTATTTTGCTTGAAGCAAAAAAGGAGGCTCATAAAATAGAAGAAGAAGCCCTCACTCGTGCGCAAACGATACGTAGTGAGCTTGAAAAAAGCGAAGACAGGCTACAAAAACAAGAAGAGCGTATTGATAAACGCGAACAAGAGGTCGCGCGTGATCTCGAAACGCTACGAACTAAGTCCAAAGAACTAGAAACTCTTCAGGACGCTCTTGATGCACAAGAAAAAGACACAGTTCGTGCCCGCGAAGCTCTTGCAGGGATTACTCAGGAACAAGCACGTCACATGTTGTTTGAAAAAATAACTCGTGAATCTGAAGAAGACTTGAAATCTAGAATGCTCAAACTCTCTCGAGATGGAGAAGAACGCTTTATGGAGCAAGCGCGAGATATGTTGGTAAACAACGTCTACCGTATTGCAAATGCAAACGTTTCTTCGTTTACAACGAGCACTGTTGAGATTGCAGATGAAGAGGTAAAAGGCAAAATCATCGGGAAAGAAGGACGTAATATCAAAACCTTTGAACGTCTTGCAGGTGTTGAATTGCTTGTCGATGAACATCCACAAGCAATAGTTGTATCGTGTTTTGATCCAGTTCGCCGTGCGATTGCAAAGAACGCACTCGAAATGCTCATCAAAGACGGTCGTATTCAGCCGATCAAAATAGAAGAGTATATCGAGAAAGCAAAAAAAGATATCGGTGTATTTATGAAAAAGAAAGGAGAAGAAGCAGTACTTGCGTGTGGGCTTCTTTCTATTCCAGAACCACTGATCCCTCTTATTGGTCGGCTGTATTTCCGAACAAGTTATGGACAAAATGTTCTTGATCACTCAGTTGAGATGGCACACATCGCAGGCATGCTTGCACAAGAGCTCGGTGCAGATGTGCAAGTAGCAAAAGCTGGAGCGCTTTTGCATGATATCGGAAAAGCCGTTGACCATGAGATTCAAGGTACACATGTTGAAATCGGTAGAAAGATTTTGGCAAAGTATGGCGTGGATGAACGGGTGATACTTGCTATGCAGGCGCATCATGAAGAGTATCCATATGAAACTATCGAATCAGTGCTTGTGCAGGTTGCAGACGCAGTAAGTGGTGGACGCCCTGGCGCACGTCGAGATACTGTTGATAGGTATATTACTCGCCTTTCTGATTTAGAAGCCATTGCACTCGCATTTTCAGGCATTGAGCGTGTGTATGCACTACAAGCTGGGCGAGAAATACGTGTATTTGTTACTCCTACCCTTGTATCTGACATGCAGGCACGGGATTTGGCGCGTCAGATCGCACTTCGTATCGAACAGGAGCTTAGATATCCAGGTGAAATAAAAATAAATGTTATACGTGAGAGCCGAACGATAGAGTTTGCAAGATAAAACAAGAAGCGCGCCCGTCGGGCGCGCTTCTTGTTTAGACAATAGCATCTACATGTTGGTTTTGACTTTTCCACACGGTGTTGTATTATGACTTGCCAAAAAACCCAAGGAGTATATACTTTTTATAGCCATCACAAAGCATTCTTGCTTTGCGGTGTGAATTACAAACATCTTATCAATGTCGTGGTCCTAGGAAAACACGATATTACATTCACAACTATATGAACAAAGTAGGCCTCGTTGAAGCAGTACACGCAGTTCTCGGTGGTACAAAGGTACAAGCTGAAGCTGTCGTAGATACAGTTTTCGATTCAATCGTTAAGACTCTTAAGAAGGGTGACGAAGTTGCAATCGCCGGTTTCGGTAAGTTCGTAGCAAAGAAGCGTGCAGCACGCGATGCTCGTAACCCAAAGACAGGTGAAACTGTAAAGGTTCCAGCAACAACAGTTCCAAAGTTCTCAGCCGCAAAGGCACTTAAGGATGCAGTTAAGTAATTAACGCCATTCTCAATCAAAAACCCGCCACATGGCGGGTTTTTGATTTATGCAAATCTTTCTCTTCTATAGTCTGTTCTATCAGAATCATAAAAATCACTAGTTCCTTCTATGATTGGTTTTTCTATGTCAGAGTCGTTCGCGGCTGGTAGGTTTCCATATCTTCCAAACTTTTCATCAAGGAGATGATCTTTTTGTGTTTGGAGTTCTGCTAGATCTATACGAGCATGTAGTAGATCTTTTGCTCGACGTTCGTTAGGTTCAGCCTTTTGCATGCCTTCAAGAGACTGAATAAAATCTTGCGCTTTCGTTATCTTATTATTTATTTCTAGAATCTGCTCATCAAGTGGAGTAAGAGCTTCCTGTTGTGTAGGCTTAAACTCCCCCTCACCCGCAATCATTGTTTCTTTAAATTCCATATATACAAAGTATATCTCATACTTTTGTAAAGTTGTAGGATCTGTTCAAGTACAACACGGCTGACTCATTACAGGCATGAACCGCTCCAGGTGATACATCTTCAGAATTTGAAATCCCCCAGAGAAATAATCTGGGGGATTTCAAATATTTTGTGCGGCGTAAGGGAATCGAACCCTTGTCCCCTGCTTGGAAGGCAGGTATTCTACCACTAAACCAACACCGCGATAGAAGTCATTCTACTATATCTCGCTATATTTTTCCACTACCTTACTTTAGTGAACCGCCCAACTGATTCCCCTGCTTCGTCGGTTAGTTTTTCTACAAAGTCCTCAAGAGGTCTGCACCAAAGTTTTTCATCGGTGAGTGCTTTGTATATAACGCATTCTTTCATGTCGAGATCTTCATGTTTCACCTGCATCTGCCCAATTCCAAGAATTTCATACTCCCCTTTGGTTTTATAATGCTGCCACACTTCCCCTGTTTTTGGTTTGCTTTCCATATATACATAGCATACATGCAAAATCTTAAAAATGTGATAGGATATATACACGTTTCTTACGTATCGGAGTATGTAATATCGGAGTGTGGTGTAACGGCTAACATCCTCGCTTTGGGAGCGAGTGACTCCGGGTTCGAATCCCGGCACTCCGACAAGTATATAAAGCACCCTTTGTGGGTGTTTTATATTTGTCGGGTGCAGCACATGAACTGCTTCATGTGCGTCGGGATTCGAAAGCCGCAGCTATATTTTGCTAGCAAGCAAAATAGCGAGGAGTGGCTGATTAGTAAATCATGCCGTGAGGCCAAAGCGAGTCCTGGCAACTAACAAAACCTCGTTTCATACGAGGTTTTGCTTTACTCTTTATGTATATTCTCTAAAAGCTTCACTTTCCCCTCTTTTCGTAGCGGGTTGATGTATACACAAGCCAGATCTATACACCACAGTGTTTCATGTGGAACGTTTCGGTGCTTGAGATAGGTTTGAGCGCTTATGACGATTCTAGACCACTTTTTTGCTGTTAGGTTATCTTCTGGCTGAATAGCAAGATTGGCTATATCAGCAAAATCTTTGACTTTTACACTTTTAACCTCAACAAAATGCAAAGTCTGTCCTTTTTTAGCAACGATGTCTATTTCGCCGTACCGAGTAGGATAGTTTATTTCAATAATAGAAAAACCCTGTTTCATAAGAAACGCTTTTGCTATTTTCTCACCTATTTTGCCTATTTCATTGTGTTCAGCCATGTATTTGATACCAGAAACGGTTTCATGTGGAACGTTTCAAATGTAAAAAGGTATTTGTTTCACGTGAAACGTTTTGTCTTATTGTCTGTACTTAACCTTTATAAAACGTCAGAGACTTCTGTAAAAGCTATATGTATCAATGCTATTTTACAATTAAGGGCAGGGGTCGTACAGTTTGCCCTCTACGTACTTTACTGTCTCTTATCCCCCATACACACAGGTTTATCCCCAGTTTTGCAAAAAATGCTTGAAAATAAAAGATTTTAGAGTGATTCAAGTATGTGTATATCTAAGACATGCAAACAACGGCGTCTTATTGTGTCCGAAAAGGGGTATATCATCTTTTAAACTGGATATCTCTATGATAGAATAATCGAGTAAATATAGATGCGGTGTTGGTTTAGTGGTAGAACACGACCTTGCCAAGGTTGAGACAGGAGTTCGATTCTCCTACGCCGCACAGGAATTCAATAAAGACAAAGGCTTTATTTGTGTGTAGGAGAATCGAACTCCGAAGGTGTCTATATTTTAAAGGAGATAAGCGACTATTAAAATAAGACACTTCGAGCTGGTAACCCAGCGAGAAGATGAGAGATTCTTAGCCGTATCCGTTACACGAGAAACGTTAAGAGGGGGTCCGCCAGGATTTTCTCCCACAAATACATTTTTGTCGTCACAAAAATGTTTCACGGTCCGCTCCTCACTGTTTTTCTTGCTAGAAAAACCCTAAAGGACTGCGGTTTCAAAAGATTGACTACAATCTAAGAAACCGGGAGCATGTTCCGGACTTTCGAATCCTGACGCATCACACGCAGGTGTGATGCTGCGGAAGCACAATACATGCTTCGCAATATTGTGCTTCCGCCAGGATTCGAACCTGGAACGACGGTTCCGAAGACCGGAGTGATATCCATTTCACCACGGAAGCTTGTAGAGTAAGGTTATACTAACATAAACCATGCAAAATACCCAACAAAACACACGAGAAACTATGCAGACATTGGTTCCAAAAGAAGCGATGATGGTACTTGCTGTTCTGCAAAATGCAGGATTTGAAGCATTTTTAGTAGGGGGATGCGTCCGAGATTTGATAATGGGCAACAAGCCAAAGGATTTTGATATTACAACAAATGCAACACCAGAGCAGATTATTGCACTGTTCCCAAAGACATTTTATGAAAACACCTACGGAACAGTAGGGGTGGTGACCTGTGGAGAAGATCTTGGTACTGTTTGTAGCGATGAAACACTTAAAATCATTGAAGTTACACCATATCGTCTTGAAACTACATATTCAGATAATCGCCACCCAGATGAGGTTATGTGGAGTAAAGATCTTATGGATGACCTAAAACGTCGTGATTTCACATGTAACGCTATGGCCTACAATCCAATAACAGGAGAGCTCGTGGATCCATATAAAGGACAAGATGATATAAAAGACAAAGTGATTCGTGCTGTGGGCGCACCAGATCAGCGTTTCAATGAAGATGCGCTACGACTTATGCGTGCTGTGCGCTTTGTTTGCCAGCTTGATTTTGACTTGGATAGCGTTACACGTGAAAGCATCGAGAGAAACGCTCATCTTTTGAACAACATTTCACGTGAAAGGGTGCGTGATGAGTTTATCAAGCTTGTTATGACTGATTTTCCTATGCGCGGACTGATTCTTATGAAAGAAACAGGGCTTTTGCGGCATGTGGTTCCAGAACTTGAGCGTGGAATAGGGGTTACACAGAACCAAGCGCATATGTTTGATGTGTGGGAGCATAATCTCCGTACACTTCAGCACGCTGCAGACAAAAAGTGGCCACTACACGTGAGACTTTCTGCTATTTTCCACGATATTTCAAAGCCTGAGACAAAGCGTTTTTCAAAAGAGAAGAATGTAATTACGTTTTACGGGCATGATGTAGTAGGTGGGCGCGTTACACGTGAAATCATGGAGCGGCTCAAGTTTCCAAAGGAATTGACCGACAGAGTGTCTATGTTTGTGCGTTGGCACATGTTTTTCTCAGACACCGAACAAATAAGCATTTCTGCGGTGAGGCGTCTAATAACGAATGTTGGCAAAGAAAACATCTGGGATCTGATAGACCTGCGTATTTGTGATCGTGTAGGGACAGGGAGACCAAAAGAAGAGCCGTACAGACTACGTATGTATCAGTCGATGGTAGAACAGGCTCTCAAAGATCCAATCTCACTTAAGATGCTCAAAACCGACGGGAAACGTATCATGGACGTTACACAAGAAACGCCTGGACCAAAAATCGGGTATGTTTTGCATGCGTTATTTGATGAAGTGCTTGAAAATCCAGAGAAAAACACAGAAGAGTATTTAGATGGTCGTGCGAAAGAGCTTATGAAACTCTCTGTTGAAGAGCTCAAAGCACTCGGCGAAGCAGGAAAAGAAGAAATGGAGCAGAAAAACGAGGAACAGGTGAAAGAGATTCGCAAACAATTCAAAGTAAAAGCATAAAAGACATTCAAAGGTTGAACATTGTCCTTTATAAGAGACAAAGTTGTTTCTGATATACTTTCCTCATGAACTTCTCTTTGGATGATCTCCATCCACTTACATTTTCGCTTCTCAAAAAAAGGGGAGTAGAGGAAAAAGATATGATGGATTTTTTGAATCCTTCATACGAAAAGCATATAGGGGATCCGTTTGGGATATATGGGATGGATAAGGCGGTTAGTCGTATCGTAAATGCGATTCGAAACGGTGAAAAGATTTGCGTATACAGCGATTACGATTGCGACGGGATTCCGGGTGGGGTGCTCTTGCGAGAATTCTTTGATGGTATTGGGTACCCGGTAGATATGTATGTGCCACATCGCCACAACGAAGGGTATGGTGTGCATATTCATGCGATAGACGCGCTTAAAGCAAAAGGGGTTACGCTTATCATCACTGTTGATTCAGGAATTACCAATATCGAAGAAGTTGCGTATGCAAAAACTGTAGGTGTTGACTTTGTTGTTACTGATCACCATTTACCAATTCATGAAGAAGGGAAGGGTCAAGTGGTCCCTGATGCTGTTGCAGTGCTTAATTCAAAACAAGATCTCTGCACGTATCATGATGATATGTTGTGTGGTTGTGCGGTCGCATGGAAACTTGCGTGTGCGATTCTGATGAGGTTGCGTGAATTGCAAGTACGCGAAACTACGGGTTTAGATGGCACGCATACATTTTCTGCTGAAAATGTTACTCACTTTCAGCTGCCCGCTTCCGAGAGTCCATCTAAACCCGTAGTTTCGCTAGAAAATGTGATTGATATTGTTTCAAAACTTCCTGTCGGCTGGGAAAAGTGGATGCTTGATCTCGTTGGTATTTCTACTATTGCGGACATGGTGCCACTTCAAAAAGAAAACCGCGCACTTGCTCACTATGGACTTAAGGTTTTAAGAAAAACAAAGCGCCCGGGACTTTTACATATTTTTAACGAACAGCGCATGCGAAAGGATTATCTAACCGAGGATGATATCGCGTTTACTATTGCACCCCGCATCAATGCTGCGTCTCGTATGGGCACACCGATTCAAGCGCATCATATGTTATATGAACGTAACTCTGCGAAAGCTGAAAGCTACGCCCGAGACCTTGAGCTTTTAAACACAGAACGCAAAGCCGGAGTGAAGGATATTATTTCTACACTTTCGTTTGATCATGCGGTCTACCAAAATGATGTGATCGTAGTAGGGGATATGAGTTGGGGGCCGGGAATACTTGGACTCATCGCTCAAAACATCATTGATGAAACAGGAAAGCCTACATTTGTATGGGGTCGAGGCGGAGCCGAGAGTTCTGAGCCTGTCGAAGAACCAAGGTCGAGGAGCGATGAGCGACGAAGAGTTCCGCAGTCAGCAGACGAAGGAACACCAGAGGTTGCCGCTAAAAAAAGTAACAACGAAGCGGTTATAAAAGGGTCATGTAGATCTCTCGGAGATGTGCATGTCGTAGAACTCATGGCGCGCGTGGGACATGACGTTCTTACTCATTGGGGTGGGCACGAAGGGGCTGGCGGATTTGCTCTCACTGTAGAAAATGTTCCACGATTGTCGGATGCATTAAATGAAGCTGTGAAGCATGTGGTGATACAAGAAATAGGGAGCCAAGAGATTGCAATTGACGCAGATTTACAGATGGACGATGTGCACGATGTTACCTACAAAGCGATTGAGCCGCTCGCGCCATTTGGAGAGGCGAACCCAAAGCCTATATTTAGTTTTGGAAATGTAACACCACTAGCCACTAAACGATTCGGAAAGAAAAATGAGCATTTAGAAATTATTTATCCGACGACCAAAGGCGGAAAAGTAAAAGCCATCCAGTTTTTTACTAAAAGTGAAACAGAAGAAAAAGCTGTAAAGCCCCACACACTTCTCGCTCATCTTGAAAAGAGTTACTTTGCAGGAAAGACAGAGCTGCGGTTGAGGATTGTAGACATTCGCTAAGTTTTAAATAAAAAGAAACTGCACGTTGATGTGCAGTTCGGCCGAACTGGTTTCAGGAGTAGTGATTTCACCAAACCCACACACTAGTCTCACACTCTAAACATGGCTCACTAAGAGTTCCGTTTACAGCCGGTTCAGCAGAAACCTTCCACCGCTCACCTTGCTTTTTCATGAGTTCAAAGTCTTCAGAGTTGATAACTCCCTTGAGAATCAGTGCCCTCTCTACTCGGTCACGAGAGAAGATGGCAAAATCTCGCTGGTTTCGAACATAGAGATCTGCCATCTCATGAGTAGACTCTCCTGTGAAAACATCAATCACGAAATAATTTATCATCTTCGTTTTCATTTTCTCTACTCTCCGGGTTGTGAATGAACTAAACTTTAAAGATTTACGATATCATAATCATAAACCTTATAAAGTGGGCGATGTGTTTCAATCGCCCGATCCCATTAACGGGAAAGTTTGCCGCAGGCCACGCCTGCCTCGAAGAGCTTTTGGAGAAGTGCTTCGAGTGGAACCTTTCCGGTCTTGCTGGCTTCGATTGCAAGAGTGCCGATAGCCGCCAAGGCCTGGATACCAGAGTCCTTGCTTGCAAGTGGTATAAAGGCGACAACTTTTTCATCACCTTCCTTGCAGTCCCTCTCCACGTCTCTACGGCTGCCGTAATCAAAGTTGAGAGCGTGCGAGCCATCCTTCGATTGTGTTACTTGTATGTGCACGGATATTTCCCTTCAAGTTGTGAATGAACTGAATCTTTACAAATCCTCAAACGAATTTGAGAACTTGATAAAGTGCTGAAGAGTAACGTCCTTCAGCATGACGGCGATTTCCTGACTAGGATCACGTTCCCCGAGCCTATTTTGGGATTACTGCAAAATATCAGTAGTTGTCCCAGCCACCACGCTCGAAACCGTATTCCTCAAGGAGTTTTATTGTCCTCTTGTTTCCGGTCATCAACTTTCGGTCGATCGGTGGCTCATGTTCTTTGAAGGTTCTCAAATATTGCTACTTAAGAACCTTATAAAGTGCTGAAGAGTGACGTCCTTCAGCGTGACGGTGATTATTGAGAGGGATCACATTCCCCCAAGCCTACTTCGCAACCACCGCGAAATGCCAGAAGGCACCCCAGTCACCGCCCCAGCCCCAGAAGCCCATTTCCCGTTCTCCGTCAGCGTAGCTCCACAGTGCGGGGACGCTGCCGTAGGAACGGCAGACTGGGTCTGGTGCAACGATGTGGCACTTCCTCTGCACCTCGGGGTAATTCACTCCAAAGAGCAGAAGTTCCGGGAGTGTCGCGCAACGCAGACCCTGGCGCGCGAGCTCCCCCACCACATTTTCGGAGCGGATGAGGTGTCCGAATTGATGTAGATAGGGCATTGCCACCTCACCACTACCTTCGATCGAGTGGTTCCTTTCGGCAAACAGCTTGAGTATTATGTCTGCGTTGTTATACTTTCCAGCGAGGATCATCTCTTTCGCAGACATGTTGTAGTTGAACTGAATCATTTGAGCTTGTTCCATTTTGAATCTCCAATCAATGTGCTTAGTTCAGAACACCTGAACTTTCTGATAACATTATGCCATTTTAAAACACATCTGTCAATATAAAGATGACAGTATTATATTACAAAAAGTATTGCAAATTATGAGTAATATGATATAGTGTAATATATATTATGACAGTTAAAAATGAAGCGTTGCTTACAAATGAGGAAAATAGCTTAGAAAATGCTCGAAAGATGCTTCTTTCATTTGGTCTTTCAGACAGTGAATCCAAGGTTTATATCTATTTATTAGAGCGCGGAGGGGAAATCGGAGGGTCAAAGATAGCAATTGGGGCGAAGCTGCATAGACAATATGTGTATTTGGCGCTTCCGCATCTGATGCAGTTGGGACTAGTTGAGGAAATTCCTCATGGAAAGCTCAGTAAATACAAAGCAAATGCTCCGACTGAGATAGAAAAGATTGCAAAGAAGCGAGTTGTTGAAGCAGAAGATCTCGTAAAGGAGTTACAGAAGTTTTCAAAAGTAGGACATGAGCAAGACTTTGAAGTCTATGTTGGGGACACGGCAATACAGAAATACGAGGTTAATTGGGTAAAAGGTGTCAAGGATCACGAAGAGCAGTATATTATCGGAGGAAATACGAAAGGCTTTACCGAAATGATGGGGGATGCACTTGATGAGTATTTGGTAACTGAGTCTAGAAAGAAAATAACAACGTATTATCTGGGACACACAAGCGAACGGGGATTGTGGTCAGATACGCTTCTGGCGCAGAATGATTTGCGTGCTAAGTTTTTAGATACTTTACCACTTGGCGTGTCCCACTTTGTTGTACGAAAAGGGCATGTTGCATTCTTTACGTTTCTTAAGCCATCACTTTTGTATGTGATCAAATCCGAAGCAGTATCAGAAAACTACAAGCAATTCTTCATGATGTTGTGGGAGATGGCGAGCGACTCGGTCGCGAAGATGTGAATCAGCAGATTCATGGCTTGGCCGCAAGGAGACAGTAGTCCTAGGACGCAAGGGGATTAATTTAAAAAGAAAACCGCACATTGCTGTGTGGTTTTTTGCTGTGAAGCTCACAGTCTGTTTGGGCTCATTTGACCCGCACGGTACAGAAAGTACCCGTGCACAAGGATTAGTATTCCGTAGAACGCCAATCCTGCGACCAGTGTCAGATGGTCGAAGCCCTCAGAGTGAATGAAGGGCGGATAATACTGCAAGCCGTATCCAAGAAATACGAGTACGGCGATGCTGTAGAGTGCGAGCAGAATGCGAGACATGGTATTCCTCCGGTAGTTGTGAATGAACAATCTCTACAAATCCTCAAATATTTCTAGTTGAGAACTTGATAAAGACCTCGACATGTGTCGAGGGTGCTTGTCATTGAACCCGAGGATCTACCGTTTAGGTTGATCGACGAGGTCTAACATTGCCTATCAAGCGGCAACGCTTGCAACCATTCAGTCACAAGAAGTGTTACATGCTCTGATTCTTCAGTTCAGATTTTCAGCACGTTTTGAGTACTTTCTTACTCGAATACATGTACCGTTAAGTTCCCATTCGTTCGGAGTTTCATTGTCCGGGGTTGTTAACTGCGACCGGTAGAGCCGACCATCTTTTGCAAGTGGATTTCTTTTTCGTTAGTGAACAATCTCTACAAGTTCTCAAATATTTCTACTTGAGAACTTGATAAAGTAGGCGATATGTTTCAATCGCCCGGTTGAGTCCGACTTATATTCCGCGTGGACTAGAGTGCGGGTGTTGTTCATTTCTGAACAACGGCTAAGAACTCATCCTGTCTTAAGGAACAGTCCCCTGTGAGGACCCTCTCCTTGCCCCCACAAACTTTCCACAAGAATCCTCCTGGATATCTCCGATGGTTCATGGGCTCCATTGTTGCAAATCTTGACAATGTAGGATTGTGCGCCGCAAAAAGAAGGAGTTCGGGCAGTGTTGCTGAACGAAGTCCTGCTCCAGCTATTTTTCCCAAAATAGCCGCCCCTTCATCCCAGCGTGTTTCCCGGCATTGGCCATAGGATTGCAAGTGAGGCAAATCTACATCAATTTCACCCGCGCCTTGAAGGACATAGTTTAAAGCATCCCTCTCCCACGTCCTATCTATGACAAGGTTTGCCTCCCCAATCATCTCTTTAATGGTCATGTTGTAGGTGAAGATGATAGCCTGAGCTTGTTCCATTTTGTTTCCTTAATGTACATTTAGTTCGGGAACCTTTCCTGAACTTTCTGGTAATATTGTACAACTTTGAAACACATTTGTCAATCATAAAATTGACATTATTTTATTACATTATACATTGTAAAACAATGAAAATATGGTATACTAACAATAAATAATTTGACACTATGGAAATTATAAAACAGAAAAAGTCTAAAAAAGAGGTAGAAAACCTGTATGTTGAGAAACTCGCGGAACTTGGTTTTTCTAAAGCGGAGAGCCTTATTTATGTATATTTATTGGAAAAAGGGTCTGAAGCGCTAGTTTCTAAGATAGCGGTCGCTACAGGTATGCATCGTCAGCAGGTGTATCTTGTACTCCCTAAGCTCGTAGAATCTGGAGTCGTTGAAGAGGTTAAAGAAGGAAAACTCACTAGATATAAAGCTAGGCCGCCGCAGAGTCTGGAAAGGGTTGTGAGGCGTAAGGTTACTCTGGCGGAAGATGTAGCTCAGGAGCTCGAGAAGATTTCAAAACTTGGTAACGAACAGGAATTTGAAGCGGTTATTGGAGAAAAAGCATATCGAGCTTACGATATAGAGCGCGCAAAAAATATGAAAGAAGGGGATGTTCAGTACATCATAGGCTCCTCCTCTGATGAATATCTGGTAGCGATGGGGGATGCGTACGAAAAGGAGTATGTTCCAATCCTTGCCTCAAAGAATGTAAAAACTTATTATATTGCGCCGGAAAGTCAAAAGTTTAGAAAGGATTATGTCAGCGAGCGTCAGCACTTCGAAGTAAGAGTTCTTTCTAAAATGAAACAGAATTCCATTACTACCATGATTCAGGGAGATAAACTTATATTCTATTCAAACGTGAAGCCGCTCAGTATCTATATTATTACGTCTAAGAAAGTTGCAGAAAGTTATAGGGAATTCTTCATGATGCTGTGGGAGATGGCAGAAGAAGCAGAAAAGAAATAATATATACTACTTACATGAAACTCACTATTTATACTGACGGATCGTCGCGGGGGAATCCGGGGCCGGGGGGTTGGGCGGCCATTTTGGTTACTCATCAAAATGGCGAGACCACAGACCACAGAGCACAGAACACAGAACATACGGAATACGACGAAGTGATAGAGCTTGGTGGGGCAGAACAGCATACGACAAATAATCGTATGGAACTTCTCGGGGCTATTAAAGCGTTACAAGCTGTTAGTCTTCAGCCTATAGCTGGTAGCGATACGGACTCGAATTCAGAAAAGCTACAAGCTACAAGCTACAAGCTACAATCTGTTGAAGTGTTTACCGATAGTGAATACGTAAAGAAGGGGATGAGCGTTTGGATCACAGGGTGGATTGCTAAGGGATGGAAGACGTCTACAAAGAAGCCAGTGCTCAACCAAGACCTGTGGGAAGAACTTCATGCTGAAGAAAAGCGATTGAAAGACGCAGGGGTTGCTGTTACGTGGACATACGTGAAGGCTCATGTGGGTATCGCACTGAATGAACGAGCGGATACTATTGCTACAAGTTGTGCGGATAGTGTTGTAGAAAATACTGCAAGTAATTTGCAACTATATCGCGGACCAAAGTCTGATTATCCATATTTTTAATCCACCTTTTGCTCTATGCAGATGATACACCTACGAACAATTATTTTTGTCGTAGGTATTTTGTTTGGTATATGGGCAGGTTACGGCTCGCAGTATGCTAGCGATATAGCTCTCGTACTCGGTGCACTTTTTGTTATCCAGAGTGGTCTATGGATGTTGGGTAGCTATCTACAAAAGAATGTACTTGTACCAAGTGTGATGGCGCTATTTTCACTCGGTGTGATACTCGGTATCGTACGTGTGCAAATGGAACCCGAACCGCAAGCGCTCATATGTGAACGTGCGTGTACGATAGAAGCATACGTTGCTCGTTCGCCAGAGCAAAAAGATTCATATCAAGAACTCGTACTTGAAGTTGATGACGAACATGCACGAGTGCTCGTGCGCGCGCCACTGTATCCGGAGTATCAGATAGGGGACAGACTTTCTGTTACGGGAGTCATACGCACGCCACAGGCCATCATGCCGCACGGTGACAAACAGTTTTTTGATTATGGAGCGTATCTTCAAACACGCTCTATCGGAAGCGAAAGTTTGTATCCAAAGATAACTGTCATTGATGAAGAAGCTCACACATTCACACACCTTCTTGGTCGACTAAAAGAAGACATGGTTGCACGTATCGATAGCGCTATTGATTTACCTGCGTCATCGCTTGCATCTGGTATGTTGTTTGGAAACGCATCGATGTCAAAAGAACTCACTGAGACATTTCGTGTGGCTGGACTGTCACACATCGTTGTTCTTTCAGGATTCAATATCGCAATTATTATTTCATTTGTACTTTTGCTGTTGCGTGTTGTGCCACTGTTTGTGCGTGTGCTCATCGCATCACTTTCGGTTGTCATGTTTGTGGTGATGGTAGGAGGAGAGGCAAGTGTAATACGTGCGACCCTCATGGCAGGAGTGTCACTACTTGCACTCGTGCTTGGGCGAGAGTATGTCGCGCGTCAGGCATTGTTTGTTTCGCTTCTATGTATCATGATGTATGAACCGTATGCACTCTTGCACGACGTGTCGCTTCATCTTTCGTTTATCGCAACGATGGGTATCGTGTACATGAGTGGTGTACTACAAACAGTCTTGTCACGATATGTTTCATCTCGATATCTCGTTGAGATATGCGCGACAACACTCGCTGCATACATAGCTACGCTACCATACCTGATGCACACATTTGGCGTCGCATCACTCTACGCACTCTTTGCAAACATACTCGTTGTACCGTGGGTGCCTGTTGCGATGCTGCTATCATTTTTGGTAGTTGTGTTTTCTTTTATTTCGCAGACACTCACAGCTCTATGTGCGTATGTCGTGAGCATGCTCCTTGACCTGATGATAGCTGTTGCAAAGCAGGTGAGCAGTCTCCCGTATGCGTCTATTTCGGTGTCACTCTCATACAGTCAGATGATAGTTGTCTATGTTGTACTCATCTGCGTGTATCTGTATGTGAGCTCTCGTGCGAGTGATGAAACGTATCGCACAAAACCTGACGATGAAGATACCTTTATATATTAAGCTTCGAGGCGTTTAGAAATGGAGCGATACACGATGAACAAGATAGTGAGTCCGATGACGAGTGAGATAGCTAAGAATGATGAAAGTGAAACATGTTCGCCGAACGTGTATCCGAGATAGATGATACCTGTTGCCCAGATGAGTGATGCGCTAAGAAAAATAAATGACGTTGTATAGAGTGGTGTGCGAGACATGCCAGCTATAACAGGGATGAACGCTTTGACAGATGGAGTGAGCTTGCCGAGAAACAGCCACCAGATTCCGCGACGAGAAAATGTGTCATGAAGTGCTGAGTGAACTTTTGAAAACGTAGCTTCGTCCATCATGAGGAGTTTGCGTGCAAGTGGTCGCTCATATTTTTTTACAAGGAGATAGGTGATGATATTTCCAACTGTGTTGCCGAGTCCTCCTGCGATGACTGCCCATGCGAAGATGAGATTTCCAGTGCTAACAAAATATCCTACGATGAGGTAGAGGATTTGAGAAGAAGGAAAATTGAAAACACCATTTGCGAGCATGAGAATAAAAATCGCAACGTATGTTCCTGAACTGATGAGTGCGTGGAGATCCATATACACTCAGTCTACCATTTTGAGATATCATTAGCTTATGAAAGATTTCTTGGAAGAGAAATGGGAAAGCATACGAGAGATGGTTCGGTCGTATGGAAAACTTGCTAGCTCGTGTGTGTTGGTTTTTATCGCGGTGTGGTTTTTGGTGGAGAGTGCGCAGTGCTTTGTACCGCGTACACTTCGAGTGACTTTTTTTGATGTTGGACAAGGGGATGCGATTTTTGTGCAGACACCAGGAGGACACGACATGCTGATTGATGGCGGACCAAACAACAAGGTACTTGAAGGTCTCGGAAAAAAGATGAAGTACAGTGACACATCGGTTGATGTGGTGGTCGCTACACATGCGGATGCAGATCATATAACAGGACTCATTCCGGTATTTGAAAAGTACGACGTCAGTCATGTAGTTGAGTCACCAGTGGATGGAGCATCTGCAACATTTTATGATCTTGCGCGTCATGTACAAAAAGAAGCGTCACATACTTACGTTGCACGACGAGGAGACATAATTGATTTTGGTGACGGGGTCATCGCGCATGTGCTGTATCCGGGATCATACGTGTCACCAAAGACAGATACAAATGATGCATCAGTGTCGCTGCTACTTGTGTATGGTGAGCATTCATTTTTGCTCACAGGAGATTTGACGAGTGCGTACGAGTCACAGATAGTGCGTGATGTTGTTCCCAAGAACGTAACCGTCTACAAAGCAGGGCATCATGGAAGCAAAACTTCAAGCAGTGAAGCACTACTCAAACGTATCAAACCAGAGTATGCAGTGATAAGTGTGGGGAAAGATAATCGGTATGGACATCCTGCGCCAGAAGCGCTCACTCGACTAGAGAAACATGCACAAGAAATACTTTCGACGATTGATCATGGAGCAATTAGTTTTGTAAGTGACGGGAGAATACTCGAAGTAGAGAGAGAAAAGTAAATGCGAATGGATTGCAAAAAAAGAGCGACATCTTAGATGTCGCTCTTTCAGGATTCTGATCAGTAGGTGAAGAATTGATGATGGGCAACCGTGAGTATTAGTCTTGCTTTTTCTCGGGCTTCAGGTGTTTCCCATGTTCCTTCAAATACTAAAGGGGAAGTTTCCCTAAGGTTATAGAACGTCGGGCGGTGCGGCTCGTCTTTCGGGGCGACAAGAAATTTGAGAGTCCCTTCCTCCTGGTTCCATTTCCAGTGAGTAATGAGGCTGATCACTCGTTGCTCATCCACCATCTCTCCGTCACACTTCTCGTTTTGGCTATTCTGCGTTTTTTGTCCCACAACACCGTGGAACAAGACCATATTGAAGTTCTTTTTTTCTGGATCGCTTTCTCTGAAGGTTCCATTAATAAAGATCGCCATGCTGCATCCTTTTACTTTCCTGAGCAATGTGTCAGGGCTGGTTGGAATCCTATACTTTGGTGAGTAGAAAGTCAAAAGCGCGACCGAAGGTCGCGCTTTTGACTTATTGCTCATTAGAGCTTGGCTATAGTTTAATCTGAAGGTGAAGGCCTTTCTTCATGCAAGATGTACAGATCTTTACACGAGGACCGTTTGGAATGCGAGCCCACTGGAGGTTTGGGTACTTGCGGCGATCTCCGGCTGGGTTGAATTTTGTAGCACGAACAGAGTTGCTGTATTTTCCAACAACCTTAGAGCCTTTTTCGCACATTGGACAGATGTTTGCCATAGAATTTACGTTAGTCGTCATATCCTACCACATATACATGCGTTTCGCAACATGAAGGTCACTCGTTTGGTATACTGCTCGAATGCTTGAAACACTTACCATTTCACACGTACTATTTACGTTTCTCATTGTTATCTTCTCGATTATCCTTCACGAAATAGCTCACGGCTATGCGGCCTATATTCAAGGGGACGAAACTGCCTATCGTGCGGGTCGGTTAACCCTTAACCCACTACCTCATATCGACCCTGTTGGATCTGTGATTGTACCGTTTCTTGCGTTTTCTGTGGCGGGAACATTTTTTGGATGGGCAAAGCCTGTTCCGTATAACGTTCACAATGTGCGTGGACGGTTTGGAGAGGTGTTTGTGGCTTCAGCTGGGGTTTTGACCAACTTGGCACTTGCAATCGTTGCTGGAACCGCCTTTAAAATCTTTATGATGCAAGGATTGCTCACAGAAACGCTAGCCCAAAACATATTTACAGTTATCGCGGTCAACCTGTCACTCTTTTTGTTTAACCTCATACCTATTCCACCGTTTGACGGAATGGCTATTATCCAATCACTCTTTCCTCGTTTGCGTATTTCTTCTGCGTTTATTTACAACCCTATATACCTCATTCTCGCTATTGTGGTTGCGTCTACTATCTTTAGCGCGCTTGCACCGGTACTCTTTTCTCTTGTAAAAGACATACTTCTTTTCTAGATTAGAATAGTTTTCCCCAGGTTTGTCCTTAATAATGTCTTTTATAGGGGTATACTGTATGCATGATGAAATCATCTGCAAAACAATCATCACGCACACGTTCTACGGCTTCAAAACAAAGCACGCCACGCACGCGCTCTACGCGTACGTCGCAGTCAGTCGGCTCTCGACTTGGGAGAAGTGTGAAAAAGGTTGCAAAGCAGACATTGCGAGACATGTTGCTCTCGAAAACGTTTCATACCTCGTTTAAAGTATTGGCATGGGTCTCGCTATCTGTAGGGGTTGTGTACGGAGGATTTATTGCAGTTGATCATACGTTTGCAAATCAGGTGGTTGTTTCAAAATCTGAGATTGTACGAAGTGCAGCAAAACATATCATGCTTCCAGAAGGAGAGCCGGTAACTGTTGTTCGTGTTCAAGATGCTGAAACTCTCAAAAAGCAACAAGGCTTTTATACCAATGTGAAAATAGGTGACTATGTCATCGTTTATCCAGATATGGTGGTTATTTATGACCTTCGTAATGACAAGATAGTCGCCACAAAGGCTCTCTAAGGGTGAATCTACTCTCAAGAATCGAAGACCAGGGCTTGCAAAAAAACGATATATTTGGTATAGTTCCAACCACTATTTACGGATATGCCAACAATCAATCAACTCGTTAAGAAGTCTCGCGCAAAGGTGATCAAGAAATCACGTTCTATTGCTATGGGGCGCGGATTCAACGCAATCCAAAACAAGCCTAACTTTTACAATTCACCATTTAAGCGTGGTGTGTGTACAAAGGTAACAACAACAACTCCAAAGAAGCCGAACTCTGCGCTTCGAAAGATTGCCCGTGTACGCCTTACAAACGGTATGGAAGTAACAGCATACATTCCAGGAGAACAGCACAAGCTTCAGGAACACTCAGTGGTTGTACTACGCGGTGGACGTGTGAAGGACTTGGCGGGGGTACGTTATCACATTGTTCGCGGACGATTGGATGCAACAGGAGTAGATAAGCGCCGACAGGGACGATCACTCTACGGAGCAAAGCGACCAAAAGCAGGAGCTCCTGCGAAGAAGTAATCTCAAAACAAAAGCGGAACCGAAAGGTTCCGCTTTTGTTTTTAAAGTCTTACAACCTTTTGATATACTTCAGTTGTATGCAAACAATTAAACCTTTTATTAATAACCTTAGACACGCTGGGCCTTTAGTAATTATTTTAGCTGCACTGGCTGGGTATGTGGCGAATATGGTTTGGTACTATATTCCTTTCATTAGCAACATTTACTTTGGCGACACGGTACCTCCAACATTTGGTGCAATGCCGTTTGCTATTCTTGCTTGGTATATAGGCAACTGTATATTAAATACCATTGGGGTCGCTCTTCTCATCAACAAGAAAGGAGCGTGGAACGGTTTCTTGGTTGGTTTAATTGTTTCTCTTTTTTTCTCAGGCACAGCGTACCTTGCTTCTTATTTGGGAGCAGGAACACCACTTCCGCCTCTTGAGATTTCCCTCATTATCACTATAGGGAGTCTACTCTTTTACGCAGTTCCTTCTACTCTTATCGGATACCTACGAAAAGAGTAATCATTCAGGTTATTACTACAAAAGCGGAACCGAAAGGTTCCGCTTTTGTTTTGTTGGTGATAGTATTAAAGAAACTGTACAAGGAGATCTTTATGGTTGCTTTTTTAAAGCAAAGAGGTGGCAAGTGGAAGTGCGTCGGTTCAAAAGAAGCGAAGCGGCGCCTTGCGGAGGCGTTGAAAAAAGAGGAGAATCACTGGAACAGTCTCACACCTGAACAGCAACAGGAGAAAAGGGGTATGTACGCCGCCTCTGCCTTAAAACTAAAGCGCGTAGTCGCAGCTCGGAGAGAATCTCTCAAAGTCGACCCCAGGTTCTATCGAACGCCGATAGATTGTTGACAGTTAAAAA
The DNA here is from genome assembly GCA_018062965.1 of Minisyncoccota bacterium. Classification (GTDB taxonomy): domain Bacteria; phylum Patescibacteriota; class Minisyncoccia; order Phycocordibacterales; family UBA5272; genus UBA11704. The sequence goes on from JAGORG010000001.1 coordinate 123,512, forward strand.
ATCGGAACCGAAAGGTTCCGCTTTTGTTTTTATAGAGTATCTACGAACCTAGTCTTTTCTAAAGTATCCAAGGATTGCAGCAGGGAGGACATACTGCGCTGCTCCGTAGATGATAACAAAAAGTCCGATGAGTAGAGATGGGAGTGTTTTGTCAATCGTAGATGTGATGACATCAGAGATGGTGACGATAAAGAGAAGTGCTGCACCAATGAAAGCACCGTGTACTACGCTCTTTTTACCAATAAGTGTTGCTAAACCTACAGATTTGATGACGCTTGCTACAAGAAGTGGAAGTATTCCAAGGAAAAATGGTGCAAGCCCTGTCCATGTGGTTGTTGTTCCAGTCAAAATAATATTAAAGATATTAGACAAAAGGAACAATACAACTGCTGTTGTGATAGATGCTGTTGCAACTGATAAAAGTGACTGCTGTTTTAGGTTATGAATGAATGTTTGCATATGAGTATGTTTCCAGTATATACCGTTTTGCTTTTTCTTTATATGTATTGTAGTATAAGGCGACTTGGTAACAAGTAGAGAAGTAATTACTGAAATAACCTCTTGCAGAGTACCGTCTACTTCCGGGAACGTTTACGCAAGAACATCTATACAACAATGCGACGAAAAGTTAAAAATCGAAATATGGTTAGTCCAGACGGACGCTATGACTCAACAAAAATCTCAAAGTTTATCAACTATGTGATGATTGGAGGAAAGAAATCAACAGCTCAGGAAATCGTGTACGGAGCGCTTGATGTTATTAAGGAAAAGCAAAAAGTAGAAGACCCACTAGAAGTTTTCAACCTTGCTCTCACTAACGCAGGACCTCTTACTGAAGTTCGTTCACGCCGTATCGGTGGAGCAAACTACCAGGTTCCTCGTGAAGTTCGTGAAGAACGACGCTTCATGCTCGCACTTCGTTGGATTCTCGAAGCAGCTAACTCAAAGAAGGGTAAGGCTATGAAGTTCAAGCTTGCAGACGAGCTCATCGCTGCAGCAAACAACGAAGGTTCTGCTGTGAAGAAGAAAGAAGATACTCACCGAATGGCAGAAGCCAACAAGGCGTTCGCGCACTTTGCTTGGTAATTCGCTTCCGGTTCTTAATACAAAAGCGCAGGTCGTAGACCTGCGCTTTTGTATTTGCTAAAACGAGCTAAGTTAGCTAGTGTTTGTATCAGGTGAACTTTTAAGGAGTCGATAAACATGGAACTTCTAGCTTTTTTGGGTTGGCTTTGGTCGTGGGGCTGGAAAATTGCCCTGTGTGTTCTTGTTGCAGTTGTTCTGTTCTCCATAGTCTCTGAATTAAGGTGGCAGAAAAGGTATCGGTTCTATATCCCTCATCCAATTGATTGGCTAAGTGTCATGAATACTGAGCGGTGGGATTCGACCAGAAAACTCAAACAGCTCATGAACAGTAAGCTCAACGTAAAGCTTTTCAGGCTGTATGAAACCAAAGACTACAAGGTACTACCCTGGTATAGGTTTCTCGGTCCACATACTCCCGCTGCTTTCTACAATGACTTGGTCTGGCTTGAACAACAAGGGCTTGTTGAGTGTCGAAGAATGGTGTATGACAAAAATGGTAGAGAATGCCAAGATGTCGATTTTGCTATTCGCGATGAGCAAGGCAAAACCATTGGTTTCGACAAAGAGATGATGGGAAACTACTCTTTGCCAACGTATGAATACAAAAAAACATCATCAGGCGGCGGAATAAAAAGAAATACCGCTCACGCTCGCCAGGAAGATGGGGGGTTTTCTGGTGATTTAGAGGGCTCTCGTGCATAAACCAAACCGCTACTTGTAGCGGTTTTACTTTTGGGGTAGAGTACACGTAATTTGATCTTTTTGAGGGGTTAATTCATGAACACGTTTCTAATTATTCTTGTCATTCTTGTGGTCTTATGTTGCATTCCAGGTGCTTTTTTCTTAAAGAAGCACCTGATGATTCTTTCTGCGGCTAAAGAACTCGGCCTTATAGACCGTGGACTGGTAAAAAAAGAGATCTCTGAATATGGTCCTGGTGTTTGGCGTTGTTGCCTATGCAATACCCGATCGCGAGCAGGTGTTCTTAAGGAAAGTAGACGTGCTGTTAAGTGGTGCTACGTTTGTATCAGGATATATGATGGGCAAGGGGGTGGCGATGATGGCCCTGGCAGGCGAGAGGGGTTGCCCCCAGACCCTTCTCCTGAAGGGGAGCCGGCACCACCAGAAGTCGTCAAGCAAACAAGAGAAGTTTTGGAGAGGATTGGTAGGAATACCACCCCAAACTAGACTTGTCTGCTACACATAAACCAAACCGCTACTTGTAGCGGTTTTACTTTTGGGGTAGTGTAAGTGGGTAAGTTCAACCAATTTGGAGATATAAACCATGAATCAACTCGTTCAACCTGCTTTTCCCGGTCTTGTGAAATTTGACGAAGATGGGGCCCCTCATCAGGTGATTGCTCCACTTGCTTCCCGCCGTCTTCTGGAAGAATGGCAAGAAACCCCGCTTCCAGCTTTCCAGGAACTGTTTTCGAAACGTGCAGGCGAAGAATTCGAGCAATATTGGCCGAAGGCAGAGTCGCTTTATCGTGAATATGGCCCTGTCTTGAGTTGTCCACTCGTTTCAGCATTTTTGTATGCCGCTGAAGACAGGCGGCTGCCGTGGTGTATTGAAGTTCTTGAACAGCATCTGAAAGATGATCTCCACTTTCAGCACCCGGAACTTCGGGGTAGGTTGATCATCGGAGATGCCCCACAAAACCGCTCGTATCTTTTTATTGTTTACAAAATCATCAAGGAGCTTCGTCCAAGCCTTTTCAAATGATGTTTCATTGCCGGAACGCCGCTTTTGTGGTAGCATGTCGCTATTGCCTAAGCGGCTTTTTTATTTCTTAAAAACACTTATTTATCACTATGGCTCGCGATTATCCTCTTAATAAAACACGTAACTTTGGAGTTATTGCTCACATCGACGCTGGAAAGACAACAACTACAGAACGTATTTTGTTTTACACCGGTGTTTCTCACAAAATCGGTGAAGTGCACGATGGTGCAACTGTGATGGACTGGATGGAACAGGAACGAGAACGAGGTATTACTATTACCTCTGCTGCTACAACAGCGTTCTGGAACCCAACATACATGCCCGCCGCTGATGTTTCAAAGAAATGCCGCTTCAACATCATCGACACCCCAGGTCACATCGACTTTACTATCGAAGTAAAGCGTTCTCTTCGTGTGCTTGACGGTGCGGTTGTTGTGTTTGACGGGGTTGCTGGAGTAGAGCCACAGTCAGAAACAAACTGGAGATACGCATCGGATGCTATGGTGCCTCGTATTTGTTACATCAACAAACTCGACCGTATGGGTGCAAACTTCGACAAAGCATACGCGTCTATTCTCGACCGTCTTTCAAAGAAAGCAGTGCGAATGCAAATGCCAATCGGAGAAGAAGAAAACTTTGACGGTATCATCGACCTCCTCACTATGAAGGAAATTAAGTTCACAGGGGACAAGGGTAAGGATGTGTCTTCAGTTGAAATTCCTGCTGAGCTTCTCGAAGAAGCAAAGAAGCGTCGCGCAGAAATGATTGAAAAAATCGTTGAAACTGACGAAACACTCATGACTGAATACCTCGAAGGAAAGGAATTTTCTGTTGAAGTATTGAAGGCGGCTATTCGTAAAGCAACAATTGCAAACGAACTCTTTCCAGTATTTTGTGGTTCATCACTCAAGAACCGCGGTGTTCAGCTCGTACTTGATGCCGTTGTTGACTACCTCCCATCTCCACTTGATATTGCTCCTCCAAAGGGAATCGATCCAGCAACTGGCGAACAAGCTATCGTTGAGGTTTCAGATACCGCTCCATTTGCAGCGCTTGCGTTTAAGTCTATGGCTGACCCATTCGTAGGACAGCTTACATTCTTCCGTGTGTATGCTGGAACACTTGAAGCTGGTTCATATATCTATAACTCTACAAAAGAAAAGAAGGAACGTGTATCACGTATCTTGCGTATGCACGCAAACGAACGTGAAGAAGTAAAGGTTGTGTATGCTGGAGAAATCGCAGCTGCGGTAGGTCTCAAAGATACTATCACTTCAGACACTATGTGTACTGAAGAACACCCAATCATTCTCGAACGTATTGTTATTCCAGAATCTGTGATCTCAATGCGTGTAGAACCAAAGACAAAGGCAGACCAAGAAAAAATGGGTATCGCGCTTTCAAAGCTCGCTATCGAAGACCCAACATTCCGTGTTGCTTCAGACCCTGAAACACTCGAGACTATCATCTCAGGTATGGGTGAACTTCACTTGGATATCATCGTTGATCGTATGAAGCGTGAGTTTAACGTAGAAGCAAATACTGGTAAGCCTCAGGTGGCATACAAGGAAACCATCATGGGTTCTGCTTCAGGTGAAGGAAAGTATGTAAAGCAGTCCGGTGGACGTGGACAGTACGGACACGTAAAGATCAATATCCGTCCAATTGACTACTCAATTGCAACAGAAGATCTTCCAAAGAATACAAAGCGATATGACGCATTTGAATTCGTAAACTCTCTCAAGGGAGGTGCGATTCCACAAGAATTCGTGCCAGCTGTAGAAAAAGGTCTTCGTGAATCTATGGATCGCGGTACGCTCGCTGGATTTAAGATGGTGGACGTATCATGTGAAGTGTACGACGGATCTTTCCACGAAGTGGACTCTTCTGAAATCGCCTTTAAATTGGCTGCTGGAATGGCGCTTGCTGATGCTGTGTCAAAAGCAAAGCCTGTTATCCTCGAACCAATCATGAAGGTGGAAATCGTTACACCAGACAAGTTCTACGGAGATATCACTGGAAACCTTTCATCAAAGCGTGGACAAATTGAAGGGATGGATGAACGTGGACAGGACAAGGTGGTGCGCGCTATGGTTCCACTTTCTGAAATGTTCGGTTACGTGAACAATCTTCGTTCTATGACAGAAGGACGTGCGACATTTACGATGGAATTCGGAAAGTACGATGTAGTTCCCGCAAACATTGCAAAGGATATTGCAGAAAATAAGAAGTAATCTACTATTTCTGAATAGAAAAAGCGCCGCGAAGCGGCGCTTTTTTGTTGCTAACGATTGGTCGGTGCAACAGGGAAAACAAAAAGAGTAGGGTCTTCTTTTTTGAGGATATCTGTCCAGTTAAACGCCTTTTGTTCTGGTCTTTGATTAACCTCAGACCTGACTTCCCGTTTTCGTTTAGCTGCAAATCTTTTTATCTCTTCAAGATCTTGATGATATCCGTAGTCAAAAACATCAGAACTCTTCCCGTCAGATTCGTACATACTTGCCTCCAGTAAGAACTAATATCCTAGACATACTAACATTTTTTATTGAGATGTTTCACCTTCTAAAATAGTTTTTTGCAAAGAGAATCATTGACATTTAGATACTTTTTACGCAGAATGGTGCCAACTGATCATTTTTGAAAACAGGGGGCGTCATGAATCAAATCCACATACCCTTTTTGAACAAAGGTATACATGTCGAGGTTTCTTGGGAAATTCTAAGAGAGGTTGCTGACTTTGTTCAAAACCTGGATTGTGAGTGCAGTCCAGAAAGATTACTTGCTCGTGAGTTGAGTAGGGCGATTGAACCTTTGTGGGGTGGTGACAACTTAGGAAAAGTTGTTGTTTTCAATGCCCATGCATCTACAGGCCTTAATTACGAAGACAGAGGCAGAGAGTTTCCATTTTCTGATTGGCTTTCACAGGCGAGAGGGGATATTTTGGTTATTATGTGCTGTTTCCAGCCAAGTCTCCTTTTAACGCAAGCTGATAAGATGAGAGAAAGAGGTTTTACAAGGGCTTTCTGGACTAACCATAAAGAAACAAAGTTGATCGAATTGCCTATATAGCGCTTTCAAAACCCGCCCCCGTAAGGTTGCGGGTTTTTATTATAGGAAATAATTGCGTTTTTTTTAAAGATATGGTAAGATTGCACGTATTCGCTTAGCGTCCTGACTATATTGCTTGGCTAGGCGCGTAAGTTCAGTTTATTGTTTTGTTTACTTCATTTATTTAATATCTAATTGAGTCCAATATCTCCCACAAGGGGACGACACGACTTCTACAAAAACATATGGCAGAAAATTTCGATCGCTCTAAACCACACGTAAACGTAGGTACCATTGGTCACGTTGACCACGGAAAGACTACGCTTACAGCGGGTATTCTTAACGTACTTCACCTCAAGGACGCTACTATCAAGATGAAAGATGTTGATGACATCGACAAGGCTCCAGAAGAAAAGGCGCGTGGTATTACTATTTCGCTTTCTCACTCAGAATACTGGACAGATGCTCGTCACTACGCTCACATCGACGCTCCAGGTCACGCTGACTACATCAAGAACATGATTACTGGTGCCGCACAGATGGACGGTGCTATTCTCGTGGTTGCTGCAACAGATGGTCCTATGCCACAAACTCGTGAACACATTCTCCTTGCAAAGCAGGTGGGTGTACCTCGAATGGTTGTGTTCCTTAACAAGTGTGACATGGTTGACGATGAAGAAATGATCATGCTCGTTGAAGAAGAAATCCGCGAACTCCTTACCAAGCAAGGGTTTGATGGTGCTAACACTCCAGTTATTCGTGGTTCAGGTCTTAAGGCTTCTGAAGCTACAGACATCAATGATCCATGGGCACAGAAGATTGTTGAACTTATGAACGCGCTTGACACTTGGATTCCAATTCCAGAACGTGACACAGCAAAGCCATTCCTTATGCCAGTTGAAGACATCTTCACTATCGAAGGTCGTGGAACTGTGGTAACAGGACGTATCGAACGAGGAATTCTTAAGCTTAACGAAGAAATCGAAATCGTTGGTCTTAAGGATACTGTTAAGACAACAGTTACTGGTATCGAAATGTTCAACAAGTCTCTCCCAGAAGGACAGGCTGGAGACAACGCTGGTATCCTTATCCGTGGTATCAAGAAGGAAGACATCATGCGTGGACAGGTTCTTGCAAAGCCAGGTTCTGTAAAGCCACACACAGAATTCGAATGTGAAGTGTACATCCTTAAGAAGGAAGAAGGTGGACGTCACACTCCATTCTTGAATGGTTACAAGCCACAGTTCTACGTACGTACAACTGACGTTACAGGAGAAGTTACACTTCCTGCTGGAACAGAAATGGTTATGCCAGGAGACACTATCAAGTTCACAGTTAAGCTCATGGCTCCTATTGCTCTTGAAGAACAAGGACGCTTCGCTATCCGTGAAGGAGGTAAGACTGTTGGTGCTGGTGTTGTTACTAAGATCATTGCGTAATCTCGTTTCTCAATTAACGTTCCCAAACTATTATCTACATGGCAGAAACTGCTACAAAAACTAAAGACGCTGTAAAGGCACCTGCAAAAAAGACAACAAAAGCAAAGTCTTCTGCTGTTGAAACACAAAAGCTTCGTATTCGCGTTCGCGCATATGAAAGCAAAGTGCTCGATGCTTCTGTAAAACAGATTATCGATACTGCACGCCGCTTTGAAGCAACTATTCTCGGACCGATTCCACTTCCTACAGAAATCAAGAAGTATACGGTTAACCGTTCAACGTTCATCTACAAGAATGCTCGTGAACAGTTCGAGATGCGTGTTCACAAGCGCCTTATTGACATCATTAATCCACAGCCTAAGCTTATTGAAGCTCTTACGAACCTATCACTACCGTCTGGTGTTGATATCGACGTAAAAATGGGCTAGTGCCGAATTCCGGTCGACTTAAACAACCTGTATGAAATTTACTCTTGCAACAAAACAACACATGACTCAGTTCTTCGCAGAAGATGGATCTGTACATCCAGCTACTGTGTTAGCTGCGTCTCCTCTTACGGTAACTGCTATCAAAACACAGGCAACCGATGGATATGAAGCTATCCAAGTTGGTACAGGTACACAAAAGAAAGAACGTGTAGCTGCTTCAACACTTGGTCACCTTAAAGGCGTTGCTTATAAAGCTGTGAGAGAATTCCGTACAGCACCAGGGGATCTTACTCCAGGAGCAACGATTGCATGCGATATTTTCCAGAAGGGAGATGTTGTCGCAGTATCTAGTACTTCAAAGGGTAAAGGTTTCCAAGGTGTTATGAAGCGTCACGGTATGCACGGAGGATGGCATCAGCACGGACAGAAGCACTCAATGCGAGAAATCGGTTCTATTGGTGCAACTGGTCCACAGAGAGTTTTCAAAGGTAAACGCATGGCAGGACGTATGGGTAGTGATCGTATCACACAAAAGTCAGTACAAGTACTCGACGTTGATGTTGAAAATGGTCTTATCCTCGTCAAGGGAGCAGTCGCAGGTCGTCGTGGAACACTCGTAGAAATTCGCGGCTAATAAACAAGTATGAAAGTAAACGTCTATACAACAGAAGGAAAGGTAGCAAAAACTCTCGAACTCCCAGAGACTATTTTTGGTGCAAAGTGGAATGCAGACCTTGTATCTCAAGTTCTTTATTCTCAAGCATCAAACCGCCGCGCAGGAACTGCTCATACAAAAGATCGTTCTGAGGTAAGTGGAGGTGGAAAGAAGCCATGGAATCAGAAAGGGTCAGGACGTGCTCGTCACGGTTCATCTCGTTCTCCGATTTGGCGTCACGGTGGAGTCACATTTGGTCCACGTAATGACAAGAACTACAAGAAGACTATTCCAAAGGCAATGAAAGTGGCAGCGCTCTTTTCTATGTTGTCTGCAAAGGTTGCAGAAGGACGTGTTATCTTTGTTGATACTATCGCAGAAAATACAGGCAAGACAAAAAATGCTGATGCAATCATGAAGAACCTCTCATCTATTGAAGGATTCAAGACACTTTGCTACAAGAAGCCAAACAATGTGTACATGACAACAAAGAAAGGTGAAGAAATGAGTAAGCGTGCTTTCCGAAATCTTCCATACATGACACTTCACAATATGGATGACCTCAACCCGCTTGATCTTGCAAATACTCGTTACCTCGTTATCTCTGATCCAGAGGCAACTATCGAGTATCTAAGCTCAAAAGTAAAGTAATTATATGGCAGCAAAGAAAACAACAACTAAAGATGTTCCAGAAGTAACAACAAGTAAGCTCATCATAGCTCCTCGTATTACTGAAAAAGCATCTGTGCAGTCAAATGCAAATGCATTTACTTTTGTTGTGGCATCACACGCTACAAAGCTTTCACTTCGCGATGAAATCAAGAAGGAATACAAAGTAACTCCAAAAGCAATCAACATCACAAATATCCCTCGACAGTGGACATTTATCCGAGGAAAGCTTGGCCACAAGCAAGGATATAAGAAGGCGATTGTATTCCTTAAGAAAGGGGATACTATCAATCTCGCGAACTAGCCAATTAATTAAGAACGTATGAAAAGTTATAAACCAACAACACCATCACGACGCAAAATGACTACGGTAACGTACCGTGGTGTTCTCACGACAAACGATCCGTACAAGCCACTTACGCGTGGATTCAAGCGTGGTGTTGGTCGTAACGCATTTGGCCGTATCACATCTCCATACAAGGGGGCAGGACACAAGCGATCATACCGCGAAATGGACTTCAAGTATGACATCATGGATATCCCTGCAAAGGTGCAGACAGTTGAATACGATCCAAACCGATCTGGATTTATCGGACTTGTTGCATATGCAAACGGAGCAAAGCGATACGTACTTCTCCCTAAGTCAATGACGGTTGGTAGCACATTCATTGTTTCTGAAAAAGCTGACCTTGAAGTTGGTAACCGTACACGACTTTCAAACATTCCAGTTGGTACATTTGTATACAACGTAGAAGTAAAGCCACGAGCAGGTGCAAAGCTTGTTCGTTCAGCTGGTGTGTTTGCTCAAGTTGTTGCTCACGATGGTGGGTTTACATCACTCAAGCTTCCTTCAACAGAAATCCGTAAAGTGGTAGATACATGTTTTGCTTCTATTGGTGAAGTTTCAAATGACGAATACCGCCTTCGAAATGTTGGTAAAGCTGGACGTTCTCGTCACCTTGGTCGTCGACCAAAGACACGTGCGATGGCTAAGAACCCAGTAGATCACCCATACGGTGGAGGTGAAGGTGCACAGCCTCGAGGAACTCGTCGTCCAAAGACCAAGTACGGTAAAACAACTGGAGGTCACAAGACTCGAACTCCTAAGAAATACTCAAACGTACACATTGTGTCACGTCGAGTATCACGAAAAACCAAGTAAGCGTTGACTTAAGCCGAAAAACCTGATAAAATAAGCCCCACATTAAACAATTGCATGACTAGATCACTTCACAAAGGTCCATACGTAGATGAACGAGTACTCAAAAAAGTACTTAATAAGCGCCCTGAAGATACAGGCGTTATTAAGACATGGATTCGCCGTTCAGATATCTCTCCAGAAATGGTTGGATTTACGTTTGGTGTTTACAACGGTAAGACTCACGTTGAAGTACTCGTTACTGAAGACATGGTAGGGCACAAGCTTGGTGAATTCTCTCCAACTCGCAAATTTATCCGTCACGGAGGTAAGATGCAGAAGGAAATTGACCAGAAGAAGAAAGAATCAGAAATCGCTGCTGCAAAAACTGCAAAAGCAACAACTGATACTAAGAAGAAATAATCAGTTTTATTTATCGTATGAAAGCATCTCTCAACAACTATCGCCAAGCTCCTCGCAAAATTCGTCTTATTACGGACCTTGTTCGTGGCAAATCTGCTGACACAGCGCAGGGGATTTTGGCAACACTTATCAAGCGAGGTGCACTCCCAATCAAGAAGCTTCTTGATTCTGCTGTTGCAAATGCAGGAGTACCTGCTTCAGAACTTGTTATCAAGACTGCAACTGTAGACAAGGGGGTTGTTATCAAGCGATGGATGCCACGAGCCATGGGGCGAGCATTTCCAATCCACAAGCACACAAGCCATGTGGTAATCGAACTTGCCAAGAAAGGCGATAATACATCAGCAAAGTAATTTTATGACACACGTAGTACACCCATATTCACATCGTCTTGGTATCATTCGTGACTGGAAGTCACGTTGGTTCGGCAAGAAAGACAATTTCGTAGATCATCTTCGCGCTGACGTTCTTGTACGTGCATTCCTTACAAAGAAGCTTCGAGGTATGTACCTTGCTCTTATCGAAATCGAACGATCAGAAAAGCAGTACCGTATCATGCTCCACACATCACGCCCTGGTATGATTATCGGACGCGGGGGAGATGGTATCGACAAGCTCAAGGCTTCTCTTAAGAAAGAGATGGCACGACTCAAAATCATTACTCCACAGGATGTGAAGGTTGATATCGTAGAAGTAGCTAGTCCAGAAGCTGATGCTGCTATCGTTGCTGCTATGGTTGCAGAAGGTATCGAAAAGCGTCTTCCGTTCCGCCGTGTTCTTAAGATGACTATGGACAAGGTGATGGCTAACCGCGATGTACAAGGTGCTCGTATTCAAGTATCAGGTCGTCTAGGTGGAGCTGAAATGGCTCGCCGAGAAAACATCAAGCGCGGAGGTATTCCTCTTCAGACACTTCGTGCAGATATCGACTTTGCTCGTGAAAAGGCATACATGACATACGGAGTTATCGGTATCAAGGTATGGATTTATCGAGGTATGAAGTTCGAAAAGAAAGCGTAATTAATTTTTTAAACCACGAGTATGTTATTCCCAAAGAAAGTAAAACACCGAAAATGGCAGACCGCACGCCTCTCAGAGGCTAAGCTCGCACGCCCTGAAACTCGTGGTATCACGGTAGCTTTTGGTTCGTTTGCACTCAAAGCAGAAACACCTGCTCGCGTTGCTTCAAATCAAATTGAATCAGCTCGTCGTGCTATGTCACGTCACGCAGGAAAGACGGCAAAGGTATGGATTCGTATTTTCCCAGATCGTCCAGTTACTAAAAAAGCTGCTGAAGTTCCTATGGGTAAAGGTAAGGGGGATCCAGATCGATACGTATTTGAAGTACGACCAGGACGAATCCTTTTCGAAATTGACGGTGTTACTGAGGAAGTTGCTCGCGAAGCGCTCCGAAAGGCAGGAACAAAACTCCCTGTAAAGACCCGCATCGTAGCCCGTGCATAATTCCACATTTATGAAAACAACATCTATTACACCAACAAGAAAGAAACTAACCGGCAAGGTTGTGTCTGATAAAATGGACAAAACTGTTGTGGTAAACGTACAGCGTTACGTTGCTCACAAAAAGTACGGAAAGTTCTACAAAATCGACAAGCGTTACAAAGCGCATGACGAAAACAACGAATATCACGTAGGTGATATGGTAATCATCGAAGAATCTCGCCCACTTTCTAAGGACAAGAACTTCGTTGTTATCGGAAAGAAAATCTAACGACACAATTTAGCAATCTAACACAACTACTATGATTCAAGCAGGAACAAACGTAAAGATCACAGACAACTCAGGCGGAAAATTCGGCCGTGTTTTCAAGGTGCTCGGTGGTTCAAAGCGTCGCTATGCTTCAATCGGAGACATGGTTGTGCTTTCAGTAAAGGTTGCTGAACCTCGCAAGACTACAAAGAAGAAGGATGTTGTGTACGGTGTTGTTGTTCGTACAACAAAGCAGATTCGCCGCAAGGATGGATCATACATTTCATTTGATGATAACGCAGTGGTGCTTGTTGATAAAACAAAGAAGGAACCAAAGGCGGGGCGTGTGTTCGGTCCAGTTCCACGAGAACTCTCAGAAACAGGTATTGAAGGGTATCGAAAGATTGCTTCACTTGCACCTGAAATCATCTAGTTTTTATTTAATACAACATATATGCACGTAAAAAAAGGAGACAAAGTAATAGTGATTGCAGGAAAGGAGAAAGGAAAGTCTTCTACTGTCACATCAGTTAACCGCGAAACAAATCGTGTTGTTCTCGAAGGTCTTAACATGATGAAGAAGCACACTCGTCCAACGAAAGCAGGGGAAAAGGGTGGTATTGCATCAATAGCAATGTCTATCCACGCTTCAAACGTAAAGCTCGCTGACAAGTCTGCAAAGAAAGAAAAGCCAGCAGCTAAAGCTAAAAAAGCTACCAAGAAAGCTGAATAACATAAAAACAACAAGCGACCCCAACGGGGTCGCTTGTTGTTTACAAATCGTACGTTTTATAGTAGAGTATAGGTCTACTACTAGTTAACAAGCGACGTATATCGTCTCCTCGATGCACTATCAAAGAGACTAATCGTGCTTTAATATATATGATCACATCACACAAAAGCGTTAAGGAAATCGAGAAACTTTCTTTTGAAAAGCTCTCAAAGCAGTTTGGGTACACAAACGTAATGGCGTCTCCACGTCTTACAAAGATCAACGTATCTGTTGCTACAGGTACACACATGAAGCGTGACCGTAAGTTCAACGACCTCGTTATGGATCGTCTTACAAAAATCACAGGACAAAAGCCAACACTTCGCAAGGCAAAGATGTCGGTTGCATCATTTAAGACTCGTGAAGGGGATTTGATTGGTGTTTCAGTAACACTTCGTGGGGCTCGTATGTACGGCTTTTTGGATAAGGTGCTCAATGTATCTCTTCCTCGTACAAAGGACTTCCGTGGTCTTAACCGTACATCAGTTGATAACATGGGTAATATGACATTTGGTATCAAGGAACACACAATCTTCCCAGAAATCGCTGACGAAGAATTGAAAGACATCTTTGGTATGGCTATTACACTTGGAACAACTGCAAAGACAAAGGAAGAAGCAACAGCATTCTTCGAACTCATCGGTATTCCATTTAAGAAGGCATAATCAGGACAGTTTCTGTAGATAAAAAGCGGACGCCGTAGGCGTCCGCTTTTGTGTTACTTGCCTAAAGTTATTTTTAGGAATAGTATAGATGTACTCTTTGAAAAAGGGGTAACAAGAAGAGTTCTTTACATAACTTTTTGCTGAGGAGCAAAACATGGCACGTAGATATGAAAGACTTACCGATGAGGTGTGCGGCAAGCGCGCATGTCGCGCATTCTTCGGGTGTGGAAACGGAGGCAGGGATTTCGATGAGTTCGACCCCACCGAGGCATATCATGCCTTGACTGAGAGTGAGCGAAATGAGCTCCGTTTCGGAGCTAGCCCTCTCGAAATTACCTCAGAAGATGGGAAACCTTTACGAGGAATTCTGTCGCCAGCACAGAAAAAAGCAAAAAAGAAAAGGAAAAAAAGCAACAAAAAAGAAAATGAAGCTCGCTGGCGGAAAGAAAACCAGGCAAAGTGGTAACCGTCTCTTTACATGAAAGCCTTGAAAGGGGCTTTTTTATTTTGTTTTGGTTACTCTTGACATAATCTTTAAAATAATGTAGGGTTGGGACATGAAAAAGATGATTATTGTTATGGGGTTTGTAGCGGCTTTTACCGGATCCGCTCTTATTTCATATGCAGGATATTTTAATACCACCCCGGTTAATCGTTGTGATGTAGAAATCACTCGCGATCTTAGTCTTGGTTCAGAAAACAATGAAGTATATACACTTCAGAACTTTCTCAGTCGCGCAGGGTATCTCTATGCAACACCAAACGGATATTTTGGGCCAGCAACACGCACAGCTGTAAAGGCTTTCCAGCGAGATAACTATATCTCAAGCACTGGTATCGTTGGCGCAAGTACACGTAATGCCCTCAATGAACGCATGTGTGATAGCGATGTACATGCAAACTACGACTACGGGTATTCATCAGGTGTTACCTATGTTGACCCGTATGATCCATTTGTACGTGTCGTTACTCCTCCAGTAACAGCTCCTGTGGTATACACAACTCCACAGAATTCTACCCATAACACATCATCTTCATACACTTCATCAAACTATATAGTGACACCAACCTACTCTTCTGTTACTCCTGCAACTACAGGTAATGGTGTTGCAAGTACACAGGTTATCTATGCTCCAACTATTGGATACACATATAGTATTACACCAACGAGTGGTTCAATCACTATCACAACTCCAGTTGAAAAGACTCGTTATAACGAAGGGGATACAGTTACTCTTGCGTGGTCAACACAAAACATGTCTGTATCACAATACGCAGTACTCCTTGAAAACAACCAAACAGGACGCTCTCGTGAGGTATATGTAACAAGTGGTACAACTGCTTCATTTGCTCTCACAAAGGAACTTCTTGATTATGTTTGTGCAGGTGCGTGTGATAACAATCAGATGAATACATTCCGTATTGCAATCACAACCCCACACACAGATATCGCAGGAAATACATCAACATTCCGTGCAGTTGTTTCGCCGATTACTATTATTCGTCCATTTGCACCAGCAACAATTACTCTTTCAGGAAGCAAAGATCCAGTTGATTCAGGGGAAGCATTCCGTCTTCTTGCAAACGTACCAGTACAAAATGCGTACCTATGGAATCAATATGGAAATGGATACTCACTTCGAATTCGCGCTATCTGTGCTGGTTCTCTAGTTACTAATATCGCAGGTTATGGATGTGGTCAGGAATTTGTAATGCCATTTACTGCTTCAACACATCAGCAAGAAATCCCAGTCGTTGTTACAAACACATCATGGTTTAAGCAAATCGCAACATTTGAACTCACTGTTGTAAATGCTAATGGTCAAACTATTGGCACAGCAACAACCAACGTGACTGTTAACGGGCGACCGTTCTCATTCTAAGAGATAGGGGAAAATAAAAAGGCGGGCGCCGTACGGCGCCCGCCTTTTTATTTATAGTTATGCAAGCAGTGTCTTTACATAAAACATTGCAACAGTTACTAAACTTACTAGTATGGTTCCCCAGATAATATCTACGATAGTTAGTGACCAAGGATAGTCTTTGAGGGTTGCGATATTTGTCAGATCATAAAACGCGTACATAAAGAATCCAAGCGCTGCCCCGTAGAGAGCTGCTTGTTGTAGTGTTGTTACCCATGATAGTACAAATGTCCAAATAGCACCTATGCCAACGAGGTACACAAGTGGTACCGCAGGAAGGTAGGGGACAAGTGAACCTTGTACAACAGTCACATGACTTGCAAGCTTTTCAAGATAAAAGTCTTTTGCAATACGAGCAAGCCAAATATAATCAAGCACGATAAACGTAATAACTCCGGCAACTGATGAAGCGATAATTGATAGCATATATATATAAAGTGTAGCCTTTTGACTAATGTAAGTCTAGGTAGTAGCATCTAACGCAGAAGCTCTATTTCAGCACTTCTAAACTTCAACAGGAGAAAAACATGTCAGCATGTGAGCAGCGAATTGAAACAATCGTCCTTGAGGGCGGTCCTTGTGCCGGTAAATCAACCGGTATCCCGCGTATCAAGAAGCATTTCAAGGGCCTGGGCTGGATGGTCCTTGTCTCCTCTGAGGTGCCTACGCGCCTTGTCAATGAGCATGACTACGTGCCGGGTGAGAACATCACAACATCTGCATTCCAGGAGCTCGTGCTCGGTGAAGTCATTCGCCAAGAGACTGAGCTTCTCGAACGTGCTCGCACGAGCGGCCACGAGAAGGTACTCATCCTGTGCGACCGTGGCCGTTTTGGCGGACTCGGCTACACCGAAAAACACGAAGACTTCTACACAATGGCCAAGGAAAAATTTGGTCTTGGCAAGAATGCCTTGTTCCGACAGTACTCTGGGTGTGTCTTTCTGCAGAGTCCCGCAGTTGACGCACCTGAGGTCTACCTGAAGCACATGAAAGGGAATGAGGCTCGGAGGGAAGATAGTGTCGAGAAGGCTGTTCGGCAGAATTTCCTCTCGCTTGATGCCTGTGTCGGTGTTTCTCGAATGTTCATTGTTGACAACTCGACTGACTTTGATGGCAAAACTGCTCGCGTCATCGGGGTCATCGAGCACATGCTTGCAGGTGTCGAGTACGAGAAAAAGTACGTGCCGATTTCCCCAAGATCGCTTGGCAGGTGGCCGACTAGGCGGACACTGCTCGGCTCTGGGGTTCACTTCATGGAACTTGCCATTACCCAAGGGTATCTCACCGTTGGAGAGGCAGATGTTGCGCAAGGTGTCACAACACGTCGCTTGCGAACCGAATCGCTTGGTGGTGACCCAGAACCGCTTTATATTTTCACCTTGAAAGGGGAAAAGAAGGAAGGTGGAGGTTCCGAAAGGGAGTCGTTCATCTCGGAGGTTGAGCACGCGGCCATGCAAGGGGATCTCGATCCTGAGAAGATTGTCATCCAGAAGTACCGCTTCCTGTTTGTTTGGGACGGTCGTTACTGCGAGCTTGATGTTTTCGAAACGCCACCAGGGCAAGATTTCATCTTGGAAATCGAACACCTGCCGGGCGAGAACATGTCTGCGGTCGATCTCCCATTCTGGCTTGGTGGTCTAAAGGATGGAACGCTCAACAAGTCCTACTCAAACGCCAACATCGCCAGGAAGAAGTAAGACTCGCAAGAGAGGGTCAAAATATTGCACTGAAGAAATAAGCTACCAAGCGCCGTCGTAAGACGGCGCTTTTTTACTCTTGAAAAATAGTCACTTGTGTGGTAGTATTGCAAGACCGTCTGTAATCCGTGTTTCTCCGTAAAGATAGCGGTAATCCCTATAGTTACGCACTCACACGAGATATTCGGACGGCTAATAACTTATATACACAATGGCAAAAACATCAGTTATTGCTCGCAGTCAGAAAACTCCAAAGTTTTCAACGCGTAAGGTAAACCGCTGCTTCAAATGTGGTCGAAAGCATGGTTTTATGCGTGATTTCGGACTATGCCGTATTTGTTTCCGCGAACTAGCGAACGAAGGCATGATCCCAGGAGTAACCAAGTCATCTTGGTAAGCACTGCAGTAATCAAAAACATCTATGGATCAAATTGCAAACATGCTGATCGCAATCAAGAACGCAGGCTTTGTTAACAAAACAAGCGTTGTTGTCCCTCATTCAAACATGAAGGAAGCGATATGTGCACTACTTAAAGAAGAAGGCTACATCAAGACATATTCTGTCGAAGGTGATATCAAGAAAACACTTACTATCGTTTTGGAATACAAGGGGGGAACTCCACGTGTTACGGACGTAAAGCGTGTTTCAAAGTCTTCAAAGCGTATTTATACAGGGGTAAAAGATATTGCTCCGGTAAAATATGGTCACGGTCTCTGCGTGCTTTCAACACCAAAGGGAATCATGACAGACAAACTCGCTCGCAAAGAAATGGTCGGCGGCGAAGTATTATTCAAGATTTGGTAATAACAAACGTATGAGCAGAATTGGAAAACAACAACTAACTATTCCAGCAGGTGTCGAAGTAACATTTGATGCCCATGCTGTACGTGTCAAAGGACCTAAGGGAGAACTCTCTCGCGTTATTCGTGATGAAATAGAATTCAAAAACGAAAACGGCGTTATCGTGTCATCTCCTCGTCGTAATGACAAGTTCTCTCGTTCACTTTGGGGGACATACATGTCACATGTAAAAAACATGATTGCAGGTGTGGTTACTCCATATGAAAAGAAACTTCTCGTTGAAGGTGTTGGGTTCAAGTGGGATGTTAAGGGGAATCTCCTTAACCTTGCGCTTGGTTTCTCACACCCAGTTGTCATGGAAATCCCAGAAGGGCTTACTGTGGTAGCTGAAAAGAGTGCGCTCACTATAACTGGTATCGACAAAGAAGCTGTCGGACTCTTTGCAAACAAAGTGCGTATGCAAAAACCACCAGAACCGTACAAGGGGAAGGGTATTCGCTACAGTACTGAAGTTATTCGTCGAAAGCAAGGTAAGAAGTCTGCATAATCTGTAACTGAACACTATGAAAACAAACATCAAAACAGAAAAGCGAGTACGTCTTCACAAGAAGATCCGTTCTCGTGTTACAGGAACTGCAGAACGTCCACGACTTTCGGTATTTCGTTCAAACCGTTATATGTATGCACAGCTTATTGATGATGTGGCAGGGATAACTCTCGTGTCAGCATCTGATCTTGGTCTGTCAGACAAGATGAACAAAGTAGAACGAGCAAAGACAGTTGGAGCAAAACTTGCAGCAAATGCAAAAACAAAAAACATTACTGCGGTCGTATTTGATCGCGGCGGATTCTCGTACCGAGGACGAGTGGCAGCTTTGGCTGATGCAGCACGCGCAGCCGGGCTACAATTCTAATAACCTATCTGTAATTTTATGTCAGAAGAAATCAAACCAACAGAAGGAACCCCAGAAGTAACTGTAGAAACAGGAAATGTTGCAGTTGCGGAAGAGCGCGCACAAGCGCCAGCTCGTGGTGGTCGTGGACAGGGGCGTCCTGGTCAGCGCGGAGGACAGCGCACAGGAGGACGACCTCGCACACCTCGCGAGAAGCCGGAGTTCGATTCAAAAACTATCAGCATTCGTCGTGTGACTCGTGTGGTTTCAGGAGGACGACGTTTCTCACTTTCTGTGGCGCTTATCGCTGGAGATCGTAATGGACGCATCGGACTTGGAACTGGAAAAGCGATGGACACACAGGTTGCTATCGAAAAAGCGATGAAAGATGCAAAGAAGCATATGATTCATCTTAAGCTTACAAAGACAAAGTCACTCCCACATGACGTGAACGCAAAGTTCAAGTCATCAGAAGTGATGATTATGCCAAACAAAGGGCGAGGGCTCATTGCTGGGTCATCAGCTCGTACTATTTTGGCGATCGCAGGTATCAACAACGTAACTGCAAAGTTCTACTCTGGAACAAAAAACAAGCTTAACAACGCTCGTGCAACTATGAAAGCTCTCGAACAGATTGCTTATGCTCATGGTGAAGCACCAGTTCAAGCAACAAAGGTCGGAACTTCAGAAGAATCACTACCAACTACTAACTAACCTCTATGCAAATTCATCAAATCAAGCGTGACACAGCGCTTAAGAAAAAGAAAACAGTAGGTCGCGGAGGAAAGCGAGGAAAGACATCAGGTAAGGGAGGAAAAGGTCAAACAGCTCGCGCTGGACACCGAGTTCGCCCTGCGATGCGTGATATCATCAAGAAGCTTCCAAAGTTGCGTGGACACGGAAAGAACCGTTCGAAGTCAGTGTTTGTTCGATCACCGGAATCAGTAGTTAACCTTTCTGCGTTGAATATTTTTGAAGCAGGAGCTACTGTTAATCCAGTAACACTCGCACAAAAAGGACTTATCCCTGTTATGGTTGGACGTATTCCAAAGGTTAAAATCTTGGGAACCGGAGACATCACAGTGAAAGTAAACGTTGAGAAGTGTCAGGTATCTGTCACCGCTAAAGAAAAAATCGAAAAAGCAGGGGGAACAGTAACTGCTATCGTCCTTACTGAGAATCAAATCAAAGTAAAGGAAATCTCTGCAGAAAAAGCAAAGAAAAAAGCTGCAAAGAAAGGAAAGTAATACATTCCATCTTTTAGATAAAACGCGGACACCGTAGGTGTCCGCGTTTTGTTGCTGTATCAACATTATCAATTTTCAATAAATACCCTTATCTCCAGACGTTGAATCTATGCTACACCTTTGCATCTAACTGCAAAGGCTGAAGACGACAGTCTTCTAACCACAAACCAGTGTGCTTGCGCACTGGTTTTTTATATGAAAACATGTCGACGCAGCCTTGTTTTTATGGTATACTGCTCAAATTATGAAGACAATTATAGCTATTTTCCGAGATTCAGTTCTGCGAAAGCGCGTCCTGTTTGTTATTGGTATTTTGATTATTACTCGTATTCTTTCTGTTGTTCCAATTCCAGGAGTTGAAACACAAAACCTCGCATCATTCCTTCAAAGTAACTTTGGTAGCTTTTTGAACATCTTCTCAGGAGGTGGGCTCGCATCATTTTCAATTGTTATGCTCGGTGTTGGTCCATACATTACAGCGTCTATCATTATGCAGCTGATGACTGTGCTCTCTCCTCGCCTTAAAGAAATGAACCAAGAAGAGGGGAACAATGGCCGTCGTCGCTTCGTGCAGTACGGTCGCCTTCTCACACTTCCATTTGCTATTTTGCAAGGTGTTGCCCTCATTACACTCTTTGAACGACAGCAAATCATTTCAGAACTTACTCCAGTGCTTTTGGCTCAAAACGTTCTCATTGTAACTGCAGGTACTATGCTTATGATGTGGCTTGGTGAACAAATCAATGAACGTGGTGTTGGAAATGGTGTATCGCTCATCATCTTTGCTGGTATTGTTGCAACGCTTCCACAAGTTATCGCTCAGTACCTTGTGACATTTAACGTCGCTCAGATCCCTACACTTGTTGGTCTTATTATCCTTGTCCTTGTTGTTATAGCAGGTATTGTATACATCACAGAGGCAGAACGTCCTGTTCCAACAACATACGCACGTCAGGCGCGTCTCGGAGCTGCTCCAGCACTCGGCGGTGGTTCAAGTTATATTCCACTTCGTCTTAATCAAGCAGGGGTTGTGCCGATTATTTTTGCGGTATCAATGCTCTTGTTTCCACAGTTGATTGGTCAGCTTTTGTCTACATCTGCGAACCCAAGTTTGCAAGCATTTGCTCGTACCATCAACGACGGGCTCGCGAATCAGTGGATATATGGAGTAGTGTACTTCCTTCTTATTGTAGGGTTTACGTACTTTTATACAGCTATCATGTTTGATCCAGCTAAGGTTGCGGACAACCTTCAGAAAAATGGAGCGTTTATTCCAGGATATCGCCCAGGACTTGCAACTGCAGACTATATTGCAACTATCCTTGCCCGTGTGACTCTCTTTGGAGCATTATTCCTCGGTGTTGTTGCTGTACTGCCTCTTATCGTAAAGGGTATTACAGGCATTGCAGCTATTGCAGTTGGTGGAACATCTCTTTTGATTGCCGTATCGGTAGTTCTTGATCTTATCAAGAAGGTTGATGCTCAACTTTCAATGCGCGAGTACTAAACAACTATATTTGCGAACTACTTTAGTCGCTCCCACAGGGAGCGGCTTTTGTAATTTAAAACGAGGGTATATACTTATATGTATATGGAAACACAACATTTTGATCAAGCGCCCGAGAAAGAACTAAAGAAGGAAACAAAGGAAACAGTAGTGGATAAAATGAAAAGGATTCTTGGAATGGCTACACTTGCAGTAGCGGGTGCAGCTGCTCAAGCTCCTGCGCATGCACAGGAATTTAATCCTCACTTGGATGATACATGGCAAAAGACAGCAGGTGTGAGCAATAGTTATGAACCGTTTATAGAGACCTCAGGTGTGAGCAATAATTATGAACCTGCTGGCCATTCATATAATAATGATACCTATCCAGGTTGGGACGAACCAACGCCACAGTACGGGAGTGATGATTCTTACAAAGGTTTTAACCCAGAGGATGCTCCAGGTACATCTTCAGGAGAAGAAAAACCTGAAGGAGATAAACAGTAGTAAGCTTTTCATCTATTTTGTGGTAGCATAAAGGCTACATGGAAAAACAATTCTTTATAATCATGGGTAAGCCAGGAAGCGGTAAAGGCACCCAAGCACAACTCCTCAAAGCAGTTCTCGAGCAATCACACAAAGATGTGATTCATGTAACAACAGGGGGTAGTTTTCGTGAGTTTATTGAGCAAGATACGTTTATGTCATCTCGTGCAAAAGAAGCTCAAAATACTGGGTTACTTCAACCGGAATTTCTTTCTATCTGGAACTGGACACAAGTATTTATCTCAAAGATGAAAGAAGATACGACAGTGATTTTGGACGGTGCACCACGAAAGCTTGTCGAAGTAGAAGCGCTTCATGGAGTATTTCCATTTCTTGGGTATGCATACCCTCCGATTATCTATGTTGATGTAACTGATGCGTGGTCAAAAGACAGGATGAAGTACCGTGGAGCAACGAGCGCAGAAAAACGACCCGATACTGACTCTGATCTTGAACTCGATAAGCGCATAGAAGAATTTAATACACATATTCTTCCGTGTGTTGATGCTTTCAAGCGAGATCCTCGATACCGTTTTATCCATATCAACGGTGAGCAATCCATCGAAGATGTTCATAAAGATATTATGAAAGAGGTGCAATCACAATAAATCTATGCGATACGATATTAAACTTAAAACAGGGAAAGATTTGGAACATTTGCGTGAATCATGCAAGCGCCTTAGTCATGCCCTTAAAGAAACTGCAAAGATTGTTCGTCCTGGTATAACTACAGGGGAGATCAATGCATATTTTCATAAGCTTGTGGTAGATGGTGGAGATAAACCAGCATTTCTTAACTATAAACCGTTCGGCGCTGCTTACCCATATCCAGGAAGTATTTGTCTTTCAGTAAACAAAGAAGTGGTTCACGGTATTGGAAAAGATGATCATGTCTTAAAGGAGGGGGACATCATTGGGCTTGATGGTGGTATCACTCATAAGGGTATGATTTCTGACTCTGCTATTACCGTTCCAGTTGGAACGATTTCTGACGAAGATAGAAAACTGCTTGAAGTCACCAAAGCAGCGCTCTATGCAGGTATCAAAGCCGCAAAATGTGGCAACTATGTAAATGATATTTCAAAAGCAATCGAAGCTGCTATTCCTAAAAAGTATGGTGTTGTAAAAATTCTCTCAGGTCACGGTGTTGGGTATAAAGTTCACGAAGAGCCATATGTGCCGAACTTTGATGATGGAGTACGTGGTCCAAAGTTGGTGCCTGGTATGGTGCTTGCTATTGAGCCTATGGTGACACTTGGAACAGATGAAGTTATTCTTGAAGATGATGGATATACATTTTCAACACAGGATCATAAAAACGCTGCTCACTTTGAACATACGATTCTTATCACAGAAGGAGACGCAGAAATTTTGACAGCGTAACCGCTATATTCACTGTTAGTAGAGAGCTATTGGCTATATACTGTACAGATGAATACTAAAGCGTTTCAAACGCCAGAAGAAGAGATTCTTCATCTTCGTACATTGCTTGAACAAAAAAAAGAGCAATCTAAAGGATTCGAATCTCGTTTTACGCCAGAGCATCATGCGCATACCGTTGTACGTGAGTACATACAAACTCCTCCGGAGCAGGTTATTGCGCCTGCAAAGGTTATTACAACTGGAGAACGTCACCAGCTACTTGCGTGGCTAACTCCAAAGTCTACCGACGAACAAGTTCAGTCACTTGCTCAAGTTATGGCAGATAAGGGTGTACGCAATGCGCTTTCACTTGTTGAATCAATGGGTAACCCAGAAGTAGAAGACGATTTTCAGCGATTCCTCGTACAATATCTTTTGTCGGGTCACGACGTAACAAATGATGTTTCAAAAGAAGAGTGGAAAGCACTTCACTTTGTGTTGTTCGAAATTATTTTGCCAGATGCAGATAATGGAACAAAGACATGGAAGGACATGTGTGCCCTCATGGAGCAGTGGTATATATCGATGCAATCGTTGGCAGGGGATGCAACCAACAAAGAAAAAAACTACTATACACTTGAGCTTGCTGTGGCAAACGGTACAACTGCAGCACAGTTTTATTGTGCCATTCATAAAGACTACGCCCCACTTTTTGAAAAAATAGTACTCGGTGTGTTTCCAAACGCACATGTACGTGAACAAAAAGACGACTACAATATTTTTCACAATCAAGCTATCACTGCAGCGTCATATGCTCACACCTCCACCATCCAAGCTTTACCCCTTAGAACGTATAAAGCCATGGAAGCAGACCCGGTTGGACTTATCCTCTCTGCATTTACCAAAATTAAAAAAGACGGAGAGGGGCTCGCTCTCCAAGTATTGATACGTCCAGCGGGAGATACGTTTGCCAAAAAATACAGCACTATTTTGGATGACTTGCGCCGCGGCGAAACACTTAAACGTGTTATTGAAAAACAAAGTGTTCTAGCTGAATCATTCCGAGTTTTGGGTAGTTTGTTTGTTGCACCAAAAACAGAAGAAGAGAAAGCAAAAGAAAAAGAACAAGGTACGTCACATGTTGATGAGGTAGCTATGAAACTCGTACAAGAAAAACTGTCTCACACTATTGTCGAAACCAATATTCGAGTTATCGCATCAGCCGAGAGCCAGGTTCGTGCGCAGGTTATTCGTCAAGAACTAGAGGCTGCATTTGTGCAGTTTGCTGATACGCAAGGAAACTCTATGCTGTTTAACGAAGTAACTGCACGCAAGCAAAAAGCGTTGCTTCATCGATTCACATATCGTTTATGGAACGATGATGAAAGTATTGCACTTAACCTAGAAGAACTCGCAGGGGTATTTCATTTTCCACAACAAGACAAAGCTTTTTCAAATGTAAAAGAAGGGGCTGCAGCTACCGCTCCTGCACCGCTTGATATGCCAACATCAGGAGTGTTGCTCGGTATAAACAAAGCTCGTGGTGGAGATACACCGATTTATCTTTCAGAAGAAGACCGTATGCGTCACTTGTACGTGATTGGGCAAACGGGAACTGGTAAAACGACTATTCTCAAGAATATGATTATTCAAGATATCAAAAATGGCAATGGATGTTGTTTTATCGATCCACACGGTTCAGATATTTTGGACATCTTGGCGAACGTCCCTCCAGAGCGAGCAGATGATGTTATTTATTTTGACCCATCATATACTGCGCGCCCTATGGGGCTCAATATGCTTGAGTATGATAAGAACTTCCCAGAACAAAAAACATTTGTTGTAAACGAACTTCTCAGTATCTTTAACAAGCTTTTTGATATGAAAACTGCCGGCGGGCCAGGATTTGAACAGTACTTTAGAAACGCGACGCTTCTTGTTATGGAGCACCCAGAATCTGGCAATACGCTTTTGGAAATTAGTCGCATCTTTTCTGATAAAGACTTCCGTGACTATAAACTTTCAAAAACAAAGAACCCACTTCTGCTTCAGTTTTGGAAGAATGCTGAAAAAACAACAGGGGATCAGGGGTTGCAGAACTGGACAAATTACGTGACAGGAAAGTTCGATGTGTTTCTTTCAAACGACATTATGCGCCCGATTGTGGCTCAAGAAACAAGCTCATTTAATATCCGTGAGATTATGGATAGTAAGAAAATATTCCTGGTGAACCTTTCAAAAGGACGCCTCGGAGATATCAACGCTTCTCTTATTGGTCTTATTTTGGTTGGTAAGTTTTTGCAAGCAGCCCTTGCTCGAGTTGATTCTCCTGTACGACCAGATTTCTTTTTATATATCGACGAATTCCAAAACATAACAACACCGTCTATATCAACCATTCTTTCAGAGGCTCGTAAGTATAGACTGTCACTTAACCTTGCTCATCAGTATATTGCGCAAATTCCCGAAGACATCAAAAACGCAGTCTTTGGAAACGTTGGTTCTATTGCCACATTTCGTGTGGGGCCAGATGATGCGCAGTATCTAGAGCAGCAGTATGCTCCGACATTTAGCGCAAGCGATATTCTCAAAATAGAGAACTACCACGGGTATATGAAAATGCTTGTGCGAGGTGAACCAAAGAAGCCATTTGATATCGTAACCCTTCCACCAGAAAAAGGGAACGCTGCAAATATAGATAAGTTAAAAGAAATGAGTTATCTAAAATACGGTCGCGTCCGTGAAGATGTAGAAGCACAAATACTACACAAGTATCAACTGTAACAAAAAAGCGGATGCCGTAGGCATCCACTTTTTTTTTGTTACTTCTCAACTCGTAAACGTTCTACGTATTCACCTGTGTCGGTGTTTACGACGATTGTTTCTCCAGTTTCAATAAAAAGCGGGGTCGTAATTTGTGCACCTGTTTCGATAGTAACAAGTTTTCCTCCACCGGACGCGGTGTTGCCTTTGATTGCAGGAGGAGCTTCTTTTACCATGAAGTTCATTTTGATAGGGAGTGTCACGCCGATAACTCGCTCTTCATCGTCATATTCAAATACTTTTGTATCAACGAGTGTGTTATCTTTCAAGAACTTCGCACTGTCACCGATGACATCTGATGGGATTTCAAATCGTTTTGCTCGGTCTTTTGGATCGCAGAACCAAAATTCTCCTTTATTCTGGAAAAGGAAAAGAGATTCTCGTTTTGAGATATCAGCTTCTTCTGCTGTATCAGATGCGTGGAATGTGGCAGGGAGAACTTTACCATTAAGTAGGTTACGCATCTTTACCTGGTTTTGAGGCTTGCGCTTTTGTGTACGAGCCACGTGAGATTCGAGGATTTCAAACGGCTGACCGTCAACAAGTATGAACTTGCGAGGTTTTATTTCATCATAGTCAAGTGTTGCCATAGAATGTTTAATGCTTACAAATAAGTACTCAGATTCTACCAAAAATAAGGTATATTTTCAATTTTTGACAATGAAGGGGATTATCTGTACGCTTATGACAAAGCTCACAAATTTTCAAGGAGTATTTCTATGAAATCTGGTGAAGTAGTTGCTATTTTGCGGAGAGGTGACCCTGATGTGTTGATAGCTTCGGGACGGGTGATTGGCTTTGATGATGACAACAACAGGGTGTGTATCAAAATCGAAACACACTATGTTGCACCTATTTTCAGGTTGGATCAGGTTTGGTTTGAAGGACTCGAAAATAGGGATGACACCACAGATTGGGTGGAGCTGCGCCTATTCCCGGGCACACAAAATTCCTATGAAATGCGACTTCATCCTGCATTCCGTATTGGTTCTGGAAATTCAAGTGGGTCCGAGCAGAAGGTGGATATCACTGCTCAGTTTGCACTGTTTTAACAAAACGAGGTCGTTAGACCTCGTTTTTTTATTGCACTGATTATTCTGGCTGTTCGCTTTCTTCAGGGTCTGCAGATCCAGAATAGGAGAGGGCGCCAGATTCGAGTTGTTTGCGTACGTCTTTGATGAGGGATGCAGCAACTTTTTTGTTCTCACGAAGATATGTTCGTGCCGCGTCGTATCCGCGACCAAGCTTTTCTTCACCGTATGCGTAGCTCGCACCTGATTTTTGAATCAGCTTAAACTTTTCACCAAGCGCGAGGAGTTCTCCTTCTTGTGAGATGCCTTCGTTATAAATAATATCAAACTCTGTTGTCTTGAAAGGGGCTGCAACTTTATTCTTTACTACTTTTACTTTTGTACGCGCTCCTACAACATCTTCTCCTTTTTTAATTTGAGCAATTTTGCGGATGTCGATACGAACTGACGAATAAAACTTGAGCGCCTTTCCACCAGGGGTTGTTTCTGGGTTACCAAACATCACACCGATTTGCATACGAATTTGGTTGATGAAAATAATCACCGTGTTTGATTTGTGAGCAATAGCAGTGAGCTTGCGAAGTGCTTGTGACATCAGACGTGCCTGCTTTCCTACGTGTTGTGCCCCCATGTCTCCTTCGATTTCATCTTTTGGGGTGAGGGCCGCTACTGAGTCGATAACCACCACGTCTACCTTTCCACTGCGTACGATTGATTCTGTGATTTCGAGCGCTTGCTCTCCGTTATCTGGTTGTGAGATGAGGAGTTCATTGATGTTAACGCCAAGCTTCTTTGCATACTCTGGATCCATCGCATGTTCTGCGTCGATGAATGCACAGATACCACCTGACTTTTGAGCTTCTGCAATCACATGGAGTGTGAGTGTTGTTTTACCAGAAGATTCTGGGCCATAAATTTCGATGATACGTCCACGTGGAAGACCGCCAACACCAAGCGCAGCATCAAGTCCAAGTGATCCAGTAGGGACTACACTAATATCTACCTTTGGAGCAGAGCCGAGCTTCATCATCGCTCCTTCACCGAACTTGCTCTGTATTTCACGCAAGAGTGAATCAGAACTTGTCTTCTCTCCCTTTACTGTATCTTTTGTTCCGAGTGTTTTTGGAGCTTTCGCTACTTTTTTCTTCATCATACGTTTGGCTTGGTGTGGCAGATTATTCGCCAGTTATCTTGATAGTTTTTGTAATTGTCTTTCCGTACCCATCTGTTGCTGTCAGTACCAGTATAGTATATGGATAATAGGTAACCAAGGTCTCCACAAAGCGCCCGTCTACGTCAACCGTTATTGGTCGACCTTGCAGGGTTATGCTGTTTGCTCGCTTGACCTCTCCAGAGACTTGAAAGGTTGTACTCGCTACTACATCTCCCTCAAGGGGCGAAATAACCTTGATAGAAGGCCCCATCAAAAGGGGGTATGCACGAAATAGTCCGTATGATAGAGCTATCACCACAAGGATACCTACTGTATAGATTTCAAGTTTCTTGCGGAGGTCATAAAGCGGAGCCATGATAGGGTGTTAGCTTCTAAAGATATCGTCTGCTGTTGTATCTTTTTGGCTATCGTCTGAAGCGTTTTCAGGCGCACCTGTGCCTGCTAGTACTTCTCGGTATCGCTCACCAGAGCGTGCTGGGCCGATAACACTGTAGCGCTCAAGATCGTTGATGATACGCGCTGCTTTGTTGTATCCCCAACGGAAAGCTGTCTGAAGTGATGAAGTAGATGCTTTTCCTGTAGAGATAACATAATCCTTTGCTGACATGTAGTCTTCGTCATCTTCCGGTTCTTGCCCGTCATCACCATTATCATTATCTACAGAACCACTTGCAGAACCAACCTTTACTTTTGAAATATCGATCTGATCTGGGATAAATTCAAGGTATGTTTGTTTGATATGACTCACCACTGCGCGGATTTCTTCTGTAGAGATAAATGGTGCCTGGAGACGAACAAGGCGAGGGTTGTCACTTGCCATGTAGAGCATGTCACCGTTACCGAGGAGGTCTTCTGCACCGGACGAGTCCAAGATGGTACGCGAGTCAATCTGAGATGTTGTTTTAAGAGCGATACGTGCAGGGATGTTGGCTTTGATTGTTCCGGTGATTACTTTTACATCAGGGCGTTGTGTTGCGAGGATGAGGTGAATACCAGCCGCACGACCTTTTTGGGTGAGCGCTGTGATCAGTGGAGAAATTTCCTTTGGATACGAAAGCATAAAGTCGTTGTATTCATCAAAGATGATGACAATATATGGCATCTTTGGTGGGAGGCCTGAGACTTCTGAACCTTCTTTGTTTTTCTTGCGTGCTTTTTCAAGCGCAGGAGACAGTATCTTTTTGTTGTAATCAGAAACGTTTACCTGGCCGTTTTCTGCGAGGATTTCGTAGCGACGTTCCATTTCCTGGATTGCCCAGTTGAGTGCCTTGATAGCTCCCTTAGGGTCTTTGATGATAGGAGTATACAAGTGTGGCATGTTGTTATACGCCGTAAATTCTACACGCTTTGGGTCAAGGATGATGAGCTTGAGGTCATAGGGTGAGTTCTTGTAGAGGAGTGAGACAAGGAGGTTTTGTAATGTTACAGACTTACCAGTTCTCGTTGCTCCAGCGACCAAGAGGTGAGGCATTTTTTCAAGGTCACCAAAAAGTGGTTTACCAACGATAGATTTTCCAATCGCCATAGTGAGCGGTCCAGCCTCTTTGAATTCTTCTAGTTCAAGCATAGAGCGTAGACCAAGTGTTGCTTTGCGTTCGTTTGGAACTTCGATACCTACGAGTGTCTTGCCAGGGATTGGGGCTTCGATACGGAGGAATTCACTTCCGAGTTCCATCGCCAAGTTATCGTGTAGTGCGACAACCTTAGAAAGGTTCACACCTTGAGCAGGTTTCAAGGTGAACTGTGTAACAGTTGGACCTACAGTTACTTCTCCCATTTCCACGTGAATACGAAAATGTTCAAGCGTTTTTTGAATCGTCACCATTTTTGCTTTGCTGTCACCAGCGCCAGATTTTCCAGAGTCGACATTCAAAAGGTCAAGAGGTGGGGCAACAAATTCAGGACTCAAAATAATTGGCTTTGGTTTTTCAATTTTTATTTTTTGTGGAGTTGGTTCGTCTTCTGTCAGTTCTCCAAAAAGTTGTGTTCGTAGGTTGTCTTCAAATGGTTCGTCGCTTGCAATAATTTCATCGGGTACATCTTCCGCTACTTCTACAATAGGTTCGATAACTTCTTCGCCGTCATCAAATGAACGCACTTTTCGTGCAGCAAGAAGTCGCTGTATAGATACAATAGGGTATGCAATTGCAGCTAAGATAGGTGAGAGTGATGGTTTTCTGTTCAAGCTAACAATTGCTCCGATGCTCGTCATACCCAAGAGCACAAAAGCAGTAGGGTAGACATCAAAGTACGTTGTCAGTGGTTGCACAACCGATAGACCCAAGATTCCTCCAAATGTAGTTCCCCAGATCATCGTGCCGAGTCCAGAAAATCCGATACCAAAAAATAAAATACCAAGCAGAAAACTGATACGAAGATCTGGCACTTCTTCAAGCCACAAATAGTACGCTATATAGAGGAACAAAAGTGGTGTCAGGTATGCATATACCCCAAGGAGTGACTGAAGCCCAACAAAGAGAATTTCACCACCGTTTCCACCCAAGTGCACCATACTAAAGAGAAGGAGTGCTGACACCATCACCATAACAACAGCAAGTACGCCGAGTATTGTCTCGGTTAAAATAGGGTCCTTTGTCTTTCGTCGTCGTGTTGTTCGTGGTTCGTAACTTTCTTCTTTTGCCATAGCGTGTAATGCGTGTACTCAATGATTAGTACTATGTAGTGTAGCACTAGAAAAGCCTCTTATTTAAGGGATAACTCGAGAAGGTGATGGATGATGATAGGGGTTGATGCGTATCAATTTGCGTGGTACGTATACCAAACCACAAAGACATGAAATAGCTTCTGAGACAAGTCTTTACAGGAATAATAAAAGGCATAGAATAGACAGTGTCTTATACAGAAAAAGGCGGTAAGTGTGAAAGACATAAAGGTCACTCACAAAGAGACAGAACTATGAACCATATAGGTCATACTATAAAAGCCAACAAAAAGTCATTATGCACGAAGAACTAAAACAAGAGTATGGAATGCTTATCGCCAAAAAATCTGAGCGCCTCGTAACAGCTCTCTATTTGGTCACTGACCTGATAGATGAGAATGAACCAATCAAGCGTGGTCTGAGACTAAACGCGCTAGAACTTATGTCCTCAATGAATACGCTCGCACAGCGTGAAGTAAAAGACAAAGTTACACATCTCAAAATGTCTCTCAAGGCAGTAACAGAAATACTGTCTCTTTTGCATGTGTCTACAACTACCGGACTTGTCTCAGACATGAATGGAGAGATTTTGATAGAAGGCTTCCGCACACTGCAACTTGTATTAGAAAAGAAACAGCCAGTACTCACATCTGCTATGCTCACGATCGACCAAGAAGCAGATCTCCAAGAAGGTGTGCAAGTTTCAGCGATTAAAGGCACATCATACGATGTTCTCACACCGCTTGCACTTGCTCGTATGCATGATGTAAATGTACGCGAAGTAAAGCACGTACCTAGTCACTCCGAAGAAGCGCACGACACTCGTATACATAAAGGACATATTCAAAAAGACAAAAATGAGAAAATAGCAGCTCCTGCAACATCTGCACCGCAGCGAGAGTTTGCTTCATCATTCCAAATGAAAAAACATTCACGAAGGGATCAAATCCTTGCGTTATTTGTAAAAGGGGTTGATGTCGGTATAAAGGACATTGCCGCACGTATCAAGGGTTGCAGTGAAAAAACGATTCAGCGAGAACTCAACACGCTCTTATATGATGGCAAAATAGTCCGCATAGGGGAAAAGCGCTGGAGTAGGTACATGCTCAGGTAGGAGTGATGGTTTAGTGGGTAGGAGGCAGAGAAATACAAAAGAGGCGCCCGAAGGGCGCCTCTTCTGGTATTTTTGTAGCGTATTTCTGTAGCATTTTTGTCTTGTATTTCTGTACCTGTTACACCCCGCTTTCTACCTTATGTACCCTGTACTTTCATTGACTTTTCCTTGAAAATATGCGAGACTTAGGGCTAAGTACAGGTATTGTACTTCAAGATAGTGTATACGCTTTATCCCCATGTACTGCAGTGGTTTCATTGCAATTACAGGAGAAGAGAATATACTATCTTGTAGACGTCTCTGTTTGAGAGCGTCCTCTGGTATTTGAGATACATTTATAAGGTATCTTAAAGACGGATAAGATCGTTGACAACAGAATAGTGACGCAGATTAAAAATCGAAAATCACATTCGGTCGTCATAGATCGTCTGTCATTAAAAGTAATGCGTTTAGTTAAGTCGAAACTAAATAAACGCACTACGTGATGCGAAAGCATCATTAAATCTTATAAACATATAACGTTTATGTCTAACTTCTCAATGAAGGCCGCTGCAGTTGCAGCAGTCATCGGAGGTGCGATGGCTGGTACAGTTTCTGCATCAGCTGCTCTCAACCTTCCAACACAGAGCTGTTCATACGTGTTCAACACGAACATGAAGCTCGGCTCTACTGGGGTAGATGTTATGAACCTCCAAAAGGTTCTTAACGCATACCCACAGACACGTGTTGCTGAATCAGGTGCTGGGTCTCCAGGAATGGAAACTTCATACTTTGGTCCAGCTACTCGTGCTGCTGTGAATAAATTCCACGCTCTACACCTAGTAGAACTTGGAATCACAGCTCCAACTGGTAACGCATTTGCTGGAACACGAGCACTTCTTAATCAGATCTGTTCTACAAACCCAACAAATCCTACTAACCCTACAAACCCAACATCAGGCCCAGTATCTGTAATGCTTTCAGCATCACAGCCAACTGCTCTTCTTGTTCAAGGTCAGGCTAGTGGAGTTCTCGCGAACCTCACTTTCTCTGGAAACGGGACAGTAACTAACCTCGAGCTACAGCGAACAGGTGTGTCTACTGACTCAACTCTTACAAACGTATACCTCTACGAAGGAAACAAGCGTATTACTGACGCTGCTTCTGTAGTAACAGGAGGTTACATCCGATTCAACAACGCTTCTGGATTGTTCTCAGTAAACGGAACTCGTACTATCACTGTACGTGCTGACGTTGCTGCAAGTACAAACGGACAGACTGTTGGTGTAAAGCTCAACAGCCTTACAACTATGGGAGGATCACCTGCTACATTTTCAAATGTAATGGGTAACTCACTACAGATCGGTTCAGTTACTCCAGCTACTGTACAGTTTTCAGAGATGACAACAACTGCGCTAACTGTAGACGCTGGCACAACTAACTACAACGTATGGCGAGGGACTGTAAACGTGGGAACACGTGATACAAACCTTAAGGCTGCGACATTTAAGTTTGTAGGTTCAGCACCTGTTGATTCATTTGCTAACCTCTCACTTTACATCGACGGTACTAAGGTTGCTGGTCCAGCTATGATCGATGCTGCAAACAACAATCGTTTGACATTTGATCTTGGTTCATCATCATACCTCCTACGAACAGGTTCACACACAGTGGATGTTCGTGGAGATGTAGTAAAGGGTTCAAATCGTACAGCTACATTCAGCATCGAAAACGCTGCTGACTTCATGGTTGAAGATTCAAACCTCATGGGTGTATTCATCACTCCTACATCAAACGGTCCTGTAAACGGTGCAACTATCGCTAACGGAAACTCAGCTTACGGTACTATTACTGTAAACAAGGGATCTGTTACTGTAGATGTTGATCCTGCATTTACAGCGAGCGAAATTACAGGTGGAGCAACGAACATGACTATCGGTCAGTTCCTTATCAAGGCGTACGGTGAAGATGTTAAGGTAAACACCCTTCAGGTGACTATCGGTTCAACTTCACTTACTCCAGCTCCAGCTGGTCTTGCTAACGTAGGTCTTTATGTAAACGGTGGACAGGTTAGCTCGTCACAAAACTTGACAGCTACAGGTACTCCGCTTTCATTTAACCTCGGCTCATCACTTATCGTTCCTGCAGGTCAGACAGTTACGGTCACTGTTAAGGCAGACGTCCGAACTACTGCTGGTGTAAACTACACAGCAGGTAACCTTTCAGCTTCGATTGGTGGTGTTGCGTCAAACGCACAGGGTCAGTCATCTAATGAAATCGTATCAGTAGCAGGCACTGCAGTTACAGATGCTTCACTTACGATTTCATCAGGTGTTGGTTCATTTGCTAAGACAGCCGGATTCGTGGCTACAACTGTGTCTCCAAACACACAGAACGTAAAGATCGGTTCTTGGACAGTTCAGGCTGGATCAGCTGAAGCTACTATTGTAAACAGTGCTACTGTTACATTTAGCCCAACTGATGCTGCTACTCTTCAGAACTACACAAACCTTACGCTTAAGGATGGTTCAAACACTCTTGGAACTCCACAGGGTAACTCACAGTCATCAAATACATTTTCATTTGCTGACATGACAGTTCCTGTAAGTTCAACAAGAACTATTGAACTCTACGCAAACGTAGGTGCTTCAACTACAGCTGCTGTTACTCCATCACTTGCGATTACATATCGTGGTGCTGTAAGTAACAACTCAACTACTGCGTCTCCTGTAGCAGGTGCTGCGATTACATCACAGACAGCTACTCTTGCTAACTCAGTACGTGTTTCATCTTCACCGGTGGCACAGTTCGTAGTTGGTGGTACAACACAGTCAATTGCAACATTCAAGATTTCAACATCTCAGTCTGATGCGATTGTTCGAAAGCTTAAGTTCACTACAACAGGAACTGACGCTATCGAATCTATCACTGTTAATGGTGTAACTGCTGGCGTTATCGCTGCAGGTACAACAACAGTGTCAGGTCTCTCTATTCCTGTAACAACTACAGGTACAGATGTGACAGTAACTGTTAAGTACTCAGCATTCAAGAATTCAGCAAACAACCCTAACCCTACTGCAGGTCTTACTGCAGGTGTTGCGACAGTTATCGTAACTCTTGGTGAAGTAGAAGCTACATCAGGAAACGGTACTACAATCACTAACATGATTCCTGTAGCATCACAGACTATGAGCCTTGTTGCTTCAAAGCCTACAGTTACTGTAAGCGCTGGAGGAACAGACACATTGAACATTGGTGCGTTGTCTAAGATCGGTGAATTCACAGTGTCAGCTGATGCTAATGGTAAGATCGCGGTTGCTTCAACATCAATCACAATCTCTACTGTAGGTATCACTAGCCCAGAACTCGCTACATCTACATTGGTGCTTAAGGACGGTGGTGTAAACGTTTCAAACGTTAACTACAGCACTTTCTACTCATCAACAACACCAGTGATCTCATTCACAACTCCGTACGAAATCCAAGCAGGTACTTCAAAAACCTTCTCACTCTACGGAACAATCAACGGTGCAGCACAGAACGGTATCGTTCCTCGTGCAAACACAACTCTTGGTCAGTCAGGCTTCAAGTGGGTTGATACGATCGGTGGAAACGTCACATACGACGGTGCTGCTATCTACAACTTCCCAACAAACAGCTACACTAGCAAGACTAACTAATCTGCGTCAATTTATTCTGTAAAGAATATCTGAGCGTTGCTTAGATTGTTGAGAAAAGAAAAGCCCCCGAAAGGGGGCTTTTCTATTAGTAAAACCGCCTCATATGAGGCGGTTTTACTATTCCCCAAAATATGATAGTATGTTCCCATAAGCCAAAGAAGTCAGTCGGAGTAATCCTATAAATCTGGCGGAGGTTCCTGGGAGTAATCCCAGCTACTCATTTTGTGTTTATCTGATACAGGCGACTGTATCTGTTCATTACAAACCTAATCGAAGTCTGTACTATGGCACTTACAAAAGCTAAGAAAGCAGAACTTATCGATAGCTACACACAAGCACTCAAAGGTGCAAAGTCAGCTGTGTATGTAAAGTTTAGTGGTCTTCCTGTAAAGGAAACTATGGAACTTCGCGACACACTTTTCGGAGAAAAAACTCACTACACTGTAGTGAAGAAAACACTCTGGAATCGAGCTGTTAACGCAGTAGGAATAACAGGGGAAGCTCCAGTCATCGGTTCAGAAATGGCCGTTGTTTGGGGAGAAGACCTCCTTATTCCAGCTCGTCTTTCGTATGAGTTCTCAAAAACTCATAAGGAAAACTTTGCTATTCTCGGGGGTATCTTTGATGGAACATTCAAGGATGCAAAAGAAATGATGGCGATTGCTACCATTCCTCCTCGTGAAGTACTTCTTTCACAACTTGCATACCTTCTCAAGTCACCTATCACTGGTCTTGCGATTGCGATGTCTGAAGTTGCAAAAAAGAAGTCTGCATAACCTGTAGCCTTTATCGATAGATTTTACAAACATTAATATATACACACATGGAAAAGTTTAAAGATATGCTCGACAAGATCGACGCAATGTCAGTTATTGAGCTTAACGAACTCGTGAAAGCGATTGAAGAAAAGTTTGGAGTTTCAGCACAGGCAGTTGCAGCAGCACCTGCTGCAGGAGCTGCAGAAGCATCTGATGCAAAGGATGCATACACTGTTCACCTAGCGTCAGCTGGAGAGCAGAAGATTGCTGTTATGAAGGTTGTGAAGGAAGCTCTTGGGCTTGGACTTAAGGAAGCAAAGGACCTCGTTGACGGGGCACCAGTTGATCTTAAGGCAGGTGTAAAGACAGCTGAAGCACAGGACATGAAGAAGAAGTTGGAAGAAGCCGGAGCATCAGTTGAACTAAAATAAGGTTACTTATTTTAGTGACAACTGATGCGTAGGTGCCGCCTCGTGCGGTAAATACTCTAACCAAAAAAGCGTATCCATTTGGAATACGCTTTTTTGGTTATTATAAAAATCTGTACCCCCGCACGTGCGGCCAAAGGTGCATTTTTAATATATGTACTCATATATTAAAACTTGTAACACAAACATTGTTAATCAGACGTAGAAATACCCATTCATTTGCAATGGGTATTTCTTATTGTTACCTTTTGGTATACTCTAAAAAGCAACAGTACACACAAGGAGTTTCCCATGCTGACAGCAAAGACAATCCAAGGGGTTCACGCATTTAAACAGTCCTGGGGACTGGGCGAGGGGGCGTGTTTCGGAGTTACTGACCCGAGCAGACTGCGAGCACCTATTCCCCCGGCAGCACAAGAGGTTGCTGTGCCAAATGGTGAACAGCAAAAGAAAAGGGTTCCCGCAATGCGAGTTCTCAAGAAAAAGAACAAGAAAAAGAAATAGTTGCGCACTACAAAAGCCCCGTTATCGGGGCTTGTTTTCATGCCTTACAAAGGTATTGACATGAATATACATATATTGTATAATAAAAAGATACCCAAAGCATGGTGCAGCGGGGATTCTTTGAAAGAGGTGTTTATATGAGAAACTTGGAAATCACCGTGCTCAAATGTGCGGGTGCGGTTGTTCTGTCCTTTCCACTTGTCGGTACGGCACGTGTCACATTTGATGTGATGTCCCTGCTTCAACTGGTGTGGTGTTACGCAATTTTGTTCGCCATGGTGGTTTTTGTTTCCTCGAAACTTCGGCAAAGACTGGCAGATGCGCTAGCAAAAGCGCCTGCGCTTGTTCACAAAGTGGTTGCATTTCTCGGTCATTACGACGGTGTCATCTGGCCTGTATGGATTTCTTCCTTCATGATTTCAGTCATCATTGCACCGGCTATTCCTTCAGACCACAAGATCGGAATGCTTGAGATGTTGCTGATTTTCAACTTTGCCTTGTTTGCTGTTGTCGGCGGGTTGTACGCCTTCCGGGCTGCCCAAAAAGGGCAACCTTTCTGGTCGACGCTCGCCAAGCACAACAAAAAACAAGCGGTGGTGTAAAACCTCTATCTCGCAAAAGCCCAAATATTAGGGCTTTTTCTTTTTATGTGTACTTAATTACAAAAAATAAAACCATCAAAGAGTAAATCTTTGATGGTTTGTTATATGTTTCACATTGATTAGGCGCGAATCCCAAAATACAAATGTCTAGAGCTACCGTAGTAGTAGTCACAGTAGCCACTGTCTGAATAGGCTACAGTTACTTCTGGAAAGAAATAATCATGCCCCACTATGGCTTTAATGCTGAGGTGACACCACTTGCCTTTGCTGTCCTGCCACACTGATGTGGTGGTACACATTTGTTCGGACCAGATACGGTGGTTTTCTCTAACAAATGCTATATGTGCGAGTGGGTCGGACTTGAGTCCTCGCAGCTCGTATTCTCTGCCGA
>JAGORG010000006.1 GCA_018062965.1 Minisyncoccota bacterium
AGTACACAGATTAATTTAGGTATATAAATAAAGGAATTTTAGACGTACCAATCCGTATGATGGAACTGATATACTTATAGATATATGGGAAAATTCGACCCAAAGATATATGAACGAGATGTGTACGAAGAACCTATCTACTCTTCTTGGCTGAAATATACCAACCAGAGAGACTTGCTAGAACTGTTTTTAACAGAAAACTTTCATAAGTGGTGCAAGACAAACCCTATTTCAATTCTGGAACTAGGATGTGGTTCAGGTTCAGCCGCCCAGAGGATATTTTCTATTCTAGAAAAAAACAAAATCTCATATTCCTACCTTGGTGTTGACCCATATCAGGACCAGTTGAATAGATGGCCACAGGCTCTAGTAGAAAAAAGTAATATAACTCTTATGCAGGGTACTGTTGAAAGTTTTATACCAAAACAGAAATTCGACCTTATTCTGATTATTCATGCTTTGTATTATGTTGATGATTTACCTGAAACGCTTATTAAAGTCAACTCACTAGGAACGACAAAGCTCATCGTTCACCATGGGGAATTTGGTATCAATGAAGTGCAAGAAAAATTTCGTTCGTATGTAAAATCGGGCCCAAATATCATTAGTACTTACCACGATGTGAAGCGTGTTCTTGATTCGGTGAATATACCGTATGAGCTTAATGTCGTTGATACGAAAGTAGACATACGGCCGTGTCATGATTTGAAAAACAAGGATGGCACTAATCTTATAAAGTTTTTTCTCGAGCACTCCGAGTTACCAGAAGAAACCCTTACACAAGTCAGTGCTTTCTTAAAAAATAAAGGGGATATCATTAAGCAAGATGATGGATACTTCTTTATCTAAACTTAGGTAATACAGTTCTAATCCTCTCCACCACCGCACACCAATCAATATAAACTAAAAATCCCCTTGTGAAAGAGGGGGGGTAGTTCCAATCTCTGTCTATCCAATCGAGAAAATTGGTGAGGTTGGAACTGCTATACTATTTGATATATGAAAACAATTTTAGTAGATGCTGTAGATGCATTTGTGATTGAAGGTGAGGGTATTTATAATCCAATGTATGATTTGCTTGAATCGTATCCAAATGTAAAGATTATTTTGACTGGAGCGAATGATTCACAAATTGAACAATTTGGTCTTACGAATATGCCGTACGAGTTATTTACACTCAAGCATAATCCTGAAAAAACAGATCCTTCATACTACCAAAAAATGTTAGAGCAGTTTAATCTAAGTAAAGATGATGTAATATATTTTGAACATAATCCAAAAGCAGTAGAGAGTGCTCGGTCTGTAGGAATAAATACTTATCACTATGATTTCGAAAAGAAAGATTTAGTTCAGCTCAAAAAGTTTTTAGATGACAATATTAATACAGTGTAAACACGAGTAGGGTAATTATCTTTAGCTCATCTGAGTTCTAATCCCGCACCTAAAGGTATTGCTAAAACATAGTCGCAAAGCTCCTTGTTTTGAGGGAATCTACGATAGTACACCACGAATTAGAGTAATAAAATCAAGGCATACTTACTGCAACCTTTAGAGACTTAGAACTGATATACTAAAATGATTATGTCATTAGAAATGCCAAACCAGAATCCGTTATCAGTGAAGGAAAAGTTAATAGCAAAAGCTGACAAGGAAGGATTTGTTTCAATTGGAGATTTTGCAACTCAAGAATTAAAAAGACAATCAAAAAGTATAGCTGCATTTTTGGATGGCGATGAAGGAATACAACCAGAAATAAATTTTGGGGAAGGAATAAGATTTAAAGGATCTTCAGGAAATTATTCAGATATGAAAGTGCATGTTGACGATCTGGAGGAATTTATAAAACGTGTGCGTGATTATTACGGAAACTAGTTCTAATCCTCTCCACCACAGCACACCAATTCATAAATACTAAAAATCTCCTTATGAAAGAGGGGATTTTTAGTTCTAACATTTTGGTACCCTTTAGCGAATTACAGGGGAGGTTTGAACTGATATACTGTTTAGTATATGAAAATGGAAAATACGGCTGAGTAAAATTTACCAAATTTAGAAAGTGTTAAACTAGAAGCTTTTTTGAATAGCAAGGAAGTCAGTACTATTTTAGCTGAAGGATCTGGAAATATAGATGGTGAATCTATAAGAAAAAAGCTCATTGAGTTGTTTAAAGGTTCAGAAGAAATTGGATTTCACAAAAAACTTGTACGTAGCTGTGGTTCTTTAAAGGAATGGTTAATGAGTGTTGATCCAGAAAATAAAAGTACAGTTGATGAGTTTTGGTTAGAGATAGCATCACTTGCTACAACAAATGCCTTAGAAGATGACAGAGTTCCAGAAGGTTACAGTCCTAATGTAATTGAGCTAAAGAATTTTCGTTGAAGCAATTATGGTTCTAATCCCGCACCTAAAGGTATTGCTAAAACATAGTCGCAAAGCTCCTTGTTTTGAGGGAATCTACGACAGTACACACAGTATTTTGAGAAAACCCCGAAAGGGGTTTTCTTGTGTGCCTATCGAGATTCGAACCGAGAGGAAAAACGGGTTTAGTTTTCCCGTGGCGGAAGAATGGAAACCGAAGGATTTCCAAACCGAGAGTGAGCGAAGTGAACGAAGGTTGTAAGATTCTCGATAGGCACACCAACCGAGAACATCAATAAAGTCAACGGTTATTTTCTATACTCTATTGAGAAAAAGTTTAAGGTAGGAACTGGTATACTTAATAATATAACAATATATTTATGAACAAAGCACCAGGAATGTCGGTAGGTTCTCAAGAAACGATTTCATTGTTTGAGCAGGAAAAAATGCTTAAAGGAATTACAGATCTCGTGGCAGAAATAAAGGT
Source organism: Minisyncoccota bacterium (assembly GCA_018062965.1). Lineage (GTDB taxonomy): Bacteria > Patescibacteriota > Minisyncoccia > Phycocordibacterales > UBA5272 > UBA11704. The sequence goes on from JAGORG010000006.1 coordinate 2,846, forward strand.
CCACAATGATAATCATGGTGTTGGCGCCATGTTGGGGAAGGCTCTCGCAGGAGTAATAGTTCATGATATAAAACCACAAGAAGGAGAAGAGAACAAATCTACTGAGGATGTGGTCAGAGGTGTTCAGTCAGAAATAGAGGCTGGTGGTCATGCGGGTCTAGTTGCACTCAAGTCTCGCAACGAATCAACCCTAAAAGAATTCGGACTCTCTTTAGACCATCAACGTTCACACTACGACCCCAATGAATCTCTGGATACTATTGTGTTTAAAGTGGTTGACGTCAAAAAGTTTATAAGTAGTATTGAGATGTTAAAACATGCTATTAAGGCAGAATCTATCGATGCTGTTTTTAAGACAGTACTTGAAAATCTTTTAGAGCAAGTATATTTTACAAACCAAGAAGATGTATTAGACGCTGGAGGAAATATTAATTCCAATCTCACAGATATTTCAAAAGCATTTCATGACGCCCTCCCTGGTATGGATCTTATAAGGTTGGACACCTATGCAAAATTTAAAGGAGAGGGTCGCCTTAAAAATTATATTGCGGTAGAAAAAGAAAACCTTTGGGCGGAACCAGGGAAAAATTTCGGCCCCGCAGATTGGGTCAGAGATATTTCACCTGAAGGTCTTGAGAAAAAGTGGGATCATGCGCTGGGTGTGCTTAGTGTCCAGGATCTTGAGAAAGAGCGAGGAGTTGCTCCTGAACTACGAGAACATTTACTCAAATGTATTACTTCAGCGTTTGAAACAAGTAAATCTTCTCCATGGGCGGCAGAGTTCGAACCAATCTTAATAAAATACACTCAAAAGATTGTAGGTAATAACTCACTTAACTAAACACTCTTTTGTTCATCTGAGTTCTAATCCCGCACCTAAAGGTATTGCTAAAACATAGTCGCAAAGCTCCTTGTTTTGAGGGAATCTACGACGGTACACCACTTCACAAAGATTACTTTGCTTCGCGGTGTACGCATCAATCAATAATAACTAAAAATCTCCTTTTAAACGGGGGATTTTTAGTTCTCACATTTAGTAACCCAATCGGGAATTACATGTAAGGTTGGAACTGGTATCATACTCTGATGACTTCATGGATGTTTTATGCAGTTTTTGGAATGTTGCAGAGCGGACTTTTAATGGCTCTCTTTAAAGTTCCAGCAGCAAAACAAATCAATAAGTACAGTTTGTCTGCTTGGGCATATTTATTTGCAATGCTTATTGCTGGCTATGTGTTACGTGGATATATTGTATTTGATATACGGGCAATCATTTTTTCATTTGTATGGGGAACTAGTTTTGCAATCCTTAGTATTACCCAGATGCATGTACTTCATAAACATGATACTAGTGGCGTATTTCCTTTCACAAGTTTAGCTTCAAATGTTTTTGTTGTTATTGGTGGGGTGTTTTTCTTGAATAATTCTATCTCACTACTTCAGTGGGTTGCTATCATGTTGTCAGTTTTTTTATTTATCGGAGCACACTGGGGCAGTAAGAAGACTTTCATTATTGAGATATTACCCTCATTCATGTTTATTGCACTGCTTTCTACATTTAATAAGTTTGTACAAAATGCCGGAGCTAATCATGTAGAGGTTAATAATTTTATTTTTTGGCAACTCGTATTTGCTTTTATCTCATCACTTGTAATGCTTTTCTTTGTAAAAAAGCAGATTTCACTTAATGACCTTGTTCATAGACATCTTATTGGTTGGGCATTTCTTATTGGGGTTCTTCAATTTGGAAACACGTATGCAGTTGTAAAAGCTCTTTCACTCGGTCCAATTTCCCTCGTATTTATTGTGCTTGGGCTGTATACATTTTTTACTACGATATTTGCCTCACTACTTTTTAAAGAAAAAATAACTACTAAAAAAATTGTTTTTATCACCTTATCATTTTTGGTTGTGCTTCTTATTAAGTTGGGTAACTAAATAATTTAATCTAAAAACTAGTAGGGTGAATTGTTTTCTACCTATCTGAGTTCTAATCCCGCACCTAAAGGTATTGCTAAAACATAGTCGCAAAGCTCCTTGTTTTGAGGGAATCTACGACAGTACACCAAAAGATTCTTTTGATTTTATTTACGGCAAGTCTATAGCTTTTGTTCCACGTGGAGATATTGAAGTCTTTTTACAACGATTGAGAGAGTCTTTAAAACAAAACGGTTTACTATGTGCAGTCTTTTCTGGAGAAGGTGACACATGGCGACCATATGCTTACTCTAGAGAAGAACTCGAAGAGCTTTTTGTAAAAAGTGGTTTTCTGCTAACTAACTATAAAGCTATACAAGAAGCAAGAGATGCTTTAGATGGCAAGGTGGGGACAGCGCACGAGCTTCTTATTCTTGCACGAAGAGATGATACAGACTCCCTAATATTTACGTTTCCTGAAGAAGAAAAGTAACTGGCGTTCTTTTAAAAGAATACGTTTATCGAATCTCTGTTTTTATTGGTGATATACTTATACTATGAAAATAGCGCTATATGTTGGTGTAGTTATTGCAATTATTATTGTGTGGTCACTATACGGGTACTTTACTTCTCGTGTAGAACAAACACCATACACGGTAACCAAAAAAACTGATACGTATGAAATACGGCAGTACCCAAGTCATTTAGTTGCTCAGACAACTGTTAGTGGTTCATACAAGGATTCGCTCAACGAGGGCTTTAGTATTGTGGCGGGGTATATCTTTGGTGCCAATATCCAGAAGCAAAAAATAGCAATGACATCTCCTGTAGTTGCAACTGACGAAGGATCAGAAAAAATAGCAATGACTGCACCGGTTCTTGCAACGGATAATCAGGGTAGTACAACAATAGCGTTCGGTATGCCTCAGTCTTATACAGAGGAAACTCTTCCAACACCAACGGACTCACGGGTACGTGTTGTGCGTGTTCCTGAGACAACATTCGCTGTTATAAGTTCTACTGGATATAGAACTGATGCTCGCCTCAAGCGCATGGAAACCACATTACGAGAAGCTCTTGTCCAAGACGGCGTTCAAGCAAATGGAAAAGTTTCATACGCTGGATATAATGCACCAGGTACACCACCATGGATGACACGTAATGAAATCCTCATTGAACTCAAGTAGTCTATATGGTTTCATCTTCTCAAATCCCACACTTTCATCTGAAAGATCAACCAAAACTCGTTAAAGAGGGAGTGTTTCTGTTGGATGGAGAAGTGTGGAGCACGCAAAAAAGAATTGCGCGTATCTACGGACGAAGTATTCCAACTATCAATGACCACCTCAAAAAAATTTATCGAGAAAAAGAACTTATCAAATCTGCAAGTGAGATAGCTGTGATGGTTACACAAAAAGAGGGCAAGAAAGAAGTTACACGAAAGATTTTTGTATACAATACAGACGCTGTGATAGCAATTGGTTTCCGCGTAACAGGTGAGTGGGGGAAGGAGTTTCGTGTATGGGCTCGGGATATTGTTCGAGGAAGTTACGATCCAAAAGAACAGATACGTCATCTCATCGCACGCTAGTGCGTACGTAGTTGATGTTTTATTGAAGGAGCGCTATAGGCTTTTTTGGATGGAGCAAGTAGTGCGTGTGGGTCACAGATACGTCGCAGTTCTCCAAAGAGTGTTTGTAGTGGTTGAGAAAAGTGCAGCTTTGCATAGTCTGTGCGTGTTACACCATCGCCGTTACCTCCTGTGACGCTACCTTTATATTCTGCAATGTGTGAGTGTATGTAGGTTTGTATTGTGTTTAGTTTCACACCAGTAGTGTCTCCTTGTTTGTCATGTAAAAATATAACAGAAACGTGACCACTTGCTGGGTATCCTTGAATACTTCCTATGATACCCTCGGTTTCAAAATAGCTTGCAATTGATTGTATATACGTAGAGATGTGCCCCTCTGGAAGAACACATGACTCATACATCATAATTGGTGTAAGGTAGCTTTGCCCATAGAGAGCAAGAGTATCTCGAGCGTGTGAAGAAATACGGGAAAGGGAATGGAACTCAGTATCTGTACATAGATGAGATGATACTCTGTGTCCCGTAAGTGAATGCACAAGTTCTTTTTGTAAAAGCTTTATTTTGTGCTCGTCTGTACCTTTGTGTGTTGCGACGAGTATGTAACGGTGGGCTTCTTTTCCTTCCATAATAGGTGCAAGTACAGTAACAGTTGTTGGGTCTGCGTACGAAACCAAAGATGTGTCCACCAAAAATAATTCATCGACATGATGTTGTTTGTAGATTTGAGTTGTGTCTTCTACGGTATCTGCATCAACATACGCAGCACAAGATACTGACACAGGTTTTTGAGGGGTGGTGCGTAATGTTATAGATGTCAGTATGCCGAGTGTCCCTTCGCTCCCAATAAAAATATCCATAAGTTGCCGAGGTCCAATAGCTTGGTTCCATACATTAAATCCGGACGTAGTGCGGATATTTTCTTCTTGAAATTTTTGAATAGCTTTGGTGTGGTGTTGGAGTAAAGGAAATAGTGACATGTATATTTCGAGAAGTCTGCCACTTGGAGTTATGCCGTCTGCTATATGATGCTCCTCTCCGTTATCTAGTAGTACGGTTATGCTTTTTACCCAAGACCCAATATCTCCGTGAGTAGATGTTGCAGCTGTCGATATGTTTGTTGAAACCGCTCCCCCAATAGTGCATGTATGTTCTTTGTTTGTGAATACAGGAATATCCATGCCCCAGCCATGAAGGCGTTCACGTAGATGTTCTACGAGAGCTCCTGCTTCAGCTGTCACTGTATGATTATGTATATCAACTGAAGACACACTGTTGAGATAGCGGTGCATGCATATCACTATTCCTGGAGATAAACTACCACCACCTGTGCCTTGATTATTTCCAGAAATAGAAATTGGCATGCCGTGCTCTTTTGCAAAAGCAAGAACGTGTTTAATATCTCGAACTGATTTTGGAAACACAACAGCACGCGGCTTGATGATGACCTCTGACATGTCTGTGCTCCACGTTATTAGATCTTCTTGTGAACAAAGCACATCACCGAGTAGCACTTTTTGAAGTTCTGAAAACAAAGGTGGGAGTGCCGCAAGCCTAGAGTCCGTTGTCATAGATGCTTTTACCGTTGTAGTACACAAGAGCTACAATCGCGAGTATTCCAAGAAGAACCAAACCTATAAAAAATAGTCTTCGTAGCCAAGGGTAAAGATTTGTTGGTGCAGGGGATGAAACTGCGGTTTCTGATATTTGGGGTTGTGTAGGTAAGGTGTCCATACAATACAGTATATATGTTCTAAGGGTGTTTGAGCGCTCTATGTGTCCACAGGGATATAAGCTTTATCTGGCGTATACTAAAGGTATATATTATTAGTAAAAACTTTATTAGACACACTCTATGAAACTCATTGTTCGTATCCTTTCACTTATATATCAATATGCAACGGCATTTATTGTTATTGGGTCACCTCTCTTTTTTATTCCAGCGGCAAACTTTACTCCAGACATTACGTACTACCTCATCATGACGCTTGCGGTTGCTATCGCTTTGTCTGCATACATAGTTCAAGCTTCTATCACAAAATCATGGCATGCGATTTCTCGATTTGAGTTATTTGCATACGGTTCTTTCTCGCTTGCGGTTTTTCTCTCAACTGTTTTCTCAAGAGACATACAAGCAACATTGTTTGGATATGGAATCAATCCATTTACTGCAGCCTCACTACTTGCACTCCCTGCAATCATGTATCTCGTTCGAACACTGCCAGATACATTTAGAGACAAGCTTAAGCAGATACTTGTAGTTGTTCTTGCTGTTGCATCAGCGCTCTTTATCTTTTCGTTCATGATTCAAGGTGCATTCGGTCAAGCTCTCACTCGAGTGTTTTCAGGATTCACAAGCTCACTCTCGCTCGCTACGTATGTAGGTTTGTTCGTTCTTGCTGTGGCTGTATATCTACGACGTTCAACGCTTCACATAAAACATAAAATCCCTGTAGGTTTGGGAGCGCTCGTGTTTGTGGTGCTTCTCGTTACGCTTGGCTACCAAGGAGATGTGCGTCCAAATATTTCAAGCTCTGCTGTTGTCGCGCGTGATGTATTGGTGAATCATGGCGTGTTTGGAATAGGGGCGGGAGACTATGCGCGTGCTTGGCAGTTGTATCGTCCAAGTAGTGTGATAGCTAGCGAGTACTTTAATATTGATTTCAACCAAGGGTCGGGGACGCTTATGACATTCCTCTCTACTATCGGTATCGTTGGAACACTTGCGTTTCTATTTTTGACAGGAGGTGCGTGGGTTGCAACATACCGTGCATACAAAAAAGCACAAGCAGGTAAGGAACGTCTCATACTAGGGTTCTTGGCTCTCCTACTTGGGTACTTTACTATTCTTTCTGTTATTGTTCCGCTCTCATACGCGATGCTTGTTGTGTGGATGGTGATAGCTGGATTTGGTATCGCACGACTACCTCTTGATCATATGTATGCAAGTAAAAAAATTGCATACGTACTTGTTCCGCTTACGGTGCTTGTACTTGGTCATACATATATGACAACCAACAAGGCGCTCGCCATGAACGTCTACATGCAAGCACAAAAAGAGTTGACTGAAAAAGGTCCAACAGACCAGGCGGAAACTCTTCTTGCTCGTGCTGCAGCACTCTCTTCATTTGATGGTTTTTATAGAACACAAGTAGAATACGCAATTGCTCGCGAGCGTGCTCTTCTTTCAAGCACTGAACTAAGTGAAGAAGAGGTTCGTACAAAGTATCTTGAGAAAGCTCAGTACGCTGTTGACGCCGGTCTTGCAGCTGTGAAAGCTAACCCAAACAACTATCAGAACTATGTGTCACTTGGGCGCGCATACGAACTCGCTGTACCTTTTGATAAAACAGCTGGGTACGATAACGCAAAGAAGTCATACCAAGAAGCTATTCGTCTCTATCCAAATAATCCATATCTGTATGTGATGCTCGCTCGCCTTGAGGCTTCAGCTGGAACAAAAGAAGGGGTACGTGTTCACCTTGGAGAAGCTCTCGGTAAGAAGCAAAACTTTGCAGATGCGCTCTATCTCATGAGTCAACTCGAAGTTTCAGAAGAACGTCTAGAAGAAGCTCTTGCGTATGCTGTTGAAGCAGTAAAGGCTGCACCAAATGATCCAAACGTATATATCCAAGCAGGACTTCTTTTCTACGCAAAGAAGGATTACCAAAATGCAGTAGCTGCACTCGACCGAGCGCTTGCTCTTGAACCAGCGAATGCAAACACTGCTTACTTCTTGGCACTCTCTCTTCGAGATGGGGGACAGGTTGATATTGCAAAACAAATCGGTGAAGAGCTCCTCAAGCGAAATCCTGGCAATGCAGATCTTGAAGCTTTTCTATCATCAGTTGAATCTCAGCCATTGACGGCAACGACAACTCCAAAGAAGTAACTAACGATGAATCTTACCGAGATTAAACATGCAGTAGAAAAAATAGTAGCCCTTAACCCTGGTATCACCAAGGAGCGTCTTACGACGCTCCTTGTGGCGTCTGGGTGGGAGATGGGATCTATCCAAGAAGCTCTTGTTCTCTACGAAACTATCACTCCTGACTTACCAGCGCCACATGTTATTGCAGAAGATTATCGTATCTCTGAACATACAACTACATTACCAAAAGATGATATAGTTTCGCTCTCCGAACCAGAAGTAATATCAACTATAGCCGAGGAGGTTTACACGGCGCCAACTGTCGAACCGATTGAAGTGGTTCACGTAGAACAACAAGTTACAGAACCTATACAAGAAGAACCCCAGTCACGTATTCCTGAAACACTTCAAGAAGAAACACCTAGTTCCAAAAAAGAAGCCCCTGAAATTCCTGACGAGTTACCACTTCGACCATTTGAAGGGTCTCCACATGTGTGGTCGTTCTCAAAATATAAAGCTCTTTTTTCTGGAGATGTAGCACCGGAACTAGAAGTGCAGATTGTCCCACCACCACTTCCTCAAGTGATGGAACCTGTTACAGTTCATCGTGAAGAGGTGGTTCATCAGCATGTGCACGTCACTGTTCCGGTTGTTTTTAAACCAGAACCTTTGTCACAAAAAGACAAGCAGCTTGTTATAACGGCAAGCGTGCTACTTCTTGTTATACTGTTAATGCTTTGGTATATGTACTCTCAAGGTAGAATATAAGTATCATACGTATTAGCTTGTATGATTCGACGGGCATAGTTATTAAATAATCTATTTACTATAGTATGGAAACTTTTGATTATAAAAAATGGATGTTTATCGCAGGTATGGTTGCATTATTTGCAGCTGCGTTTGCGGCGCTTGTGATAGGGATGACAACATGGAAGACCTCAAATCTTCCAGCAGGGCAGGTGCCAACAATAACAGTAGCCGGTGAAGGTGAAGTAACAGCAGCACCAGATATCGCAACAGTTAGTTTTACTATTCGTGAATCAGCAAAGACAGTTCCTGAAGCTCAAAAACTTGTTGAAGAAAAAACAACTAAAGTTTTGGCTGAATTAAGTGCGCTTTCAATTGAAAAGAAAGATACTAAAACAGTTTCGTATACAGTTAACCCAAAGTATGAGTATGTAAGTGTTCCGCAAGGAGGCGTTATGTATCCTGGAGCATCTAACCAAAAAATAGTTGGATACGAAGTCGCTCAGACAATGGAGGTTAAGGTTCGTAACGTTGGTGGAGCGGGTGACGTAATCGGTGCTATTGGAAATACTAACATCACAGAAATCTACGGTCCAAACTTTACACTTGATGATCCAGAAAAAGCAACTGCAGAAGCTAAGGAAAAAGCTATCAAACAAGCTGAAGAAAAAGCAAAGAGCATAGCAAAGTCACTCGGGGTATCACTCGGATCAATCGTTGCCTACAACGAGGATAACGGTGGGTACTATCCGATGTACTATGCACGTGACGCTGTCATGAGTTCTAGTGTTGGAAAGGGTGGAGCTGCGCCTGAAGTTTCTCTTCCAGCAGGTGAAAATGTGATTAAGGTGCGTGTAAATGTGACATACTCTCTTCGGTAGTCTACTGCCCTAGAGTAAAAATAAAGGGCGGGCACCTACGGTGCCCGCCCTTTATGTACACCTTGATGTCTATTGACTTTTATGTCAAAGCACGATATAATTGAGAGATATAAATGCCCTCGGGGGCGTTTTTTAGAATAAGGTTTTCTTATATACGTACACTATGTCTTCATTCATTGCATATCTCAAAGCTACAAAAGAAGAACTTAAAGAAGTTCGTTTTCCTACTATTCCAACAACAATCTCATATACGATTATTGTTATCGTTGTATCTGTTGCAATAGCAGTACTTCTCGGAGCTGTTGACCTTGGACTCAAGGAAGCAGTTGCAAAACTTATTATCAAATAAATAACAACTAGTACGAGTTCACCTCTGTAGTAGTTACTATCTATCACCATGGCTAAACAAGAATTTACAGGAGAGCGTCACTGGTACGCAATCCATACATACAGTGGATACGAAAACGCGGTGCAGCGTAACTTGAAGCAGCGTATCGAGTCTCTTGGTATGGAAAACAAAATATTTGCCGTTGTTGTTCCAGTTGAAAAGAAGATTAAAATAAAAGGAACTAAGCGCGTTGAGGTTGAAGAAAAGGTATACCCTGGATACGTACTGGTTGATATGATCGTGGATGACAACAGTTGGTACGTTGTACGTAACACACCTCGCGTGACTGGATTCGTTGGAGCGGGGACTACACCAGTTCCACTTACTCAAAAAGAAATCGATTTCCTCTTCTCTCGTATGAACACAGGAGAAGTAGAACACGACATCACTATGGATGTAGGGGAGCTTGTATCTATTGTGGATGGTCCGTTTAAGGAATTTGAAGGAAAAGTATCTGAAGTCGACAAAGCTCGTGGAAAACTCAAAGTTCTCGTCAATATGTTTGGGCGAGAGACTCCTGTTGAGCTAGACTTCCTTCAAGTTAAAAAGATATAAAAGCCATACCTTGCCTCACTTACTTTGTTGTGGGTCCCGGTTTACTCAGTCAACGTACTAAATGTACGTCTCCATCGTAAACCTCCCCACGCCTCGTAATTGAAGCAACTTCTGACTTTTATAGATACGGTTGTCAAAACCTACAAAACCTGATAGAATAAGCAAACTTTTTAAACCACATTATGGCAGCAAAGAAAATTACAAAATACGTAAAGGTTCAGATTGAAGCCGGCAAAGCAATGCCTGCTCCACCACTTGGTCCCGCCCTTGGGCAGGCTGGTGTTCAGATTGGGGATTTCGTTCAGAAATTCAACGCTGCAACAAAAGACATGCAGGGTCGTCTTTCTGTAAAGATCTATGTATACGAAGATCGTACATACGATTTCGTTATCAAAACTCCAACAGCTACATCTCTTGTTATGAAAGCAGCAAACGTTGCAAAAGGTAACTCAAAGGGAAATGCTGGAACAATCTCGTCTGACAAGATTCGTGAAATCGCAGAACTTAAACTCAAAGACCTTACTGCTCACACAGTGGAACAGGCTATGAAGATTATCGAGGGAACTGCTCGTTCAATCGGTATCAAAGTAAAGTAGTCATAAAAATACCCGCACCTCGCGGGTATTTTTATTTTATGGTAGTGTACTTGTGTACGCTCACACGTAAGTGTGTTTATTAACAAAGTTCTTTGCCCAAGGAGGGCGATTATCATGAAAGAGTTCGAAAAAGGTATTCCCCTTCAATGGGTTCCGGGTACCAATCCAAGTGTCCTCAGCAAAATGTTTCCTCACAAACTTCGCTTAGACTATGAAAGACCAACTCGGCTTGATGTTGAAGCGCAAAAAGTAATCATTATTTCGCGGAGAGCAACTTGCCTCTTCTATGAAGTTGGTTCCACCATCTTTCATGTGAAGGACGGTAACTTTTTTCATCTATCCGATGGCTATAACGGCCCTGCGAAAGGTGATGTTGATCCCCGTTATGCAGGTTGTGCACGGGTAGTAAATGGTGAATTGAAACAAGGTCAGGGGTTCTGCCGTGGTTCTCACTCTGAACTCAACAGTATTGGTAACAGTCCTGTCGACACGAGTCTTTACGATGACGTGCGGATGATGGTGACTCTTCATCCGTGCCACACATGTGCCAAGCAGATTGTGAACCGTGGCATCGGCACTGTCTACTACATCTGGGAGTACGGTCGCGAAGAGTTTGTTACAGAATATCTTCGTTCTAAAGGTGTGAAGGTTGAGCGCTACACTTCACCACTTCTTGAAAAATGGATAGAACTCAATGGCTATCAAGCGGTTGGATCCTGTTGTGGGCACTAACTAGCGATATTCAAAAAACTCGTTCTCGGACGAGTTTTTTTGTTACAATGTATATATGAAACTCAAAATTAAAAAACTACAACCAGAAGCTGTCTTACCGACATTTGCTTTAGAAAAAGATTCCGGTATTGATATGTTTGCATGTGGAGTTCAGACACTTCAACCTGGAGAGCTTAAGAAAATTTCTACTGGTGTTTCTATTCAGTTACCACCTGATCACGCGGGTCTTATTTGGGACAAATCAAGCGTTGGTTCAAAAGGTCTAAAAGTTTTTTGTGGCGTGTTTGATGAAGAGTATCGAGGTGAATATTTTATAGTAATAAAAAACTTTACAGATGCACCATATACATTTGAGCATGGGCAAAAGGTTGCACAGATGCTTATTCAAAAAATTGAACGACCAGAAATTATAGAGGTGGATGAACTTGACGCAACCGTACGTGGAGAAGGGGGTTTTGGAAGTACAGGAAAATAGTGTTTTGCTTTTGCATATAATTCCATGTAGGCTATAGATGGATTGTTTTTAACCAACAGGAGATTGACATGTTTGAAGGTAAAAAGGTTATCACTATTGGAGCTTTTTCAAAAGATTTTGCTGTGTATAGCAAAAACGGTGGTATTCCGTGGAGGATCCCCGAAGAGCAGCAACACTTCAAAGCAAAAACAATGGGACACGCTGTGATTATGGGGCGAAAGTCCTGGGAGTCACTTCCTTCCAAAATGCGTCCGCTTCCTGGACGAGAGAATGTTGTTATTACAAGGAGTAAAGATTTTGAAGCCGATGGTGCTCGAGTTGTGACCTCGCTTGAAGAAGCAATTCATACAGCTGATTCAGAAACTGTGTTTGTGACTGGCGGTCGCAACTTCTGGATTCCGGCGATGGATTTTGCTGATGAGGCATGGATTACGGTTGTTCACATACAACAACCTGAAACTGAAGAAGTGCTTCTTCATGCAACGGAGATGCTTCACCTCCAGTTGTACTGGCCACAGTTTGAACTGTATCAAGTCGATAGAAAACAACCTACTGAGTCAACTCCAGGTTACGATGTTCAACATTGGATACGGCAGTAAATAAAAACCCCGCGTAATGCGGGGTTGTTTTTTACTTGGCGACATCACCTTTGATGTGTGGATGGGCTTCATAGCCCTCAAACACAAAGTCCTCAAATACGAAATCCTCAATCCTTTTTCGTGGATTCAACTTAAACGTAGGAAGTGGATACGCTCTACGTGACAGTTGTAGCTCACATTGGCGAAAGTGGTTACTGTAAATGTGGCAATCGCCACCTGTCCAAATGAAGTCCCCAACTTCGAAGTCACACTGTTGTGCAACGATGTGCGTAAGCATTGCATAGCTTGCGATGTTGAATGGAACACCCAAGAACCAGTCAGCGCTACGTTGATACAGCTTACAAGAAAGTCTACCTCCTGCAACATAGAACTGAAAGAATGCGTGACAGGGCATGAGGGACATTTTGTCGAGTTGTGCAACATTCCATGCGCTTATAAGCATTCTTCGTGAATCAGGGTTATTGCGGAGAATCTCAAGAACGCAAGCTAGCTGGTCGATAGTGTTTCCGTCATAGGTGGGCCATGCCCGCCACTGTTCGCCGTACACTGGGCCAAGCTCTCCACCTTTTTGTGCCCATTCGTCCCAAATGGTTACGCCGCGTTCCTTGAGCCAGTTGTTATTTGTCATACCGTTCATTATCCAGATGAGTTCGTGGGTGATCGCTTTTGTGTTGAGTTTTTTTGTTGTTATCAAAGGAAAGCCTTTTCGCAGGTCAAACCTCATCTGCAAACCAAACTTACTGATTGTCCCTGTGCCAGTACGATCCGTCTTGGGTGTACCGTTTGAGTAGATGTCGGCCATGCAGTCTTCGTAGGGACCTTGACCTGGGACAAAGCCAAGTTCATCAAGTGACTTCCGTGACGCAAATGCAGCAAGAGCATTTGTGCGTGCACGTTCAAATTTTTCCTGGGTGACAAGATTATGTTCGTAGTCCATGAAAACCTCCAAAGGTTACTGAAAAGATCTAAAGGATAACCTTGTTCACTGTACATGTTTTTTGTGGACATAACAAATATTGACAGTATGTTTACCTGTTGTAAATAAAAATCGGCACCTGGGTGCCGATTTGGAAAAGTCTGTATTACGCTTGCTTTGGTTTGAGGTAGTTACGAAACTCGAGCTGCACCTCGGCGGTACCCCACATATCTGTCATAGGAACACGCTCGCACTGCATGCCTGCAAATGTTTCATCACGAAGCAGCTCCGGAAGTCGACGAACCAAACCCTTTGTATGTGGACTCATAGCAACTGAGTCACACATCACGACGGTGATAAAAGCTGCATTGCAGAGTCCGCTCTTTAACCCTTCAAGCCAGACGGTCTCACCGCCAAACAGAAAGATATGCCCACAGTCTTTGAATTGCAGCGCTTGAGTAACAGCCTGGTGGATGTTCTGGGCAATGGCGGTACGGTTTTCACCATCTCGCCCTAGGTTAACGTCATGTTCCGTAAGTGTTTGAGACACAACGATAGTACGTCGTCCCGGGAGTGATCGTTTTCCGATTGAGTCAAATGTTCCACGTCCCATGATCAGTACGTTTTTTGTATCTGGAGCAAAGAGTGTGTTCCTTGTAATCAACACGAGTCGACCCATATCGAGCTTTATAGCGCTTCGCCCTGTTTCGTTTGACCAGGGAAGATAGCTGCCGATACCAAAGACGCCATTTTGGTCAATGCCAGCAATGGGTGCAATAAGTCTGTCAGACATGATGAATTCCTTTCAGTGAGGTTATATGAACTGTACTGTGCCCATCCTACACCAAATCGCTCATCTGTGAAAATGCCTTCAAATAAGGTAGTATTAGATGATATGAATTCGTATGAATTAATCAGAGACGCGATTACACGTTTCATGGAAGAAAAAGGGGCTGCAGGTTCTTTTTCTCTTGACCAACCAGAAGATGTGGCGCATGGAGACTATGCAACTAATGCTGCATTTCTTTTGTCTAAAACGGTAGGACATTCACCTAAAGAATCCGCTGAAATGATGGTGGATAGTTTGCGCGGTGAACTATCTGAAACAGTGGAGCGCATCGAGATAGCAGGACCTGGGTTTATCAACTTCTATCTTCATGATGACGTACGAACAGATGAAGCAGAGGTGGTTGCGCTCAGTGATATTTCAAATACGTCTGGAAAAGGAAAGGTGATCGTTGAATACACAGATCCTAATCCGTTTAAACTATTTCATATCGGACATCTTGTGCCAAACGCAATCGGGGAATCTGTCGCTCGTATCTATGAAGCAGTTGGATACGATGTGACTCGTGTCTGCTATCAAGGAGATGTTGGTATGCATGTCGCTACTACACTGTGGGGACTACAGCATCTTGGTGAAAGTTTTCCAGAAGAGAGTATTTCTTTGAAAGATAAAGTTGCGTATCTTGGCCGTGCGTATGCATACGGTACACAAGCTCTCGCGGAGAATGTATCCATAAAAGATGAGATTGTTACGCTCAACAAAAAGATATTTGCTCGAAGTGACGACGAGACAAACCGTGTATATGATCTAGGTAAACAGTGGAGTCTGGATTATTTTGAAACACTCTACAAAAAACTTGGCACAACATTTGATCATTATATTTTTGAAAGTGAAGTAGGGGATGATGGTATTCGCATTGTTCGAGAAAATATCGGAAAGGTATTTGAAGAATCAGATGGAGCGGTTGTCTTTAAGGGTGAAGATGTTGGATTGCATACTCGTGTGTTTATCAACTCACAAGGTCTTCCAACATACGAAGCTAAAGAGCTTGGAAATACCTATAAGAAGCAATCACTTGTTCCTGACGCAGAGCTTTCTGTTGTTGTAACAGCAAAAGAAATAGACGAATACTTTAAAGTTATTAAGGCAGTTCTTGATCAGATAGATAAACCTCTTGCAGACAAACTTCTCCATGTTTCTCATGGCATGCTCCGTCTACCTGAAGGTAAGATGTCATCACGTAAAGGAAACGTCATTCCAGCTGAAGAGTTGATAGATATGGTGAGTGAAAAGATAACTGCAAGAATCGAAGACATGAAAGTAGATGCTGGTGACAAAGCGGCTCTTGTGAATGACATCGCAGTCGGTGCTATCAAATTTTCTATCCTCAAGTCTGCTCCTGGGAAAGATATGATTTTCGATTTTGAAAAGTCGCTCTCATTTGAAGGGGACTCAGGGCCGTACCTACAGTACACACACGCTCGACTCTCTGCATTGTTGGACAAGGCTCATGCTGCCGCAATAGATATGGAGAGTTATGCAGTAGAATCACCAGAGCGAGCGCTTGAACAAGCAATTATTGGGTACACACAAGTGATTGAAAAAGCACACAAAGAACGTGGACCTCATCATATTGTTCAACATCTACTCGTGCTCACACGAGCATTTAATAACATGTATGGACGCGTACAGATTGTTGATGTAGAACACAAAGATACAAGTGGTTACTACTGCATGCTTGCACAAGCTACAAAAAATATTCTTGCACACGGGCTACGTACACTTGGTATCAAAGCCCCAGAGAGGATGTAGACAAAAAATTGATATCTACTAAGTTGGAACCAAGATACCGGCCAAGTTTGGTCTGTTCAAAGTAATTTGGTTCCTTCCTGTTTGTCAAACGTGCAACATGGAGCAAGTATTTTTTCATAGATTAATTAATAATATATGGTAAATATCAAGTCCTGGTTTGTTAGTTATGTTACACTTACATCATAATGAAAAAATACGCTACACCGTTTCTTTTTTTTGTCTTTGCTATCTCAACAGTGCAAGCTCTTACTCCAGGCCTTAAGCTGACAGCAACAGGAAATGGAGATTCTGTGTTAATTGAGACAATAGGAGAACCTAATGTTCCAGTCGAACTTTACTACACATCAACGAAAGCCACTATGGAGAAGGTAACTCTCGGCACAACAGACGCCCAAGGTATCTTCTCTAAAGTCATAAGCACTGCTACATACTCCATTGATTCTTATTATAAAGTTACCTTGGTTGTTGGGTATCAAGAATTTCAAGATCAAAAATGGCCGTACAGGACTCGTCCACCATCACCGCCAATCCGTGTGAGTCCTGCAATTGTAACATTAACTCCCGGAGAGAAATCAACAATTGCCATTACTGGCGGGGGAGAACCTGATTCAATCCCATCGGTTACTTTTACTACTAGTGAGACCAAAGTCGCAGACCCATACTCCTTTGCAGATGATATGAAAAGTGTAGTTCTTATTGCTAAAAGTATAGGTACTACCACTATTCAAATTTGTCTTGATGATGCTTGTGCATCTGTGTTTGTGGTAGTTAAAAACGAAAAAGTCCAGACACCTTTTTCATCCGGAACAGATACTAAGTTTATTTTTAGCCAAACGATGTCGCTGGGGTCAACTGGACCCGAAGTTGTTGAGCTACAAAAATTTCTTATTCGCCAAAAGTACCTCAAAAGTACAGCAACAGGATACTATGGTAACCTGACTATTGCTGCTGTGAGAAAATTCCAGAAAAATGCAGGTATTTCTCAAACAGGGGCGATTGGACCGGTAACACGAAGTTTCCTTAACAGGTAAGAGATACACGCTACTGCTCACCACATTGCTTTTATGTGTATTTGTTGTAATATAAATACATAGCGTCGACGGGACTAATCACCCCTGAGCTTCGGGAAGAAAACCACATTGGCTAGTAGAACCCACAAATAAGGTCTGTGTATACAGATAAAACAAGGTGGTACCACGGGAATCAGCAGAAACTCGTCCTTGAGAAGCAATTCGTATGAATTGTTTTCCAAGGACGAGTTTTTATTTTTATAACCAACATATATTCATGGCAGAACAACCTAAACAAAAAACAATCAACGAAAAAGAACTCGAAACTCTCGCCTCATGGCAAGAGAACGAGATTTTTGAAAAGTCAGTTGCAACCCCAGCAGGCGAATCGCCTCGTGGACAGTTTTCGTTTTATGATGGTCCACCATTTGCAACAGGTATGCCACACCATGGGACGCTCATGGCAGGTACGGTGAAGGATGTTATCCCTCGTTATCAAACCATGAAAGGTAACAGTGTTCGTCGTGTGTGGGGGTGGGACTGCCATGGTCTGCCAATTGAAAACCTCATCGAGAAAAAACTTGGACTTCAGTCAAAGAAAGACATCGAAGAGTATGGAATAGACAAGTTCAATAAAGACGCATTTGATAGCGTGCTTCAATACGAAGCAGAATGGAAGAAAGTGATTCCTCGATTGGGTAGATTTGTCGACATGGAACATCCGTACAAGACGATGGATGCAACATACACTGAAAGTATTTGGTGGGCATGGAAACAGCTCATGGAAAAAGGTCTTGCATATGAAGGTCACAAGATGATGCATATTTGTCCGAGATGTGAGACACCGCTTGCTCAGTCAGAAGTTGGGCTTGAGTATCATGACGTTACTGACTTGTCTGTTACGGCGGAGTTTGAGCTCGTAGATGAGCCTGGTACGTTTGTGCTTGCATGGACAACAACACCGTGGACGCTTCCTGGAAATACTGCGCTTGCCGTAAATAAGACAATTGCGTATGTAAAAGTGAAAAGTACTTTCGAAGACAAAACTAATTATTTTATTCTCGCAAAAAGTAAGGTAGAAGAATATTTTAAAGACAGTGCATTGATTGAAGTTGTGGAAGAATTTACTGGCGTTGCACTGATTGGAAAATCATATAAACCAGTTTTCTCATATTTCAAAAATACAGAGATTGAAAACAAAGAAAATATCTGGAAAATTTGGCATGCAGATTTTATAACTGAAGATGCAGGTACTGGTATCGCGCACGAAGCACCAGCCTTTGGTGCAGAAGACATGGAACTCGCCAAGGCAAATAATATCCCAGTGATTAAGCATGTAAAGATGGATGGAACATTTATCGACGTGGTGACTGACTTTGCTGGCATGAAAGTAAAAGTAAAAGATGATACACAGTCTGCTGACATTGAAATCATCAAATACCTCGCACACAACGGAACTCTATTTGAAAAACATAAAATTATTCACTCATATCCACTTTGCTGGCGATGTAAAACACCGCTTCTTAACTACGCAACAAGTAGCTGGTTCGTTGATGTTCCAAAGATGAAAGAAAAGCTTCTTTCAGAAAATCAGAGTATCGGGTGGACACCAGAACATATTCGCGATGGGCGATTTGGTAAATGGCTAGAAGGTGCTCGCGAGTGGGCTGTTTCCCGTACACGGTACTGGGGCGCACCGCTTCCTGTGTGGAAGAACGCAGACGGAAGCGAACTAAAAGTGATTGGATCTCTCAAGGAGTTGGCTCATAATAGACTTCCTAAAAATACATACTATGTGATGCGACATGGTCAGGCACAGAGTAATGTACGGGGGATTATTGAAGTAGGAGACGATATAACAAACACACTTACCGACGAAGGAAAAGCTCACATAGAAGAACAATCTCAAGCTCTGCGAGAACATCATATCGATATGATTGTCGCTTCTCCTGTACTTCGTTCTATGCAAACTGCGGAAATCGTGAGCCGTGTTCTCGGTGGTGTTCCAGTCGTGTGCGATGATCGTTTACGAGAAAACAACGTTGGAGTATTTAACGGAAAAACAATTGACGAGTATCTAGCTTCAGAAGGTTCAACTGACTTTCTTCGCATGAAGCATCGCCCAGAAGGAGGGGAGACGCATGAAGAAATACAGAATCGCATGATGGCAGTGTTTATGGATTGCGAAAAGGAACATGTTGGCAAAACCATTCTGTTCATTAGTCACGGTGGACCGCTTCGTATGTTAATTGCGGGCACTGCTCTTAAGACAGAGGAAGAAATTCTTGCTGATGAAATGGAAGAGCATACACAAATGTATTTGAAAAATGGAGAGTTTCAAAAACTTGATGAAGTTTACTTGGTGCCACGAGATGAAACAGGTGCTGTTAATCTGCATCGTCCATATATTGACGATGTGACATTTGTAGACAGTAAAGGTGAAACAATGAAGCGTATACCAGATGTGTTTGATTGTTGGTTTGAATCAGGGTCTATGCCATTTGCTTCCCTTCATTATCCGTTTGAGAACAAAGACATATTTGATAAAAATTATCCAGCAGATTTCATTGCAGAGAGTATGGATCAAACACGAGGGTGGTTCTACTCACTCATTAATCTTGGTGTTGGGCTCTTTGATAAAGCGCCATACAAACATGTTATCTGTAACGGACTTATTAACGGAGCTGATGGTCAAAAGATTTCAAAGAGTCTTGGAAATTACACAGACCCACTTCTTTTGGTTGAAAAGTTTGGCGCGGACGCTTTCCGTTACTACATGATGTCGAGTCCTGTTATCAAGGGAGAAAGTGTTAACTTCAAAGATACTGAACTCGAAGACGTATACAAGAAACTCATTATGCGTCTTGAAAATGTTTTGTCATTATATGAAATGAACAAACCAGCCAGTGTGTCGCGAAGTGCTGCATCAGAAGATGTTCTTGATACATGGATTATTAGCCGTGTACATGAAGTAGTCAAGGCTACGACGGATGGGTACGAACAGTACAAGCTTGATGAAGCGGTACGACCGGTTGATCAGTTCGTGGATGATCTTTCTGTGTGGTATGTTCGTCGTGCTCGTTCACGTCTTAAGGGGGACGAAGGGGAGGATGTGCGCAATCGTACATACGAAACGCTCTCATATGTACTACATACATTTGCTCGTACGATTGCTCCTGTTATGCCGTTTATAGCAGAGCGTATATACACAATCGTTGCAGGTGAAAAAGAATCTGTGCATCTTGAGTCATGGCCTGGGGTGGGTGTAACCGATGGAGATGTGATAGCGCGCATGAAAACAGCGCGAGAGGTTGTATCAAGTGCTCTTATGAAAAGAACTGAGAGTAAAATCGCTGTTAGACAACCACTTGCAACACTTACTATCACTGAAGATTTACCAGAAAGCTATCTCTCTATTATCCAAGAAGAAGTGAACGTAAAAGCTGTTACTGTTGGAGCTGAGCTATCGCTTGATACAACGATAACAGAAGACCTTCGTATTGAAGGGGATATTCGAAACCTTATGCGCGCAGTACAAGACAAGAGAAAAGAGATGAATCTTTCCCCAAAAGATGGTATCTCTCTTACCCTTCAAACACCGTACGACCTTGGAGATGTTTCAGAACTTTCTCGTGTATGTAACATACAAACTATTTCACGCAGTGATACTTCACAAGAAACAGAAGTTGCTTTGTCACAAGGCTCTGCCTCGTTTACTATTACGCTCTAATGGCTATAGACAAGTACACTACCAAAAGTATTGTGTTGGCGTCATACCCGCAAGGCGAACATGACCGGGTGTACAAACTTTTTACTCGTGACTTTGGTATGGTTATGGCTCATGCAAAAAGCATTAGAAGATTAGAGAGTAAATTGCGTTCCCATGTTGAACCAGGGAACCTTAGTGTTGTTACTTTGGTTAAAGGTCGCGACATATGGCGTCTAGTTGGTGCTGAACGCGAATATATAACATCGCCGTACCTACCTCTCATCACAGCCCTCCTTGCGCGATTCATACAAGGAGAAGGCACGTATAAGGCGCTCTATGATCGCATCGTACAGGTACTTGCTGTTGCTCCATCGTACGATAAAGACATAACGCACATCCTCGTTTACTACGTCCTTCTTGTTGGTCTGGGGTATGCAGATGCTCGAGTGATCGGCACCAAAGACATTAACGAATACGTCACATGGTCAGCAGATGATTTGTATACACATATGGTTCTTCGCAAACAAGAGGTGAGAACCCATGTGCATATGGTGCTTAAGGAAATGCAGCTCTAATAGTAAAGTCTTGGTATACTAAGAAGATGAACAATGAGAAAAAAAGCTCGCTTGAAAAACTGGAAGGAGCGCTGTATGACAGAGGGAGAGAGGAGGTTACACCACAAGTTCACGGTATACGAACAGCTCGCAATGAAGACGTTCCAACATCCTGGGGTGAGCGCACCGCAGCTGTTACTCCAACCAAAGAAGAAAAAGGTCTTTCTTTCGGTGCTAGGTTTTTAATCGCCTCAACGGCACTTCTTGTATGTGCAATACTTTTTACGGTATGGCGTGTTGTTTCACTTCGAAATGTAGTTTCTTCTGCAAACATTGATATCGTAGTTGATTCAACGCCATATATTGAAGGAGGGGAAAATCTTCCAGTTTCGGTAAGTATCAATAACAGAAACACAATCGATCTCAAAGAAGCGACGCTTAGCTTTTCATATGACAAAGGAGTAGGTGAAGCTGAGGAGCAACAAAAAATAACTGAAAAACGAGTACTCGGAGATATACCAACCAATCAACTCAAAAAAGAAAACTTTGATGTTGTTGTATACGGTGAAGAATCAACAACCCGAGATCTTATTGCTAAACTCGAGTACAAAATAGATGGGTCAAACGCACTTTTTAGTAAAGTGGTGACGGGTTCTGTAGTACTCAAATCTCCTCCAGTATCTGTTACGTTAGACGGTCCGGTATCACTCACTCCAGGGCAGCTTGGTATCTATACATTGCGTGTTCGTAACAACTCTACATCTCCAAGTCTTCCTCTTAAGCTTGTTTTCAATACACCGCTTACATTTACAAAAGACACTGTTTCTCCAAAACAAACATCTTCTCGTGAAATAAGTTGGAACATAGAACCGCTCACTCCGGGGGAATCAAAGACATACACAGTGTCTGGGTCGTTTACTGGTGGAGGAGGTGAAAGTCTCGTTCTTAAAGCCGTAGCTGGAAGTGCGCAAGGTAGTGGAGATATACAAGTTGTATTCTCACAAGTTACAAAAGATATCACATTGCGAGCCACCCCGCTCAAGCTCGGAATATTTGCCGATAGTGATAGAGGAGATGTTTCGTCACTTCGTTTCGGAGATCGCCCGACTATTACAGTTACATACGAAAACGCAAGTCAGCAAACACTTCGCAATGTAGAGCTCGAAGCAATTCTCGGTGGGGATGCTGCGGTCGCTAGCGAAATTAGTCCTGAGAATGGATACTATAACTCTGTAGCGAGAAGTATTGTTTGGAATAAGGCAACATTTCCAGAGTTAGAAAATGTTCGCCCAGGAGCAAAGGGTGCTGTTCGTGTCATTGTACCAATAGTTACTCAAGGAGCAGTTAATCCATCCCTTCGTTTGGATGTTATAGGTAGAGCAGACATACTAGAGCCGCTAGATGTACAAACAAGCAGTAGCAAGTCGTGGGCAGTACAGGGAGCAGCAAGTATAAACGGCTGGACATCGTACAAGGATTCACCTTTTGCAAATAGCGGACCACTCCCACCAAAAGCAAACATCCCAACTACATATACACTTCATCTTGTTGCTTCATCTCAAAATACGCTTGCTGGTACAAAGGTTTCATTTATTCTTCCTGTGTATGTTACGTGGCAAAATGTGTTTACAAGTAACGCTAACATTACCTACAACGCAAATACTCGTACGGTGACGTGGAATGTAGGTACCTTACAAGGTGGAAAAACAGTTGCTGCGGATATTCAGGTATCGGTTCGTCCTTCGCTTAGTCATGTGGGGACGTCTCCTTCAATAACATCAGGAATAACCCTCGATGCCGAAGAGGCTGATTCAAAGGCTCGCATCAAAAATACACTTAATCCGCTTACAACAGCTCTTTCTCGAGAAGTTGGTGGCGCGCAAGTCTCTCGTGTCGTTTCTGAATAATCTGTGTTAGGATTAGGGTATGAACGAAAAAACATATGTCTCCATTTCTACGGGGAGTGTCCTTAAAATTATAGGGATTTTGGTGTTTGCTTGGGCGCTCTTTTACGTGCGAGATTTTGTCGTGGCGCTCTTGGTTGCTGTTGTTTTGGCATCTGCCGCAGAACCGCCTGTTCGTCTTCTTTCAAAGTATGGCGTACCACGTGGTCTTGCTGTTGGAATTTTATTCTTGTCATTGTTTGCAATCATTGCCGCTGTTGCGCTTATCTTTATTCCGCCACTCGCAGACGACGTAGCTCGATTCGTCCGTACACTTCCACAGCTTTTGGAGTCTATACGCATCTTTGGAAAAGATATGGGATTCGGAGACTTGGCTGCATCACTTAATACACTCTCTCAAGATATTTCAAAAGGGCAGATTCTTACAGTTCTCAAAAATACATTCTTTGGTTCAACTGGTGTCTTTGCAACATCCGCTGCTGTTATCAGTAGTGTATTTAACCTTGTTATTACGTTTGTGCTTGCATTTTATCTCGCACTCGAAGAACGTGGTGTGCAAAAGTTTCTTAGACTTATTGTTCCACGATCACATGAACTATACATTGAAGATCTCTGGAGTCGTGCTCAGCGAAAGATTTCTCTTTGGATGCAAGGGCAACTACTCCTTTCATTCCTTGTTGCGCTTCTTGTGTATGTTCCGATGCTTATCTTGAGTATGCCGTACGCTGCGCTTCTCGCTGTGCTTGCATTTGCTGGTGAACTTATCCCGATGGTTGGGCTTACGCTTGCAACTATTCCTGCGCTTGCTATCGCATGGACTCATGGCGGACTGCCTCTCCTTGGTATTGTTGCGATTATCTACTTTATTATCGCTCAACTTGAAAACCATGTGCTCTACCCAAAGGTGATGAACAAAATGGTGGGTGTGCCTTCGGTTATTGTTATCATCGCGCTTATCATTGGAGCAAAGTTTGCAGGTATCTGGGGTATCATTCTCTCTGTTCCGCTCGCGTCTATCTTCATGGAATTCATAGGAGATATGGAAAAGAAGAAAACATCACATGGTGAATAAGCCTTTTTACATCACTACAACACTTCCTTATGTAAACGCAGAACCACACTTGGGTCATGCGCTTGAGTTTGTGCGAGCGGACGTGGTCGCACGATACAAAAAGTCTCTCGGGTACGATGTGTTTTTTAACACAGGAACAGATGAGCATGGAACCAAAATCCTAGAAGGAGCAGAAAAAGAGGGGATACCGGTACAAGAATACGTCGACCGCAATGCGGCACGTTTCAAAGAGTTATATCCAAAACTCGGCATCACAGATGACATTCATTTTATTCGTACAACAGACGACGTGCACATCAAAGCGGCGCAAGAGATGTGGAAGAGATGCGAAGCAAACGGTTACATCTACAAAAAAGAGTATGAAGCAACATACTGTGTTGGATGTGAGCTCTACAAAACAGACAGTGAGCTTGTAGATGGTAAATGTCCTATTCACCCAAATCGCGACATTGAAATTATCAAAGAAGAAAATTACTTCTTTGATTTTAAGAAAGTTGCGCCACTTCTTAAAAAACTATACGAAGAGAATCCGACACTTGTAATACCTGACTTTCGTTTTAACGAAATCAAAGCGTTTCTTGATCGCGGGCTTGAAGACTTTTCTATTTCACGTTTGAAATCAAAAATGTCATGGGGTGTTCCAGTACCAGGAGATGATGAGCATGTGATGTACGTATGGTTTGATGCGCTCACAAGTTATATTTCTACACTTGGCTGGCCAGATGAGTCTGGAGATTTTAGATATTGGAAAGAGGGAACACCAGTGCAATACTGTGGAAAGGACAACCTTCGTCAACAGTCTGCTATTTGGCAGGGTATGCTTTTGGCTGCTGGACTTCCTCATACACACAACATCATCATCGACGGATTTATCATTTCTGGTGGACAAAAGATGAGTAAGTCAATTGGAAACGTAATCAACCCATTTGATGTGATTGAAATGTTTAAAGATGTAACTGATTACCCAGAAGACGTGTTGCGATTTATCTTGCTTCACGAAGTGCCTTCATTTGAAGATGGAGACATAACGATCGAGTCTATTAAAACTGCATACACTGCATATCTCGCAAATGGAATTGGGAACCTCACGAGTCGTATTATGAAGATGGCTACAGTAAACGGTGTTACGTTGCAAGGGGACGGAACTATAGAACTGAGTAATTATTTTGAAGATTATAATGTAAATGTAGCTCTGCATGTCCTTATGCACAAAGTTTCTCAAATCGATAAAACGATAGCAGACAGTGAGCCTTTTAAGCTCATAAAAACAGAGCCAGAAAAAGCTAAAGAAATTATTCGCCAGTTAATAAGAGAGTTGTATGCCTGTGCAAAGGCACTTGAAGTATTTATACCAAAAACTTCTGCAAAGATTTTAGAATGCATTCGTGAGAATAAGATGCCAGAAAAGCCTCTCTTTGCCAGACTCGCTTAATCTGTATGAAAAAAACGTACAACAAACTTGTTCGTGACAAAATGATAGACATCTATAAGCACGATGTTGAGAACAAAATAAGCGCGAGTGGTTATAGTGTGCGCTACATGGAACGTGAGGAAACACTTGAACGCTTGAAAGATAAATTACTTGAAGAAGCACAAGAGGTGTTCGAGGCCTACGGAAAAGAAGACAAAACCGCTCTTAAAGAAGAACTCGCAGACGTGATCGAAGTGATAGATGCAATTCTTTATCACAACGATATTTCTCTCACTGAAGTGCTTGCGATTCGTGATGCGAAAAAAGAAAAGAAAGGTGGTTTTGAAACAGGGCTCTTTTTGGAAAGTATTGATTATTTTGATACCAAATAACATATGACTCCGCATTCACAGGGTTTGATAGATATAGGAAAGTTAGCCTTCAGATTTTCAAAGACTAATCGAGTTACGCTTCATGAAGATGGGGAATATGAATCAAACACGGACCACACTGTTATGCTGTCGCTTTGTGCATGCGCGCTTGCCTCTGCTTTGTACAAAGAAAAGTTAGATATCGGTAAAGTTGCGCAGTTTGCTATTGTTCATGATTTGGTTGAAGCGTATGTAGGGGATACAAATACTATCAACATTTCAGACACTGCTCGTGCAGAAAAAGACAAGAGGGAGATGGACTCACTTCTAAAAATTGAAGCAGAGTTTAAACACATATATCCGTGGATACACACTACGATTGCCGAGTATGAGCGTCGCGATACACCAGAAGCGCGTTTTGTGAAAACACTCGACAAGTCGATGACTAAAATCACCAACACAATAAACAAAGGTGCTGCCCTTAGAAAACTTGGAACAACACGAGAAGAAATAGAAAAACACTTCGTCACTCAACTTAATGAGTACAGAAAAAAGTACGGAGAAGAGTTTCCAGAACTCATGGACATAACAGAAGAGCTCATGAATAATATGTTACAAGAAATATATGTATAACTTTTTTGATACACACGCACACATACACGATAAAGCGTTTGATAAAGATAGAGCGGACGTACTTGCTCGTATGGAAGCTCTTCCGATGGCTGCTATAACTATCGGAACAGATAAACAGGAAAGCGAAAAAGCTGTTCAAATAGCTCAATCTCACTCACATGTTTACGCAGCCGTCGGTCTTCATCCAGCAGATAATGTCTTAGAAGAATTTAATTATGACCTGTATAAACATCTTGCAGAGCAGGATAAGGTGGTTGCGCTTGGTGAATGCGGACTTGATTACTACTATGTGGAAACGTTTTTTGAAAAAGATAAAC
Source organism: Minisyncoccota bacterium (assembly GCA_018062965.1). GTDB lineage: Bacteria > Patescibacteriota > Minisyncoccia > Phycocordibacterales > UBA5272 > UBA11704. Next base: position 29,691 of record JAGORG010000006.1, read on the forward strand.
AAGAAAAAGGGGTATCTTGGAATAAAGATGCGGAAGTAGACAGACAGAAGCGAATTTTCGAAGAGCATATCAACCTGGCATCTGAATTGCGTAAGCCGCTCATGCTTCATATTCGTGATGTAAAAGGATCATGCGATGCATATGAAGATGCGCTTCATATGCTAGAGAACGCACAAGTTTCTGGTAAAAATGTTCGAGGTAACGTGCACTTTTTTGCAGGCAGCATAGACATTGCTCAAAAGTTTTTAGACATAGGATTTACTATCTCGTTTCCGGGCACGATTACGTTTACAAAGGAGTATGACGATGTAGTTAGATTTGTTCCACTTGATATGTTGCACGCTGAAACAGATAGTCCATACGCTGCACCTGTGCCGTATCGCGGCAAAAGAAATGAGCCTGTATATGTTCAAGAAGTAGTTGCAAAAATAGCAGTACTCAAAGAGGTGCCAATGGAAGAGGTGAGGGTGCAATTACTAGAAAACGCCAAGCGTGTCTTTGGTTTGACTTTTTAAGCCAAAAGGAGCAGGATTGGGGCAGATCAACCAACCTCAAAGGGGGTCACATGAAAGACTCAACAACAACTGTACCTTTCTCACATGTTTGGGGATTTATCACCAACATTCGTCTATGTCCCAGTAACAACAGCTATGTCCTCGTAAGGATTGCTGGAAAAGAATATCGCTTTGTTCGTTGTGCTGCAGGTCTCAAAAAGATGAATCTTTTTCAGTTCTCTAAAAAACGTAGAAAAGTTCTTCTGGTATTCTATGAAGGTGTGGGTGGTGATACGTCTATTCTCGCTGGATGGAACAATCCTTCAGATGACGTAGCTCGCTATATCATTCAATGTACATCGGTGGCTTGTGCCAAGTCTTTGCCGCCTCATCGCCTTGAATTGCTTCAGCTGTGGCGAGAGTGCATAACCAATCATCCACATTGGAATGCTCCCAAACCTCGATGAGTTCACCACCACAAAGCCCCGCACTGCGGGGCTTTTCTTATGCTCAAATTCGTGTTATAATACAGCCCTATGACAGAAATTAATGAAACCACAGTAGATAGCCGTGTATACGAAATTTCTTTCATCTTTGATAACAAACTAGATGAAAGCGCGGCGCTTGAGAAGGGGAACGCACTCAAGCAATCTATTGCTACCCTAGGTGGTAGCTTCATTTCTGAAGAAGCTCCGTACATGCGAGAGCTTGCTTACGAAATGATTCGCGTCCAAAACAATATTAACGTTCGTTTTAATGAAGGATATTTCGGATGGATCAAGTTCGAAATGGAGCCAAGTAAAGTAAAAGGTTTTGAAAAGCAGCTCATGCTTGATGAACAAATGGTTCGCTTCCTTATCGTTTCTACTGTTCGTGAAAACACTGTGTACACAAAGCGTGCACCGGTAGTAAAAATCGAATCACTCGCAAATAACGAAGACGATGTGAACATTGATACAACAAAAGAAGTTGATATTGTTCCAGAAATCGCTGAAGAAACAAAGACAGATATCGTATCTAGCGAGGAGGTTAAATAAGGAGTACACTTAGTACATTATGTATTTAAACAAAGCATTCCTTTTTGGAAACCTTACACGCGACCCAGAAATGAAGTCGCTTCCTAATGGAAACAAAGTAACTTCGTTTTCTTTAGCAACGAATCGTGTATACAAAGATCAAGCAGGGAACAAGCAAGAGCAAGTAGAATATCACAACATTGTAGTATTCGGACGCCAAGCAGAAACCTCAGCTCAGTACCTTAAAAAAGGGCAAGGTGTGATGATAGAAGGTCGCATTCAGACACGAAGTTGGGATGACAAAACAACTGGCGAGAAAAAGTACCGCACAGAAGTTGTGGCAGATGCTGTCCAGTTTGGTCCTAAGTCAGGCGGCGCACCAAGTGGCGCAGTACAAGGCGAAGGATATACTCCAACCTCTGAATCAAAAGCATCTTCATCTCCAGATCTCGATACTATCGATTACGGTGATGCTAATATCAACGTTGATGACATTCCTTTCTAAACGAATAAAGTATTTCATTTACTTTGTCGCAACATCACTTTTTTCGGTCAATGTACCACTCGTACATCTTCCTCAAAAAGTTCATTGCTTCGCGTAACTAAAACACTTTCTTGGTTTAGATTATCTCGAAAAGAAAACTACTAACAATACCACTATGCACAAACAAGATTACTTCAACCAGAACAACATCAAGTTCATCGACTACAAGGATACAGAAATTCTTGCAAAGTTTTTGAACCCACATGCTCGTATTCTCAATCGTCGCAAGACAGGGCTTACAGCAAAGAACCAACGCTTGCTAGCAAACGCTGTAAAGCGCGCACGCTTCATGGGACTTCTCCCATATGTAAACTACTAGTCTACGAAAAAAATAGCCGTTTGCCTTTGGCAAACGGCTATTTTTTTGCTAGTATTACACCTATTAATCGCTTACATCAACATCACCACTATGCATCCTAAAAAAGAAAGAACATTTGTTATTTTGAAGCCTGACGCAATTCAGCGTGGACTTATTGGAGAAATCATTCAGCGTTTTGAACGTATTGGACTTAAGATTGTTGGTATGAAGATGCACATGGTTGAGGAGAGTGTTCTTTGGGAGCACTATAATAAAGATGATGCATGGTATGAAAAGAAAGGGGCAAAGATTCTTGAAAACAAGAAGTCACTTGGCCATACGATAGACAAGGAAGCGATTGAATACGGAAAAGATATTATTCGAGCCATGGTGCACTATATGTGTGCTGGACCCGTTGTTTCTCTTGTTATTGAAGGTAACAGTGCTCAAGCTGTAGTAAAGCGTATTGTTGGAGGAACAGAACCAGCAACTGCTGATTCAGGAACAATTCGTGGTGACTTTGCGCTCGACTCATACTACCTCTGTGATGTTGATGGTAGTCGTGGTATGCGAAACCTTATTCACTGTACTGACCCTGCCGATGGAGAGGGTGCGTATCAGCGAGAGGTGGACCTTTGGTTTACACAAGAAGAAATTATGAACTATCGTCTTGTAACAGAAGCAATGCTTTACGATGTGAACCTAGACGGCATCATGGAATAAAGAAAACAAAACCGCCCTACGGGCGGTTTTGTTATATATGATGCTACACTTTAATAAACCTATGGAACCACAAACTACACCCATTACCGATCTGTCAAATGTTACAAATACGCTTTCGCCCGGTACTAATCAAAATAGCGCTTCCCAAGTCATTCCTGTTCGTGCAAATTCTTCACCATCTAAGTATTTTGTATATACGCTACTAGCTGCATTATTTTTTGTAGCTGTCTTTTTTGGAGCACAGTATGGATTTTTCTCAGCCGAGCAGTCAACTCTTTCAGAGAGTGAGTGTATAGACTTTGCTATAAGTTCTAAAAACAAACCAAAATGTCTTTCTACTATCGCTTGGCATACTGTTTCTACAAGCACTAATCAAGGGAGACTGGCAAGTCTTTCATATATTTCAAATCAGAACAACCAAGCTATTTTTAAGTATGAAATAGAAAAGCCTTGGCTTGATAAAAAGTGGTACTCGCTTGAATCTATTGACTCCTCTCTTCTAACTGAATCGGTTAAGCTTATATCAATTTATAGCTTTGGGTCTGATTACATGTATCTTCGAGATGGACCGTTCTTATTTGATACGTACGATATGGACTTACTAACCTTTAAGACTTCCCGAAACCCGCAAGCGCAAGAACGAAAGTCTGTAGATTTTCTTAAGGATGGTACGCCAGTTTTATATGAAACTGTTCACACAGCAACTTCATCACAAATTATGTTCTTCACCATGTCACCTGATGGGTTTAAGGAAAAAGATAGATTTATGTTACCCGAAGATATATTTGCAGCAGGTAACAAGATTGAAGCACCGTGCTTGGGGTATGGTTGTATTGATATTAAAAATCACCCATTTGAGTACGTTGGTGGTTCTGAGATTATTATTTTATATAGTGGCTCCGCCAGAGATGTTGAGTTTAGTTGTCCGGTGAATTTAAATCTAAAATCAGAACTTCTGGTTGATCTTTACAAGAGGACTGGTGAAATTGTTCCTATGCTGGACCAAGGCGGACTTAAAAGGAATTGCGCACTAGCGTCTCCTCTTGCGGTAGGTGAAAGCGCTGTTCTCGATGAACAACTTCTTTTATCATATGACGGTTCCTATAAAAGCAAAGATAATAGCAGTCTTATGGTGAAAACAAATATGTACATTACAGGAAAAATACCTTATATACTTTCCAAGTAAGTTGCCTTTTTAAAGGAATTGATTATAATAAAAAATAGGGTGCTTAGGTATTTTTCTGGATACCACATCTTCGGGTCATGGAAGATTGTGATGTTGACCGTGGTCTCATCCTTTTCCTACCCACCTGACTTAAAACATCAGGAAGATGTCCTAAGTACCCACGTAAAAAAGCGTACGCACGTACGCTTTTTTACGTGGTATACTTTTTGGTATGAAATATGTCGCCTTCTCCTCACTATATCTGGTAGCCCTTTTTGCTATCTCTAGATACTTATTTGAGCCTATGTATCTGTATTATGAGTTGCCATGGTTAGATATACCGATGCATGTTTTGGGTGGTTTTGGAGTTGCGTCACTTGCAATAGCACTCCTTCTTCTTAGAAAAAAACGTATTACCGTGCTACCGGTGCTCGTGTCATTTTTTATTATTGCAATTGCGTGGGAGCTCTACGAATACTCACTTGATGTGCAAGCATTTCGTCCTTGGATAGGGTGGACAGACACAATCTCAGATATTATTAATGGGCTTATTGGTGCGCTTATCGCGTACGGTATTGTTCGCAAGTAGCTATGAGTACATTTAAAGTTACGTTTGCAGGTGGCGCACAGATGCCGACAGGGTCTAACTTTCTCGTGGAGTTTGGTGGTAAAAAAATACTCATCGACTGTGGGCTCGTGCAAGGGGAAAAGTACTCTATCCCAATCAACAGTGAGCCGTTTGCATATGACCCAAGCTCAATAGACACGCTCTTTGTGACACATGCTCACCTGGATCATGTTGGGCGTATCCCACGACTTGTTCATGATGGTTTTAAGGGAAAGATACTAAGCACAGAACCAACACGAGAAATGGCCGAGCTTATCATGCTTGACTCCATGGGGGTTCTTGCAAAGGAGTCTAAATTTAACAATCAGCCCCTTCTCTATGAAGAAAAAGATGTCTACGATGCTGTACGTCTTTGGGATACTACTGTTGAATATGAAAAGCCGTACATATTTGCAACTCATGATGGTGATGCAACTATTACCGCACATGATGCTGGGCATATTTTGGGAAGTTGTATATGGGAGATAGAGTATAAAGGTAAAAAACTAGCCTTCACCGGAGATCTCGGAAACACGCCGTCACCACTTATGCGAGACACAACATTGCTCCACGACATAGACTACCTAGTCACTGAAAGTGTTTACGGAGATAGAAATCACGAAGACAAAGATAAGCGTATCGAGATGTTCAAAGAAGCTATTACTTCAACGATTGCAAAAAAGGGGACAGTTATTATTCCTGCGTTTTCTATTGAACGTACCCAAGAGATTTTACTTGCTTTTAATGAGCTTGTAGAAAGTAAGCAGATACCAGAAACACCGGTATATTTAGATTCCCCGCTGGGTATTAATATTACAAAAGTCTACAAAAAATATGAGGCATGGTTTAACCATGACATTGGTAACATCATAGCAAGTGGGGATGATATTTTTGCATTCAAGGGGTTGATTCAAACACCATCTCCTGAAGAGAGTAAAAAAATAAACGCAGATAGTCGTCCAAAGATCATTATCGCAGGAAGCGGTATGAGTAACGGAGGTCGTATTGTTCATCACGAAGCACGTTATCTTCCAGACCCTAACTCAACAATCATTATTGTTGGGTATCAGGCAGTAAACACACTCGGTCGTCGTATTGTTGATGGCGTCAAAGAAATTATTATTCACGGAAATCCTATCGAAATACGCGCACGTGTTGTTAATATTCACGGCTTTTCTGCTCATAAGGACTCTGATAATCTTGTATCATTTGTCGGATCTACCGCACAAACACTCAAGAAGGTTATCGTTGTTTTAGGTGAACCTAAAAGTGCATATCATCTTGGACAGCGTATTCACGAAACATATCAAGTGCCTGTGGTTATTCCAGAAAAGGGTGATGTCATGGAATTGGACTAATGTGCTTATTCACTATTAGATAGCTGACATTGCCTATATACTATTCTTTATGAAAGCAGACCGCATTACGATAAGTGTTTCCGGGGCAGCTGAAATTGCACACTGCGGACCATCTGTTATCCCACTCGCAAAAGAAATAGGAAGAGAAATCGCTCGACAAGGGTGTCAGATTGTTACGGGTGCAACTTCTGGTTTTCCGATGTATGCAGCAGAAGGTGCCAAAGAGGCCGGAGGGGTTTCTTTTGGGCTTTCTCCTGCAGCAAGTAAGAAAGAGCACGTAGAAGTCTATAGATTGCCGCTTAAGGCGCTGGACGCCGTCGTATACACCGGATTTGGCTTTTCAGGCAGGGATTTGATGCTTGTACGGTCATCGGACGCTATTGTGATTGGATGTGGCCGTATAGGGACAATTCACGAGTTTACGGTTGCTTGGGAGGCAAATATGCCTATGGGGATTTTGGTCGGTGAATGGCCAACGGATGAGGTGATACAAAACATCATGCAAAACAGTGACCGTAAAAATGACAACGTTATATTTGAAAAAGACCCAAAAGTCATGATACAGAGGTTGGTAGACATGGTACGAAAGAAAGAAGAGTCAGGTGAGGTTGAGGTGAGACTTTAAGATAATAATAAAACCGGGCAGATGCCCGGTTTTATTATTATGCGTTTACCGTAGAAACGATTCGCTTGAATGATTCAGGGTTTTCTGATGCCATTTCAGCAAGCATCTTGCGGTTGATAACCATTCCCTTCTTTGTCATTTTGTCGATGAATGTACTGTATGTAGATCCTTCTGCGCGAAGTGCAGCATTAAGACGAACAGTAAAGAGGCGACGCATGTCAGTCTTCTTATCCTTTCGGTGAGCAAATGCATACGCTCCTGCTTTTCGAAGCGCTACCTTTGCTTCAATTTCCTTCTTGCTTCGTCCAAAACGAAAACCTTTTGCCATCTTAAGGACATTTCGGCGATGCTTCATTGCAATCTTGCTGCGTTTGACTCGAGACATGGTTGTGTAATTAAAAAGTAATAACGATTATAGAAGGCCAGGGAGGAAGCGAGACTTCTCCTTTCCTGTCATAACAAATTCCTGCCCACGCTTAGCAGAAAGCTGCTTGTGACGGCGAGCTTTTGCGTTGAAGTGGTTAAGACCTGGCTTGCGGCCAATAATCTTTCCATTTTTTGTGATTTTGAGTCGCTTGAGAAGCGATTTGTTTGTCTTCATACAGGAAATGTGTGATATGCCTATCTATAACAATAGTTTGGGTATTCTAGCACGCTTTTTTGATAATATCAAGTCTTTTTCTGGTTATTTCGCCTTTTCTATGACTATCATGTAGGCTTTTGGCACCTTTTTCAAAGGTTCAGCAATTTTGTATTCTGCTGGGATAACTGCCAGGATTCTATCCATACGGTCTCGCAAGAACGAATCTTCCATGTATTTCATGCGGCCTTTTAGTTGGAGCTCAATTTTGACACGGTGCCCTTCTTTTATCCAAAGCGCAGCTTGCTTTGCTTTGATCATAATATCGTGTTCAGAGATGGTTACACTGATCTGGATATTTTTTGTTTCTGTTATGTGAGCCTTTGCTTTAACCTCCTTGAGTTTTTTAGACATCTCGTAGGTGTACTTTCCGTAGTCCGCAATACGAGCAACAGGAGGGTCAGCATTAGGGGAGACTTCTATCAAGTCAAACCCAGCAGCCTTTGCTTGAGCAAGGGCGTCTTCTTTTGTGAGAACTCCCAGGTTTTCACCGTGCGCTCCGATAACGCGGAGTTTTGGTGAACGAATATTATTGTTGATGCTTACTTTGTCTGCCAAGTTGTTTAGAAATTATGTGAGTATTACCCTCTATACTAGCAAATTAAGGCCTACATAACAATCACGCGTCTTGTTTTGGTGGCATTGGAACAAATGCACTCGTTCGTGCTTTGTAAGTTTCCCATTCAGGGTTGCCAGTAAATCGCTTCTCAAGCATTGGGATTCCAGATACATACAAGAGAAGGTAGGTGATAAGAATCGGCGACAAAAATACAAACGGATTTCCTGAAATAGAGAATCCCAAGAACGCAAGACCCCACCACATGAGAGATTCGCCAAAGTAGTTTGGGTGACGTGAGTACTTCCACAATCCCGAGTGCATGATGAGCCCCTTGAGAGGGTTTGGATCTTTGATGAAGCGGTCAAGCTGTGCATCTGCTATTGATTCAAAAAGAAATCCTATGCACCACAAAGCGATACCAAGGTATGACAGTATCATAAACTGTCCTATGTTTTGTACCGTAAGCGTAAATGGTAGCAGTACGATACTTACAACGAGGGCTTGAAGAAGAAATATTTGGAGATATGAACGAGTATAAAAATACGCTTTTCCTTTAAGCATCCACGCGTCGCGCCAAGCTTTATATCTAAAGTCTTCTGGCTTGCCTTTGTTTTTGCGATAAATACGTGTCGCCAATCGTAGTGCCCATACGGTAATGAAAAGCAGGATTAAAACAGAGTGTGGGGCAAGTGGGAACAGGGTGAGTGCTATAAAGGCAGTTACATAGCTCGCCACAAGAAATGCCGGACCATACGCGATATCCATGATGCTGTTATCTTTTTTGATACACGCAAGCGCAAACATTGTTGTTGCATAAATAAAGAGCACCGCACATGAAAAAAGGTATACGTAAAGCATGGGTTAAGTATATCAAAAACAAAGCAGCGCCGTAGGCGCTGCTTTGTTTTCTTGTGTGGAGATGGGCGGAATTGAACCGCCGTGTATACCAGAACGATGTATGAATCTACAGTGTTTAGTGTGCTTCGTTGTAATCATCTAGCATAGAAAGCAAACGAAAACGATAGATGATGTGCATGAATTGTTTCGGTGAAAAGTTCATGCAAGCTTTTCACCTACATCTCCTGTTATTATGCCCTAGCTCTTTCCGGAGATGCGCAAGAGAAGGACACCTGGTCGGCGTTATTACGCGAACGCAGGAACGAGTCCGTTTGCCATATATGGTGAACGGATCGCCGTTGCAGATTTGTTTGCAACATGGGTGGCAGAATGGTTACGAGCAATTCTGCCGGTCTCGACACAGCACATACAATCATTGTCGATATATCAAAGCCAAAGATCATCCCCATTATTCTCGAAGACGCATTTCACGTCGAGAGATTTCTTGTTTAACCTTTTCTCGTTTGTCATGCTTCTGTAGTTTTTTACAAAGCGCAATGTCGCACTTAACAAGGTTGTTTTTAATATACAATGAAATAGGGTGTACTGTCAACCCTCGAACCTCCTCTTGATGAAGTAATTCAGCAATTTCTTTTTTGTTCAGAAGTAATCTGCGAGTTCGGTGTTCATCATACGATGCTGGAGTATTTGCGGCTTGGTATGGTGGTATGTATGAACCAACCAAAAACGCTTCTCCGCCACGAATAATCACTTTACTGCCTTCAAGAGAGCCAAGTTTTTGTCGCAATGCTTTTACTTCATGTCCGACTAGTTCAATACCAGCGGTGTATGTGTCCATGACTTCATATACCAGGCGGAGTTTTTTGTTTTCAACCAGTTTCATACGGCTATTCTAGCATATGGTAGAATCACTATATGGCACAAAAACTACCAAAGCTCTTCAGAGCAGAAACAAAATCTAAGGATAAAAAAGAAACGACGCCAACTAAGCTAAACAAGATTGGTGGATTTTCTCAGCAGTTTGTCATCACGGTGATGATTTTTCTTGCACTTACCTGGGGGTATTCACTTCTTACGGATACAACAGCTACACAAAAAGTTTCGCTTTCTGAAATGGCGGTACTCGTAAATGATTATCAAATCAAGAGTATTGAAGTACGCGGAGATACACTCATCGCTCTTAAAAAAGATGATTCTAAAGTTGAAAGCAAAAAAGAGTCTGCATCATCAGCCGTTGAAACACTCAAAGACTATGGCGTGACACCGGAAGCAATAGCTACAACGACGATTACTATCGGCTCAGACACTGGAGCATCGTTTTGGTTCTCTATACTTCCTATCTTGTTGCCAATTTTATTTTTGATTCTCATGATCTGGTATCTTGCTCGTGGTATCAAGGGTGCAAACATGCAGGCGTTATCATTTGGACAATCTCGCGCAAAGATTATTCACCCAGATGATGGAAAACAAAAAGTAACATTTAAAGATGTTGCTGGTGCAAAAGAAGCAAAAGAAGAACTTTCTGAAATTGTTGATTTTTTGAGAAGCCCAAAGAAATTTACTGACATCGGTGCAGTTATTCCAAAAGGGGTACTCTTGATGGGTGCGCCAGGAACAGGAAAGACTATGCTCGCTCGTGCTGTTGCGGGAGAGGCGGGGGTACCGTTCTTCCATCTTTCAGGTTCTGAGTTTGAAGAAATGTTTGTTGGAGTCGGGGCATCTCGTGTGCGAGATCTCTTTGATATGGCAAAAAAGTCTGCTCCAGCAATTATCTTTATTGATGAAATCGATGCGGTTGGACGAGCTCGTTCTCCGTCTATGGGTGGACAAGGGGAGGCACGTGAACAAACACTTAACCAAATACTTGTAGAGATGGATGGTTTTGAACAAACAGAAAACGTGATTGTCATGGCAGCAACAAACAGACCTGATGTGCTAGACCAGGCACTCCTTCGTCCTGGACGATTTGATCGTCGTGTGACGTTAGATCTTCCTGATCGTAGCGACCGTGAAGCGATATTAAATGTCCACATCAAAGAAAAGCCACTCGCAGAAGACATCAATCTTTCGATTATTGCTGAACGCACTCCTGGGTTTTCAGGTGCTGACCTTAACTCGCTCATGAACGAAGCGGCTATCCTCGCTGCTCGTGAAGGACGAAAGAAAGTTGCACAGTTTGATCTCATTCGTTCTATAGAAAAGGTGATGCTTGGTCCAGAGCGAAAGAGTCATGTGCTCTCACCTCATGAAAAGAAAATAACTGCGTATCACGAAGCAGGGCATGCACTTGTTGCGTCGTGTCTTCCTGACGCAGATCCAGTGCACAAGATTTCTATCATTGCTCGTGGTTCTGCGGGCGGATATACGCTCAAGCTTCCGCTAGATGATAGACGCCTCATGAGTCGAGCGTCATTTTTGGATGACATCGCAATGTCACTTGGCGGGTATGTTGCTGAAAAAGAAATCTTTGGAGACATAACTACTGGCCCATCAAATGATCTACAAGTTGCAACTGCTATGGCTCGCGACATGGTTACTAAGTACGGTATGAGTACACTAGGTCCAATAGCTCTCGAGGGAAATGGTCGCGCACTATTTGGGGGAGGGTTGTACGGAAAAGAGTACAGTGAAGCTATGGGTACGAAAATAGATGATGAAGTAAAACGTATCATGGATGACGCATGGGCTCGCGCTCGAAAAATCATCTTAGACAAACGTGATACACTCACCGCTATTGCTGAAGAGTTGATTCGTGTTGAAAATATCGAACGTGAAGAATTTGAAAAGTTACTCATCGTTCACGGAATCACTCCAAAGAAAAAAGAGGAAACAGTATAAATAAAAAGAACGGCCCCAGATGGGGTCGTTTTTGATGGTGGAGGTTTTAACCAACCAGTAACTGCAGAGGGACAGGTGATCTGCGAAAGACTTTTCCGTCACTGAGATGTCCGTGCCCGTCCTCACCGGCATCTATTGCGAGGTGGAGCAGTGCCTGAGCTCTTTTTTTGTCGGCGTCTGGCTTTTTCTCATTGCCTGCGCAGTCGCATTTTTTTTGTAGAGACGGGCAAGTTCCTTGCTCTAGTGCGGCGGAGCATTCAAGTCCGCCCGGTAGTAAGTTGCACATAAACTGTTGCTCCTTCATTGTTCTAGATCCGTCACCATTGGCGGGTCCACTACTAATCCTACGCCTCAAATAAAATCTTGTAAAGATATCTTATAAACGTTTGTGCATCCACCTGGACTCGAACCAGGGACCAGTCGTGTATAAGACGACGGCTCTACCAACTGAGCTATGGATGCGATATTGTGGGTAAACTATATCAAAATTTGAGGCTTTATTCCATATGCACTGTATCTCTGTCTTTGATGAGTTGTGCAAGATCCGGATAACTTTGTAAATCCGGTTCATTGTCGATAAGGTTTCTGGCTTCTTGGCGCGCTATCTCTACAAGCTTTGGGTTCTTGATAGCCTCCATCGCAAGGTCACTCATTCCCCATTGTTTACCATCCATGAGTGTTCCAACGCCACGTGTAAGCATGTCTTGCTCTGCAAGTTCAAATCCATTCTTTGCTGTTACGAGTGCCTCTAGTCGCTTCTGTGTCATTTCTCCCGTGCTTTCTGTAAAGAGATAGCAGTATGACTGATGTTCCGCTCGTCCCACTCGTCCACGTAACTGGTGAAGCTGAGCAAGTCCAAAACGGTCAGCATGCTCAATGACGATACATGTTGCATTTGGAACATTCACCCCAACCTCAACAACAGATGTTGCAACCAAGATATCAGACTTTTTTGCAAGAAAATCCTCCATCACTTCTTCCTTCTCTTCTTTTTTCATTTTGCTGTGAAGGATATCCACTATAAATTCAGGAAATATAACATCAGCCAAACGACGTGCCTCTTCTTTAACACTTTTCAACATTCTTTTTTGTCGTTCTTCTTCGTCTTGTTCGTCAATGCGCGGACAAATAACATATACCTGTCTACCTTGCTTTAGTTCAGATCTAATATGTTCATACGTTACTTCACGTTTAGATGTTGGCACAATTTCAGTGATGATACGTTTACGGTTACTTGGCATTTGGTCGATCACTGTGAGGTCTAGGTCTCCAAACATAGTAAGGGCAAGCGTTCGTGGGATAGGGGTTGCGGTCATTGAAAGAAGGTGAGGAAGTTCTTTCCGCGTGTCTCCTTGTTTATGTGCTAACATTTTTCGCTGGCGCACACCAAAGCGATGCTGCTCGTCAATAATGACTAAAGCAAGATTTGCAAAGGTTACTGTTTTTTGGATAAGCGCGTGCGTCCCTATAACGATAGATACCCGCCCTTCGGATAACCATTTCAAGAGTTGTGTTCGTGATATGTCTGTATAGGTTTCTCCGTATGACTTGCTTGGAAACTTTTTACAACCAGATCCAGTGAGTAGTCCAATCTCTATACCTGTGCCTTCAAAGAATTGTATAAAGCTTTCAAAATGTTGCTTTGCGAGAATTTCGGTTGGCGCCATATATGCAACTTGAAGAGGGGGACCTGTTTTACCTACTCTGTTTTGTAATGTCGCATACGCTGCTACTGCTGCGACAAATGTTTTACCACTACCCACATCTCCTTCAAGAAGTCGTCCCATTGGGTCACTACGATTCATATCATCTAGTAGTGTGTCTATTGCATCGACTTGCGCCTGTGTTGGAGTAAAAGGAAATGATGAAATAAAATCATCTACTTGTTGGGTGCGTTTAACTGAATAAGCAAGAGAGTGCTTTGCATCAACTTTTTCTCTGTACTGCTTAAGCTGCATAAAAAATATTTCTTGAAAAGCAAAACGTTTTCGCGCAGCAACGGTGTAGGGTTCGTTCTTTGGGAAATGTATGTACAAAAAAGCATCTTTAAGTTCGGGTAGGCTTAGCTTCTTGAGAATATGTGGAGGAATAGGGTCATGTATCTCGTCTAATATGCCACCTGAAATTGCTTTTTTGATGAGTATATAGAGATAGTTTGAAGAGACACCTTTTGTCTCTCTGTAGACTGGTATTAAAAATTCTGGCGGTACAGCTGTTGCAAAAAGCGAGTCTGCACGCTCAGGAAGTGTTTCCAAACGTTCAATGCTTGGATTAGAAAGAAACGTGCCCTTACTATCTTCTTGTACAGTGCCTGCTATTTTTACTTTTGTACCGTTTGGATACATCTTTCCGATATACGCTTGGTTAAACCATATACAACGTACTGTGCCTGTATCGTCCGCAACACGCGCTTCTGTCATAGGAATATGTCCTTTGAAACTTCTGCGCACAGTGACTTTTTCCATAACGCCATATATGGTTACAGGTGCTCCTTTTACAAGTGTTGAAACACTTGACTCTTCTCGAGAGTCTGCGTATCGAGTTGGAAAGTGATAGAGCAAGTCTCGGATACTTTTTATTCCAAGTCGATGTAGTCCTTCCGCGTGAACTTCTGAAAGTTTGTTAATCGAAGAAATAGGGGAATCTAAAGACGTCTTCATGTAAGTAGAGTATAACAAAAAGCTGGCCGCCGTAGGCGGCCAGCTTTTTATCTAAACTGTGGTCGAGAATGATAAATGATGAGCGCAAGCGTAACAAGAAGAAGAACAAAGAGAAGCATGTTAGATGCTGTGTAACTGTGAAGTGAGAAGTTGATGTAGAGCTCACTTGAGATGATAACCAAAGCTACAATGAGGGGTAATATTGGTCGAGGCCAAATGAGGATGAGTATACCCAAGATAACAAAGAATGCGTGCCAGAGTGTAAAAGCAACCGTTTGTGGAATGTATTCGTTGATACATGCAAACATAGCCATCTTTGTTTTCTGTGCACCTTCTAGCAAGCTACTTGCATGAGGGTAGATAAAATAAAACGCTACAGCTAAGCGAAGAAGGTAAGGCCAAATGTTAAACATCATGTATGTAGTATATCAGGATACATGTCACGACAACAAACTACCCAACCAAGCTAAATCTTTTGAAGATAGTTCTCAATACTATTAAAACACCACTCACGCACCTTTGGGGGCTCTAGCTCACATATAGATCTCATTCTTGGTAGTGAGTTTCGGGAGTTGTATATATGTAAAGAGAGTATGTCTCCAATACACGCTTTATGTCGAGGGTCGTTGTGTGTATATATTGTGCAGAGGCTAAGTATTTTTTCTGGCGCATACAGGTTGTTATTTGTGTCTAACGCAAGACTAAGGATCGCCGCAGCACTCTGGTAACACATTGTGTTTGCTTCTTGGTTTTTTGATTGACTACATTTCTGCAAAATCATATCTGGATTATAACCATGTACCGTATAGTAAATAGAAGCCATATTTCTCCAGCAAGCTTTCTCTGCTGTCCCTGTGTAAGATAGACATGTCTTTTCAAGTTTGAGTGCGTATTCGTTGTTAATATTTAGACTAGATACTAGTCCATGTTCAGACAGAGTTGTTTTATGGAAATCTTCCATAAAAACACCATCGTAACAGTTATAAAGCCATGTTTCTTGTAATTCTGAACATATTGACATTGATGTAGAAAAGTCGCCGTAGTTAAATACGAGAATCATATGACCTAAGAGGTGCAAGTAAGGGCATGTCATATTTGATTGAGTTTCTTTACAGATATATTCAATAAAGTTTTTGTCCATTTCTGTTTCAGGGTGGTCAGTTATATAAGCTTCTAGGAAACCATGAAGCATGCCCATTGAACAAAGGTTTGTATTTATTGTGTTGAGCACCTTCCAAAAGTCTTTTGAACTTCTTTCATAACTTGCCCTCCCTATGTAATGTCCAATACGATGACAGCTAATTAAAGATGGTTCTTTTTCTTGGGTTTTTGCAAGAATAGCAGAAGCGGTTACCATTCCATACTTCTTGGTACTCGCCATGAATTCATCCCTGTAACATTCTTCTTTTTTAGTTACCTCTACTTGCTTACATAAAAATATAATTTCTTCCGCAGCTTTTACTAGCTGAGTATCCTGTAAGTTAATTTTATTAGTAGGATTTAAAATGTTTAATTGTAATAACAAACCAAAACTAATTAATATGACCGAAGTAAATGTTGTACCCACTAACAAAAAAAGCCTTTGTTTTTTTGAAAGATTTTTTAAGGTAGTCTTCATGGTATAAAGGTTAAGACGTAACAACAGCTAAACATGAAGCAGGGTCAAAATGATTGCTTACAAGTTTATTGCAAACAAACCCCTCTAAAAACTTCTGGCAAGTAGCTGCAGTACTGTGCTCTGTCTTTTTTATTAGTAACCACTGCGCGTAGTCGGTCGTTAACCAGGTTAAAGCATGTATTTGCGTAACTTGAAGGAACGCTCGAACATAAGGTAACACCTCGAGGTGTAAACTTTGGAGAGTTATAAATGAGAGAAGAAATAAGAACCTGAGTACATGAATCGTACAGCTTCATATCTTGTAGGTAATAGGCACACAATGAGGTTAGTTTTGAGGGTGTGTCAAAGCCTGGATATACAGCCATCGCTATAACACCCTTTGAATAACAGTCTCTATCAAACTCACTTGTCTGTGCTTTTGAACAGTTCTTAAAAATAATATCAGGTACGTATCCATACGCATGTGCGTACATTTCTGCCATCTCTGTCCAGCATGCTTTTGCCATAACACCTTCCGTTTTTAAACAAAACCCTTCAATTTTATTAAAGTAGTCTTTGTCGAGCTTCGGGAGGGGGAACATTCCATGTTCTGCAAGGATTAGTTTTTGGTGATCTTCCATAAAAATACCATCGTAACAATTAAAATGCCACTCCTGGCGTAGGTCTTTACACAACAGAAGAGCTTCTTCTAGATTACCAAATGTATTTATCAAAAAAACGTGTCCAACAAAGTGAACACATGTTCTTTTTCTGTACTCATTGTTCCCTTGACCGCAAATTTTGTTCGTAAAATCGCCGTCAATTGGTATCTCTGGGTTAGCTGTTGCATAAGCTTCTAGCACACCATGCAAAAAACCACTCCCGCAAGCATTTACGTTGACTGACTCAATCAACTTGTAGAAGTCACCAGGGTTTCTTCTGTATGCTTCACTTGCCATGTTGTGTGCAATCACGTGGCAGCTTTTTGCAAAGTCGTCTGTATCTTGTAGCGCTAAAAGAATAGCTTCACCATTTGCGAGGCCGTACATCCTTACTGCTTTTCTCAGTTCAAATTTATAGCAGTCTTGCTTCTTGTTACCGTCTGGAGTGGAACACTCTTCTTTGATTGAAGTTGCTAATTCTGCAGCTTTTGTTTTTGTTATGCTAACTTTGTCATTTTTATAAATAATTTTAGTAAAGTTCGTACCTACATAGAGCGCTACGCTAACACTAAAGAACACAAAAAGAACTGTGTATATAATCTTTGCTTTCTTCGAAGAGAGGTTCTTTTTTTGTACAACTAGCTTTAGCTTTGCAATCGCGCTCCGTATAGTTTGTTTCATATTCTGCGGTTGCTGCTACTGCTCTAATTCGTCAGTCACGAGTACATTTACTTGTTGAGATTGTGAAAGGTTCCCGCAGCGAAGATTAAAGGTCGTAGAGTACTCAACAGGGACTGTTTTCTTTCCTTTTGCGTGCGTTGTACTATACGCAGACTGTGTGAGTGCAGCTATCATTGTACGAGTTGTACCATTGCGTAGCCAGTAAGGGTCATTCACATCAGTGGATCCATTTGTAAGTGTGTTGTTTAGTGTTGCTACAGCTGCGTCACGCGGCGCTTTACATGTAGTTACGTCACACAAAGCAGGGTAGAGGGCTATAGCACGTAGTCTGCAGGTGCTTGTTGCAACTTCTAAATCCCACGTAAGAGCAGTAGACCCTCCGCGTTTAATAGACCGCGGACTTGCGGTGAGCGTTCCAAGTTGGGTTGCGAATATGTCACTATCCACTACAAGGCTTGCTGGACTGCTATTTGTTGAGTTGTAACGACAGTACACAGTGTACACATCTTCACCGCCTAAACCTCCTGTTGTAACAGGGGAGCCAGAATATGTGCCAGAATACACGATAGTGTTGTTACTTCTGCGTACCTGATAGTTAGTAGAGTTTGTACATGTGATGGTCACAGTTACATCGTTTACATTTGAACCTTGAAGAACTGCGCTTCCAACATATGGAGTCGGGTCGTAGGTTTCGTATGACTCATATGAGTTATATGTGTTATATGTATTGTACGTATTATATGCTTCGTACGTATTATAGGTGTTATATGTATTGTACGTATTATAGGTGTTATATGTATTGTACGTATTATAGGTGTTATATGTATTGTATTCCTCATACGTCTCGTATGTTTCAACTGCTGGGATGCTTTCTCCAGATGCAGGCACCACTGAACCAGCCTTTTTGCCCAATACAGAATGTTCAGCAATTGAAAGTTCAGAAGTGTAAGGAGTGGCACCTCTTGTTATTAAGAAGATTCCAATTAACAAGAGTAGTGCAGTGGAAAAGGTTATTGTACTTGGTCTAAAAAACTTTTTTTTACCAAGAAGATGTTTTATTTTTGTATGAATATGTTTCATAGATGTATCTACCTACCATTATTTAAGCAGTGTATCATGCGTAAAACTAAGATGGTTACCTTGTGCACACTTTAGTTAGCCATTTTTTCTTCAACTAGCCTAAGATTACTCTCGATAGATTTCTTTGCCGCCCTCAACCCTTGCCCATACACCCTCGGATCATTCCCAGGGTACACCTTACCCCACTCTTTTTCTGTTAGTTTATCGGCGGCTACTTTTGCGTAATCAAATGCTACCTTTGCTTCCTTGTACTTTTTCTTATTCATAAGCATTACACCATAGGTGTTTTGTACCCAAGCATTATCGGTTAGGTGAGTGACAGGGGTTATTGTCTCTAGTGCTGCATCTATATCTCCTATTCTAAACTCAAGCCACGCTTTATCGTTCCTTGCCGCCCAGCTTTCTGGTTTCCATTCGATGAATTTAGCGAATGCTTCTATGGCTTTTTCTTCTTTGTTCATATACCCGTAAGTAAGTCCAAGCATGTACTGGGCCCTTATATTTTCAGGGTAGAGGGCCACCTCTTTATTTATTTCTTCTATGGCCCCCTGAAGTTGACCTTTGATAAAATATGTTCTCCCAAGCTGGTAGTGCGCAAACTTCAAAGCCTTACCAGTCGGAGGATATGAAGCTTGTATAAAGAAAAAATTTGCTAGGTTTAGATTGTAAAGATAAGGAATTTTACCAAAAAATAAGTTACCAGTTAAAAGATTTAAGAAAGAATAAAATATAATAAAAGAAACAAATGAAGTTGAAACAAAAAACATTTTTAAGTGTGTCATTGACATAATTATTTACTAACGAATAATTTAAGTACACGTAGTATTGTGGATATCCATAAAATCCAGTATAAGATATAAAAAATAGTTATGTGACGAATTATGTTTTTCTGAAGCCAACTTGTTTCGATGGGTTGACTTGTTGAAAGAGAAGAGGGGTAGAGGTATTGTCCAGCTCTAGTATAAGAGCTGTCAACACCATCAGAAGCAAGGTATATATTTTTATAAGGTAGTCCTGTGGCAGTTGCTTCACTTTCCAGTTTTATCCAGGAATTATGAACAAAAGGTTTGTATACAAGTTTACATAAATCGGGCTCGTCAATGATTTTTTGAAAACTGTTACCATTTATTGAATGTTCAAACTCCCAGGCGTATTTTTCATCACCCTTTAAACAAAACTGCTTCTGGTACATTTTTAAGTATACGTAAGGGTCACATCTATTTCGGGCATCATAGCTAAAGCGTGTGTGGATAATTTTGTTGAAAGTAACAGTGCTAATACATTGGTGATTTGCTTCAAACATAAATAAACCGTAGTTATTTCCCTCTAGTGTTATTTTTTGATCACCAGGTATTTTTATTGCCACAAACTGTAATATAAATAGAATTATAATTATTAAAAAAAAGCTGTAGCTGCGCTCTTTTTTTAAAGATGAAATAATATTTTTTTCCTTGTCGATACCTACTCCAAATATTATCAATAGTGAAAATAATGAAGTGAACGGGTAACGAAAACCAACTAATATTGCAGAATAAATATGAAAAAATATGAAAAAATAGATTGCCAAAGTAGATATTTTTGAGTTCTTGCTTAATAAAAACCAACCCCCCAACATTTGCATTAGGATGACAATATTTGTTGCCGCGGGAATTAAGATGAACGGGATAAGAGGGAGTCCGTAATATAGCGATGAAAAATAGGTGCCAGCAATCCAGCCTTCATGTATTTTAATAGTGGAAGCAAGAAAATAAAGGATAACAAAAGTTACTTTAATCAACTCTCTTCGGGAGGGGTATATTAAAAAGATTAAGATTAAGACTAAGTCGTAGTAGTCATAGTTGCCTAATCCGTAGTTTAGTAAACAGATTAAGATTTTTACAGTAAATAAAATCCATAAAATTATATGGGCGTAGTAGTACTTTTTTTTGTAAAGAAAAATAACCCCCATGGTTATTAGGCTAAAAATGATAGTAAATAACAAAGACTCTTTATAGCTATAAGGTAAGGGTGTAATATTAAAAAAAGTTTTACAGCTTTGAAAATGAGGGAAACAAGGTAAAGAAGAAATTTTGCTTAGCAGACCTTCACCTGCGTAGCTGTTAAAAGAGATTAAACATATAAAAAAAGCCCAGTATGCAAATATAGGTGCAAATTTATTTTCTAGGTATGAATTTTGGATTAGGGTGGGCTTTGCTTCTAAATTAAAAAAAGTTTTTAATTTAGAAGCAAATAGTATAGGGTTCTCTTTTTTCACTTTAGAGTAGTATAACTCACTCAGTAGTCCCTTATCTTCAATACAGGGACAAATTCAGTTATTCACTTTATTCTTGAAAGCTAAATTGCTCAAATGGTATTTCGAGGTATAATGATTTTATGAATATAAATTTAAAGAAATTTAAAAAAGGACCATTGGTAGTATTGGGAATTTTTTTAACTATTCTCGTATCTAAATTTGCTGATTTTAAAGAGCTCCCTATTTCAGACGGTGATGTAATTGATTTTGTGTATGCAGAGCATCCAGATGTTCCAGAACCACCAGCTGATGGTTGTGGAGATGATGGCGGAATATAAATTATAATTCAATGAAAAAACTTTATCTTTCTCTAATTTTTTTCCTGATGCTTTTCACGGTGGTTTTTGTTATAAAAACTTATTTTAAAAATTCTGCGATTGAAAGAGGGTTTTCCTCTTATTATTCAAATTTAATTTGGGGTGTTTTTTCCGAGGTTGGCAATAGCTCTGGCACAGAAGCCTCGATAGAGTTGGTTGAAAAATTAGATAAGATTACAAAAGATGAAAACTTGAATGAGTACGATCGGCAAGTTTTAAATCTTTTATATGTATCCCGAAAAATTACCACAGAACCCGACTGGTCTTCACCAAAAAGAAAATTACTTCAAGATGAAGCTTTCCAAGTCTATAAAAATGTAATTGATAGTGTAGATGTGGAGTTAAGTAGCACAAACAAAAGATTGTTTGGCGCAGCGGTCGCCA
This sequence comes from Minisyncoccota bacterium, assembly GCA_018062965.1. Taxonomy (GTDB): domain Bacteria; phylum Patescibacteriota; class Minisyncoccia; order Phycocordibacterales; family UBA5272; genus UBA11704. The sequence continues at coordinate 51,090 of JAGORG010000006.1, forward strand.
ATTTAATTGGGGCATACCAAGGTGCTTGCTTCGACCCAGATCTCTTAAAGAATAATGTCCCGGAAAAATATAAGGTTAAATATAATGAATATCTAACTAAGAATTATACAAACCAACAAGCAAACCAAGCAATCATACTTGACCTTTTAACAGACGCAAAAAGATTTTTGCCAACAGATAAAGCTATTGTTTCACGACAGCAGATACAAATTTCACAGTATCTATTAAATTACGGAGGAACATTATCAGAAGAAGAAAGACAAAAATTAGTAGACATCTTAGAGTTAAATATTTCTATTTCTGGAACATTAGAAGACATAACAACCTCCAAAGCAACCACTCAAACATTCTTCTTGGCCAGTAACGCATTAGCCTTTGATGTGGCAAATAGAGCTTTTTCTGCTGGGAGCACAACACTAAATAATTTAATAAATTCAAATTATGATACAGCTCTGTTAGCAATAAATCCCAACCAAGATCCTGGCCTCGGTTCAGTTTTTGAGAAGTGGACAAGGGTTAATTATGCGACTTCACTTTACAATCGAAACCAGCGAGATAGTAACAAAATAGATGAGTTGTTATCTCCGATATATAGCGAGAGGGGTTCTAATGAATCTAATATGGCTCTGTCTTACTGCTTAGGTAAAACTTCTGAAGATGCTTGGGATTATACGCGAATGAGCGTGAGTAAGATTGGTGAAAAGAATAGTAAGCTGGCTGACTATCTTAATCGTATTGCTAAGTAGCTTACGTTTTAAAATGAGATTGATTTTTTAGTATGTCTGATATTTTATTTAATCTCATAAGAGACCATGTATATAATGAGGACCTTATACAAAAGGTGTCGCTTAACTCTTCAGATAAAAAAATAAGGTGGATTTTTAATTTTAAAAATCAGTCCCTTTCAAAAATATTTTTAGATGAATTTTCTAAGGTTTTCTGGGGGGTATTCCCAGAGCTTGAGAATGTGCAAATTGGGGGGATGGAGGCTGGGGCTATACCTTTGGTTACGGCTATAGCATTAAACACTTCTCAAAATATTAGCTTGAGAAGTTTTTATATACGAAAGTCTAGAAAAAAAAATGATCTTGCAAATCTTGTCGAAGGAGAGCTTCTGTCCGACGTGCCCATAATCTTGGTGGATGACATTCTTAATAAAGGTGACACGATGGAGCGTCAAGTAAAAATTTTAGAGAATTATGGACATAAAGTATCTGCAATTTTTGTTTGTTTAAGGTATAGAGATATAAAGGAGTATGAAGGATTGCTTAGTAGGGGCATAAAAATCTATTCAATCTTTGATTTGAACAGTTTTGAGAGGGTTTTGCCAGTAAAAAATATAACCCCCATTACTCCTGCGGTCTTACTAAGAAGATATGCGCAAGTATATAAGTTAAAATTAACAGAAAAACCAAATTTGTACCTGGTCTTGCCAAAATCAGCACCACTTTTAAAAAAAGACTTACTTTACTACGCTGCCGATGACGGAATGTTCTTTTGTGTTAAGTCTGTAGATGGAGGTGTTGTTTGGTCTCGTAAAATCTTTTTTGGCTCTCGAGGTAAACGTATTTTTTCATCTCCTGAAATTTATGATGACAAGATAATATTTGGGGCGTACGATGGTAATTTGTACTGTATTAATCGTTTTACAGGTAAAACCATTTGGGTGTTTATGGATGCAGATTGGATTGGGTCATCTCCTTGTATAAATTACACACAAGGAATTGTGTACGTCGGGCTAGAGTTTGGTTTATTTAAAAAACAAGGAGGTTTAGTTGCTATAGATATTAATACAGGGAAAGAATTATGGAAAAATTATTCTATATCAGAGTTTGTTCACGCTAGTCCAGGTTATAACACAAAAAATAATTTAGTGATATGCGGGAGCAATAACGGGTATGTCTATTCTTTTAATGCAAAGAACGGGCATATTGTGTGGGAATTCAAAACAGAAGGCGAAATAAAATATGGGGTATCTTTTACTAAAGATTTAACCATTGTTGCGTCCATGGATGGGTATGTTTACCTTCTGTACTCTGAGTCCGGGGTTCTTTATCATAAGTTTTCAGCTGAAGCTGGATTTTACTCTACGCCTTTAGTGTATGATAATAATTTCCTGATAGCAGGCTCTTTGGATAAGAAAATTTATTGTTTTAATATACTTAATAAAGCAGTTGAATGGACGTACGAGACTAATGGAAGAATATTATCAAGTCCAACAGCTTATGAAGGAAGTGTTTACTTGGGGAGTAACGATGGTGTTTTGTACGAGCTGGATATATACACAGGTAAATTATATAGCCGTACCCAATTCGGAGAGCGCCTAGTTAACAAAATTCAAATCGAAAGAGAAAACGGTAAAAGGGTTTTATATGTACCGACTCACGCCTGCGAACTTTATAAAATGATGGAATTATAGTTTCCGCCTTCGATATTACATGGCAATTAAAAAAATAATTAATTTTCTTTTTAATAATTATAATAACAAAAGCATCTTTAAAGATAGTAAGCTAAGTGCTTTAATGTATGATTTATATCACATTAAAATCTTTGCGGGTGAAGAAAAGAATTCTTTTTTTGGGATTGTTAAATTTGGAATTTCTGCAGACTCAATAAATGTTTACTCAAGTTCAGTAAAGATAAACATTATAAAAAATGATAATTATAAAATGAAAGGGCTGGGGGAGTTCTTGGAAAGATTTTCCGCGAAGCTTCCACTTGACCAAACGTTAAGCCAAAGCAAAGTGTTCTCGTGGAGTTTACTTGGGCTCAAATTTAAATTCTCTAACAAAGAAGAATTATACTATGGAATCAAAAGCCCAAATTCAGTAAGGGGGCACCAAAAAACAACTAACGGCTATGCTGGGCACTTTTTTTTAAAAAACGCCATATTAAATGCCTGGTTAGAATTAGTGGAGAGAGACTCATTTATGGTTTATTGGTTAAATAGTATTGCCCCTAAACAAATTTCACTTAAAGATCCTGTATTTGAATCAAATCAAAGATTAAAAGAGATTAAAAGTTACTTAAGTCACTATAAATTAAATTTAATTATTTTGGATATAACGTCAGATCTAGCCATCCCCTCAATTGCCTGCGTCCTGTACTCTCATGAGGTTGGTAATACATATTTTGGGGTTGGTGCTTGCTCTGGCTTTAATTTTGAAGATATATTCTTATCTGCTCTTTCAGAGTCTCTGAGTGTCGCTGCGTTTACTCACAACAAAGAAAGTTCTTTGTTAATTAATACTGCTGATCCTTCAGCCAATAAAGATTATATTGATAAAAATGTAAGGTTGCTAATTTATTTAAATAAAGAAAATTTTAGTAAAATTAGTTTTTTTGTATCAAATCGGGGTACCACCAGTATAGAAAATTTAACGAGCAACCTTCCTAGGCTAGACACACTTCCTCAAAAAATGAACTATTTAAAAAATATATTTAGAAAAAGACTAAAAAGTAACAAAGATTACAATGTTTATTTTTATCGTATAAAAAATAAATTACTTAAAAAATTGGGTTATTTTGTCGTGAAGGTTACCTGCAGTGCTCTTTACCCGTTTTACTTGCGAGAAAGGTATATAAATTTAGAACACTCACGTCTTAAAGAATTTACTAGGAACATGGGGTTGACTGATGAAGCAAAAGATAATTTCTGCCCACACCCCTTCCCATAATAGGGTATTGACTTATTTTTTTATTGTGATACAATAAATTCACCGAAAGTAGCAGTATGGATTGCACTTAAGGAAGACGTTCTGTTTATAAACCTGACTGGAGAAATCATGAAAAAATCCTTTGTTTCCATGCCTGTTGCCGCCCTCATCATGGCACTCTGCGGCTGCGCCATCGCACAGCCCGCAGAGCCCGCCGCAACGGCCAGCACGGCAACCTCCGCTCCCGCTCCGAAGAAATGGACCTGCGAAGCCCCGAACCTGATTTCGGCTACCTACGGTGGCGGCGACTGGGCTTCGGTGCACCTGTCTCCGTACAGCTCCGGTGGTAGCTACCGTGTCACCAAGGAAGGTGCCACGGCTACTGGTGTGACCGCAAACGGCACCAAGTTCATCTGCACCCAGAAATAGGCAAGCAGTCCAATGGCTTCACCGCCAAACAAAAGAGTCCCCTCTGTTGAAAAACAGGGGGGCTTTTCTTTATTGGGGTTAATTGAGTGTAAGGTAGGTTTTATTGTACAGCTTATTATCTGTGGTAGAATAGCTCCATTATGAAAGCAAAGATTAAAGCGTTTTGGATGATTGTTGTGGTTCTACTTATTGGCGGATGGCTTTGGAAAGGGGACACTCTATTTAATGGAGAGTTCAAAAAAGACTTTGTTTTAGGGCTTGATTTGGCGGGAGGAGCAGCTTTAACGTATACAATTGAGACTAGCTCACTTCCAAAAGAAGTAAACGTTAACGAGAGCGTAGAAGCTCTTAGAGATGTTGTTGAGCGGCGAGTGAACCTTTTTGGAGTTCGTGAACCAACAGTAACTACTCAGTTTAGCCGCCTTCAGCAGGAGTGGAGATTGGTTGTTGAGCTTCCTGGCGTTGCTAACGTTGATGAGGCTGCCAAGCTGATCGGCGAAACTCCGGTGCTTGAATTTAGAACCAGTAAACCTGACGCCAAAGAACTTACCGCTTCTTCAACTCTCTTGGATCTTGTCAATAATTTCGAAAGAACAGAACTTTCAGGCAGCTATCTAAAGAGGGCAGCTCTTGTGTTTGACCCAACTACTAATCGACCAATGGTAGAGCTTACCTTTGATGAGGTAGGCGCTCAGCTTTTTGCTACCATTACTAAAGAAAATATTGGCAAGCAAGTTGCGATATTCTTAGATGGTGTGCCAATCTCGTCTCCAACTGTTAACGAAGAAATCACAGCTGGGAAGGCAGTTATTTCAGGAGACTTTACTATTGAGGAAGCGCGTATTTTGGTGGGGCGACTTAATTCAGGGGCTCTTCCAGTGCCAATTACTCTTGTCGGGAAGACAATTGTTGAGCCATCACTCGGTGAAAAGGCTGTTGGAGCAGGAGCTAAAGCGGCAGTCGCAGGTTTCGGACTCATCGCCCTTTTCATGATTCTCTGGTACAGACTTCCAGGAGTTATGGCATCACTTGCACTTGTTTCATATGTGGTGATTATGCTCACACTCTTTAAACTAATCCCAGTTACGCTCACATCCGCGGGTATTGCAGGTCTTATTATCTCGCTTGGTCTTGCAGTGGATGCGAACGTTCTTACATTTGAAAGAATGAAAGAAGAACTCGCTCGTGGGAAAGGTTTGCGAGATGCTATGGAAACAGGGTTTGCACGAGCGTGGACATCAATTCGCGATTCACATATTGCAGCTATTATCGTATCGGTAATTCTTTTCTGGTTCGGAACCTCTGTCGTGAAAGGGTTTGCCTTCACGTTTTTCTTAGGTGCAGTTATATCACTCTTTTCAGCTCAGGTAGTAACGCGACTCTTT